>NZ_JBLYPK010000002.1:0-571306 GCF_051861585.1 Stenotrophomonas sp. ATs4 | reverse complement strand
CCCCAGCTCCCGGGCTACCTGGGCGCAGCTCACACCCGGCCGGCTTGCCTGCTTAACCGCGCCCCACTTGAACCCGGTGCTGAACTTCCTTCGCTTCGACATGAACACTCTTCATCGCTTGAATCGGTCTTCTTGTAAGTGTCCGTGAAAACGGGGGGTGAACCCAGATCAATGCCGCCGACCAGAAGTTGGTCCGGATGATTGGCGCGACTCTGTCGCTGCAGGAGTACGCGGCGCTGTACGCGCACGACCTAGGGAGGAAGCGGCGGAAAACCCCGAAGGCGACGGATGATGCGCTTCGCGCCGGCAGGAGCCCGGCGGAACTGGCTATGTGGGCCCAGTTCTGCGATGGCGCCGACGAGCTACTGGCTATCAGCGGAGATTTGCCGTGTTGCCTTGCCGCTCTCATCAAGGAAACGCAGACTGGCATGCCCAGAGGGAGTGACGATCATTTCCAGTCTTGGCTTTCCCTGACCATCGCGCAATGTGAGCATTGCATCGCGAGAATCGGACTTGCCGAGGAACACGCGCTCAGTGATGGCAGGAATGCCTTCCCGATGGAGTAATTCATCCCGATCGGAGAAGAACGGGCGGTCCACGCCATCGGCGACATCACTGAAGGTCAGGCCTGCGAAGTGCTTGCCCGCGTCGTCCACGCCCAGCAGTTGCATCTGCTGATCCTGCTGGTAGCGATCAAAGGTCAGGCTCAACCCACTGGAGCCCTTGCCATCCTTTCCAAGCGCGCCGTTGTAGATCAGACCACCGTTCTCCGTGCCCTCATCGTTGAAGAAGAGCATGCCTGCCATGGGGCGCGGATGCTCTTGCTCCTCGTTGCGGATGATCGCCCCAGGGAAGAGGGTGCGGTTGGAAATAGCCAGCCGGATAGTCCCATCGGGTTCTTTGATGTTGAGGCGTTGGGCATCAATGACGTCGAAGCTGGCACTACGCTGTGATGTCGCCCCCATCATCAACGCTGCCATCGTCAAGAGACCTGCACCTGTGCAAGCCAGAGTCAACCGTCGTTGACTTCTTTTCAGGTGCGCAATCTGTGCCTGCAGTGCTTCGATTTCTATCGACATCACATCTCCTTGTGTGTGCGGCAGTGAGGCGAACAAGCCGTCCGCAGACGGTCTTGTCCGCCCAGTCAGCATGCCACTGCGTTCTGATAGACAGCAAGCCACGCCATCAGTCGGTTGATGCAGCCCGCATGACGTCGAAGCGTCTGTCGTGGGTCGTCACCTCTGGGTGTCTGTACTGGGTGGACTGACGCTGCCAAGGGGCGGTTTCGCGGAGATAGGGCCGGATGCAATGGCCACTCATGACCGAAGGGTGGCTCGGCCATGTGCCCGGGACGTGTAGGGATAGCCCGACTCCACAGGGCGGGGTTGCCCGACGTCGTTGGCTGGGCGGAGCGGTCATCCTGACCGTGCCGGATCCGGAGCCGCAGCCACAGGCAGCTCAACCTGGGGGCGCGTGAGCAGCGCCGCGCCGGCACAGAGTCGAGTCAGGCTCGACTCCGCCTCATTCGACTTGCAGCAGCAGGTCCTCGCGGTTGTTTTCCGGCGTGTTCATCGAGTGGCTGACGCGGTAGGCATCCATCACGCAGCCCCAACGGCAGGTGCGGCCGGATGGCACCCAGTACTACTCCGCCCAGATCACCGCCGCCGATCAGAAGCTGGTCCGGATGACCGGCGCGACCCTGTCGCTGTAGGAGTTCGCAGCGCTGTACGCGCACTACCCAAGACAAGAAGCGGCCCGATGAGGCCTTGTCCGCCCGCGCCCTGAACTGACAGGAGCAAGCCAAGCAGCGGCTTACCACCTTGGCGACCTGAAGCAGCCGGTCGCTGACGTCTTCTTGACTAGACATGTCGCTGAGAAGAAACATTGCAAACTCAGTGCTTGTTCTGCGCAGCGTGAGGCCGCTTCCAAGAAGTTGGTTACGGGTGTTGTCACCTCCGGAAATGCGACTACCATTTGCGTACGACATGAAAACCTTCACATACCAGTACACCCAGAGGCCAAAGTACCTTCAGGGCTGTTTCTATTGGAAGGGTCGGGGTTATCACTATTCGCACGCCGCGCCACTGGCAATGCTGTCCGCTGGTGAATTTCCAAATGATGACCCATGGGCGGCATTGGCGTGGGTATTGGAGCGCGCAAAGAAGGCAGATTTTGGTCATGTTTCTAAGCTGAGGCGCTTGATACTGGACAAGCGCAATGCCCCAACCTTGGTGTCGGCCTGCTTGGGGTTGACAGCTGATACGGGGCTGGATGGCGACCTCGAGTTTATTGCAGAGCTGATGATTGATGGGCCGGACTATCTACGCATTGAGGCAAGTCTTGCAGCTCAATGGTCCGGTGTTATGTGGTTGGTTCCCTTCATGCTTGAAGCGTGGCGTGCGCTGAGCCGCAGGGCTGATCGGGAATCGATCGAGGCAAACATTGTCAATCTTCTCGACCCAATTGAGGCTATTGAGCCTCAATTCTTTGCCAGTGGCTTAAGTGAGGACGAGTACACCAATGCTGTGGGTGTGAGACTGCAGCAGTTGAGAGGCATCTGTGGCAGTGACAAGGCATCGATATCGGGAGGCGCCTCCGTCGATATGAACCTGCAAATAGCACTCATGAAGAAGTCACTGGAGCCGAGGAACGCCAAGGACTGGGTGGATTGGGGTAATTTCCTGATATGGCGACGTAAATTCGAGGTCTATTCTGGAGTCGATTGCTCCGCTTTCTACAGGGAGGGCATATTTCAACCCAGGGCAGCGGCAGTCATACTGAACCGATATTTGGCAGCACCTGTGGACTTTGCGGCCGGTAAGCGATATTTCTTCGGCCACTTGGTGCCGCAGTGAAACAAAGAGATCTGGCATGGGGCGACGTGGTGCCGGTCTCCTGTCGCGCGCTGTGTCGGCGCCAGGTTGTAACTGGGCTGGATCTCGGCCAGGCCGGGGGCACGGTCAGCCAGCCCGGCTGACCGAAGTCGATCACGGGGAGCTGGACGAATCGGCCGCACATGGCCGGAGGGTAGCCCGGCCGGTCGTGCCCGGGCGTGTAGGGACAGCCCGACCCTACAAGGCGAGGTCGCCCGATGGCGCCAGCCGGGAAGGGCGGGCATCCTGACCTTGCCGGATCCGGGGCCACAGGCAGCTCAACCCGGGGCGCGTGAGCGGCGGCTTGCCGGTACAGAGTTAAGTTAGGCTCGACTCTGCCTCAGTCGACTTGCAGTACCAGATCCTCGCGGTTGTTCCGGGGCGTGTTCACCGCGCGGCTGACGCGGTGGGCCTCCATCGCCGGCGGCTCGCTGGCCAGGCGGCCTACCCGGAACGGATCACGGCTAATCCAGCTATGTGTTGCACTGATTGTCCTGGGGAGAGTAGAACCTTTTTACTGGTTACCGCTGCATTGCCGTCCGAAAGCGGCGAGCGTGCTGGCCGGGGGATCTGCAGACTACGGGGAACTTTCCCTGGAGTGAGCCATGTCCAACCGATACCAACGTTTCGTGCATCTGCACCATCAGAACGAGCTGCTGACCCTGCCAACCATCTGGGACGCAGCATCGGCCCGCCTGGCGCAGGCGTGTGGGGCTCACGCGGTAGGCACCTCCAGCGCAGCGTTGGCGTGGTCCTGCGGCCATGCAGACGGTGGATCGCTGCCCATGCGGGCACTGCTGCAGCGGGTTGCCGAGATCGTGCGCGTCACCGCGTTGCCTGTAACCGTCGACATTGAAGACGGATACAGCGACGATCCTCTTGAGGTGGCGACGTGCGTACAACACCTGGCTGAGCTTGGGGTGGTCGGCATCAACATCGAGGATGGCGACGGCGATCCAGCACTGCTCGCCGCCAAGATCGCCGCAGTGAGGCACATACTTGGGCCGCGTTCGCTGTTTATCAATGCACGTACGGACGTATATCTGCGTGGCTTGGCTCACGGCGAGGCAGCAATACGGATGAGCGTGGAGCGGCTTCAGACCTGCGCGCGGTCCGGCGCGGATGGTGGTTTCGTACCCGGCCTGCAGCTGCCGCAGGACATCGCCGCACTCAAAGAGCAAATACCCTTGCCACTCAATGTGATGTGGCTGCCGGGAATGCCTTCAAACGAAACGCTGTACGCAGCGGGAGTACGCCGCTTGAGCGCCGGACCTGCCCTTTTCATGCATGCCTGGGCGAGCGCATCGACAGCAACACGCGCGCTGCTGAGCGGCACGCTTGCCGCAGACGATATGGCGCCGGACTATGCCACGTTCAATTTGATGTTCTCATCGCGGCCTTAAGCCAGTGTCGACATGTTGGCCCACGACTTCCTCGTCACCTTCCGTGGCTCGCGGTCGCGCATGAACAGCACTCTACGTCGCGCGGTGACCGCTTCAGGAAATGTCTTTGTAGGGGTCTTACACATACACCTGATCCCATGTGTCCGGTCCTGCGGCTCGATCAGCGCCAGCAGGGACTTCCACGGAACAACCTGCTCCATCTCCCCTAGGAAGATTTCCCGGCGGGTCTATTTGCGCTTGCCCGGGCCCTCGGCGTCGCCGAATGTCAGCTGCATGAATTGCTCATCAACATGTGCTGCCATTGTCCATCAGGTTGCCGGCCATCGGCCGGCAACACCGGAGCACTTGTTCAGGGCATCCTTAACACGTTGTCCATAAACAAGTTCTGTGTATTGCCGATCAGCATGTGGAGTATTTTCGTAGATTCCACGTACACTGCTTTCGTAACTCTACGCTTTATCAATGGAACGACTACTACTCACAGCAATCGGATTGGTTGTTTCCAGCGCAGGACCTGCGTCTTTTGCATATCTTAAAGTGCAACGCTAACAATCAGTCCGCCGCACGCCGCTCAACTAAAGACTTGATGTACTTCAGCTGTTCCAATATAAAGTCAGAAAAGTTTGGCGCCAACACATCAAATCCACCCAGTTCGGAATTAATCTCTACAACTTGCCAATTATTTTTTGCGTCAAAAGCATATAGCACATCGCTAGAGTTTCCACCGAATACGTAAATAACATCATAGCCCTCAATTTCCCGGCCGCATATGGTTGAATATTTCTCTGGGCCATCATCAATGTAAAATGCCGCATCTAGCTCTCCGAAACCAAATTCTGTGAGAAATTCCAGATAGTCAGCTGGAACTTGGTGACGATGTGAATCATCAACATTGCATAACGTCGCACTCGTGTCTGCTGTGTGGTGGCCGTAATTGCCCTCATAGCCCTCTGAGGACGTAACATTATCAATCAGCGACTTTAACTCTTCTTTATTTTTTATAATCATCTACTAAATATTTTTTCCCGCTGGCCCTTGGTCCCGGCTGGCTTGCCTGCTTAACCGCGCCCCACTTGAACCCGGCGCTGAACTTCCTTCGCTTCGACATGAACACTCTTCATGGCTTGAATCGGTCTTCTTGTAAGTGTCCGTGAAAACGGGGGGTGAACCCCGGGGAGCCTGCGGCAGTCAGGCCGTGGCGGCTATGCAACAAATCGGAAAAAGCGGCTGTGGCGCAATGCACCGCAGCGGGACGCCCCTCAGCTATCACAGCGCAAGCATGACGCTATCGTCCCCTTGTCCGCTGGAGCTCTGTGCCTCGCGCACTATTGCGTTCGATAGATGGTCACAGTCAGCACAGCCCAGCGGGGCGGCCTCACGGGCTAAAGATGGAAGCGGGGTGTCAATTGCGTCGCTACCTTTCATCAAATTCTGCATAGTTGCATTGACTCGCCATCTCCCGTCGCTAGACTGCCGCACGTCATACGGGTCCATGGCGGGCGCCAACCTCGACTTAGAGTTGTGCGATGCCGTCGAGCTATGCCTTGATCCCACCTCTGCACTACTCAGTGTGAGGCGGCGTTACATAGAAGGTCTGCCCCCAACTCCAGCTTCTGCGGGACTAGCGCGTTGTCGCGAAGTTAGAAGGACGTAAAAACTACAGTTGACTGAAGTCCGGAGTGAGACATGTCTATCCCAAGTGCTCAATGCAGATTGGTAGCTAAGTACGAACAGAAAATATTTGGTGGCAAACCACAGGCCCGGGAATACCTGGATGAGGCAGGGGCTGCGTCAATCGACATGCTGACATGCCTGGACCCCGTCGACCCGGAGATTGTATCGATCGGAACGATCGGTGTGTCGGAGGTTGCGTTGATTACAGATTCTGGCGATGAGCTCTTCACGAGAGTTGAGCTATGTGCCGCAGCGCTCGCCTCTGAGGGCTACTGGGTGAATGCCGTTGCGTCAGTCGCGCTCCACATCATAAAGACTGAGAGATCTGTACTTCCGGGGTGCGTTGTGGAAAACATATTTCGTGATTACCTTCCAAATCCAAGGATGCCTCACGTGTATCTGGCTGTACCATTCTTCTGGAATGAAGATCATTTTCCGCAGCTTGATATTCCGCCGCTGCAGGTCAACTGGCTTCAATGCATGTCGATCTATGAGGAGGAGCGCTTGTTTATCCAGGAGTTTGGCAGCGACGCCTTTGAAGCCCGGCTCGTCGACCAGAGTGTGAACATACTGGACATGTCGAGGCAGCAGGCAGTGCTGGATTGAGGTGTTGACGCACTAGCCGAGTCGGCCGGCCGAGAAGGGGGGGCATGATGCCACCCGTCACCTCGATCTGGTGCAGGAACAACGCCAACAGTGTCGCGAGATACCACTGTTCCATGGGGTCATCCATCGAAAGTTGACGAGGTCCAGCTGCCGGCGTGGATGGCCGATCCCCTAGCGGGATCGAGCCCCGGGCATAGTTCTCGATGAAAGTTTGGCATGGTCGAACATCGCCGCGCTGAGTGCGCAGAAGAACGCACTTACCTGCGTCGCCCACCCGGCTTGTTGTGGCACAACGGATAGCTGGAGCACGACCGGAAAGCTCCATGTGGCCCATTGCGGTCCACAAACACCCCCACCTTGCACACCGGGCAGCGCTCTTCGTGAATGGCCGCGCCTGAAATCGCGGTAACTTCCACCGCGCCGTCCCGCACCAGCTCATCCAGGAACGGCGAGTGCTTGCCCTGCAGGGTGAACATCGCAACCGAGCGTCGCGCACGCGTCAGTGCTACATAGAACAGGCGCCGTTCTTCGCTCAGCGGATAGGTATCGCCGTCCGGCATTGCCAGCGAAAGCACCGGGTCATCCGCGCGCAGGCTCGGGAAGCTGCGATTGATCATGCCCGGCAGGATCACGTAGTCCGCCTCGCGTCCCTTCGACCGATGGACCGTGAGGAACTCCACGTCCATCGTGCTGCCGACGGCCGTCTTACAATCCAAAGGCACTGCACCGCGATCCGCGCGATACCGCCCCAGAACAAAGACTGTCACGCGCCCGTTGCGCCCCTGGGGCACCGCCCCGGACAACAACTGCTGATGCAGCTTGGCGAGGTACTGACGAACGCCATCCTGCACCTCCTCACGCCGAGTCATCTGGAACGCCTGTAGCACCGGGCCCATTGCCGGCGCAGCAGAGCGAACTTCCTTGGTGATCTGCGCGGGATTGCGGCTGATGAAGCGGCTGGACACATCGCACAGTGCCTGCGGGCAGCGGAACGTCTGTTCCAGTTTCAGCACCTGGCCGTGCCCCATCCACTCGCGGAATCCGGTCATCACCGAAACGTCGGCACCGGCGAAGCGGTTGATCGACTGCCAGTCATCGCCCACCGCAAACAGATGGCGGCCCGGTTGGCTGACCAGCGCACGGCAGAGGCGCGCACGGGCGCGCGATGCGTCCTGGA
This sequence comes from Stenotrophomonas sp. ATs4, assembly GCF_051861585.1. NCBI lineage: Bacteria > Pseudomonadati > Pseudomonadota > Gammaproteobacteria > Lysobacterales > Lysobacteraceae > Stenotrophomonas > Stenotrophomonas sp. ATs4. Next base: position 563,573 of record NZ_JBLYPK010000002.1, on the reverse strand, counting down.
ACTCGTCGGCCATCACCAGTTCGTAGGGTGATTCATAGTGGCCCTGTTCCAGCAGCCCGGCGGCCATGTTGAGCATGTCCTCGAAGTCGATGCCGTGCTCGTCAGCCAGTGCGTTGTCCCAGGCCTGGAAAACCGGCCCTGCGATTTCCAGGAAGCGACGATGTCGCTCCTTGAACTGATCCTCGGGCATCTGCCGCAGGCGCGCGGCCATATCGTCCAGCGTCAGGCAGTTGCTCTTGGCGTGCGCAATGAAGGTGCGCATCAAGCCGATCAGGTCCGCGTCCGGCATCGGCTTGGCGCCCTGATCGGACAGCTCGCGGTCTGGATTCGGGTCGAGTTCAACATCAGACTCGCCAAGCTTCTCTGCGAGGTCCAGCAGGGCATGTCCGCTGCGCAGGCCAAAGGAGGTCGTCTCGACAAGGGCCGTGCCGCGCGCCACATGCTGCTGGCGCTTCCAGTGCATGCCTTCGGCGTAGTTCGAAAAGTGCTCCGGCGGCTGGCCATCGGCATCCAGCGCAAAGTGCTCGTGATACAGCCCGGCGTCCGGGTAATAGAAGTCGGGGCGATACTGGCGGTGGGTGTCTGTCGTGGTATCGAACTCGTAGCGGCGCTCGTAGTCGTACGTCACGCCGTTGTAGAACAGCCAGTCGGCGATCACGCATTCTTCCAGGCTCTTCACCCGCTCACCCTGCAGCGTGCGGATATAGGGCGAGCCATCGCGGTCGTAACCATCGGCATCCATTTCCGCGCCGAATGGCGGCAGGTCGCGCCCGAATACCAGGCGGAACATGTCCCATTGGGTGCGGAAGTGGGTCGAGCGATCCTTCAGGTCGTCCACCAGTTCGGCCAGCTTGTTGAAGCCGAGCGTCGCGTCGATGGTCCAATCCGGGATGTCGGGCTTGCGCCCTGTGGCTTTGGCGATGATGGCCAGGCCCAGGGCGTGGAAGGTCCGGGCCTCCACCACGGTGTTGCCCATGCCGAGCCGGTCGAAGGATCGCTGCGCGCGCTCTTCCAGCTCCTTCGCGGCGTCCTTGTTGAAGGCGAGCATCACGATCCGTTCGGGATCGACAAAGCCGCGATCGATGGCATAAGCGGCCTTGGCGACCAGGGTGGATGTCTTGCCAGAGCCGGCCGCAGCCACGACCTGCACGCGATTGTCGAAGCAGAAGACGGCGCGCGCCTGTTCCTCGGTCAGGGGTTTGCTCTCGACCCGGTCCAGGAACTCCTTGGCAAGCGCCAGTTCGCGTGTGGCCATGGTCGCGTTGGCGTCGGCCCACACGGCGGGCCAGTCCAGCTGCCAGTCGTGCAGGGCGTCCAGTGCGGCGCGGTGGCTGGGCGAATGCAGGTCCTCGTGCACATTCTCATCGAGGAACAACCGTTCCAGTTCGTCTGGCTGAAGGGGCAGGGTGGGTCGGTCGGCCAGCAGCGCCTGCTGCTGTTCGTGGCTGATCCAGCGGCGGCCGGTAGCGCCCCGGTCGGTGAGCGCATCTGCCTCGGCCAGCCACGCCTGGATCTGCTCCAGGAGGGCTTCAAAGAGTGCCGTGCGACCACGCGTGGTGCGCGCGAAGAGCACGTGCTGTACAGCAGCTGCAAGTCGGGAGGCCTGGCCGTTGGGCAGCCCATTTACGGACAGCGTGTCACCGCCTTCGGTCTGCAGCACCACCCTGGACCAGAACAGCCCAGGAGTGACCTGCAGGCGATGGTCGTCATCCACGTGCTCCCGGTACGGTCTATCCCCGATCATGAGCTCGACGTGCTCGCCATCAAGCCGCAATCGCCAGTTCGGCGAGCGGGTCACACGCTGGCCCCAGCCTGAGGGGCGCCATTCCATAGACATCCAGATACTGCCTTGCGTACGTCAATTGGGCTTACAGAGCCCTTGCGCTCCATGATAAGGGGCCTTGACGACGCGTGTGGCGTTTCGCCTCATGGCCAGTCATGCGACCGGTTTCATTGACGCGGGCGAAGGCTGTTGCCAGCATCAAGCGTGTGGATCTGGAGGTCGACCATGGATACTGACTGGAACAGCGTGGGCACCCTGAAGCATACCGTCGGCGGCTACGCTATCCGGACCGATGCGCTGAAGATCCTGGTGACCACTGCAATGCAGGGTCACGAGGGTGACGTCTCGCAGATGCGCATCGATATGGAGGATGGCACCGTCATTCCGCCAGACGAGATCAGGCGCCTGGCACTGGCGCCGGGTCGGATCCGCTAGCAGTACCGAACGGCATCGGGCCCATGTGTCGTCCGGCAACGTCACGTGCTGGCATGTGCGAGCAGTCGATCACTCGTAGGCGCGATCCCGCTTCGTAGGCGGTACTTCGATGAGATCTCCCCGCCGGATCAGCTCATCCAGATCCACTGCCGATGCTGCCAATGCCTCCTGCGCATCGAAATCCCATTTGTTCCTGTACTCACGCGCCAGCAGATCGCAGACCGCCCTGGCGCGCTGGTAGGCATCGTTCTTCGCGTCATCCTGCATCAGCTCGTCGCGATGGATCTGGCAGAGCATCAGCTGATGCGCGTCCTCACCGCGCTCGCGCTCCCAGGTGATGTCGGGCAGGCCCGAAAGTGCGGTGGCAAGTGCGAATGCGGTCATTGACATGGCGGTGTCCAATGGGGCGATGGGAACCTGAGCGTATGCGAGCGGTGGCGGTAAGCGACCGCTGCCGCTCGCACGGTTTCACGAGGTGTTCACCATTCGCTACAGGATGGAATCCGCTATGGACGTCCTCTCAGGCGTTGACATCCACAACAATCCGCCCACGAACTTTGCCTGGAATGATCTGCTGGTAGACGTCCAGCACCTCGGCAAGCCCGATCAGTTGCACGGTGCTTTCCAGCTTCTGCGGATCCAGATCGGTGGCGAGACGATCCCACGCGCGTTGACGCACCTCCTGCGGCGCATTCACTGAATCCACGCCCGCAAGGGTCACGTTGCGGAGGATGAAGGGCAGCACCGAGCCTTGCAGCGCATCACTCTGGGCCAGTCCGCAGGCGGCAACTGCACCGCGGTATTTCGTCTCGGCAATGGCGTTGACGAGGGTGGGGCCGCCAGCCACATCCACCACACCTGCCCAGCGCTCGGCACTCACCGGCCTGTCGCGCGGTTCTGAAAGCTGGGCGCGATCAATGATCTCGGCCGCACCCAGGCTGTGCAGATACCCGGCGTGTTCCGGTCGTCCGGTGGCGGCCACCACGCGATAGCCAAGCTTTGAAAGGATCGCCACCGCGATCGAGCCGACGCCACCGTTGGCACCGGTCACCAGCACATCGCCCTTCTCGGGCGTCAGCCCGGCATCTTCCAGCGCCAGCACGCACAGCATGGCCGTGTATCCAGCAGTGCCGATGGCCATGGCGTCGCGGGTGCTCAGGTTGCCAGGAATCCGGTTGAGCCATTCGCCACGCACGCAGGCGCGCTGTGCCAGACCTCCGTGGTGGCCCATGCTGAGATCCCAGCCGTTCAGCACCACGCGGTCGCCCTGTTCGAATCCGGTGTTGCTGGACTCCAGCACTACACCCGACAGATCGATGCCAGGAATGAGCGGGAACCTCTGGATGACCGGACGCGTGTTGCTCAGTGCCAGCGCATCCTTGTAATTGAGCGTGGAGTACTCGACCTGTACCAGGACGTCGCCGTCCATCAGATCGGCCTCATCAAAATCGACCAGCTCGGTCGAAACCTCGTCGTTGGTCTTGCGTGTAAGCAGTGCTTTGAACGTCATGTTTGGCCTCACATTCACGGGATGAAGCCATGCTAGGCTCGCGCCCTTATCGCAACAAGAACGATGATTTTCCGTAGGTACTATGGTTTTCCGGAGTATTCATGCGTAGCAAGCGTTGGGACGGCAAGAGCGGTTGCGCCGTGGAAGTCACGCTGTCGGTCATCGGCGGCGTATGGAAGCCTGTCATCCTCTTTCATCTGATGACGGGCAAGCGGCGTTTCATGGAACTGACGCGGCGGGTGCCCAATGCCACCCAGTCCATGCTGACCAGCCAGCTGCGTGAACTGGAAGCCGATGGCGTGGTGATCCGCCACGTGTACCCGGAAGTGCCGCCGAAGGTGGAATACGAGCTGTCCGAGTTCGGGCGCACGCTGGTGCCGGTGCTGCTGGCCATGCGCGAGTGGGGTGAAACCTACCGCGGCCATGGACACACCGATGGCAACAACTGAAGCGCGAGGAGTGCGCGGGATTTCTGTGGACGCGCGAACGTCATGCAATGCAGGTGGAGTGATATCACACCGTCAGCAGCGGATAGAGCGATGCCCCTTGGAAGGGGCATCGCTGGGACTACGGGGTTGCCTTTGGATTACGGGGATCTGCAATGATCCGCGAGGGTGACCCATACAGCACCAGCACCCGCATACCGGTGCTGAATACCGGATCGGGGCCTTGCACGACCGTCATCAGGTTGCCGTTCTCGGTCTGTACCACGTTGCCAGCCGTTGATGGCCCCTTGGGCGCCTCGGCCGGAACAGGGGAAGTGTCGACTGTGGCGACGGTGGCCGTCGCCAGGATCGATCGGATGACCCGCAAGTAAAACGACCCGGTGCAAACGCGGGTGTGGGATGCCACGAGCGCGGCGCTCAGCCTGCAGGCCTTACCGGCGTTGGAGCCGCGTCCGGGGCAGGTACCCACCCGGATGGGCATCCACTACGTCAGTGCCCCAGCAGGGATTTACTTTGCCGGGGCGTCTGCGGTCTGCGCGGCGACCATGGCTTGTTGCATTTCCTTCAGCGACAGATAACCGTCACCATCGGTGTCCAGGCCCGAAAAGTACTGCGCGATCTCCGGCACCACGGTGGCTTCCTCTTTGCTGATTCTGCCATCCTTGTTCTTGTCCATCGCGGCAAACGCGGCGTCGATTGAATCGGCCTGCTTGCTGAAGCGTCCCTGCTGAAATCTCGCGTACTCGGCCTTGTCGACGCGCCCGTCGTTGTTGGTGTCCATGGCGGTGAATGTGGAGTCGATGTAGGCCTGTTTCGGGTCAGCCGGTGTGGCCTGGGCCAGCAACGGGGCAGTGCACAGTGCGATCAACAGGGTGGTCTTGGTCATGGGTCGTTTGTCCGTGAGAGATACAGGTCAGCGGCAGGGATAGGTGTAGCCGTCGGAACCGCGATAGGTGTCGTTGCGACGGTCGTAGTTGCCGTAGCGGTTCATGCAGTAGTCGGCGCGCTCGCGGGTCTCGCGCTCACGTTTGGCGGCAGCGGCAATCACGCCGGCCACCACCGCTGCACCTACCACGCCCACCACGACGCCGGCGGTCCTGGCGTCGTGCCGGCGCTCGCGTTCCCGATCACGGTCCCGCTCCCGTTCGCGCCGTTCCCACGCATCGCGATCCCGATCCCGGTAGTCCTGGTTCCACTGCGGGTTGTAGCGGTCGCCCCGCTGCGCATGGGCGTCGCCGGAGTACGGCATCAGCACCAGCTGCGCAGCGGCCGCCAGAATCAGCGCGGTCCTTCCTGTCTTCAGAAACATCGTCCAGCTCCTGTGCGGACATCATTGGTGGCTGTAGTACACCCCGCAGACATTGCGCGAACCTGCCGTCAGGGCGCGTAATTGCAGCGGCTATCGAACCAGCGCCTCCACCGGATCCAGCTGTGCGGCACGGCGTGCCGGCAGGAAGCCGAAGCCAATGCCGATCAGGCTGGAACACGCGAATGCGGCAAGAATTGAATGAGCGGAAAACACCAGGCTGAAGCCCACGTCGGCCAGCTCCAGTACCGCGCCCAGCGCCAAGGCCACGCCGATGCCGAGCACGCCGCCCAGCAGGCAGACCAGCACCGATTCGATCAGGAACTGCTGCAGGATGTCGCTGCGTCGCGCGCCCACCGCCATGCGTACGCCGATCTCACGCGTTCGTTCTGTCACCGAAACCAGCATGATGTTCATCACCCCGATCCCGCCGACCACCAATGCGATAGCCGCAATGGAGCTGATCATCATGGTCAGGATGCCGGTAGTCTGTTCGATGGACTTGCGGATCTGCGCGTTGTTGCTCAAGTAGAAATCCGTGCTGCCGTGGCGACGCGTCAGCAATCGCGCGATGGCCTGCTCGGCTGCTTCCATGCTGATTGCATCGGAAACGCGCACGGTGATGCTGGAGACGTGGCTCTGCCCCAGCATGCGCGCCATGGCGGTGGTGTAGGGCAGCCATACCCGCAGCAATGATGCATCGCCAACCGCGCCAGCATCCTTTTTCACCACACCCACTACGCGTACCGGCACGTTGCCCAGCAGCAGCGTCTGCCCGATTGGGTTTTCCGTCGTGGCGAAGAAACGTGAGCGGGTATTGGCGTCGATCACCACCACCTGCTGGTAGCCGGCCACGCCGGGAGGGCCGAAGAAGGCGCCTTCGCCCAGCTTCAGGCCATGCACGCGGAAGTACTGCTCGCTGACCCCCTGCACCTGCACGCTGGCCGAGCGGTTACCGCGCAGCGCCGTCCCGCTGGTGGCCACCCCGGGCGTGGCGCTGTCCACGAACGGCTGGCCAGCCAGGGCCACGCTGTCGCCGGGGGTGAGCGTTTCCACCCGCGCAGCGTGCAGGTCGCCAAAGCCTGAGCCGGGATAGATCTCGATGGTATTGGTGCCCAGGGAGGAGATGTTGGACAGGATGGCCTGCCGCGCACCGGTGCCCAGCGCCACCACCGACACCACCGACGCAATGCCGATGATGATGCCGAGCATGGTCAGGAAGGTACGCATGCGGTGCGCGTTCATGGCGCGCAGGGCCATGCGGAAGGCCTCGGCGAACCGGTCGCGCACGGCCTGCCAGCTACCGCCACTACCGCGCTGAGGCGAGGTTGCCGTCGCTACACCCGTTGCAGATGCAGTGCCGGTGACACGATCATCCACAATCCGTCCATCGCGGATTTCGATGATGCGTTGCGCATGTTCGGCTACAGCCATGTCATGCGTTACCAGCACCACGGTATGGCCCTCGGCGTGCAGCTCGCCCAGGATCTTCATCACCTCCTTGCCGGAGTGTGTGTCCAGTGCACCCGTGGGTTCGTCGGCGAAGATCACCGCGCCACCGTTCATCAACGCGCGGGCGATGGAGACGCGCTGCTGCTGGCCGCCGGACAGCTCGCCGGGCAGGTGCTGCATGCGCTCGCCCAGGCCCAGCCGCGTCAGCAGTTCGGCGGCCCGTGCGTGGCGGCCGTCCGCGGGCATGCCGGCGTAGATTGCCGGTACTTCCACATTGCTCAGTGCGGTCAGATCAGTCAGCAGGTGGTAGCGCTGGAAGATGAAACCGAAGTGCTCACGGCGCAGCTCGGCAAGCTCATCGGGCGTCATCTGTGCGGTTTCGCGCCCGCCAATCTGATAGGCGCCGGCAGAGGGCCGATCCAGGCAGCCGAGGATGTTCATCAGCGTGGATTTTCCCGAGCCGGACTGGCCAACGATGGCCACCAGTTCACCTGCGCGGATCTCCAGGTCGATGCCATCCAGCACCACCAGGGTCTGCTCGCCGGCTGCAAACTCACGGCGTACACCGCGGACGCGCAGCATCGGCTCGGTCGTGGCTGTACTCATTTCGGCTGCGCGGTTGCAGTTGCGGCTTCGTCGCTGGCCTGCGCCAACACCACCTGTTCGCCCTCTTTCAGCCCGCTGCGGACCTCCACCTGGATCTGATCATCCAGCCCGACGGTGATGCGCCGCGTGCTGGCGTGCCCATCGGTACCGCGCACGTCCACGCTGTAGCTGCCATCGGCAGCGCGTGTACCCAGTGCGGCCGAGGGAATGGTCAGCACGTTGCTGGCGCGGCCCAGCACGATGCGTACCTGCGCGGTCATGTAGCTACGCAGGCGGCCATCGGCATTGTCCACGTCGAACTGGCCGTTGTAGTACATGGCCGTGCGGCTGCCGCCTGACACGGCCGGCGAGGCGAGGCTGGAACTGTCCTCCTGAGTGATTGATTCGGGCGCCGGCGCGATGTCGCGCAACAGGCTGCTGTAGCGGCGACCTGCGTCGCCAAGAATGGTGAAGAATGCCTCTTGGCCAACGGACGTGTGTACAACGTCAGCCTCGGAAATTTCCGCGTACACCGTCATCACGTCCTGGTTGCCCAGCATGACGATGGTCGGCGCGCTCTGCACCGCGTTCACGGTCTGCCCCTGGCGCGCGACCACGGCCAGCACGGTGCCGTCGGTGGGGGCGGTGATGCGGGTGTACTCCAGGTTGGTCTGCGCGATGTCCACGTCTGTCTGTCGGCGCACGACCTCGCCGTCCAGCGCGGCAATCTGTTCGCGGGTGGCATCGACCTTGGCCTTGGCAGCATCGAAATCGGCGCGCGCCACCAGTTGCGATGTCACCAGTTGCCGCTGCCGATGCAGTGTCAGCTCGAACTGGCGCAGGTCGGTGGCCAGTGCATCGCGATTGGCACGCGCGGTGCGCTGTGCCGCCTGCGCGCTCAGCAGCGCATTGCGCTGCGTGCGCGAATCGATATCGGCGATCGGATCGCCTGCCTTCACCTTGTCCCCCAGCTTCACATGCAGGGTATCGATGCGGCCGGAAACCTGCGCGCCCACGCTTACCAGCCGCGAAGGCTTCAGCGTGCCAGTGGCTTCCACCACCTGTTCGATGTTGCCGCGAACGACTGGTGCAACCTGCAGTTGCGGTGGCGGTGCCGGCCGCAGGAATGCAAACAGAATCAGCGCGCTGCACAGCAGTGCGGCAGCAATGATGAGCATACGGCGGCGATTGCGCGATGCGGCGCTCATCAGCGCGGCATCCAGAAGGGACAGGGCATCGTGTGACCTCGAGACAGATGGAATGCACACCTGTGGTGACGGGTGTGGATGGTCGTCGAGTCTCGATGCGCTGGATTGCGTGAACCTTGCGGGTCTACCGCTGTGTCAGCCTGCGGCAAGAAGGGCGAGCAGTGCTACGGCGATGAACTGTAGGGCGCTACCGAGAACCAGCAGCACATTACGCAGCCGATGACCTGCCATCCGCGCACCGCAGAATTGACTCGCCGCGCCGGCCAACAACCAGAAGAACGTTGAAACAGGCACCTTCGTCATTCCTGCGCCGATGGCGGTCAGCAGCGCACTGGCAATCATTACCCCGGCAGCATGGCCATCCAGAGCGCGCAGCAGCGGTGGAATGGGGCGCGAGGTTGCCGCTCGCCATGCTGCCAACCCATGCAGCGCGGCATGCACGGCAACAAACAGGAATACGCCTGCGGCCGCCGTTGCGCTGGCGTGCCGATACGTTGAAGTCACCAGGGCAATGCCGGGCAGCAGCAGAAACAAAGCGCCAAACAGCCGCATCAACACGCCAGCGCGCTCGGCCTCTGGAACGGCGCGCAACCAGTGCGGCCAATGTTCCAGGCCGAGCGCACGGCCAGCCCGTGGGCGGCGATTCCAGGCAGCTGCTGTAAGGCCCGGCGAATTCCGCGGTGGCACAGTGCGCGTGGAAGAAGACGGAGGAGGGGCTCCCTGGGTCACATGCAGGCTTCCTGTCGGATCGGAACGCGGTGGCACGACAGGTGCCACACCCTGATGCTGTGCAGCGAACATTGCCGCAACCTTGCCTGTCCTCGCTGCCGGGCACGCCTGGACAGGTGTCAGTTACCCACGTGCATGCGATGTGTTCAGTGCTCCAGCGGTGGCGTGCTGGTCACGCCCGGATGCAGTGGAAACTCAACACGGATCAATGCACCACCGCCAGGTGCATCCAGAATCGTAACGTGGCCACCGTGGCGGTCGATCACTTGGCGCACCAGGTTCAGCCCCAGGCCCGCGCCTGTCTGCCGCGGCCGCAGCCGCTGGAAGGGTTCGAAAACGCGTTCGCGCTGGTCGACCGGTATGCCCGGGCCGTCATCCTCCACCTCCAGGCAACTGCCTTGGACGCGCACGATGACCTGGCTTCCGCCATGTTCGGCAGCATTCAGAACCAGGTTGGAGATCACCCGTTCCACCGCACCGGCCTCGCCGAGCACCGGGAAGTGGGGTTCCACCGCCACCGCCACGGCCTTGCCCGACTGGATCAGCAGCGGCGCCAGATCGGCGGCCACCCGCTTGGCCACCCGCGCCAGGTTGATGGATTCTTTCGGTCCGTCCTCCTCCATGCGGTGCAGATCCAGCAGCTGCTCGGCCAGCGTCGCCAACCGCGCCACTTCCACGGCCAGGCTGCGCGAGGTGGCATCGTCGGCGGCATCGATCTTCACCCTCAGAATCGCAATGGGTGTGCGCAGCTCATGCGCGGCGGCGGCAATGAAGCGGCGTTGCCGTTCGTGTCCTTCGTCCAGCCGGCCCAGGGCTTCATTCACCGCCGTCACCAACGGAGCGATCTCTACCGGCACGGCGGTCTCTGTAAGACGGATGCCTCGGCGGCTGGCGGAGATGTTGCGTGCTTCCTGGGCGATGCGTTCCACGCCGGCCAGGGCGCGACGCACGATGATCGGGGTCAGGATGATGGTGGCCAGGCCCAGCAGCAGGAAGATGGGCAGCGTGATGATGTGTGCGGCCAGCGCCATCTGCCAGGTCAGCGAATCGGTTTCGCCATGGGCCATGATGGTCAGCTTGCCGGCCGGACCGCGGTGCTGGCGTATCACCACGGCCAGGCCATCGTTGCGGCCACGTCCGCGCAGGTCCCCATAGGGAATGCCGTCGAGGGCGCCCACCAGCGAGGCATAGGCCGGTGGCACATGCCCGAACGTAACGTGGTGGCCGTGTTCATCCTCGGCGATGAACCACGCGTCGGGCACGACCTTCAGAAGCTCGGCCAGCTCCGGTGTGTGTTCCACATACAGCTCGCCGTTGCGGTCGCGGTGCACCGCGTCGGCGGCCACCGGCGCGAAGGTCTGGATGCTGTAGTAGCCGCCGCTGTCGGCACGTACCAGCACCATCAGCAGCGCGAAGAACGCCACCAGCAACGCGAGCAGCTGGTAGATCAGCGTTTTGACGATCAGCGGGCGCTTCAGCGAGGGACGACGTGCCATTACTTCGTTTCCCGCATCAGATAGCCGACACCGCGTATGGCGTGGATCTCCAGCCCTGCATCGGCGTCGGCCAGCTTTCGCCGCAAACGAGAGACATGCGAGTCCAGCGTATTGGAATGAATGCCGTCGTCGAAGCCGTACACCGCCATTTCAATGGACTCGCGCAGCACGGTGCGGCCCAGTCGGCGGGCGAGGGTGGCCAGCACGCGGATCTCGCGCCGCGGAAGCTCCAGTCGCTGGCCGCCCACGCTGGCCTCGCCCGAGGCGGGGTCGAACAGGAGCCGGCCGATGCTCACCGGTTCTACCTGCATGCCGCTCGGCCGGCGCCCGGCCGCACGGATCCGCGCGAACAGTTCTTCCAGCGCGAAGGGCTTGGCCAGGTAGTCGTCGGCCCCCTCATCCAGGCCGGCGATGCGGTCCGGCAGCTGCCCCAGCGCGCTCAGCACGATGATCGGCACCCCGGGGTTGCGCTCGCGCAACAGCGAAATCAATCCCAAGCCGTCGCCATCGGGCAGGGTGCGGTCCAGCAGCACCAGGTCGTGCGAACCAGACAGAGCCGCTTCGCGGGCCAGGGCCAGGGTGTTGGCCAGGTCGACCACGTAGCGCTCGCGCTGCAGGGCGGACTTCAGGGTAGCGGCCAGTTCGGCTTCGTCTTCGATCAGCAGGATGTGCATCGGCAGGGCTTGGGCAGGAAGGGGCGTGGCAGGGCGGTTCGGCACGCGCCGGCACCGTATTACAGGAACATTGCGTGAACATGGCGTGCCTTCACGATGCCCGGTGAGGCTGTGACGCGCCATGAAGAGGGGCATCGGCGCAAGGTTCGCGCAATCCGGGCACTCCAGCCTTGGCGCCCTCTTGCCGATCCCCAATCCCTGGAGTACCCATGAAGTTGTTCGTTCCGTTGTTGTTCGTGGCCGCGCTGAGTGGCTGCACCACCGCCAAGATGACCGTTACCCCCGATGGCCGACGCGGCGTTGCCATCGACTGCAGTGGCTCCAGTTCCTGGAGTGGCTGCTACGAGAAGGCCGGGCAGATGTGCCCGGGTGGCTATGTTGTCTTCAGCAAGGATGGCGACGACGGCAATGCCATTGCCGTGGGGAACAAGAACGGCTTCACCTCCACCCAGATGGCCACCCGCTCGATGCTGGTGGCCTGCTCGCACTGAGGCCAACAGGGGAGGTGGGTTGCCACCTCCCCGTTGTCACAGCCCGCAGCCCTGCGTCAGAAGCTGTAAGCCGCCTGCACATACACCCGGCGTGGCTCGCCCGGGAAGTGCCCGTTGCGCTCGATGAAGCCGCTGGCCGCGTACACCTTGTCAAACAGGTTCTTCACGTTGGCCTGGAACTGCCACTGCTTCCACGTGGTCTTCCAGCTCATGTCGAACACGGTATAGGCCTTCACCGTTTGCCCGTCCAGACTGACGCGCTCGCCCACATGGTCTGCCCCGAAGCCAATGGCGGAGTTGATCGCTGGCAGCTCGTAGCGTGTCCACAGGCCCAGCTTGTTGCGCGGTGCATTGGCAAAACGGTCGCCAGAGGCATTGGTGATGCCGTTCGGGCCGGCGTCCTTCACCCGCGCATCGTTGTAGGCGTAGGTCAGGTTCAGCACCCAACGCTCGGTCACGTCGGCCAGCAGGTCCAGCTCCATGCCGGTGCTGCGGACCAGGCCCAGCGCGGCCAGCTGGTTCACGCCACTGATCACCTCTCCGGTCGCCTGCACGATGTTGCTGCGGTCGATGCGGTAGGCCGCCAGATTCAAGGTCACGCGGTCAGCCAGCAGCGACTTCATGCCCACTTCCCACTGCTTGCTGCGCTCGGCATCGAACGGGCCACCTGCGGCCGGATTCTGGTTGGCCGCACTCTGCGGTACGAAGCCGCTGGCGACGTTGGCGTAGACATTCAGGCCATCGCGTACAGTGAACGTGCTGCCCAGCCGCCAGCTGAGGTCGTTGCCATCGACGCTGCTGCCGGCAATCCGGTCGTTGTCCTTGAAGCCGTCCCAGCGCAACCCGGCCAGCACGTGCCAGCGTGCGGTCAGCGCCAGTTCGTCCTGCAGATAGGCGCCGTAGCGTTTGCTGCGGGTTGAAGTGCTGCGCCAGGGCAGGGCAGCCAGGTTGTAGTCGTGCCAGGTGCTGGCGCCGTACACGGGATTGAACAGATCGATGCCGCGCACCGGCCCGGCGCCACGCGCAAGATCAGCGCTGTTGGCGGTCTGTGCAGTGAAATCCGCATCCAGCTGGTACACATCCGCGCCGAACAGCACCTTGTGCTCCACCGCGCCGGTGGTTACGCGCCACACGGCATTGCCATTGGCGGTGAATGCCTTGTTGTCGCGGATCTGGTTGCGCAGCTGGCGGGTCATCCATTCGGCAACACCATCACGATCGCGATCGATCAGCCCCATCGGCTCGTGGTACATCTGGTGTTCGTTGTTGCTGAACCATCGCGCGGCGACGTCCACGTCCAGATTGTCGCCCGGCGCGAAACGGTACTGCGCCAGCGCCACCTTGGCGCGCATATCGAGGAAGTCGCTGGCTTCGTTGTGGTTCCAGCGCCGGTCGGTGAGGAAGGTGCCGGCATCGTTGACCGGCACGCCGCGCAGGCGGTTACCCCCAAGGTTCTGGGTGATATCGGTGAACTGCAGCACCAGTTCGCCGGTCTGGCCGACGTCAAAGGCCAGCGAAGCATCACCGATCACGCTCTCACTGTCGGTGTTCCAGCGCACGCCCTGCTCGCTGTCGGCATAGAGCCCGGCGCGATAGCGCACGCTGCCGGCGGCGTTCAACGGCCCGGTGCCTTCGATCGAGCCGGCACGGAAATCCTTGTCCCCCAGCTGCATCTCGATACGGCGTTCGGCGGTGGCCTTGGGTTTGCGCGTCACGTAGTTGATGACACCGCCCGCATCACCGCCGCCATACAACGCACCGGCCGGGCCTTTCAGTACCTCCACGCGCTCGATGTTGAACAGTTGCGGCACCGAAAAACCGGCATAGGGATCACCCCGCAGGCCGTCATAGAGCACGTTTTCCTGTCGGAAGCCGCGCAGGGTCACGCCAGCGTAGCTGAAGAAGCTGATGCCGCTGATGCTCCGGTACAGGTCGGTTACCTGGCGGGCGGCCTGGTCGTCGATCAACTCGCGCGGCACCACCTGGATCGACTGGGGCACCAGCTGCAACGGGGTATCGGTGCGGGTACCGACGGCGGCGTCGTCCACGCGGTACAGCGTCTGTGCGCGGCCGCGCACTTCGACGGCATCCAGCTCCTTCGGCGGGCCATCCGCCGCATGGGCGGGAGGTGTCAGGGCAATGGCCAGAGCGGCGCAAAGGGGGAGCCTACGGGGCGATGGGAGGGCCATGGGGCGACAATATGGATTTCAAATGAGAAAGAATATCATTTGCATTGTCATCGTGCCGCTTCGCCGATCAGGCGCTGCCCGCCCGGTCAGGGCGGGCAGCGCCGGGAGCGCGCATCTCACGTCGGTGTCAGCAACTCGCTGATGGCATCGTGCTGCTTTCCAAGTTGTTGTTGCAGCACGAAATCGTGCAGCAGGGCCGCAGCGGCCTTGCGTTGCCCATCGATGGCCTGGAGCGAGGCATAGCGCACGGTCGGGTCGTTCGGGCTCGGTCGCCCAGGCGCCTCCATCTCGGTGGCGGAGGTGAGCGTGATGAAGGCCAGCGCGCGCTTGTTCTCCTTCAGTTCCGCGTTGGTGGTCAGCACTACCAGAGTGACTTCATAACTGAGGCTGCCGCCGCGCCGGGTGTTGTAGGCGTGGCTGCGCACGCTGACCTTGGTTCCCTTGGGCAGTACCGCCTGCAGCTTCCGGGCGAAATCCCATTTATCGAATGCCATCTGTGTCTTCTGGTCGACGCGCACCATGAACGCAACATCGACGCCGGTAAACGGAACCTGTGGCACATCCAGATAGGGGCTCTGTTTCAGGCTCTGCACCAGGACCAGATCGTCACTGAACATGGCGGAGGGATCGACGGGGGCGGTGAAGGACTGTTTGAGCAGCTCGAAGATGGTCAGTGCGCGTTGGCGTCCCTGGGCAATCCGCTGAAGTACCGCCGGTGCTGGATTGTTCTGCACATAGCTGGCGTTGGCGTCCTGCATGCGTCGCTGCACGATCGCTGTCAGTCCATTGATCTGCTGGTCGGCAGACGCATTGGCGTTGGCGGAGGCCTCTTCACCGGCCATGCTGTCGACTACCTTCTTGAACTGCGCCAGACGGTCCTGGCCCGCGTACAGGGTGTAGATCTCGTTTACGCGCGCCACCCGCTTGTGTCGCTTGCGCGCGCTGGGGCGGTTGGGGTCGACGGCGATCTCACACAGCATCACCAGGTTCTCGCGCAGGTGGTAGTCCATGTCCGGTAGTGGCAGACGGACCGGATCCTGGGCCCCACCATCGGTGCCGATCACCAGTTTTCCGCGGTCGATTTCCGACCAGACGGTGACCGCCTCGATCGAGTTCCGGCGCGGCAGGCTGACGTCGATCAGTTCCATCAGGATCGGTCGGGGCGTAGCGGGTGCCGTCTGAGGTGGATTCGGCGGCGCGGTGATCAGCTCGGCATGCCAGGTGTAACCCATCCGGTAAAGGATGAAGGGCCGGATGGCGTCGTTGAGGATGATGCCCGGCGGAGCTGCACGTCCCGGCGATGTGAGGTCACGCCGGGTGTCAAGGGTGAGCCCGGTGGTGTCGCGGCTGTAGACACGGCGCAGTGCCTGGGTGGGATCGCAGGTGGCACGCCAGGTGACGTTCGCGGGCTGGCCTGGAGGGAGGGGCAATGGCTGAGGCGTCGGTTCCAGCGGCGATGCGGCGGGCTGCGGCGGCCTGGGAAGGGGCTGCAGCGGATACGCCGCATTCTGTGCTGCGAGCTGATCGATCAGGAGTGCGACGTTCTGGCCGGCAATGGTGAGTTCTTCCACCACCAGATCTTCGATCAAGGCATGCAGTTCGTTCTGCACCGCGCCTGGCAGCCAAGGATCGATCACGATCTGCGTATCCCAGTCCGAGTCACCCGAGGTGAAAAGGTGTTCGTTGTGGTTCTGCAACATGTCCATGCGTGCGGCGAAGGCATTGCCGCCCTTGATGTAGAAATGCACCAACGGCATGTCCTGGCGGAGCAGGTACTTGGTGCGCACGCCGTCAGACAGGGCATGCAGTTTCCCGTCGATGTCGGCCAGCGCTCTGATGACGGCGTTGCGGATGTCCGGGTAGGTCTGCGCGCTGTTGATCTTCTTGGTCAGGTCGCCGCTGATCTGGCGGCGCCAGTCGGCTTGCTCAGGTGTCTCTTTCATGGCTTGGCCTCTGCGGGAAGACAGGGTGCTGCGCGAGGTGGGGCCTGACGCAACAGTGGCTTCACCGTAGAGGCCGGCAAGCGGGAATGATCGGGGCAATCGATGCTGGTCGTGACCGCCGATGCGGTGGATTCAATGATCGTTGCGGGCTGGTTACTGGTCGCGTGCGGTGTAGGCGGTCCCGCTGAGCGCAGCGCGCACGCCCATGCTGCCGCGCTGCCAGGTTGCAGTGAATGCCGGCGTGGAATCGTTGCCTTTGTTGAAGGCACGCAGTGCATCGGCATAGGCCACCACCAGCGCTGCGATCAGCATCGATGCACCCAGTTGTGCCGGTGCGTCGGCGGGGTCGGCCCCGATGGCATCTGCCATCAAGCATGCAAGGTCTGCGATGAGCAGGGCCTGCAGCTCCCGTGCGCGGCCTGCAAGTACGGGGCTTTCGGCGACGGTCAGCCAGAAGGCCGCCGCGCCTGTGTTGATCCGCAGCAGGGGGTGGCCACTCTCCAGAAGTTCCTGCACCAGCGACTGGAAGGCCGCCAGTGGGGGCATGCTGCGGCGCGCCAGCATTCCCTCGCGCAGTAGATCCCGGGCCTCCTCGTCGCGGTCAAACACCAGGTCTTCCTTGCTCGCGAAGTAGTTGAAGACCGTTTTGCGTGAGACACCTGCGGCCTCGGCGATCTCGGACATCGATACGGCTTCGAAGCCGCGCCGGATGATCAGCTCCGTGGCGACGTCCGAAATCGCTTGCCGGGTCTCGGCCTTGCGTTGTTCGCGGCGGCCTGGGGGCGGGGTCATGAGCGGCTCACTTGTGAAAACGTACACCGAGTGTAACAGTTGAGCCGCCAGAGCGCCGACCCGGTGCTCACAAGGAATCCCCATGCTGTACGACGTCGTCATTGCCGGTGCTGGCCCGGTCGGCCTGTTCCTGTCCTGCGAACTGGCCCAGGCCGGGTGTTCGGTGCTTGTGCTGGAACAGGCCGAGTCCGCTGATTCACCGTTGAAGCGTTTGCCATTCGGGCTGCGCGGCTTGAACGCGCCCACCCTGGAAGCGCTGGACAGGCGGGGTCTGCTCGATGCGGTCGCCGCCACGCAGGTGCTGAAGCCGGACAAGGGGCCGCCGCCGCCCGGCACGGCCCATTGGCTGGCGCAACCGCGGCCGCTTGGGGGCCACTTCGCCGGCATTCCGTTTGCGTTGGACGACGTGGACCGCACGCGCTGGACCTGGCGCCTGCCGACGCCGGTGGGCACCCAGATGGCGGTGGAGCTGCAGGCGCTGGAAGCTGTGCTGGCCCAGCGAGCGATCGCGCTGGGCGTGTGCATCGAGCGCGGCCGCGCTGTGCAGGCCGTGCGCGCTGGTGCGACCGAAGTGGTCGTCGAGACCGCTGCTGGAGTGGTTCGTGGTCGTTGGCTGGTGGGCTGCGACGGTGGCCGCAGTACCGTGCGCAAACAGTGCGGTTTCAGCTTTGCTGGCACGGATCCGGAGTTCACCGGTCACTCGCTGCTGGTCGAGCTGGAAGATCCCGGTGTACTGACGCCGGGCCGTCAGTACACCGCGCAGGGCATGTGCAACTTCAATCCGCCGGGTGTCCTGGCGCTTGCCGATTTCGATGGCGGTGCCGGACATCGAAAGCCGCTCGACCTGGCCGAAGCGCAGTCACTGCTGCGGCGTGTGTCTGCTCGCGATGCGACCATCACCGCGCTGCATCTGCACAGTACCTGGACCGATGGTGCACGCCAGTCCAGCGCCTATCGCAACGGTCACGTACTGCTGGCAGGTGACGCCGCGCATGTGCATTCACCGTTGGGAGGGCAGGGCCTGAATCTGGGCATCGGCGATGCGATGAACCTCGGTTGGAAGTTGGCCAGGGTGGTACGCGGCGAAGCCGACGAGGCACTACTCGACAGCTATCACTTGGAGCGCCATCCGATTGGCGCCACAGTACTGGACTGGTCACGGGCGCAGGTTGTGCTGATGCGTCCCGGAGCCGGTTCGCGCGCGCTGGCGGCGGTCATGGCGGATCTGGCCGATACCCGCGATGGCGGCACCTATCTGGCCGAGCGGGTCTGGGGCGTTTCGCAGCAGCTTGATCTGGGCGGCGGCCATCCATTGGTCGGTCGCAGCGTGCCAGACTTCCTGCTGGCCGATGGTCGCCGCATGGGGGAAGTGTTGAGGACGGGGCAGGGGGTGTTGCTCATGCTCGATGAGAACTGCGCGTTGCGCGACGTCGTCGACCGCTGGCAACAGCACTTCACCAGCGTCACCTCGGCGGTGGACCATGCGTTGGGCCTGGGCGCGCTGCTTGTGCGTCCAGATGGCATCGTGGCCTGGGCCTGCGATGCGGGAGGCGACGAGGCCGGGTTGGGCCTGGCGTTGCAGCGCTGGTTCGCACTGCCAAAGGCAGACTGACGCGCAACGCAAAGGCGCAGCCGATGTAGGCTGCGCCTGGCGCGGTTACAGATCCTTCTTCTTGCCGCTCAGGTCAATCGGCCTGTCACTGCCCTTGCGCTCGCTCGACCACACTTCCATGCTCTTGTTGCAGCGGCTCTCGCGGGCAGCCACTTCGCGCGGCAGATCCTTCAGATGCGGCGACTCCTGGCAGGCCTGATGCATGTTGCTGTCGTCATAGGTGGCACAGGCACTGAGCGAGGCCAGGGCAAAAGCGGTGAGGGAGGCGCGGAGCAGGGGCTGCAGGTTCATGCGGAGGTCTCGGGTGGTGCCGGGCTGGCCATGGAATTCAAATCCGTGACACCGGGCACGCACAAGCCGACCAACCACACTTGTTATTCTGTAACAGATGCGCGATAGTCCGCGCCCTGCTGGGATCAGGCGGCACAGATCATCAGCACCATGCACAGCAGCAGCATCAGCACGAACACGCGCCGGCTCAGCGCAAGGCAGGCCAGACAGGCGGCCAGCGACCAGGCGCCCAGCAGCGCGCAGGCCAACAGCCACAGCCCGATCACCATCAGCGATCCGGTCGCCAGCGTCGACAACGCGATCGCCTTGAGCAGGGCCATGCCCAGCACGCTGCCGAGCACGCCTGCCTGAAGGGCAACGACATCATGGCGGGCGGGGGTAGGGTGGCGAAGCATGCTGGCCGGATGCGTCATATGGAAGGGGCGGCGCAGGTACTGTGCCCGACCGCATATCCACGCCGCGTGTACTTCACGTGCGCCATGTGCCTGCGGCAACCGGCACTCAGTCGAACTCACCCTCGGCAGATTCCAGCCGCAGCCGGTACGCCGCCCGATGCTGGTACAGGCGTTGGCACTCTGCGGACTTGTGGATGCGGCTGCCGGGTTCGTTGGCCACCGAGTCGCATAGCCGCGCGATGTGGTTGTTGGACGCCAGCTCGGTCACGAAGAACACCGCGGTGAAGCCAGTGCCGAGCAGCGCGACATACAGCAGACGGCTGAGCCAGCGCGACAGCTTGCGCTCGAAGTGCTGCTGGATGGTCAGGTCGAAGCGGATGATGCTGAGCACGATCCAGATGATCGCTACCAGGAAGCAGAGTGTGGGCAGCAGCCCTCGCCAGAGCCCTGCCTCGTAGACTGATTCGTTGTAGTGGACGGCCGCCCCGGCACCGGCGATGGCGATGGCAAGTGCCCAGTTGCGGCCCAGCGAGAGCAGGTCGTCGAGCAGCTTCTCGCGGTTTTTTGTCGATCCTGCTGCCACCTGGGTTCCATCTCCATGCTGCGACCGGCGGCGGACTGCCGCCGATCCTGCAGATGGTGGAGCATCGCTGCGGCGATGAGAAGACCGCGAGGCTCAGTATGCGATGGTGCGTGCACCGATCCAGCGCCGGTAGCGGCGGGTACGGCACTTGCCGGCTGCCTGTGCCAGCAGCAGTGCCCACACCGGTGAGACACCGGGTGCGGTGGGGCGGCGCCGGCTCAGACGGCCCAGCTGGTACTTCACCGCAGCCATGTGCGCACTGGCCGCCAGCGGCTTGCTGCGCCAGCTGATGTCGCGCAGTGTCGGCACCGGGTCGCGGCCCTGTTGCCAGTGCTGTGGCAGATCCGGCTCGATCGCCAGCGCAGTGGCGATGCCGACCATGCCCACGCCGCTGGCCAGCACCTGCTCTGCCACTTCGCGGCGGCGGACGCCACCGGTGACCATCAGCGGCATCGTTGCCACCGTGGCGATCTCGCGTGCGAATTCGAGGAAGTACGCTTCGCGGGCCATGCTGCGTTGGTCGCGTGCGACGCCAGTCATGGCGGGGGCTTCATAGCTGCCGCCGGACAATTCGACCAGATCCACGCCAAGCGGCGCCAGCATCTCCACCACTGCACGCGCATCCTCGGGCGAGAACCCACCCCGTTGGAAGTCAGCGGAGTTGAGCTTTACGGCCACCACGAACGTGGGTGCCACGGCCGCGCGCACACCCTGCACGATCTCCAGCAGCAGGCGCGCACGGTTGTGCAGGCTGCCACCCCAGCGGTCGTCGCGGCGGTTCGAAAGCGGCGACAGGAACTGGCTGATCAGGTAGCCGTGCGCGGCATGGATCTCCACTCCGTTGAAGCCGGCACGCTCGGCCAGCTCGGCACTGCGGATGAAGCGTGCGATCACCGAGTCGATGTCGTCCTCGGTCATCGCCCTCGGCGGCGCGAACTGCTTGGACAGCGCGCCCATCTGCAATGCGACGGCTGACGGCGCGAGTGCGGGTTGGCCGAGCGCGGACGGCATCTGCCGCCCGGGGTGGTTGATCTGCATCCACATCTGCACGCCCCGCGAGCGGGCAGTGTCCGCCCAGGCGGTGAAGCGGTCGAGGTGGCGGTCGTCTTCCAGTACTACGCCGCCCGGCCCGGTCATGGCGCGCCCATCGACCATGACGTTGCCGGTGATGATCAGTCCGGCGCCGCCGTCGGCCCAGCGCTGGTACAACTGCAGCAGCGCTTCGGAGGGCGCGTGGTCGGCGTCGGCCATGTTTTCCTCCATCGCCGCCTTGGCGATGCGGTTGCGGATGACGGCACCGGAGGGCAGTGCCAGGGGGGAGAACAGCGACATCGGACAGCTCCAGGACAGGGGAATGGCGCTACGCTAACCTTCAAGTTTTGTTGAAGGTCAACAGGCTCCGATGTCGAGGATTCATACAGATGAAGATCGGTGAGCTGGCCAGGCGCACTGGCCTTGCCGCGTCGCGCATCCGCTTCTATGAGGATGCGGGGCTGCTGGTGGTGCAGCGCCAGGCCAACGGCTATCGCGACTACCCGGAGCAGGCGGTGCTGCTGCTGGAGTTGATCACCGGCGCGCAGCGCGCCGGCTTCAGCCTGGAGGAGATACGCGCCTTGCTGCCACCGGACATGGGCCAGTGGCAGCACGACGCGTTGATCATGATGCTGCAGCAGAAGGTGGCCGACATCGAAGCGCTGCAGTTGCGGCTGTCGCAGAGCCGGGCGCACCTGCTGGCGCTGATCGAGGACATCCAGGCGCGGCCGGACGGCATCGACTGTGCAGCCAATTCGCGGCGGGTGCTGGACCGCGTGCAGCGCGGTGAGTTGGCACAGCCGACCCTGGCGGCCGGCGATACCGCGTTGCTGCGTCCGGATCGCCGCCGCCGCGCGGGCAGCAGCTGACGATCCGGCGCGATGGTCAGTGGCTGCCGGCAGCGACGGCCTTGCGCTTCTTGTCCAGCATTACCGCCACGCACCACAACAGCAGGCCGCCGATGGCGGTGGCCGCACCGACATAGCCGGTGCTGGCCGGGCTGAAGCCGGCACTGATCGCCATGCCGCCCAGCCACGGGCCGAGGGCATTGGCGGTATTGAAGGCGGCATGGTTGGAGGCGGCGGCCAGCGTCTGCGCTTCGCCGGCCACGTCCATCAGGCGCGTCTGCAGCACCGCCGCCAGCGCGCCCATGGTGCCGACGGTGATGATCATCGGGCCGATGGTCCACACCGATTGCGCGGCCAGCGGATACAGCAGCAGCATCACGATCGACCAGAGCAGTACCACCGCAGCGGCCTTGAAGTGGAACTTGTCCACCAGCCAGCCACCGGCGATGTTGCCGATGATCGCGCCGATGCCGAACACGCCCACGGCCAGCGGCATCCACGATTCGGCCACGCCGGTGACCTGCACCAGGGTCGGTGCCAGGTAGGTGAACACGCAGAACATGCCGGCGAAGCCAACGGCGCCGATTGCCAGTGCCAGCCACACCTGGGTGGTGTTGAAGGCACGCAGTTCACGCATCGGCGAGGTGCGCACCTCGTCCGGATCGGGCAGCAGAAAGCGCGCGATCATCGCCACGGTGGCGATGGCCAGCAGGCTGACCAGGGCGAAGGCGGTGCGCCAGCTCAGCTGCTGGCCCAGCCAGGTGGTGAGCGGATTGCCGACCAGGATCGCAATCGACAGGCCCAGCAGCACCCGCGACATCGCCTGGCCGCGCTGGCCGGCCGGACTGATTGCGGCGGCCACCAGCATCGCCACGCCGAAGTAGGCGCCATGCGGCAGGCCGGCAACGAAACGCGCGATCAGCATCGTGCCGTAGTTCGGGGCCAGGGCGCTGGCCAGGTTGCCGACGGCGTAGAAGCCCATCAGCGCCAGCAGCAGCTTGCGGCGAGGGAAGCTGGCGCCGACGAAAGCGAGGATCGGCGCGCCGACCACCACGCCGATGGCGTAGGCGCTGATCAGGTGACCGACCTGGGTTTCGGAAATCGACAGGCCGCGGCTGATCTCCAGCATCAGGCCCATGCTGGCGAATTCACTGGTGCCGATGGCGAAGCCGCCCAGTGACAGGGCAAGGATGATCAAGGTGCGCTGACGGGGCGTCAGCCGCGCAGCCAGGGAAGAGTTGGGGCTCATGCGGGGGCGCGATGGGGGCGGGAAGCCAGGCATTGTACTGCTGCACCGCAGCAGGAGCAGCCATGCTGGGGGTAAATCAGTGTTTGATCGATGGGATTGCGGTAGGACGAGCAGGGGCTTGGCGCTGCAGCAGGTGCGATGCAGTGTTGTTGGCGTTCTGCATGTGACGACGACAGGCGGCACGGCATGATGCGAGATGCAGGGGCTGTTGGAGTGCCACAACAAGGAGAATGTTGATGCAGGAATTCAGGCATGTGCTCGAGACGCGCGGCCGCTATCAGCTGGTAGCGGTGTCCTACGCGCCGGTGTACGCTCCGGGCGATGTGGTCGGCCATGCGGTCGTAGCCGACGATGGGGATCGTCTGACCGACCTGATGTCGCTGGCCGAAGCGCGCCAACTGCTGTTGCAACGGGTGCGTGAAGAGGGTGAAGAGCCCGGGCTGGAGAACGAAAACCACCTGCGGAAGAAGGCGTCGCGCTGGCGCCGCCGCTAGGCCGTCGCGCCCTCGTGCGCATCATGGAGGATTCGGGTGTTGCCCAGTAAGAAGTATCTGCTCATCGCCATCATCACGCTGGCGACCCTGCTGCTTGGTTTCGTTTTTTCCGGCTACCTGACGCTGTTGTTGCTGGGCCTGGATACCAAGCTGTTCACCTGGAACACCTACTACCAGTACTTCAACGCCCTGGGCCAGCCGCAGGTCGCGCCGTTCGTGGGCAAGATCAAGTGGGCCGGCTATCTGGGTTTCGGCCTGCCGCTGCTGGTACTGCTGGTCACCGGCCTGGTGTTGCTGCTGAAGAAGGACAAGCGCTCGCTGCACGGTGATGCACGCTTTGCCACCAGCGCCGACCTGTCCAGGCATGGCATGTTCAAGAAGACCGGCCAGAGCATCGTTGTCGGCAGCCATGGCGGCAAGCTGGTGCGGCTGGACGGTCAGCAGTTCGTGATCCTGGCCGCGCCGACCCGCTCCGGCAAGGGCGTGGGCGTGGTCATTCCGAACCTGCTGGAGTACGGCGAATCGCTGGTGGTGCTGGACATCAAACAGGAGAACTTCGACCTCACCAGCGGCTGGCGCGCCAGCCAGGGCCAGGAGATCTACCTGTTCAATCCCTTTGCCGAAGACCGCCGCACGCATCGTTGGAATCCGCTCAGCTACGTCTCCGATGACCCGGCGTTCCGGGTGTCGGACCTGATGAGCATCGCCGCGATGCTGTACCCGGACGGCGCCGAGGACCAGAAATTCTGGGTCAGCCAGGCGCGCAATGCGTTCATGGCCTTCACCCTGTATCTGTTCGAGAACTGGGACGACGAGCGCAACAGCGGCTTCCCGGGTGGCTCGGGCACGCCCACCCTGGGCGCTGTCTACCGGTTGTCATCGGGTGATGGCAGCGATCTGAAGAAGTACCTCAAAGCCTTGTCGGAGCGGTCATTCCTCAGTTCCAACGCGCGCTCGGCGTTTGCCAACATGCTGTCGCAGGCTGATGAGACCTTCGCCTCCATCATGGGTACCTTCAAGGAGCCGCTCAACGCCTGGATCAACCCCGTGCTGGACAAGGCCACCAGCAGCAACGACTTCCTGCTGACCGATGTCCGCAAGAAGAAGATGACCATCTACATCGGGATCCAGCCCAACAAACTGGCCGAGAGTCGATTGATCATCAACCTGTTCTTCAGCCAGCTGATCAATCTCAATACCAAGGAACTGCCCAAGTCCAACCCGGACCTGAAGTACCAGTGCCTGCTGTTGATGGACGAATTCACTTCGATCGGCAAGGTCGAGATCATCGCCTCGGCGGTGTCTTACATGGCCGGCTACAACATCCGCCTGCTGCCGATCATCCAGAGCATGTCCCAGCTTGATGCCACCTATGGCCGGGAAGTGTCGCGCACCATCATCACCAACCACGCGCTGCAGATCCTGTATGCACCACGCGAGCAGCAGGACGCCAACGACTACTCGGACATGCTGGGCTACACCACCATCCGCAAGAAAAACGTCACCCATGCCCGTGAGAAGACCCACAGCTTCACCGAAGAGCGGCGCGCACTGATGCTGCCGCAGGAGCTGAAGGCGATGGGGCCGGACAAGGAGGTGTTCCTGTATGAGGGCATACCGCATCCGGTGAAGTGCGACAAGATCCGCTATTACAAGGATCGCTATTTCACATCGAGGCTGATGCCGAAGGTGGATGTTCCGATGCTTAACGTCTAATTCACGACGCTGAATTTGTGACGTTGGTTCACATTCATTGACGTGAATTCGTGAGCCAAGTCAAAAAAACATCATCTGTTCATAGAAATTCAGACTTGTCTGACATGGAATTGACGCGTGGTTGTGTAACTCTGTGTTCGTCATCCAGAAGTGTGTGTTGGATGACAGAAGTTGTAACGCAGGGTGGCCAGGAGTTTGTGCCATGGAAACAAGGATGGTTTCGACGTTGGTGATGGGTGCGGGTGTGTCGTCGGCGAAGTCTGGCGGCCCCGCCACCTGGTTGGCAGCTTTCGGGCTGCAGGGGAGCCGGGGCAGGTGTGCTGCAAGCCAGCGCGTCTTCCCGATTCCGGCGTGCGCCATGCAGCGCCGGACGACCAGGGGGCCAGTGTTCGGGACTGCTTTTTCGTACGTCAAAGTGAAGCCCGTATGAATCAGGCGTTTATCGCGAAAATATCCATCGCCGCAGTGGCGGCGTTGATGGTGGCAGGGTGTGCCACCAAGTCCGCTCCCGATTTCGGAGGGCGCTGGAAGCCGGTCAACCGTTTTGCTGCGGCGACGACCGAGATCCCGCTGTATTCCAGTTACGTCTACCAGGCTTCGCCGATGGATGGCACGCTCAAAGCCATGCTGGAGCGCTGGGCCAAGGATTCCGGACGCACGCTGGACTACCGCCTCAGCTCGGACTTCACGCTGTATGGCGCGGTCTCGAACATCGACACCACCAACGCACAGCAGGCCGTGATCGATCTCACCGCGGCCTATGCGACGCAGGGAATCTCCGTCTCCATCGTTGGCAACCAGATCGTTGTGCAGAGCGCTGGCGCGACGCCGACCGCGTCGGCGCAGGGCGCTGATTCCAACAGCGGCACCTGAGTCCACATCGAAATCATCGAACGTGCCGCTCCCCGCGCCTGTCGCAGGGGCTCCACGCCCATTGATGTTTCAGCAGTACGGAAGAATCCATGTTCCGCAAGAAGGATCCCGGCAACAGTCCCAAGGTCGAGCAGTCGGTCGCCAAGGCGGTCAGCTACGAGATCACCGTGGCCGACATGGCGCGTCGCAGCGAGCGCCGTGCCTGGTGGGTCGCCACGGGTTCGCTGCTGATGTCGCTCGCACTGGCGGGTGGCTACTACTACATGCTGCCGCTGAAGGAGAAGGTGCCGTTCCTGGTGATGGCCGATGCCTATACCGGTACCGCCACCGTCGCGCGGCTGAGCGGTACCTTCCAGGGCGAGACGATCACCAGCAATGAAGCGATCAATCGCAGCAACGTCGCCCAGTACGTGCTGGCACGCGAGTCGTACGACTCGGCGGTGATGGGCCTGCGCGATTGGGAACTGGTGTTCGTGATGTCCACCGATCCGGTCGCGCAGTCCATGCGTGTCCGCTATGCCGGCAACAACCCGCAGAATCCGTTCGTCATGTATGGCCGCGAGCGCGCCATCCGGGTCAAGATCCTCAGCATCACGCCGCTGGGCGCCGAAGCGAATGGCAGCTTCCGCGGTGCGTCGGTGCGCATCCAGCGCAGCTTGTTGGACAAGCGCACTGGCGTTGCCACCTATCTGGACAACCAGCTGGTGACGATGCGCTTCGGTTACAACCAGAACCTGGCGCTGTCCGAGCAGGACCGCATCCTCAATCCGCTGGCCTTCCAGGTCACCGAGTATCGCGTCGACAACGATTATTCCCGTGGCGTCCCGGTGCCGGATGACGGCGCCATGCAGGCGCAGGCGCAGCAGGCTGCACAGGCCGCGCAGCAGGCCCAGGGTGTCTACGATCCCAACAACCCGGCCGCGGCCACGATGATCGATCCGGCCACCGGCCAGCCGGTCGCGGCTCCGGTCAACGGCCAGGTGCCGGGTCAGTCGGTGCCGGGTCAGCCCGTACAGGGGCAACCCATGCCGGGACAGCCGGTGCAGGGGCAAGTAATGCCGGGGCAAGCCATGCCCGGACAGCCGGCCATGAGGCCGGCGCAGAACAATTCCACCGGAACTGCTGATGGAGCAAGCAACCGATGAGTAGTCGAAATATCAGGGGAAGCGCGCTGGCGCTGCTGTCGATGCTGTCGCTGCTGTTTTCAGCAACGGCGATGGCGCAGGCCGTGGACCATTACGAGTACGAGAAGGACCGCATCTATCCGGTTCGCACCGGCCTGGGCCTGACCACCCAGATCGAACTGAGCCCGAACGAGAAGATCCTCGACTACAGCACCGGCTTCAGCAGCGGCTGGGAGCTGACCCGTCGCGAGAACGTGTTCTACATCAAGCCGAAGAACGTCGACGTCGACACCAACATGATGGTGCGCACCGAGACTCATTCCTACATCTTCGAGCTGAAGGTGGTGGCCACTGACTGGCGGCAGCTGGAACAGGCGCGTCGTGCAGGCGTGCAGTACAAGATCGCCTTTGTCTATCCGAACGACACCGTGTTCGGCGTCGCCCAGGAAGCGGTCGAGGAAGAGGCCAAGCCATTGTTGAGCTCTGAACTGGCCAAGGACCGCCAGTACAACTTCAACTACTCCTATTCGACCAGCAAGGCGAAGAAGATGGGGTGGCTGATCCCGGTCAACGCCTATGACGATGGTCGTTTCACCTACCTGAAACTACCGAATTCGCCGGAGTACAAGACCGGCATCTTCCCGGCGGTTTTCGGTCGCGAAACGGAATACGGTGAAGACTTCGTGGTCAACACCACGGTTGAAGGCAATACGCTGATCGTGCACGGGACGCACCCGTACCTGGTCATCCGCCACGGCGACTTCGTCGTCGGCCTGCGAAGGAACGTGAAGAAATGAGCCAGCAGAACACTCCCGGAAACGACCCGAACAACGGACGCGACGAGAGCCAGGGTCCGTACGGCGCGCAGGGCACCCCGGACACGCAGTCGAACCCGTACTTCGGCACGGCCCAAGCCGAGCCGGCGCCGGATCTGGACGCGGCCGCGCCGCAGCTGCGCTCGGCCGAAGAGCAGCGGTTGAACCGCAAGGCGCTGCTGTTCCTCGGCGGCATCGTGCTGCTGCTGATGGCAATGGGCTTCCTGCTGTTCCGCAAGGGCCAGGATGGTGATGACGCCGCGCAGAAGGTGCCGGATGTCGCACGTGCCAGCACGCCGACACTGCCGGACGTTGCGCCGCCTCCGCAGGCGCCGCCGACTGCCGCCGAACCGATTCCAATGCTTCCGCCGATGTCGCAGGACGAAGGTCCGAAGCTGGTGCCCATCGCATCCCGGCCGGAAGCCATGGAACCCCGTGGGCCGACGCTGGTCGAGCGCCGGATGGCTGGCGTGGATGATGCCGCGCTTGCGGCAGGCAATCGCGCGCAACCGCAGCGCAGTGCGATCGACGAGCAGACCCGCCAGGCGCTGCTTGCGAACATGATGCCCAACCAGCAGGGGCAGCAGAAGATCCGCCGTGGGCCGGATGTGGAAGACGTTTCCAGTGCCACCTACATCCAGAGCCCGGATGCGCTGCTGGTGCGCGGCACCTACCTTCGTTGCGTGCTGGAAACCCGCATCATCACCGATCTCGCAGGCTATACCTCGTGCCTGCTGACCGAGCCGGTTTACTCGATCAACGGCCGCAACCTGCTGCTGCCCAAGGGCTCCAAGATCTATGGTGCCTACGGCGGTGGTCCGATGGGCAAGCGTGTGGAGGTAATCTGGGATCGCATCACGACCCCCAATGGCATCGATGTCGCGATGTCCAGCCCGGGCGTGGATCAACTGGGCGGTGCCGGGCATCCGGGTCAATACAGTGCGCACTGGGGCAGTCGTATCGCCTCGGCGCTGATGATCAGCCTGATCTCCGATGCCTTCAAGTACGCCGCTGCAGAGCACGGTCCGGAGACGACCACCATTGCCAACAACGGCATGACGGTGCAGTCGCCCTATGAGAGTGCTACCGCACGCACCATGGAGCGACTGGCCAATGAGGCACTCAGCAGCAACCGTCGTCCTCCGACGGTGACTATCAACCAGGGCACGATCGTGAACGTCTACGTCGCCAAGGACGTCGACTTCACCAATGTGCTGAACCCCCGCCGGTAACCCAACGAACGATCATGGACGCCGAAGTGTCACCCCTTGCCCTCGTCTCCAGCGATTTCCTGCGCTATCAGTACGAAGTGCTGGGCATCGCCGAGTACATGACTTCCCCGGAGGTGACGGAAATCTGCATCAACCGTCCCGGTGAGCTGTATCTGGAAACCCGGGCGGGGTGGCAGCGGGTGGATGTGCCGGGCCTGACCTTCGAACGGGCCCGGCAGTTCTGCACCGCAGTGGTGAACGAAAGCAACACTGGTCAGCGCATCACCGATGCAGACCCGGTCGTTTCACTCACATTCCCCACTGGCCAGCGTGCCCAGTTCGTGATTCCGCCGGCCTGTGACGCGGGCAAGGTGTCGATCACCATCCGGTTGCCGTCCAAGCACACGAAGTCGCTCAGCCAGTATCACGAAGACGGCTTCTTCAACCAGATCCTGGAAAGCGATGGCAGCATCAGCGAACAGGATCGTGAGCTGCTGGAACTGCGGCAGTCGCGCGAGTACGCCGAGTTCTTCCGTCGCGCGGTGATGTACCGCAAGAACATCGTGGTATCCGGTGCAACCGGTAGCGGCAAGACCACCTTCATGAAAGCGTTGGTCAATCATATCCCGGACAGTGAGCGCCTGGTCACGATCGAGGATGCGCGCGAACTATTTCTGACCCAACCCAATGTGGTGCACCTGCTGTATTCCAAGGGTGGGCAGAGCACGAGCAATGTCAGTGCAAAGAGCTGCATGGAAGCGTGCCTGCGCATGAAGCCTGAACGCATCATCCTCGCCGAGCTGCGCGGCGATGAAGCGTTCTACTTCATCCGCAACTGCGCGTCCGGCCATCCAGGTTCGATCACCAGCTGCCATGCGGGCAGCCCAGAGCAGACGTGGGACCAGCTGGCCCTGATGGTAAAGGCCTCCACCGAGGGTTCTGGGCTGGAATTCAACGTGATCAAGCGTCTGTTGATGATGACCATCGACATCGTCGTGCATATCAAGGCGCACGCTGGTTCGCGCTACATCACCGGTATCGATTTCAATCCTGGGCGCGCCCAGGGGCAGGAGGGCTGAAGGATGCTGCCAGGACTGGAAATGATGGCGTGCCCGGAGATGGCGGTGTCGATGGACGTGATGCAGCATGTCATCAACGTCGAGTCGTCACGCAATCCCTATGCCATCGGCGTGGTTGGCGGTGCGCTGGCACGCCAGCCGAAGGCCTTGGATGAGGCGCTCGCTACTGTGCGCATGCTGGAGGAGAAGGGCTACAACTTCTCCATCGGCCTGGCTCAAGTCAACCGCTACAACCTGGGCAAGTATGGGCTGGATTCCTACGAGAAGGCCTTCCAGCAGTGCCCGAACCTGCAGGCGGGTTCGCGCATCCTCGCCGAATGCTACAAGCGCTCCGGCGGCGACTGGGGCAAATCGTTCAGCTGCTACTACTCGGGCAATTTCGAGACAGGGTTCCGCCACGGCTACGTGCAGAAGGTCTATGACTCGATGCGCCGCGGGCAGCAGCTTGCCAGCAATGGCGTGGCGCCGATCGAGGTCGTCAGCCGCGGCGAACGCCGCAGCGTGAAGGTCGAACATCATCCGCAGCTGGCCTCTCCGGCGCAGGCGCGCATCGTTGCACAGTCGAGTGGCCCGGTGTACGTGCCGACGGAAGACCCGGCTCGCGCCTATGTCGTCTATCCGTCCACGGGTGCGATGGCGCGGGGCAGCCTGCTGAACATCGCCGACCAGGCACTGTCCAAGGTGGTGCTGGGCTCGGTGGACCGCATGATGCAGCCACAGGCACAGCCGGCCCAAGGAGCCGCCTATCCGCAGCAACAGGCCGCTGGCATGCCGCAGCAGTTGCCTCAGCAGGGTGCCGCGCAGGCAATGGCCATGCCGCAGCAATTGCCCGGTGCCGCTGGCGTCGGCAACGAGGGCCCCGTGATGCTGCGGCCTTGGAGCGAGCGTAACCAGCCTGTAGCCGGTGGTGCCAATCCGTACAACTCACCGGTGCAGACCGCGCCGGTTCAGCAGATTCCCGCAGGGGATGCGGCCTTCGTGTTCTGACGAAGTCGTGGTACGGCCAGTCCCCCGGCTGGTCGATTCAGTTGTGTTAGTCCATCAACAAGGAAATCAATCCATGAAGCGATCCAATCTCGACCTCGTCCAGGCCCAGCGCACGCTGAAGACCCTGCTGATGGCCACGATCTTTGTCGGCGCACTGTTCGCCCCGCAGGTGTTCGCCAACAACACCGACTTCGGCGGTACCGACAAGAAGGTCTGCGGTTTCTTCTCCAACATCAATGGCCTGCTGAACATGGCGTCGATCGCCGTGGTGACCATTGCGGTGATTTTCGCCGGCTACCAGATCGCCTTCGCGCACAAGCGCATTGGTGACGTCGCGCCGATCCTGATCGGTGGTGTCCTGATCGGCGCCGCCGGCCAGATCGCGCGCATGCTGCTGGGCGAGGGCAGTGACGGCAAGTGCACCGGTGGTGGCACGACGTACTACCTGATCAACAACGCCATCCAGTACTACAGTGCATAAGAACGTCCTGTTCCGCGGTTGCACACGCCCAGCGATGTTCCTGGGCGTGCCCTACCTGCCATTTTTCATGGTGGCGGGCGGGCTGTTGCTGCTCAGCGTATACACGAACTTCTGGTTCCTGCTCACCATTCCGGTGGCGATCTTCATCATGCGGCACATGGCCAAGCGTGACGAAATGATTTTCCGGCTGTTGGGCCTGCGCCTGATGTTCAAGCTGAAGGTGCGCAACGTGCCGGAGCACGATGGCATGTGGGTGTTCAACCCCAATCACTACCGCAACAAGCCGGCCCGAATGGATTGAGGTCCGGATCCGGCCTGGCGGGCGTCCACGCCCGCCAGGTCTCTTGAAACTCCTTGGCAGTACCTCTTTGGAAGCAGTCGTATGTTCAGCCCTGACACCTCCATCAGTGAGTTCATTCCGTTGTCTTCGCATGTTGCCCCGAACGTGGTCAAGACCACGGGCGGCGACTACCTGCTGACCTGGCATCTGGAAGGGCTGCCGTTCGTCGGCCGCGAGGAGTGGGAGCTCGAGCATCGCCACAATACGTTCAACCGCCTGCTGCAGACGCTGCGCGCGCCGGACTTCGTCAACGTCGCCTTCTGGGTGCACGACATCCGTCGCCGCCGCACGCTGAAGGGCAAGAGCAACTACAAGCAGCGCTTCAACCAGGATGTGTCCGACCAGTACATGGGCATGCTGTCTTCGCAGCGCATCATGCAGAACGAGCTGTACCTGACCATGATCTACCGCCCGGTGGTGGCGGGTAAGCGCTTCGTTGAAAAGTCGGCGAACGTGGACAAGCTGCGCGCCGAGCAGGAGCAGGCGGTCGAGAAGTTGATGGAGCTCGCCGGCAACGTCGAGGCTGTGATCCGCGACTACGCGCCGTATCGCCTGGGCATGTACGAAGCCAAGAACGGCGTGGTGTTCTCTGAAACGCTGGAGCTGTTCGGCTACCTGATCAATCGCATCGACGAGCCGGTGCCGGTGCTGTCGGCACCGATCAAGGATTACCTGCCTGTCAGCCGCCACATGTTCTCGGCCAAGACCGGCGATTTCGCGATCAATACTCCCAACGGTGCCAATCACTACGGCGCCATCCTGAACATCAAGGAGTATGCCGAGGGGACCTACCCGGGCATCCTCAACGGCCTGAAGTACCTGGATTATGAGTACGTCATCACCCATTCGTTCAGCCCAATGGGGCGCCAGGATGCGCTGAAGGTTCTCGACCGCACCAAGGGCATGATGATCTCCTCCGGCGACAAGGCGGTCAGCCAGATCGTCGAGCTCGATCAGGCCATGGATCAGCTGTCGTCGGGCAACTTTGTGCTGGGTGAGTACCACTTCATTATGGCGGTCTACGGTGACACCCAGGCCAAGCTCTCGCAGAACGTCGCCTCGACCCGCGCCGAGCTCTCCAATGCCGGTTTCGTGTCGACCAAGGAAGACCTGGCGGTTACCTCGTCCTTCTACTCGCAGCTGCCGGGCAACTGGCGCTACCGCACCCGACTGGCCAACGTCAGCTCGCTGAATTTCCTGGGCCTGTCGCCACTACACAACTTCGCCACCGGCAAGCAGCACAACAACCCGTGGGGCGACTGCGTCACCACGCTGCAGACCACCAACGGCCAGCCGTACTACTTCAATTTCCATGCGACCCATCCGTCGGAGAACTCGCTGGGTGAGAAGGCGATCGCCAACACCATGGTGATCGGCAAGTCCGGTACGGGTAAGACCGCGCTGATCAACTTCCTGCTCAGCCAGGTGCAGAAGTATGAGCCGTCGCCGACCATCTTCTTCTTCGACAAGGATCGCGGTGCGGAGATCTTCGTGCGTGCCTGCGGGGGCAACTATCTGGCCCTGGAGAACGGCGCGCCGACCGGCTTCAACCCGTTCCAGTGCGAGAACAACGAAGCCAACGTGCAGTTCCTGGCCGACCTGATCAAGGTGCTGGCCGGCAAGCGTGAGTACAGCGCCCGCGAGGAAGAAGACATCTATCGCGCGGTGGAGAGCATGCTTGATACTCCGATGCATCTGCGCAGCATGACCAATTTCCAGAAGAGCCTGCCCAACATGGGTGACGATGGCCTCTACGCTCGCATGCGGCGCTGGACTTCGGGCAATTCGCTGGGCTGGGTGTTCGACAATCCGATCGATACCGTTGACCTGAGCAAGGCCAACATCATCGGTTTCGATTACACCGACATCATCGACAACCCAGAAGTGCGCGTGCCGGTCATCAATTACCTGCTGCACCGCCTGGAGTCGTTGATCGACGGCCGTCCGCTCATCTACGTGATGGACGAGTTCTGGAAGATCCTGGACGGCGAGGGTGGCCTGAAGGAATTCGCGAAGAACAAGCAGAAGACCATCCGTAAGCAGAACGGTCTCGGCATCTTCGCAACGCAGAGCCCGGAGGATGCGCTGAAGAGCGATATCTCCGCCGCCCTGATCGAACAGACGGCCACGCTGATCCTGCTGCCGAACCCGAACGCGAGCAAGAGCGACTACATGGACGGCCTGAAGCTGACGGAGGCCGAGTTCAAGGTGGTTACTGCCCTGGACGAGCGCTCGCGCTGCTTCCTGGTCAAGCAGGGCCATGCCTCCAGCGTCTGCCAACTCAACCTGCGTGGCATGGACGACATCCTGTCCGTGATCTCTGCCTCGACCGACAACATCGATGTCATGCATCGGGTGTTGCAGACCGCCGCAGTGCGCAACCGGATCACCGTGGACGAACTCACGCCCGAGCAATGGCTGGAAGATTTCTACAAGAACCGGAAGGGTTCGGGGAAGTCAGCGAACAATAGTGAGGTGGCGGCATGACGATTACTCGAAACGTAACCCAGGCAGTTGCCTTGAACTCGATGGAGACGAAGATGGATGCCAATACCCGCGCCACCAGAACGCCGTGCGCTGCTTCGAAGATTCGCGTTGCAACGCTTGCATTCTCGCTTGCTGCGATGCTCAGCTTCCCGGTGAAGGGCTACACCGTCCCGGTCGTCGAAGTCGGCTTGAACACGGTCAACAGCACCTTGACGGAGTTCAATACACTGACCAGTCAAGCGCAGGCGTTTGCCGAGTACGGCACCCAGGCTCAGCGATTCATCGAGACGACTCAGAACTGGGCCCAGAAGCTGGCCAAGTTCAATCAGATCATTGCGACCCCACTCATGCCGACCGGGGTGACGCTGAAGCCGGTTCCAGCTGAATGGAATGTTGCCGAACGGTGCGGTGCTGGATCGATCATGAGTCTTTCCGGCATCCTTACGGCCTTGAATATGAATCCGGGTGGAGATATCGCCGCGCAGCAGCGGAACATCTGCGCAGCGATCCAGATGCTGGAAAACCAGAAGTACAACGAGACCGTCCAAGTGGTTCAGAAAACGATGCCGGACATGCGCAAAGTGCTTGATCGCATCAAGGACATCCGCGATCTGTTCAATACGGAAGGTGCGCTGTCAGAGACTGTCACCAATACTACGGTTTCTAACATCTACATGCAGGCCGACTTTGCTACTTGGGAGAAGAAGGTCGGTGCATACGATCGTCAGATCCAATCGCTCACGCGTATGCAGCAGATGCTGACCCAGCGCGCGCTGAAAGGCACGCAGTCCCCAGTGGGCACAATCGTCAAGGCTGCGGCTCTCAAGGCAGCGCTGTCGAACTGAGGTAGAGGGCCACCTTGGTCCGGTAGCACATTAATTATTGGGTGAAGTCATGGGTCTAGGGATAGGAGTCGGCATGTTCGGTATGAACGCATTGGACGTGCTGCAGAACCTGCATGTGTCGTCGTCGGTGGGTGACTTCGTTTTCTTTCGACTGATCCTCGATTACCTTCACAAGGAAATCGCGGATTTCGGCGTCGAACTGCTGGGAAGAATGATGAAGTGGGTCGGCGCCATTGCGCTGACGCTGATGACGCTGTGGGTATTCATCCAAGGTTTCCGCATTGTGACGGGGCGCAGTCGCGACTCGATGATGGTGCTGGTCACCAATATGGCCAAGGCGGCGTTGATTGTCTCCGTGGCAACCACCATGGCGATGTTCGGGCGTGATCTTCATACGTTCCTGAATAAGGATGTAAAGAATGAAATCACCCAGGTCATCACTGGCAAGAAGGACTCGCCGGAAGATCTGATCGACGAGAACCTCGGCTACATGCAACTGGCACTTTCTTCCGTCGATTCACTTGATGTGATGGGTGACGTTACGCTGGACAGTGCCAAGACCCGGGCGATGTGGTTCATCGGTATGGGGACCGGTGGCCCGGCGGTCACGGCGGGATCGATGCTGCTGTTGTACGAAGTCGCGCTGGCGTTGTTCATCGGCCTTGGGCCACTGTTCATTCTCTGTCTGCTATTTGATCAGACGAAGCAGTTGTTCCAGAAATGGTTGATGTATGGCATAGGCACGATGTTCTCGATGGCAGTGCTCGCGGCGATGACGGCCATCGCGATGAAGTTGGTGGCCAAGGTCGCGCTGTCGTTCTGGGGTTCGGCGCTGGTGGGTACCTTGATGGGTGACAACTTCACCGAGGGTATGTCCAGCATGGCCTTGCAGCAGGGGGGCATGGGTCTGATTCTGACGACGTTGATTCTTACGTCGCCGCCGATGGCCGCGATGTTCTTCCAGGGCACGTTGGGTAGCTTCATGGCTTATTCGCAGATTGGTGGTAGCGCTGTGCCGACTTCGCCAGGTCCGAGCGGGCAGCCACCTGGTGCGGCCGGTGGAGGGGCTCCACGGCCTGAGAACAGACAGGTGAACTCTGAAGTTCCTGTTCACCAGGCGATGCCAAGGTTCAATAGCGGTGTTGACGCACCTACCCAGCCGGGCCAGCGCGGAAATGCTGGAGCGACAGCATAGTTGAAAGAAATTGGAGTATGCAGATGCGCGAATTGAATGCCGTGATCCTCCTGGCTATAGCAAGCTTTTGGTGCAGCACTGCTCGGGCTGAAGGAAATTGTCCTCCGGGCTTCTATCCCATTGGCGGACAGGGGGTTCAGGGTTGTGCCCCAATTCCAGGCGCGTCTGCGGGTGCGTCCGTGGATGTGCCTGCAGCGCCCGCAGGCGAGTGGATGACGCGTTGGGGAGCGATTGCTGAATCCGGTAGTTCCACGCTTGTTGGTACAAGCATGGGACAGTCCTCAAAGCAGGACGCGGAGCGGCAAGCGATTACACGGTGCCAGGCGGAAGGGGCAAGGGATTGCCGTGTGTCCATTAGCTACTACAATCAGTGCGTGGCATATGTTGTCCCGTCCTCTGGTCGGGGCAAAGGATCAATCACTTCTGCGGTGGATAAGCCAACTGCAATAACGTTGGCAAAAGAGAAGTGTACGGATGCACAGGGGGGCGCTTGTGCCGTGGCCTACTCGGAATGCTCACTGCCTGAGTTTCACAACTTCTGAGTTTGGTCGTGCAGGCTTTGCGGTATAGGTGTGGCGAAGTCACCGCGCTCCTGCCGGGTTTTGACTTGTGACAGAGTAGTTCCTGCAGCGGGTCTGAAGGGGTTTCTCAGGGGGCGGCCTTCGACTTCTGGTGCAGATCCAGAACAGGCTGGCGACGCCGCGACGTGTCCGTACGGAGGCTGTGTTCGGGAACGTTCTCGCTATCAATCAAGCGTCGCTATCGACTCTATGAAGGACCAATAGAGCCAGCGCTTCCTCTTCAACTTAATAAGGCCATCGTGCGTAAATTTGGGGTCGATGCGGGATGACTGGCACTGCAATGTTCTGGTCCTGACGACGCGGATCCTGCCGCCTTCGCCCAGGGATGCCATTCGGCTTTGCGCTGATCGTGATTGCTGGCCATGACGCGAGGCAGCAAAGAGTGGGCAGGGCCCCGCGCCCATCCGCATAGGCAGCGGGGGCTTTCCGTGCAACATCGATCCAGCCGGGCGTAGGCCGTGTGTGGGGTGGCGATGCATGACCGCAGTGCCATCCACCGCGGATCTGTCTGTCGGATAAGCCACCATTCACGCTAACCGCGCTTTTTCTGTGATCAAGTGCGCTTTTCATTCCAAGCCCCCTTCGACGAGCCCCGCCTCCTCGAAGTAAGCTGCGTGCGCGTCAAAATCCCGACGAATCGGTGCTGTCGAACGCAGGAGCTTTTCCGTCCATGAGGACTCTGATCACCCGCGCTGCGGATGACGTTTGCCGCCGTCGCGGTCGCCGTGGGCTCAGGGCTATGATCCGGCATGGCGGACGCTGGGCGCGCATGGTGCATCGCACCGGTTCCGACCTCCGCTCGGATACCGGCAGGACGGGATTGAAGGAGTTGCAGGGGATGGAAAAGGGGAGTGGCACGCACATGGACAATGCCCTGGCGTTCGTTCCGTCCGGCGCGAACCTGCTGGAAGCCGTACGCGGCGATCTCACAGGTAATGGGGTCGACGATCAGTTGCTGGTGATCGATCAACCGGCGCCTGATGGCCTGGTGCCCGGCGAGCACGGCCCCAACCGGGTGCTGTTGCTGCTGCTGGGCGACGCCGCGGGCCGATGGCAACTTGCAGCACGCAACGACAAGCTGGTGCCGTGCTCCACCCGTGGTGGCATTGCCGGCGATCCCTTCGCCTACGTGACGATCGAGGATGGCGCGTTCAGCGTGATCACCAATGGCGGCAGCAGGGAGCGCTGGAGCAGCATCTACACGTTCCGTTATGCGCCTGCGGAGCGCGCCTGTTGGGTGCAGGGCGTGCAGCGGAGGGTGGTCGATATTGAGACAGAGGCGATCCATACGCGTGAGTTCTCGGCGGCCGAGCTGGGCAGGGTGCGATTCGAGGACTTCGATCCGTCCGCGGTTGCCGACGTGAGCCTGCCTTGAGTACCGCGCCTGTGAGGAGGCAGGAGTACCCCACGATGATCGAGCAGGAGTTTCACCGTGTCGCAGGATAGAGAGTCGCAGTTGTTGCGGCAGGCCACGGAGGCCGGCATGACCTCGTCCCGGGAACTGGCCAACTTCATGGCGCAGGCCGGGCACGAGTCCCGTGGCTTGAGCCGGCTCAATGAGAGTTTCAACTTCACCCGGGGCATCTCGCAGATCCCGGTGGAAGCGGCGTGGCGCAATGGCAATGGTGCACTTGAGAGCGCCCGTCAGGAGGCGCTGCGTGGGCGGCCGGAGAACCTGGCCGAGCTGATGTACGGCGGGCGCATGGGCAACGACGCGCCTGGCGACGCACTGAAGTATCACGGCCGCGGCTATCTGCCGTTGGTTGGCAAGGAGAATTACGAGCGTGCCGGCAAGGCGCTGGATCTGGACCTGGTGAATCACCCGGAGCTGGCCGCGCAGCCCGAGCACGCAGGCCGTATTGCGGTGTGGCAGTGGCAGACGCGGGTACCGGAGGCGGCGCGCGAGGATGTGCGCGAAGCGACCCGTGCGATCAATGGCGCGCTCAACGGCATCGAGGCCCGCCAGCAGCGATTCGATGTGTGGCAGCAGAAGCTGACGCCTGATGTGATGGCGCGGCTGGAGCGGGGCGACGTAGGGGCTCCGGCCCAGCCGGCCACTGTGCGCGACATGTCGCAGCCGGGCGAGCCGGGACACGCCCTGTTCCAGGGGGCGCGCCAGCACCTTCAGCAGATGGGGGCGCAGAGCGGACTGCGCAGTGGGCAGGAACTGGACAATGCCGCCGGCGCACTGGCGTTGAGCGCGCAGAAGGCGGGGATGTCGCGCATCGATCATCTCCTGGCCGGCAATGATGGTCGTACGCTGTTTGCCGTACAGGGTGCGCTGGGCGATCCGGCCATGCTGCGCGCATCGGTCGATTGCGAGCAGGCGGCGCAGCAGCCGCTGGAGCAGAGCAGCCAGCAGATGGCTGCCAATGTCGCGCAGCAGGACCCGGCGGCCGCACTCACCCGTGAGCAGGAGCAGCGTTCCCGATCTCTGTAACACCGGTGCCAGCGGGCAGGGTGCCCGCGGGCGCTTTACGTACGACGCGTGGCGCCCTGTGGCGCCGACATGGAAACCCACTCGTAAGGACACTACATGCGAATCGTTCCCCTGAATGCCAAGCACGCCGCTGCCCGCTGCAATGCATCCGTGCGCCGCCTGCCGCCGCTCTGGCTGCTGTCACTTGGACTTGCCGCGGCGTCGGCACAGGCTCAGGAGGCAGCGGCCCCCGTCGTGGAGACGCCCCCGGCTGCCGAGGCGACCGTTGACACGCCTGCAGGGACGGCACCTGTTGCAGCGCCCATGGTCACCGAAGCCGTTGTCGCGGCGCCGGCTCCCGAAGTACCGGCTGCCGTGACACCCCCTGCAACACCTGTGGTGGACGCGCAGCCGGCGTCGGCTGCTGACCCGACGCCTGTGTCTGTTGCGTCCGCAGCGGCGGCGCCTGTCGCTGCACCGCCTGCCGTCGTCGAGCCAGCCGTCCCGGCGGTAGCACCGGCACCGCCCGCATTGGTCGTGGTGCCGTTGCCGCCCGAGCAGGCAACCGAGCGTGCGCTTGGTGCCCGCTGCCCGGTGGATCTGGCCGGGCGACTGGCGACCCAGGGCGACCTGCTGATCGGCGCCTGCCAAGGCACGATGCCGACGCATCTGGCCGCGATGCTGGTCGCACTGCCCGAGCAGGACATCTACCTGCCACGCAGTTGGCGCGAGCGTGAGGTACAGCACAAAGCCTGGTTCAAGGCCGTGCCGGGCTACGGCCAACGTCCGGACTTCATCGTGCGGATGGGCGACATCTGGGTGCGTTCGTTGGAAGGGCGCGACGCCGACAGCACGTTCTACCTGGTGTCGGCGCCGTTCACCTGCAGCGACCGGGTCTCCAACCGCGATAAGTCCGGCGCGGAGCCGGTGCGCATGCCTGCCGGTGACTGCCGCGAGGCCTATGTCAGCCAGCGTGTGTACCAGGTACGAGGCGATGCGGCGCCGAGGGATGTCACCGCCGAGGCGATGCCGGCCATGCCGCAGGTGACCGATGCGGATCGTGCACGCCAGCTGGCCCGTGAGGGCAGGGTCACACTGGATCACAGCAAGCTGCAGTTCGGGCCTGCCATGCGTTGGTTCGTGCAGTATCCGGAGACGGCGCAGAAGGGCGGTCCGCGTGCCTACAGCGACTGGAACCGCGAGCACATCGCCTTCGTGGTCTGGACTGGCGATCGCTTCGAGTTGCGCGACAAGGTCCCGCGCAGCCAGTGGCCGTGTGATCCGGTGGCGCCGGGGGATCGGACCTGTGGGGGCTTCCCGGATTCCGGGCCGGATCTGTTCGTGACCGCCAGTGCGTCTGCACCGGTCGCGACCACCAGCCCCTGAGGCGCGATGCTGAAGTAAAGCGGGAGCTGGAATGACCGGCTCCCGCGCTGCCCATCAGGCCTGCATGCTGCGGGTCTGATTCTGCTGCTGTTCCAGCTGTTGGTCGCGCTCCAGCGCAAGGCGCTGACCTGCGGCCTGCTGGTCGATGCGCTGGCTGCTCTGTTCCAGCGGTGTGTTCATCGCCACCGCCGTATCCACCGACACGCGAAGGTGGGCGGGGTCACCGCCCTGGCCCTGCACGGCGAAGCTGCGCGAGGCATCGGCATTCATCATCACCTCGTCGATGCGCTTGCCGCCTGCCGCATGCATTTCGGCCGCCAGACTGCCCGCTAGCTGCGTGCTCATCACATCCGGCACGCGACCGACCCGCACGTCTTGCGCGTGCACGCCGCGGATCGCGTCGTTGAACAGCGGGTTGCCCAGGTGATTGGCATCGTCCATACGCAGCATGCTGGTGTGGTGGCCGTTCTTCTCCGCTTCGCGACGTGCCGGTTCACCGGGCTGCAGCGGGCCGCGGATGTGGTCGTACAGATCGACGGCGCCGCCCGGGATGCCGCGTGCCGCGCGGGTGACACCGCGACGCAGTGATTCGACGTCATCGCGGTACTCCTCGATCATCTTGGCGTTGTCCTTCGCCAGTTTCTGCGTTTCCGGGTGCTTCAGCACCGAGCCTTCGTTGAGGAAGTTGCCCAGCTTGTGCGCACCGAACGAGCTGGTGGCCGCGATGATCGGGCGGTCTGGAATCAGATCACGCAGGGCGTGATTGCTGAAGCCGTTTGCCGCGAGCGTCTTGATCTCGTCGGGCTTGGCGTAGACGCGCACCTGGCCGAAGTGCGGCGAGGCGGCGCTGACCGGATCGGAGGCCATGACGTGGTTGATCATGGTGCTGCCGCCTTCCGGGATGCGGTAGCTGAGGCTGACCGCGCCATAGGCGTTGAAGGTCTCGCCCTTGACGTTGAAGTGGTGCGAGGTGATCTGGGCGAGGGCGCCGCCGAGGGAGTGGCCTGTGACGGTGACCTGGGGCGCGCGGCCTCCAAATGCAGCTTCCTGCTTCGCGTAGTCCAGCGCGCTCTTGGTCAGAGCGATGGCATCGGGGGCCTGCACATTGGTGCGGGCAACGACCATGCCTCCGTCGGTGAGGATCGCATCACGAGCGATCTGCTCGGTGCCGCGATGAGCGACCACGATCTCGTTGGTATCGGTTCGTTGGTAGACCGTACCCTGGTAACCATTGAGTCGGTTATTGACGTGATCGAGAATCTTGTATTCGTGCCCGTTGAGCGTGACGAGCTCTTCCTCTCCCGGCCGCCGACGACCAACAGCGCGATCCTTGTAGGCATCATCGGATAGCGCAGCATAGTCCTGAGAGCTGATGGTCATTGGGTGACCTCGCTGGCGCTGAGGCTCATCGTGAACAACTTGCCCTGCAGTTCAGCCACGTAGTCAGCAGGGTTCGCCTTTCCGGTGGCGGGGTAGTTGGCAGCAAGCGGTGCCCGCGGATAGGCCGCGTCTGGATAGTAAAGAGTGTGGGTATTGCCCTCGGTCAGCGGTTCGGCCTTGACGAAGGTCAGGAAGCGGGTTTCTTCTTCGGCACCCGTTGCCTTCAGCATTGCCCCGGCACCGGTGAACTCCCAGGTGCACACGCCACGGCCGTAGTAGTCTTCATCCAGCATGCGATCCACATACAGCGTGCCGCGGTACTCGCCGTCGGCGACCTTGCGCAGCTCCACCGGCTCCTGGCTGGTGATGCGTGCGGCGGTACCGGTGGCCGGTTCGATGTGCCCGCACTGGTCTTCGTTGGTCACGTCGTACTGCGCGACTCCTTCGACGACCGCGAAATCACCGGGGGCATCCTTCAGGCGCAGCACCAGTTCATAGGCCTTGCGCGGGCTGGGGTTGAGCTTGGCGAGGCCACGCCCACCCTGGGCGACATCGACTTCAGCAGCGGCACGTTCCTGGTTCATGGCGGTCTCCGGGTTGCAGGCGGTCAACAGAAGCAGAGCAAGGCACGGAATCATCTTGTGGCGCAATGTCGGCCTCCTTGGGGGTAGGGGTAAATGTGACACTGGCAGTTCATGGCGTGAGCTTCTGCACAGTGGTGGTGGTTGAGAACAGCGCGTCGCGCAGATCTTCGCTGTACCCCGACGGATCTTCCTCGCCACTGGCGCCAAAGTTGGCGACAGTGGCGGCGCGCGGATAGATAAGGTTTGGGTAATAAAGCGTAAGAGGTGAGTCGTTCTCCATGCGCTCCTTGTCGACGAACGTCAGGAATCGCGTATCCGCCTCGCCGGTCGTAGCGCGCAACATCGCACCGACACCCGTCAGCGTCCAATGGCAGACGCCACGCCCGTAGTAATCCTCGTCCTGCATGCGGTCGAGGTAGAACGTACCGCGGTACTCGTTCTCGTCGACCTGGTGCAGTTCCACCAACTCCTGGCTGGTGATACGGCTGGCGGTACCGGTCGCCCACAGGACCCGGCCGCAGTCCTTGTGGTTGCTGACGTCGTACTGGGCAACGCCCTCGACCACCGCGAAGGGACCGGGGGTATCCTTCAGTGTCAGTACCAGCTCGTAGCCTTGCTGCGGTGATGGGTTGAGCTTGGCCAGGCCGCGTCCACCCGCGGCGACGTCACGCTCTGCATCCGCGTAAGGCGAGCAGGCCGTCAGGGCCAGCAAGAGGCCCATCGGTACCAGATGGCGTCCCTTGCGTGTCGGCATGGCTACATCCATGGCGGCATCCTGCATCGTGCGTCCGTGTCCATATATCCTTCCCTGGTGACAGGTTTATCGATTATGGAGTGTTCTGGAAACCTGGCGCCAGCTACGGCAAGGCATCGGCGACGGAATTTTGACGCATTCAGCGTTCGGCAGCGTTGCCGAATCGATTGCGGCACAGGCGATTCGAGGTTCGCGGCGTGATTGCGCTTCGCGTTCGACATTTCGCCGCCAATTTGTGACAACGGTCGCTAATTCACGCAACTCTCACGCAAGCGAACATTACGCCATGAACTACACGATCCGCTCTGAATCCACTGCCGACCACCCCACCATTCACGCGCTCACCGAGGCCGCATTCCGGAACGCTGCGCACAGCAGCCATACCGAGCAGTTCATCGTCGACGCCCTGCGCGCCCGCGGGGAGCTGAGCGTTTCGCTGGTGGCCGAGATGGACGGGAAGGTGATCGGCCATGTGGCGGTGTCGCCGGTGACGATCAGCGATGGCAGCACGGGCTGGTTTGGCCTGGGCCCGATTTCGGTATTGCCCGCGTGGCAGGGGCAGGGCATCGGTGCGGCCCTTATGCACG
This sequence comes from Stenotrophomonas sp. ATs4, assembly GCF_051861585.1. Lineage (NCBI taxonomy): Bacteria > Pseudomonadati > Pseudomonadota > Gammaproteobacteria > Lysobacterales > Lysobacteraceae > Stenotrophomonas > Stenotrophomonas sp. ATs4. The sequence goes on along the minus strand of NZ_JBLYPK010000002.1, from coordinate 519,186 downwards.
CTGCACTTGAAGCTCTGCGTCAGTAGGGTGCACATGGCTGTGTATTGCTGGGCGAGCCGGCCTATTACGGTCGCTTCGGCTTCCGTGCCGAGCCGGGCCTGGTGCTGCCGGGTGTGCCGCCGGAGTACTTCCAGGCACTTTGCCTGCAGCCTCCGTTGGCAGGGGGCGAGGTGCAGTACTCACCGGCCTTTGAGGCGACGGCCTGATCCGGGCCTGCCACGTTTCTGCTCAGGGCGCGCGCCAGACGGTTGGTTCGGGTTGCGGCTTCGGAATGCGGTAGCCGCCGATATGCTCGAGAAGTTCATTGGTACGGCGCTGCTCGACCAGTACCTCACGCAGCAGGTTGCGCACCGCGAAGATGGCGAACGGCACCAGGATCCAGACCAGGCTGATGCCCAGCGCGAACAGGGTCAGCAGGGCTTTTGCACCATCCATGCACGGCATTCCTTGGTCGAAAGCAGCCACGCTAGCACGTGGCTGCTGCCGACGGATGTCAGCCGTTGTGCCGAAGGTGGATCAGCGGATACGGACGGCCTTGCGAATCGAGCGGTGAGCGGCCGCTTTCGACGAAGCCCATGCGCAGGTAGAAGCCGACGGCCTGTGCGTTCTGTTCGTTGACGTCAGTACTCAGCTGCGGATGCTGGGCCAGTGCATGCTGCAGCAGCTGCCGGCCGATGCCGGTGCCACGTACGTCCGGATCGATGAACAGCGCTTCCATGTGCGTGCCGTCGATCAGCATGAAACCCAGCGGCCGATCCTGCGCATCGACAGCAACGGTCATCGGCGCCTGCGGCAGGAAACCGGCGACTTCGGCATCGATCGCCTGGCGATCTTCAGTGCTGAGGAAGTCGTGGGTGGCGTCGACGGCGCGGCGCCAGAGGTCGACAAGGGCGGCGCCGTCGTCGGCGCGAGAGGGACGGAGGGTGGTCATGTGTTCACCAAGGTGCTTGACAGGAATGCGCAGTATGAAGCTTTCCGGCCGCGCCTGCAGGTGCGGGTTCATCCGGCGCTTCGATGGCGGATGAAGGGACTGTAGGCAGTCGCTTCCGCGCGCAGCGCCACGCCATCCTCGAAGTCCCCGCTATTGTTGAAGGGCACGGTCGGCCACTGCCGCCAGTGCGTCAGTCGCTCGCGGTAGGAAAGGGTTGCTGCAGCCAGCGCTTCGTCGTGGGCCTGTACGCGTTCCGCTGCAAGCCCTGAACGCACGCCGTGCACTACATGCGGCTCCATCACCTCGAAGCCGACGTAGCGCAGGCTGTACATCAACGGCCACAGCAACAGCCGGGTATCGCCTTCGCGGCCATCGACCGCGCACGCCCGCGCCGACGAACCGGTTGTCACGCTCAGCAACGCACGCTTGCCCTGCATCACGCCATGTTCGTGACGTTGCCGGCTGTTGTACATCGGCCCATACACCATCACGCGGTCCAGCCAGCCCTTGAGGATGGCCGGCGCCGCGAACCACCACAGCGGGAACTGCAGGATCACCAGGTCCGCAGCCCGCAGCAGTTGCAGGTGACGCTGCACATCGGCGGGCAGCTGGTCGTGTTCGGCGCTGTAGCGTTGTTCACGCTGGGCATCGAAGCGGTCGGGCTGCAGACGTTGCCGATGGTGGCAGGCCGCTTCCAGCGGATCGAAGCCTTCCGCATATAGGTCGACCACATCCACCTGTACCTGGTCGTGCCGCAGCTGCTCGGTGGCCTGCACGGCCAGGTGGGCGTTGAAGGAGCGGGGTTCGGGGTGGGCAAGCAGGATCAGGGCGCGCATGGGGTGAGGTGCTCGAGGAGTGTGCGACCATCCTCGCGGCGCCGGCATGCCCCGGCAATTACGCACCTTGAGGTAACCATGGCCTTTCCCGGAGATGTCTATGCCGCCGATTGCTCGGCGCGCGATGCGCTGGCGCTGATCTCCGGCAAGTGGGTGATGCTGCTGTTGCCGGCATTGGCGCAAGGCCCGCAACGCAACGGTACGCTGCTGCGAAAAATCGAAGGCATCTCGCAGAAGGTGCTGACCCAGACCCTTCGGCAGCTGGAGCGCAATGGCCTGGTCGAGCGGTGTGGCCTGGCTAGCAAGCCGCTGCATGTCGAGTACCGGTTGACCGAGGTCGCGCGCGGCCTGGTCGAGACGCTGTCCGCTCTGGACCGATGGGCCGAGCACAATTTCCCGGCGCTGGATGCGGCCCGCGAGCGCTTCGACGCGCGCTAGCGGCGCCTGCACGGCCGCGGGCGTACAATGCGGCCCCGGCGGCCATCCTGGCCCTGTACACACGCGAGAACCGCCATGACCGATGCCCTGGGTGTGCCGGTGCACGACACCGATGAACACTGGATGCGCCACGCGCTGGCGCTGGCCGAGCGCGCGCAGCGCGAGTTCGACGAAATTCCGGTGGGAGCCGTGCTGGTGGGTGCCGATGGGCAGCTGCTGGGCGAGGGCTGGAACCTCAACATCGCCTCGCACGACCCCAGTGCACACGCCGAGATCGTGGCCATGCGGGCCGGCGGAAAGTTGCTGGCCAATCATCGCCTGCTTGGCAGCACGCTGTATGTGACCCTGGAGCCGTGTGCGATGTGCGCGATGGCAATCGTGCATGCACGTGTCTCGCGCCTGGTCTACGGCGCCAGCGACCCCAAGACCGGTGCCTGCGGCAGCGTGTTCGACCTCATTGGCGACGCCCGCCACAACCACCGCGTGGAGATTCACGGCGGGGTGCTGGCCAAGGAAGCCAGTACGCGCCTGACCAATTATTTCCGCGCCAAGCGTGGCAAGCCGCCGCTGTTGCTGGAAGACCACGCCAGCGAGGGCTGAGGGGCGAAAGGGTATGATGGGCGCCTCTTTCCATTACCGGTAGGCCGCGCGCCTGCCCAGCAACGAGGCGACACAATGGCGGACACCGGCGCGGCCAACGAGCGACTGATCTGGATCGACCTGGAAATGACCGGGTTGGATACCGATAACGATTCGATCATCGAGATCGCCACGGTGGTGACCGATGCCCAGCTCAATGTGCTGGCCGAGGGCCCGGAATTCGCCATCCATCACCCGCTGGAAACGCTGGAAGCGATGGACGAGTGGAACCGTAACCAGCACCGCCGTTCGGGCCTGTGGCAGCGCGTGGTGGACAGCACCACCACGCTGGCCCAGGCCGAGGCGCAGACCGTGAACTTCCTGGCGCAGTGGATCCCGGCCGGCCTGTCGCCGATGTGCGGCAACTCCATCTGCCAGGACCGTCGCTTCCTGCACCGCCAGATGCCGCGTCTGGAGAAATACTTCCACTACCGCAACCTGGACGTCTCAACGGTGAAGGAACTGGCCAAGCGCTGGGCGCCGACCGTGGCCGCTGGCGTCGGCAAGAACAGCAACCACACCGCGCTGAGCGACGTGCACGACTCGATCGCCGAGTTGCGCCACTACCGCCAGTTCATGGGAGCGCTTTCCGGCCTTCCCACTGCCTGAGGGCGGTAGCGCCGGGCGATGCCCGGCGAATGCTGAGGGAGCGAAGCTCTCGATCAGGGGGCTGCCCCGATCGATGGCTCCGGGAAACGGCCGTTCCTGTTGTAAGGGCGTGTGCAGTGGAAAAATGATGTCCTGCACCCTTGAGGGCAGGCCTCTTGAATGGCTTGTTGAGGTGTTCCAGGCGCATCGAGATCCCGCGTGAAGACGCCGAATTGACCTGAGTTGTAGTGAAGCAGTGCTACCCCGCACTGCCCGCTGTAGGACGCAACGATTTCACAGTTCTGGTCGCTCTTCTGCTTGCAGGCTTTGAGTGCCTTTCGATTGGCACTCTCCTGCTTGTGCTCATGGATGGCCCATCCAATGGCGTCGCCAGAGACGGAACGGGCGATCGCGCCCCATTGAGGGACGATCTTTACACTTGAGATAAAATTCCCGGAATTGCCATTGTTGTCACCAGCGGGAATGGGGGCACAGCCGCGAACACCCTGCCCGCCGATCGAGTAGTAGCCAGGGGGGCAGGCCCATGCCGAATGCGACAGGCTGGCGCCTGCCAGGAACAACAGCAACATGACCATCAAGCGTGGGTGCATGGTGTTTCCTCGTCCATTGAGTGGGCTCCGGGGCACCGGTCGATGCCTGCATCCCATCCTAGCGAATATAGCGGCCCCGCCCACCCTCCGTTCAACTCCATAGCGCTAAGATCGGCGCCATGAACGAGCCCATCCTGCTCCCTCGCGATATTGCCCACGACGCCGGCGACTGGTCCGACCTGCAGCGGGCGGTGGCCCTGCTGGAAGCGCCGACCCTGACCGCGCGCATGGCCAATCTGGTCGGCACGCCGCTGGAGTTCGCGGTGAAGGCGCTGCCCAGCTCGGTCTCCAACCGCATCCACGGTGCGGTGCAGGCAGCACTGACCAAATCGGCGCAGGCCGCGCTGTGGAGCATGGACAACACCCCCGGCAAGGGGGCGTCCACCCGCTGGCACAAACTGGCGGCGGCCACCTCGGGGGCGGTTGGCGGTGCCTTCGGCTTCGCAGCGCTGTTCATCGAGCTGCCGGTGTCGACCACCATCATGATGCGTGCAGTGGCCGACGTGGCCCGCAGCGAGGGTTTCGACCTGTCTGAGTTCAGTACCCGCCAGGCTTGCCTGGAGGTGTTCGCATTGGGGGGTAATTCGCCGCGCGATGACGCCAGCGAGACCGGCTATTACCTGGCCCGCGGCTTCACCACCGATGTGATGCGCCACCTGTCGGCCGAGCTGGCCGGGCGCGTGGTGACCGGCCGCGACCTGACCCTGGGCGTGGCACCGAAGGAGGCGGGCAAGCTGCTGGCGAAGATGGTGGAGAAGGTGGCGGCGCGCTTCGGCGTGGTGGTCACCGAGAAATTTGCCGCACAGGCGGTGCCGATCGTCGGTGCTGCCGCCGGTGCAACTCTGAATACCATGTTCACCGACTACTACCAGGACATGGCGCGCGGCCACTTCATCGTGCGCCGCTTGGAGTTGAAGTACGGCGAAGATGTGGTGCGCACCTGTTATGACCGCGTGGCGCATGGCGCGGTAAAGATCGAGCCAAGGCTGGAGTAAAGCCACGCCATGCGTGGATGAGCCCTCGAACCGGGTGATCCTTGCCTTGGGGGAACAATTGTTTTGCCAGTGCATGCCTGTTGCCTGGCGGCCGCCATCCCCATTCTTGCCGGCACTCCCCCCGCAAGAGATGTCCGCCATGTTGTTCACTCCCCACCGCCTGGGCACCCTGACGCTGCCCAACCGCATCGTGATGCCGCCGATGACCCGCTCGCGTGCCGCCGACGGCAACGTCGCCACCGCGGAAATGGCTGCCTACTACGCGCAGCGCGCCAGCGCCGGCCTGATCGTCAGCGAAGGCACCCAGATCAGCCCGCAGGGCCAGGGCTACGCCTGGACCCCGGGCATCCACAGTGACGAGCAGGTGCGGGGCTGGCGCCAGGTGACCGATGCCGTGCACGCTGCCGGTGGCCGCATCTACGCCCAGCTGTGGCACGTGGGCAGGGTCTCGCACGTGGCGTTGCAGCCGGGCGGCGTCGCGCCGGTGTCGTCGTCGGCGCTGCTGGCCGAAGGCGTAAAGGTGTTCGTCGATCCCACGGGCGCCGGTCCAAAGGCGGGCGTGGGCGAGATGATCCAGCACTCGATGCCGCGCGCGCTGGCCGAGGACGAGATCCCCGGCATCATCGCCGACTACGCGCAGGCCACCCGCAATGCGCTGGCCGCGGGATTTGATGGTGTGGAACTGCACGGCGCCAACGGCTACCTGATCAACCAGTTCATTGATTCCCAGGCCAACCAGCGCACCGATGGCTACGGCGGCGCGCTGCCGAATCGCCTGCGCTTCCTGCGCGAGGTGGTGCAGGCGGTGGTCGAGGTTGCCGGTGGCGAGCGCGTGGGCGTGCGCCTGGCGCCGCTGACTACGCTGCAGGGTGCGGTGGACGATACACCGCAGGCGACCTATCTGGCTGCCGCACACCTGCTGGGTGGACTGGGTGTGGGCTACCTGCACATTGCCGAAGCCGACTGGGACGATGCCCCGCCGATGCCGGTGGCCTTCAAGCAGGCGCTGCGCATGGTTTACCCGGGCACGCTGATCTATGCCGGCAAGTACACCTCCGAGCGCGCCGAGCAGGCACTGGCGGAAGGCTGGGCCGACCTGATCGGCTTCGGCCGCCCGTTCATCGCCAATCCTGATCTTCCGGAGCGCCTGCGCATGGGGGCGGAACTGAATCCGCCAGACCGTGCGACGTTCTTTGGCGGTGGTGCGGTCGGCTTCACCGATTACCCGACGCTGGAAGAAAGCGTCGCTGCCTGATTCTGGAGGCTGCCGGCCAGCAGCCGGCACTGCCGGGGTGCGCGGGGCAGGGTAGTGCCGGCCGCTGGCCGGCATTTGGGTGGGTGCCGACCGTTGGTCGGCACTACCGGCATGGATCAGGGCTTGTCGCGCACCAGCGCGTCAGCCTCTATCACCCCACCATCCTTGCCGTGCAGGTACAGGTGCATGTCCTGCTGCGGGTACGGGATGTTGATGCCGGCCTTGTCATAGCCCAGCTTCAGCTGTTCCAGCAGCGTGACCTTGGTGCCGAACCAGTCGGCCGACTTCACGTAGCAGCGGATGCCCAGGTTGATTGCATGCGCACCCAGCTCGTACACCACCACGTCCGGTGCCGGCGTCTGCAGCACGCGCGGATCGGCTTTCATCAGCGCCAGCGCGGTATCGCGTGCCAGCTGGATGTTGTCCTCGTAGCCGATGCCGATCACCAGTTCGACGCGTCGCGTCGGCTCGGCAGTCAGATTGATGATCGGTGCGGCGGTGATCAGCGTGTTCGGGATGGTGGTGTGCTGGTTGTCGGCACCGGTAAGCACGGTCTGGAAGATGCGCACTTCGCGCACGGTGCCGGTCTGCCCGGCCACGGTCACCACATCGCCCACGCGGAACGGGCGCAGCGTCACCAGCATCACGCCCGAGGCGATATTGGACAGCGAATCCTTCAGTGCCAGGCCAACGGCCAGGCCAGCGGTGCCGAGCACGGCCAGCAGCGGGGTGATCTTCACGCCCAGCGTGTCGATGGCCAATAGCGCCACGATCACCAACGAAGTGGCATAGACCACGTTGCGCAGGAAGGTACCCAGCATCGGGTCCACACCCATGCGCGCAGTGGCGCGCGGCATTGCGTTGGACAGGCGTCGTGCCACCCACATGCCGACCAGCAGCACCACGATGGCGGCCAGCAACGGTACGCCGTAGGTTTCCAGCAGGCGTTCCCAGTCGAGCGAGTGGAACCAGGGCGTTGCGGCGGGCGAGGGCGGTGCGGCGGCGATCATGCGGGAATTCCTTTGCTGCTGCGGGACAGGCGCGAGGTGCGCGTGGCGTGTACAGACGCCAGAAACAGCAAGCCCCGCAGAGGCGGGGCTTGCGTGCAGCAGCAGTATCGGCTGACGCCGATGAACACGACGTCAGCCTGCGGCCTTTACGGCATCAGCCGTTGGCCTTCAGCTTGGCCAGGCGCAGCCAGGTATCGACCACGGTGTCCGGGTTCAGCGACACCGACTCGATGCCTTCCTGCATCAGCCATTCGGCCAGATCCGGGTGATCGGACGGGCCCTGGCCACAGATGCCGACGTACTTGCCCTTGGCGCGTGCTGCCTTGATCGCCATCGACAGCAGCTTCTTCACTGCCGGGTTACGTTCGTCGAACAGATGCGCGACGATCGACGAGTCGCGGTCCAGGCCCAGGCTCAGCTGGGTCAAGTCGTTGGAACCGATCGAGAAGCCGTCGAAGATTTCCAGGAACTCATCGGCGAGCAGTGCGTTGGACGGCACTTCGCACATCATGATGATCTTCAGGCCGTTCTCGCCCTGCTTCAGGCCGTTCTGTTCCAGCACCTCGATGACCTTGCGGCCTTCTTCCAGGGTGCGCACGAACGGAATCATCACCCACAGGTTGTCCAGGCCCATTTCGTTGCGCACGCGCAGCACGGCCTTGCATTCCAGTGCGAAGGCGGCTGAGAAGCTCGGGTCGACGTAACGGCTGGCGCCGCGGAAGCCGATCATCGGGTTCTCTTCGTGCGGCTCGTAGTTGCTGCCGCCGATCAGGTTGGCGTACTCGTTGGACTTGAAGTCAGACAGGCGCACGATCACCGGGTTCGGTGCGACCGAGGCGGTAAGGGTGGCGATGCCTTCGGCCAGGCGATCCACGTAGAAGCCGACAGGATCGGAATAACCGGCAATCTTCTCGTCGATCTTCTTCTTGGTCGCCGCGTCCTGGCGGTCGTATTCCAGCAGCGCGTTCGGATGGATGCCGATGTGGCTGGCGATGATCATTTCCAGGCGGGCCAGGCCGATGCCAGCGTTCGGCAGCTGGCCGAAGTCGAAGGCACGTTCCGGGTTGGCCACGTTCATCATGATCTTCAACGGTGCCGGCGGCATGTTGCCCAGATCGGTGGTGGTGCGCTCGAAGCCGAGCTTGCCTTCGTAGATGAAGCCGGTATCGCCTTCAGCGCAGCTGACGGTGACCAGCTGGCCATCTTCGATGACCTTGGTGGCGTTGCCCGAACCGACCACGGCCGGCACGCCCAGCTCGCGCGCGATGATCGCGGCGTGGCAGGTGCGGCCGCCACGGTTGGTGACGATGGCCGACGCACGCTTCATCACCGGCTCCCAATCGGGATCGGTCATGTCGGCGATCAGCACGTCGCCCGGCTGCACGCGGTTCATGTCTTCCAGCGTCTTCACCACGCGGGCCACACCGGCGCCGATCTTGGCACCGACAGCGCGGCCTTCGGCCAGCACGTTGCCGCCCTTTTCGGTCAGCGCGAAGCGCTCGATCTGGGTGGCGTGGCTGCGCGACTTCACCGTTTCCGGGCGCGCCTGCACGATGAACAGCTTGCCGCTGACACCGTCCTTGGCCCACTCGATGTCCATCGGGCGGCCGTAGTGCTTTTCGATGACCAGGGCCTGCTTGGACAGTTCCTGCACGTCTTCGTCGCTGATCGAGAAGGTGGTGCGCAGTTCGGCCGGGGTGTCCTCGATCCTGACGCGCTCACCCGGAACATCCGAATACACCATGCGGATCGCCTTGCTGCCGAGCGAGCGGCGCAGGATTGCCGGCTTGCCAGCCTGCAGGGTGGGCTTGTACACGTAGTACTCGTCCGGGTTGACTGCGCCCTGCACGACCATTTCGCCCAGGCCGAACGAGGAAGTGACGAACACCACGTCGCGGAAGCCGGATTCGGTGTCCAGGGTGAACAGCACACCGGACGAACCGACGCCCGAGCGCACCATCAGCTGCACGCCGGCGGACAGGAACACGTCCTCATGCTTGAAGCCGTGGTGCACGCGGTAGGCGATGGCACGGTCGTTGTACAGCGAGGCGAACACTTCCTTGACCTTGTGCACGACGTCGTCGGCACCGGTGACGTTGAGGAAGGTTTCCTGCTGGCCGGCGAAGGAGGCATCCGGCAGATCCTCGGCGGTGGCCGAGGAACGCACGGCCACGGCCACGTCGCCGCCGCCGTTTTCGGCGCTCAGCTTGGCGTAGGCAGTGCGGATGTCCTGGTCCAGCTGCGGCTGCAGCGGCGCGTCGATCACCCAGCTGCGGATCTCCTTGCCGGCAGCGGTCAACGCGTTGACGTCTTCGACGTCCAGCGTGGCCAGCTTGTCGAAGATGCGCTTGGACAGGTCGTTGTGCGCGATGAAGTCCTTGAAGGCTTCAGACGTGGTCGCATAACCTCCAGGAACGGAGACGCCCAGACCGGCCAGATTGCCGATCATCTCGCCCAGCGAGGAATTCTTGCCGCCTACGCGGGCCAGGTCGGCCAGACGCAGTTCGTGCAACCACAGGATGTTCTCGTTCAAGCGCGATGCTCCGTTTGGCCATCGCCCGAGGCGGGCTGAGTGGCCGCGTCCGTAGGAAGAAGCCGATATGATGCCGGGCAGACCGCTGTCGGCACAAGCTTGTGTTGGCGGCCCTTTTAGGCTTCGTAGGGGGTAAAAGCGCGCATGTCGACCATCCGTCCGGTGTTCTACGTTTCCGATGGAACCGGTATCACCGCTGAAACCATTGGGCATAGCCTGCTGACCCAGTTCTCCGGGTTCAGCTTCATTACCGACCGGATGTCGTTTGTCGACGACCCCGAAAAAGCCCGGGAAGCCTGTTCCAGGATCCAGGCGGCGGGGGAGCGCTACCAGGTCCGGCCGATCGTGGTGAACTCCTGCGTGGACCAGAGCCTGAGCCTGATCCTGGCCGAGAGCGGGGCGCTGATGCTGGATGTGTTCGCCCCGTTCATCGAGCCGCTGGAGCGTGAGCTGTCCAGTTCGCGTGTGAACCGTGTGGGCCAGGCCCATGGCATGGTCGACTTCGACACCTACCACCGCCGCATCAACGCGATGAACTTCGCGCTGACCCATGACGACGGTATCGCGGTGAATTACGACGACGCCGACGTGATCCTGGTGGCGGTGTCGCGCGCCGGCAAGACGCCCACCTGCATCTACCTGGCCCTGCATTACGGGGTGCGCGCGGCCAACTACCCGCTGACCGACGAAGACCTGGAAAGCGACCGCCTGCCGCCGCGCCTGCGCAACTACCGGCGCAAGCTGTTCGGCCTGACCATCGACCCGGACCGCCTGCAGCAGATCCGCCAGGAGCGCCGGCCCAACTCGCGCTACGCCAACCTGGACACCTGCAAGCGCGAGGTGGCCGCGGCCGAGGTGATGTTCCAGATGGAGCGGATCCCGACCCTGAGCACCACCCACACCTCGATCGAGGAGATTTCCAGCAAGGTGCTGGCTACGCTGGGGCTGCAGCGCGAGCTGTATTGAGGCGCGTGCCACGACCAACGGTCGTGGCCTACCTCCGGGGGGGCGACCCTCCTGCGCGGTGGGTATCGACCGTTGGTCGATACCGAGCCCCTTTGGTCGGGGTGATCCCGCCCCCACGTTCAAGCACCAACGTGTAGGATCGACCCATGGCCCGAGCCTTGCCCCGCACCGAACGCATTCCCCGCCTGAGCCGGCTGAGCTGGCTCATGGGCCTGTACGCGGAAAACTACCGCCATCTGGTGCGCCTGTTCGAACCGGCCGGACTGGTGGCGGGCAGCTACATTTCCTCGATCGGTGATGGCCTGGATGTCCGCCTGGATGTGATCGAGTGCCACCGCTACACGGTGGAGCTGCGCCTGACCTACGACCTGGCCGACCCGGTGACCGGCGAGCCGGATCCGTCGGCCTACGTGCGCCTGTACCGCGATGCGCGGCAGGCCGAGACCACCCACTGCTATGTCGGCCGTCGCTGGCAGGACACCATGGGGCTGTACCCGCCGCCGGCGGAGCTGATCAGCCACCGCATGAGGATGAACACCTTCCTCGGCAAGTGGCTGGAATACCTGGCCGAGCGCGGCCATGGCGTGGCCACCCTGCGCCGCGATCCCGATGGCGCAGGCACACCCGCCGAACGCCGCCTGTCGCTGGTGCGCTGATCGGCCATAATCCACGGCTGACCTGCCGCTGGATGCTGCCCCATGCCGTATACCCCGATCGTCGCCACCCTGGGCTACGTGCTGTCGCCGGATCGTCGCCAGGTGCTGATGATCCATCGCAACACCCGGCCCGGTGACCACCACCTGGGCAAGTACAACGGTCTGGGCGGCAAGATCGAACCCACCGAAGACGTCGCGGCCGGCATGCGCCGCGAAATCGCCGAGGAAGCTGGCATCGACTGCACCGGCATGCGCCTGCGCGGCACCATCAGCTGGCCGGGCTTCGGCAAGCATGGCGAGGACTGGCTCGGCTTCGTCTTCATCATCGATGGATTCGAGGGCACCCCTCACGGCGGCAACCACGAAGGCACGCTGGAGTGGGTGGACCTGGACAAGCTGGACACGCTGCCGATGTGGGAGGGCGACCGCAACTTCCTGCCGCTGGTGTTCGACGCCGACCCGCGCCCGTTCCACGGCGTGATGCCGTACAAGGACGGTCGCATGGTGAGCTGGTCCTACAGCCGCCTGTGAGGCGGGTCCGAGCACCGCTGCGCTCGCCGGGCACGGCCCGGCGCTACCGACGTCGCACCCTCCGCGTAGCGTCGGGCCATGCCCGGCGGGGTAGATCAGCGACGCTGTGCCAGCAGCAGGTGGAAGTGCTTTTCTCGGCTCTGGCCGTCATTACCCGTCGCGGTTTCCCGATGGCTGCGCCAGGCCGAGACGCGGAAGCCCGATACACGCAAGGCCAGCTCCACCGCGTCCAGCTCATGAAGCTGGAAGTCGGCGGTGAATGGCAGGCTGCGCATGAAGGTGGCATCGCCGAAGGCCAGGCAGAGGCGGCCGCCCCGGCGCAGTACCCTCGCCAGCTCGTCGAGCACCGGGGCCAGGTTCGGCCAGAAATACAGCGTATTGACCGCCAGTGCGGCATCCATCGCGACATCGGCGACCGGCAGGGCGTGGGCGTCACCATGACGCATTGCGGCACGATCGGCCAACCCGGCGCTGCTCAGCCGCTGGTTGCCGGCCTCGACCATGGCCGTGGACAGTTCGATACCCAGATAGTGGCTGTCGGCGGCCTCCAGCATCAGCGGTGCGAAGGCTGCGTTGCCAGGTCCGACCTCCAGGACCCGTTCGCCGGCGCCAACGGCCAGCAGCCCGATCGCTGCCTGGTTGAGCGCACCGTTGCTGCGGTTCATTGCGTCGGCCACTGCCAGCGCGGCCTCGCCATGGGGGTGCCGCAGCTGTGCGGCCAGGGTGGGAGCATCCAGCATCATCATCGTCCGTTGCAAAGTTTCGGACGTGGCGGCGGCGAGTCCGCCGGTGACCATAGCGCCGACCCTGCCGCTTGGGAAGTAGGAAAACCCCGCTGCAGGGTGATGAGGAAATGTCCAGCGTCGCAGTCGGTGAGATCTGGTTGTCCACAGGGGGTGTGGATTACACGTGGGCAACTTTGTGGATAAGCCACGACAGGCGCCACCCCCCTAGGCTGTCAAGATGGGTGGCGAAAAATTCACCGCCAGTGAGGACGGGTGAGGGAGCGGTGAAGGATCGACCCCGCCAGCGCTGTCGCCAGCGGCGGTGCTCGCGGTAACCTGTGGGCCTTGATGCTCCGTGAGACTCCATGAAACGTCACTTCTCGATGCTGCGCGAATTCCAGCTGGCCGACTGGTTCACCCTGGCCAATGCTTTCTGCGGCACCGGTGCGGTCTTTGCCGCGATGCGCTTCCTGCAGGACGGCGAGCGCGGCTATCTGCTGTTCGGCATGGCGCTGATCCCGCTGGCCTTCATTTTCGATGCCCTCGACGGGCACATTGCGCGCTGGCGCAAGTCCAGTTCCACCCTGGGCCGCGAGCTGGACTCGCTATCCGACGTGATTTCCTTCGGGGTGGCCCCGGCAGCGCTGGCCTATGCCTGTGGAATGCAGGGCGGCTGGGATTGGCTGGTGCTGAGTTATTTCGTCTGCTGCGGCGTGAGCCGTCTGGCCCGCTACAACGTCACCGCCGAGGCACTGGCCGGCGACGAGGGCAAGGTCAAGTATTTCGAGGGCACCCCGATCCCGACCAGCCTGTTGCTGGTGATCGTGCTGGCCATCGCCGCCGGCACCGGCGCCATCGGCCAGGACATCTGGTTTGGCCAGTGGCAGATCGGGCCGTGGCAGCTGCACCCGATGGTGCTGCTGTTCGCCCTGTCCGGGTCGCTGATGATCAGCAAGACCCTGCGTATCCCCAAGCCATGAGCCAGCCCTGCGGAGGCCTGCGATGACCAGCTCGGCCCACGACCCCGGCAGCAGCGATTTCGAGACCCTGGCCCGGCAGTACTTCGGCGCCTGGGGCGATGCCCTGCGCCATGCGGGCACGCCCGGCGCACCGGCCGGAGACGATCCTGGCAGCTGGCAGCGGTTGTTCGACTGGTGGGGCCAGCTGCTGCCCGAACAAGCGCAGGGCGCGCCGGAAGATGCCGTGCGCCGCTTCCGCGAACAGGCGGGCAGCTGGTACGGCACCATGCAGGAAGTGGCCGCGCGTTTTGCCGGCCGCGATGCCAGCAGCGCCGATGTGGCCCAGGCCTGGCGTGAGGCGGTGCAGGGGCAGGGCGATGGCATGCTGCAGTGGATGCTGCAGGGCGCCCGCGGCAGCACCCACGCCGGCGCCGCCGTGCCCGAATTCGCCGCATGGCTGCAGCAGTTCCAGCTGCAGGCCGGCCCGTGGCTGCAGAGCCCGGCGTTCGGCCCCGGCCGCGAGCACCAGGCGCGCTGGCAGGCGCTACTGCGCGCACAGGAGGAGTACCAGCAGCACTCGCGTGCATACGTCGATCAGATCAAGCAGGCGCTGGACGAGGCCTTCGCGCTGTTCGAGCAGCGCCTGGCAGAGCATGAGCAGCCTGGCAGCCAGCTGACCAGCGCCCGGGCGATGTTCGACCTGTGGATCGAAGTGGCCGAGGAGGCCTACGCCAAGGTCGCCATGTCCGAGCCATTCCAGCAGGTATATGCCTCGCTGGGCAACGCACAGATGCGCCTGCGCGCTGGACTGCAGCGCGAGGTGGAACAGATGAGTGAACGTATCGGCCTGCCGACCCGCAGTGAGATGGATGCCGCACACCGCCGCATCGCCGAGCTGGAGCGCAGCCTGCGCCGCCTGCAGGCACAGGTCGCGGTGCTGGCCGGAACCGCTGCGGTCGATCCGGTGGCGCAGCCGGCACCGGCGAAGGTGAAGCCGGTCGCGCGCAAGGCCACGAAGAAGGTCGCACCGGCGAAGAAGGCGGCTGCGAAAAAGGTGCCCGCAAAGAAGGCTGCTGGCCGCACCACGCCACGGGCGCGTGACCGATGAAAGGACCACTGGGCTTCAACGCCGATGACCTGATGCAGGAAACCCTGGCCATGCAGCGCAAGCTGATGGAAGGGCTGAAGCTGCTGCCGCAGGTCGAAGATGTTGATTACGGCGTGACCGCCCGCGAGGAGGTCTGGCGCGATGGCAAGGTGGTGCTGTACCGCTTCGTCGGCGAACAGGCACCGACCCGCCGCACGCCGCTGCTGATCGTCTACGCGCTGGTCAACCGGCCGTACATGGTCGACCTGCAGGCCGACCGTTCGCTCGTGCAGAAGCTGCTGGCGCTGGGCCAGGACGTCTACGTGCTGGACTGGGGCTACCCGGATCGCTCGGAGCGCTTCCAGACCCTGGAGGACTATCTGCTGCGCTACATCGATGGTGCGGTGGATGCGCTGCGCGCGCGCAGCGGCAGCCCGGTCGACCTGCTCGGCATCTGCCAGGGCGGCGTGTTCGCGCTGTGCTACGCCGCGTTGCGCCGGCAGAAGCTGGGCAAGCTGATCACCATGGTCACCCCGGTCGATTTCCAGACCGCCGACAACATGCTCTCGCACTGGGCGCGGCAGGTGGACGTGGACCTGCTGGTCGACACGCTGGGCAACATCCCGGCTGACCTGATGAATGCCAGTTACCTGATGCTCAAGCCGTTCCGCCTGAACGTGCAGAAGTACGTGGGCCTGCTCGACATCCTTGATGACAAGGCGGCGCTGGAGGATTTCCTGCGCATGGAGAAGTGGATCTTCGATTCGCCAGATCTGGCGGGTGAGGCGTTCCGCGACTTCATCAAGCAGTTCTACCAGGGCAACGGGCTGGTGAACGGCACGGTGCGGATCGGCGAGGAAGCGGTGGATCTGTCGCAGGTAACCCTGCCGGTGCTGAACATCTATGCCGAGCAGGACCATCTGGTGCCGCCGGATGCCTCGCGCGCGATGCGCGGGCGCTTGGGCACGGAGGACTACACCGAGTCCAGTTTCCGCGGCGGGCATATCGGTATTTACGTGTCTGGCCGCGCGCAGCGCGAAGTGCCGGCCACGATCGATGGCTGGTTGAAGGCGCGCGACCTGTAGGGTCGAGCTTGCTCGACTGCGAAAGGTGGATAAGCTCAAACACCGTTTGATGGACAGGTACATGGCTCAGCCAGCAGTTTTCGCCCGGAACAACGTCTCGTTCAACGATTCGTCGCCACCGGTGCCGGTCGATCTGATTGCAGTGATGGTGCCGGGCAGATTTCCCGGCAGAGATGCCTTTATCGAATTCTATTCGAAGCACAATGGTGGCTACTTCGACGGCGGCGCGGTGTTCTATCGGGACACGTTCTACGAAGTTGCCGCAGAAGATCGAAATCGGCTTGAGTTGGAGGCATTCCATTGCATCAAGGTGCCGGGCATGCCTCCCAATCCTCGACTTTTGTCAATCGTTGATGTGATGGGATGGAGGGCAGACCGCCATCGCGATGCTCTGGCGTTCTTTGAAAGTCACATCCCCTTTGGGGGTGACTGCGGCGACAACGACTATTGGCTTGACACGCGGACAGGTAGTGTGAAATTCACAATTGCGGGGGAGCATATCCGTGCGGACGACGCGATTCTTGTCGCCCCGGACTTCCTCTCGTTTTGCGAGAATATTCAAGTCATGCAGCGATAAAATCGAGCTTGCTCGACCGCTATGAGGCCCCTGATGTCCCGACGAATTCCTCTGATCTTGGCCGCGCTACTGGCGGCGCCACTTGCCAACGCCGCACCCAGCGCCGACGCGCGGCGGGAGATTGCCCAGCTGATCTCCAGCCTGGATGGCTCCCAATGCCGGTTCCAGCGCAATGGCAGCTGGCACGATGGCAGCGATGCGCGCGCGCACCTGCAGCGCAAGTACGACTACCTGCTGAAGAAGGACATGGTGGACAGCGCCGAGCAGTTCATCGAGCGCGCGGCCAGCCAGAGCAGCATGAGCGGCAAACCCTACCGCATCCAGTGCCCGGGGCAGCCTGAACAGACCGCAGCCGCCTGGTTCGGCGCGCGCCTGCAGGCCCTGCGCCACCGCACGCCGTAGACATAGGGGCGGTGTAGAGTCGAGCGATGCTCGACTGCTTTTTCCCGTAGCCTAGGAGAACCCGCATGAACATCACGCCGCGCACGCTGTCGCGTTCATTGAACGACCGCATGATTGCCGGCGTGATGGGCGGTATTGCCCATCGCTTCGGCTGGAACGCCACGTTGCTGCGGGTGATCTACGTGCTGTTGTCGCTGGGGTCGGCCGCCTTCCCCGGCATCCTGGTCTACCTCATCCTGTGGCTGCTGATTCCCAACGAGGCCGATTGAAGACTGCCCTGACGCCCTCGCCGATCTGGCTGCGCGCGCTGCAGGTGCTTGGCGCGCTGTGGACGTCACCCAATTCCCTGCTCGGCGTGATCGGTGGCCTGGCCGGCATGCTTGGTGGCGCGACAGTGCGCTGGAGCGGCCGTGGCTGTGCGCTGGTGTTCGACCGGTGGCCGTGGGGACCGGGTGGGGCGATCACGCTGGGCAATGTGATCCTGCATACCGGCCATGACCTGGGCATCTCCTGCCGAACCTATGCGCATCAGGCCGGGTGGGGCGTGGAGCCGCTGATCCGGCTGGATGACCACGAGCGTGCTCACGTGTACCAGTACATGGTGCTGGGGCCGCTGTACCTGCCGGTGTACCTGCTGTGCGGCGGAGTGAGTGCACGGAATCCGTTCGAGCGGGCGGCCGATCATTTTGCCCGGTTCGGGCACGGCTGGTGGCCGTAGTTTCCAGCCAACGGCGCAGCCCCTCGTGGCTTGGTCACGGAAAGCCTACCTCCTGGGGGCTGGCCGGGGGGGGGGGGGGGCTGGCGGGGACGCCGTGAACCCATCCCTGGGGGCTTAGCCGCGGCATCCATGCCGCGGATACCCCGCCAGCCCCACCCACCCGGCCGCTGACAGATTTCGTGCGCGTCCAGCCACGGAAGAGAAAAGAACAGCAGAAACGGGTCGCGCGCTGCGCTTGCTCGCGAGCGGGGCATGGCTTTGGCTCTACAGGAAGCAACAAATCAGCCGGCCACGCTGCTTTTGCTCTTGATCTTTTTTTTCTTTTCCGTGGTTGGACGCGCACGGAACCTGTCAGGGGCAGGGCGGGATGGGGGCGCGGGTCCGTTGGCGCCATGGATGGCGCCATCGAGCCCCCATGGATGGGTTTACGGCGTGTCCCGCGACCCCATCCCGCCCTGACCCATCACATGAATCGCACTTCGCGACCACGCCACGAGGGGCTGCGCCGTTGGCGGGAATCCCCCGAGGATTCGTTAGCCGGAAGTTAAAGATCCGTAAGCATTCTGCTGCGATTCCGCAGTCATCTGCATGCAACCGATCGTCATTAGCCTTCGTGACGTTCCAGTCAGGTTCGACGCGGTAAGCTCTCCCTCGATGAGCTCGCAGCATCGCTCATCGAGTGCAGTACGCAGTAGCAATTTGGAGGAATACATCACATGGCAATCGTTCTTTATGTCGGTGGTAGCAAGGATGGCGAGAAGGGCGTGGTGCCCTACGGCTTCAGCAAATCCCGCGCTGACACCGCGCTGGGGCCGGAGTTCTACACGGAGCGGTTCATGGAACTGCAGGGTGTCGGCAAGGTCCGCCTGATGGCCCTGGAAAGCATGCGTGACGAAATCGTCATGCAGCGCGCCGCCCGCCACTACCGCTGACCTCCGCAACACGCGGCAGGGCGCGCTCACCATCGCGCGCCCGCGCCGGCATCCCAGCCCAGGGCCAGTCCGAGCCCTCTCTTCGCCAGGATGCCGGCGTCCAATCCGGCCCCGCCGCTGAACCTCGCCCCCTGTCAATGCCTTGTCCGGCTCCGTCGTGGGTTGCCAGAATGGGGTCTTCCCGTACCGCGGCACAGACCTGAAGCAATGCACGACGCCAAGAACGCCCAGAGCGCGCTCGCCCAGCAGATCGCCCAGACCATCGCCGACGAGATCGGTGCCCAGTCCACCCAGGTACGTGCCGCCGTCGGCCTGCTCGACGAGGGCGCCAGCGTTCCGTTCATCGCCCGCTACCGCAAGGAAGTGACCGGTGGCCTGGACGACACCCAGCTGCGCAACCTGGAAGTGCGCCTGACCTACCTGCGCGAGCTGGAGGACCGCCGTGCGGCGGTGCTGTCCAGCATCGGCGAGCAGGGCAAGCTCAGCGATGAACTGCGCAACGACATCCTGGCGGCCGATACCAAGAGCCGGCTGGAAGACCTGTACCTGCCGTACAAGCCCAAGCGACGTACCCGCGCCCAGATCGCCCGGGAGGCGGGCCTGGAGCCCTTGGCCGATGGGCTGTTGACTGACCCGACGCAGGACCCGCAGGCCTTCGCGGCAACCTTCGTCGGCACCGACAAGGGCGTGGCCGACACCAAGGCCGCACTTGAAGGCGCGCGCGCGATCCTGATGGAGCGTTGGGGCGAAGACGCCGCGCTGGTCGGTGAGCTGCGTATCTGGCTGGGCGAAACGGGCGTGATCCGTGCTCGCGTGGCCGAGGGCAAGGAAACCGAAGGCGCCAAGTACCGCGATTATTTCGAACATGCCGAGTCGCTGGCGAAGATTCCCTCGCACCGGTTGCTGGCGCTGTTCCGCGCGCGCCGCGAGGAGATCCTGTTCCTGGAACTGGACCCGGGCAGCGAGGCCGAGGCCGGCCACCAGTACGCCGAGGGTCGGGTGGCGCGCAAGGCTGGCATTTCCGACCAGGGCCGTGCCGCCGACCGCTGGCTGCTGGATGCCTGCCGCCTGACCTGGCGTGCCAAGCTGCACACCCATCTGCTGCTGGACCTGTTCAACCAGGCCCGCGAGAAGGCAGAAGCCGAAGCCATTGCGGTGTTCGGCGACAACCTGAAGGATCTGCTGCTGGCCGCACCGGCTGGCCCGAAGACTGTGCTCGGCCTGGACCCGGGCATCCGCACCGGCTGCAAGATCGCCGTGGTTGATGCCACCGGCAAGCTGGTCGCCACCGATACCATTTACCCGCACGAGCCGCGCCGGCAGTGGGACCAGTCGCTGCAGACCCTCAAGCAGCTGTGTGCCAAGCACAACGTGGAGCTGATCGCGATCGGCAACGGCACCGCCAGCCGCGAGACTGACAGGCTGGCCGGCGAAGCGATCAAGGCCGCCGCCAACCCCAAGCTGCAGAAGGTCGTGGTCAGCGAGGCCGGCGCCTCGGTGTACTCGGCCTCGGAGTTCGCGGCCAAGGAATTCCCCGACCTGGACGTATCGATCCGCGGCGCAGTATCGATCGCCCGCCGCCTGCAGGACCCGCTGGCCGAACTGGTGAAGATCGAACCTAAGGCGATTGGTGTCGGCCAGTACCAGCACGACGTGGACCAGTACCGGCTGGCACGGGCGCTGGACGCGCGCGTGGAGGACTGCGTGAACGCTGTGGGTGTCTACGTGAACACCGCCTCGGCCGCGCTGCTGTCGCGGGTGTCCGGCCTGTCGGCCACGGTGGCCGAGAACATCGTGCGCCACCGTGACGACAATGGCCCGTTCAAGCGTCGCAAGGACCTGCTGAAGGTCGCACGCCTGGGCGACAAGACCTTCGAGCAGTGCGCCGGCTTCCTGCGCATCGCCGATGGTGACCAGCCGCTGGATGCCTCGGCGGTGCACCCGGAAGCCTACCCGGTGGTCGAGCGCATCGTGGCCAGCACCGCGCGCCCGATCAAGGCGCTGATCGGTGATGGCAGCTACCTGCGTGGCCTGAAGGCAGAACAGTTCACCGACGACACCTTCGGCGTGCCGACTGTGCGCGACATCCTCAAGGAGCTGGAAAAGCCGGGCCGTGACCCGCGCCCCGAGTTCAAGGCCGCGCGCTTCGCCGAGGGCGTCGAGGACATCAAGGACCTGCGCGAGGGCATGGTGCTGGAAGGCGTGGTCAGCAACGTGGCCGCGTTCGGTGCCTTTGTCGATATCGGCGTGCACCAGGATGGCCTGATCCACATCTCGGCGCTTTCCGACACGTTCGTGAAGGACCCGCGCGACGTGGTCAAGGCTGGCGATATCGTCAAGGTGAAGGTGCTGGAGGTGGACGTGGCGCGCAAGCGCATTGCCCTGACCCGACGCCTGGACGATACCCCCGGACAGGCCACCAGCCGACCCGGCCAGCGTGATGAGCGCGGCCAGGGCCAGGGGCCACGCCGCGACGCAGGCGGCCAGAACCGGGGCCAGAACCGGGGCCAGAACCGGGGCCAGGGCAATGGCAATGGCGGCCGTCCCGCCGCGCCCCCGGCCAACAATGCCCTGGCCGAGGCCTTCGCCCGCGCCAAGCGCAGCTGAGGACCGTGTCCCCCGTCACGGTCGATCCGGGGCGGGGGACTTGTCGATTTTCCCCGTGATTGCGCACACTTGCGCCTGAGGGGGGCGTTTGGCCTCCCCGCTGTCGCTGGGGAGGGCCATGACGCCAGCAGGACCCGATGTCTTCGTTGAACGCTGCAGCGGATCGCTGCGGCGGGAGCCGGCCTGCACGGGCCGGGGGACGGGCTGATGGCGGGCCAGGGAGGCAACGGCAACCGGCTGCTGGAACGGCGCCTGCAGGAGCTGGCCGAGGAGCGTCGGCGCCTGGCGATGATCATCGACGGCACCGCAGCCGGCACCTGGGAATGGAACGTGCAGACCGGCGAGATGCGGGTCAACGCGCGCTGGGCCGAGATCGTCGGCTATCGACTGGAAGAGCTGGAGCCGGTGTGCCAGAAGACCTTCCTGACATTGGTCCACCCCGACGACATCGCCTTGTCCGACGCGGCGCTTGAGGACCATTTCGAAGGCCGCAGCGACAACTACGTCTGCCTGCTGCGCATGCGTCACAAGAATGGCCAGTGGACATGGATCCACGACCGTGGCCGCGTGTTCGAATGGGACGGGCAGGGACGACCGCTGTGGATGGCCGGTGCGCACGCCGACGTGACCGAGCTGCAGCAGGCGCGGCAGGATGCGGCCGAGAGCCGGCAGCGATTGCAGGCCGTTGTCGATGCCTCCGACGAGGTAGCGGTGATCGCTACCGATACCGAAGGCACCATCACCCTTTTCAATACTGGCGCAGAACGCCTGCTGGGATACAGCGCGGACGAAGTGGTCGGCCAGCGCCGACTGGGTGATTTCCACGATCCGGACGAGCTGGCGGCATGGCTGCGTCCGCTGGCGGCGGCGGACGGAAGCCTGCCGGGCGCGTTTGAGGCGCTCAGCGCCCGCGCGGATGGGCAGACTTATTCGCGGCAGTGGACACTGCGGCGCAAGGATGGCCAGTCACGCCAGGTACGCCTGTCGATCAGCCGCATGGATGGTGCCGAGGGCGCGCGGATCGGCTATGTCGGCATGTCCATCGACATCACCGAGATCCTGCAGGCGCGCGCCGAAGCACGCCTGTCGGCGGAGAAATTCGCCGGTGCGTTCACGTCGGCCGCGCTGGGCATGGCGTTGGTGTCGCTGGAAGGGCGCTGGCTGGACGTCAATGACGCGCTGTGCCGGATCCTCGGCTATCCACGCGAAGAACTGCTGCAGGTTGATTTCCAGCGGCTGACGCATCCCGACGACCTGCAGACCGATCTGGCCCTGGTGCAGGACCTGCTGGCCGGGCGGCGCAGCCACTACCACCTGGAAAAGCGTTATCTCGATCGCGACGGCAAGGTGATCTGGGCGCGGCTGTCGGTGTCGCTCGTCCGCAACGAGCATGGCGAGCCTGTGCATTTCGTGTCGCAGATCCAGGACATCAGCGCCCAGCGCAGCAGCGAGCAGCGCCTGTTCGAAAGTGAGCAGCGCAGCCGCATCACGCTGGATGCAGTTGCCGACCTGGTGCTCAGTGTCAGCCTGGATGGCCGTATCGACTACGCCAATGCCGCCGCAGTGCGCACCCTGGCCGGTGATGGCGCGCTGTCGCTGGCCGGGCACAAGGTGCAGGACGTGCTGGCACTGACCACCGAGTACGCACCCGGTTCGGTGCTGGATGTCTCGGTGCTGCTGGACCCGGAAAGCAACGCAGTGGACCTGCACGCTGACCTGCTGCTGCGGCTGGGTACAGCCACGATTCCGGTCGACCTGACCCGCGCCTGGCTGCGTGATGACGAAGGCCGGGTGCGCGGCGCGGTGTGGGTGCTGCGCGACGACACCCAGCAGCGCGCGCGCCAGCGCGAAGCGCGCCATCTGGCCGAGATCGATCCGTTGACCGAGCTGAGCAACCGTCGCGGCTTCGAGGTGCATCTGCAGCAGGCCATCACCCGTGTCGAGCGCACCGGCCAGGCTGCGTCGTTGATGTACATCGACCTGGACCGCTTCAAGCCGATCAACGACACCTGGGGCCACCTGGCCGGCGATGCGGTGTTGTGGGCGGTGGCCAGCGTGCTGCGCCATGGCGTGCGCGATTCGGACGTGGTGGCACGGCTCGGTGGCGACGAATTCGCGGTGATCCTGTCCGGCTGTACGCCGCGACGTGCCGCGCGCATCGGCGGTGAACTGCTGCATACCCTGGCATCCCTGTCGATTCCGTGGGATCAGGGCCGACTGCATGTGGGGGCCAGCATTGGTATCGCGCCATTGGCGGGTGGAATGGGCGTGGACCAGGCAGTGGCGGCGGCTGATGCCCAGTGCTACCGGGCCAAGGCGATGGGTCGCAACAACGTACAGGTGCAGGGCGAGGCCAGTGAGCTGCCGGGCGGCGACATCGACCCGCTCGAAGGCTGATCTCAGCCTGTGAGAGGAGCTGCGCGAATACTCCGCGCACCTCCCTTGGTACAGGTGATCCCATGAATGTCTGCAACCCGGTGACGGTGCGTGCCTTCGCCCCGGCCCTGGTCGGTTGGTGCCTGGCCCTGGCCGCCTGCCTGCGTGCGGAACAGTTGCACGGCGATCTGCACGCGCAGGCGTTGCTGCCGGTGCTGCAGGGCGGCGCGGTTGCCCTGCTGGTGTTCACGCTGTCCTGCATCGGTGCCACCAGCATCGTGCTGTGGCGGGCAGGCAGGAATGCGCTGGAGTGATGCGGTGGAAGGTCACCGCATCCTCCATGTCATGTTGCGTCAGCGCAGGACTTCATCCGAGCTGACCAGCTGTACGTCGTGCATCAGGTTGAGATAGGCCTCGTAGTAGCCTTTGTGCGAGGCGCCAACGATGGTCAGCATGCGGGTACCTGGATGCTGGCCCAGCACATCGCGCATGTTGGCGACCATGCGCAGGTTGCGGGTTTCCCAGTAGCCCACGTAATTGCGGCCGAAGCCCTCGGGTGAGGGTTCGACCAGGGTCGCGCCGAAGTCGCTGTTGTAGGCGACCATTGCCGTCTCAGGCGTGTTGTAGGCGCGATACATCGCGAGCAACCCATCGGGTTGAGCAAGGTTGGCTTCGAGCCGTTCGTCAGCCGCCATGCGCGCTTTGACGAAGGCGTTGTCCCAGGCACCTCGTATGGCGGCCGCTTGAGCCTTCTGCTGGGCTGCCGGCGTGGGCGAATCCGCAGTGTGGTCGTCGACCGCCCACAGCCGCTCCAGGCCCAGGCGTGCGGCAAGGACGCCTGCGACCAGGCCGGCCTCGTTGCGGCGGGCCATGCGCTTGTCGAGGAACTGCACCAGTTCCGGAGTCAGGCCATCTGCGGCGCGGCGCTCTTCCTGCGGCAGGCGCAGCCACTGCACGAGTGCCGAGCTGCTCTCGCCTGCAGCCAGGAATACTGCGGCCAGTCGGCGCCGCTCGGCGGCGGTGGGCGCTTTCGGCCAATCCGCAAGCAGGCGCTCCATTTCGACGTTGGCGCTGGGAACGTCCAGCCCCGTAGCGGCATGTGCCGGCGCTGGATCGACGCAGTAGTCAGAGACGCTTTCGGCGTAACGGGCCGGATTGCGGCGCATGAAATCGCACTGCAGCCCGGACAGGTTCTCGATTGCGATCGCAGTGGGTTTCCAGGCCTCCAGCCGCTTCAGCAGGGGCTCCAGCATCGCTGGCTGGAAGGTCTTCGGCAGGCTGGACAGATGCGGGCTGCCCAGCACCAGCACTTCGTTCGGGCGACCTGAGGGCGGACCCTTCAGCTGATCGGGGTGGAAGGTTGGCCGATACGTAGCGTCGGCGGCCAGTGCGCCGGTACTGCAGATGCTCAGAATGAGCAGGCTGGCCAAGCGTGGGAACATGCGATCTCCGTGTCAATGAACGTCCTGCGGGTCGCTGCATGCTCGCCAATCCTTCGTGTCGGGGAACCTCCCGTTGGTCATGTAAACCCTTTCGCCTTGAGTTGCATCGGTGTTCCGGGCGAGGCTGTACCCCCTGACCAGGGCGATGCAGGACATGACATCCGACAGCTGGACCATCGACAGCCCACGGCTGCGCCTTCGACCGTTCGCGGCCGCCGATGCGGAGGAAGTATTTGCAGCAATCACCCCAGGGCTGACCCGGTACATGGCCTTCGAGCCGCCGCCATCGAAGGAGGCATTTGCCGCTGTCTGGCAGGCATGGTTGCCAACCATTGCCGATGGTACGGACATCACCTTCGTCATCCGGCGGCACGACAACGGCGACTTCCTTGGTCTGGCCGGCCTGCATCGCACCACGGATGCCGAACCCGAGCTGGGCATCTGGATCGCGGAGGCGATGCATGGGCACGGCTATGGCCGCGAAGCAGTGGCAGCGGTGTGGCTATCGGCCTCCGAGCGTCTGCGATGCGCCGCGTTCCGCTACCCGGTGGCTGAGCAGAACCGCTCCAGCCGGCGCCTGGCGGAATGCCTCGGTGGACGGCCAGTAGCGCGTGAGCAGGGGGTGAAGTACTCGGCGATCGTCTACCGCATTCCGGCTGCAAAGCGTGGAGTTGCGACGGGCGTCGCGGAATCTGGTTAAAGCCGCCGCCCCCATCGCCGATATCCCCTCTGGATCCCGCTCCAGTCAGCCGCTGCAGGACCCCGGGCTGTCCCCAATGGGGCCGCCCGCGCCGTGTGTTCCGCTGCATCTCCGATGCTGATCGCGCCCGCACCAGACGTTCTTGCCAGCCGCTCGAGGGGTGCCTGCCGGCACCTGTAGTCCCAGGCAACTGATGTTGCCGCCGGGCATCCCGCCCGTCGGATCGCAACCGCTTACCGGACACCGAGGATCAGACAATGCTCATTCCAGGCTTCACGGCGGGCGCGCAGGCGCCGGCCGAGCTGCATACCCGTTGGTCACCGTGGCGCGCATTGTTGGGCGCGCTTGCTCCCCAGCACCGCACCGGTGCCGAACCGGCGGCGAGCGAGCGCGCCGAGCTTGAGGCGCAGGTCGCAGCGCTGCACCGCGTGCAGGCGGTCATCGAGTTCGCGCTCGACGGCACCATCCTGCAGGCCAACGACAACTTCCTGCAGGCAATGGGGTACCGGCTGGAAGAGATCCAGGGCAAGCATCATTCATTGTTCGTCGATCCAGAGCATGCCCGCAGCACCGAGTACCGCGACTTCTGGGCGCGGCTGGGGCGTGGCGAGTATGACGCCGGGCAGTACCGGCGCTTCGGCAAGGGCCAGCACGAGATCTGGATCCAGGCCTCGTACAACCCGGTGCTGGACAGCCAGGGTCGGCCGTACAAAGTGGTCAAGTTCGCCACCGATATCACCGCGCAGAAGCTGCAGGCGGCGGACTCGGCCGGGCAGCTGGCAGCGATCGGCAAGTCGCAGGCGGTGATCGAGTTCAGCATGGATGGCCGCATCCTCTCGGCCAACGACAATTTCCTCGCCACCACCGGATACAGCCTGGACGAGGTACGTGGACAGCATCACTCGTTGTTCGTCGAGCCGGACCACCGCGGCAGTGAAGAGTATCGGCAGTTCTGGCAGAAACTCGGGCGCGGCGAGTACGATGCCGGGCAGTATCGGCGCCTGGGCAAGGGCGGGCGCGAGGTCTGGATTCAGGCCTCCTACAACCCCATCCTTGACCTCAACGGGAAGCCGTTCAAGGTCGTTAAATACGCTACCGACATCACCGTGCAGGTACATGAAAACCAGGCCATGCAGCGGGCGGTGGCGCAGACCCGTGAAGTGGTGGCGGCGGCCAAGGGCGGCGATCTGACCCAGCGCGTGGCCACGGCCGACAAGCGTGGCCCGATCGCCGAGCTGTGCGAGGGCGTGAATTCGCTGGTCGAGGCGATGGCGACCATCATCGGCCAGATCAAGTTCGCCGCTGACACCATCGCGGTGGGCGCGACCGAGATCGCGCAGGGCAACAGCGACCTCTCGCAGCGCACCGAGCAGCAGGCGGCCTCGCTGGAGGAAACTGCAGTGTCGATGAAGGGTCTGGCAGAGACCGTGCAGCGCACCGCCACCAATGCACGGCAGGCCAGCCAGCTCGCCGGTGGTGCTGCCGATGTCGCGGCAAAGGGCGGCAGCGTGGTGCACGAAGTGGTCGAAACCATGGCGGTGATCAATGCGTCTTCGCGGCGCATCGTCGACATCATCGGGGTGATCGACGGCATCGCCTTCCAGACCAACATCCTCGCATTGAATGCAGCGGTGGAGGCTGCACGGGCGGGCGAGCATGGCCGTGGATTCGCCGTGGTTGCTACCGAGATCCGCGAGCTGTCGCAGCGTTCGGCCAGCGCCGCCAAGGAGATCAAGCATCTGATCGACGAGTCGGTTGCCAATGTGGGGGCCGGCACGGCGCAGGTTGAGAGTGCGGGCCGCACCATGGATGAAATCGTGACCAACGTGCGCCGGGTCAGTGATCTGATGACCGAGATCAGCACGGCCTCGCAGCAGCAGAGCGACGACATCCAGCAGATGAACCATGCGGTCGACCTGATTGACCAGGGCACCCAGCAGAACGCAGCGCTGGTGGAGGAGGCGTCGGCAGCGGCGCGCAGCATGGAAGAGCAGTCGGCGCAGTTGCTGCAGACCGTGGCCAGTTTCCGCGTGCAGGGTGGGGCCGGTCATCACTACGGGGCAGCGGTGCTGCGCGCGGTCTAGGCGCCCCGGCCAGGCCGCTCTTTCCCGTCCGTGGTGGCCGGATCGCCGTGCACACAGTTGCGCCCGGCGTGTTTGGCCCGGTACAGGGCCTGGTCGGCTCGGTCGACCAGGCCGCGCGGAGCGGCGTCCTGGCTGGCGGCCTGCCAGGCAACGCCAATGCTGATGGTGACGATGGCGTCTGCCGCCGGTAGACCCGCGGTTTCGACCGCCGCGCGCAGCCGCTCGCCCAGACTCAGGGCATGGGTGATATCGGGCGAGGGCAGGGCAGCGATGAACTCCTCGCCGCCGTAGCGGGCCAGCAGATCGTCGCCGCGTTGCAGGCAGCCATCCAGGATCTCGGCCACCGCGCGAAGCCGGCGGTCTCCTTCCGGGTGGCCGTAGGTGTCGTTGAGCCGCTTGAAATGGTCGATGTCGATCATCAGTACCGCAAGGCCCAGGCCCTGGCGGCGTGCACGGCGATGGGCGCTGCCCAGTGATTCGTCGAAGTTGCGCCGGTTGCCCAGTCCGGTCAACGGATCGCGCCGGGCCAATGCTTCCAGTTCGTCACGCTGGCGCTGGATCTCGACCTGGGTCAGCACGCTGCGCAGGGCATAGCCGAGCATGGCACCGATGAAGCCCACCGTGGCCAGGGTGGGTTGCAGGCGCGCGACCAGCAGCGCCACCATCATCAGCAGCAAGGGCAGCATCAGCGGCACGCCGGCGTCGACGATGCGGCGCAGGCTTCGCGATACCTCCACTGCCGGATAGCGGCGCTTGCTTCCCGCCATGACGGCCAGCAGCACGAACAGCCCGCTGATCAACAGGTCCCCCCAGTTGCCGTCAGGCAGCTGTGGCTGGCAGGTATTGATGTAGAACGCCAGCAGGAAGTAGCCCAGCGCGTAGATCGCAAGTGTCCGGAAGAAGTCGCGGCGGTCGGGATTGTCCTCGGCCAGGAAGCGGATCAGCGCGAAGCAGAACACCAGGCTGTTCTGCACGTTGCTCATCGTGTTCAGGCACTGCGTCCACAACGCGGTGTTGAAGTGCGCCATCGCCCGCGTATGCCCGTAGTACAACAGCCACAGCAACGCGATGATCAGCAGGTCCACCGCGCGGATGTAGCGGTTGCCGCCACCTGGGCTGGCCGCCACGTAGGTCAGGGGGATCCGGTAGAACACGTACAGAATCAGCGAAGTCACGCTCATCTGCGCAGGATCGAGGCCTGCCACATTGCGGTACAGCAGGGCCAGCAGGGCCAGCGAGAACAGGCTGACGGCGAAACCGAGCAGCCGCCACTTGCAGGCGGCCTGGCTGTTGCGGGCGCGCCGCACGCAGGCCAGTGCGGCCAGCAACGGAGCTGCGATCAGCATCAGATAGGAGCCGACCGGGTCCTGCGGGCCGACAAGGGCAATGACGAGCGCGTGCGTGACCAGAAAAAACAGTGCCGCACGCAACGTCATGCATTCCCCCGCCCCCAGCTCCGGCTGGGATCACGATAGGCAGAAGCACGTGCGGCTTGCAAGAAAAGTGTGCACTGCGTCTATTTCCAGCCGTGTCTGCAGGTGCAGTTGTGTTTCAGCGGGGTGACGCGGGGTCCTCGACCTGGGCATACATCCAGAAGTCGCGGGGCTGCCCCCGCACCCGACGGTAGGCGCGCAGCAGCCCTTCGCGCTGCATGCCGAGACGTTCAAGCAGGGCGATCGAACGGGCGTTGCTGTCCAGAACGGTTGCCTGGATACGCACCAGCGCGTGTGCGGAATGGCCCCATTCGAGCACTGCGCGTGCCGCATGCGTGGCCAGTCCCTGTCCCTGCCAGCGTGGATCGAGGTCATAGGCGAGTTCGCCGCGGCCGTGCGGCACGTCGATTCCGTTCAGGCCAACGGTGCCGATCAGCCGGTCGTCGGCGTCCACCAGCGCCCAGCGCAGACACGTTGCGGTGGGCAGGTAGCCGGCGATCTGTTGTCGCAGTGCCATTTCGGAAACGTCGCCCCAGCTGGTGTGCTCGGTCACGCCTGGCAGCGAGAGATAGCGGGACCAGGCGGCAGCGTCATCCGTGCGCAGCGGGCACAGTCGTGCGGGCAGGGTATCGGGGAGCGTGGGCAGGGCGGGCGTTGGCATCGTCGCCAGTTTCAACGCCCCGGCCCGGAAAATGCAAAAGGCCAGGTCGGGGACCTGGCCTTTGATGCAGTGGTGCCGGTGAAAGGACTCGAACCTTCATGGGGTCACCCCCGGCTGATTTTGAGTCAGCTGCGTATACCATTCCGCCACACCGGCAGGCAGCGTGCGAGTGTAACCGAGGTCGGCAGGGCTTTCATAGGGGGAGAGGCGATCAGGGCGTTTCCTGTCGGCTCCGACCCCATGATGGCTATACTGCGCCGGCATGTATGCCTCCAGGAGCGGTAGCCAATGACAGTGTTGCAGGACCTGAGGGTGCTGGTGGTCGAGAACGACGAGATGAGTGCGGCCCTGCTGCAGATGCAGCTGGTGCATGCCGGCGCATTCGTGGTCGGGCTGGCGGCGAGCGTGGCCGAAGCCCTGCGCCTGCTGGAAGAATCGGCGCCGGACGTGGCCCTGCTGGACTATCGCCTTGCCCGCAATGAAACCAGTGAGCCGGTTGCGGCTGCACTGTCGGCACGTGGCGTGCCGTTCGTGTTGGCCACGGGAATGCTGGCCGAGCAGTTGCCGGAGTCGATGCTGGCCGGTGTATTGCTGGTCAAGCCGTACCTGTCGGCAGATCTGAGCCAGGCGCTGGCCCGCGCCGTGGGTCGTTCCAGCGCGAAGGTCTGAGCCCCGCCGCTCAGGCGACCTCCTCGTATAGGAAACGAATCTCCTCGCGGTCATCGAGGATGCGGTACTGCCGCGCCAGATCGTCCGGATCGGGATTGAGCCAGGCATCAAGATGTTCCTTGCGGATGGGAACGACGCCGCGGTCATGGCCAGCGGCGGCAACGTCGCTGGGCGGGGCATCGGTGATCGTGGCGAACGACAGCAGGCGACCTTCCGGTCCTTCCCATTCCGCCCATAGGCACGCCAGCAGCAGGTCGCGCGGCGGATCGGGCCGGAATTCCAGTACCACGTCCTGTTCCTTTTCATCTGCGCCGAGCGCGCGCCCGGCGATGGCGTGGCGTGGCACGTGCTCATAGAACGCCTGCACCACCACCACGCCGTGGCGTAGTCCGAACGCGCCGCGCCAATAGCCTTCCAGGCTGTCGCGCCGCGCATTGTAGGTGCCGGGGTAGAGCACGTCGTTGCGCGCCGGCTTGTCCGGCAGCCGGCACTGATAGCGCATCGGCTTGATCACCCGCTGGCCGTTCTCACTGACCATCACCGGCGCGTAGGTGCCAGGGAAAATGCGGTTGTCGCGCGGCAGCAGCTGCACCCGATGCAGGTCTTCGAGCCGTGCCTGCGCACGCTCGATGCGGTTGCCGGCCACACGCAGGTCGTTGCGTGCTTTCTGGGTAGGGCGGTTGGCCAGCGTAGCGTTGGCGATATCACGCCGCTCGCGTTGACGGGCCAGATCTGCTTCCAGTTCCTGGCGCTCCTGTGCGTGCCATTGCTGGATCTTCGCCACGATGTCGCGGCCCTGTTCGGTGCGCGCGCCGGCAAAGCCGTCGTCCATGGCCTTGGGGGTCTTGGGTCGCTTCTTGCCGGGATCGTGCGCGTACAGCTCCGCGAATTCCTCCAGCGACAGGATGGCGCCGAACTCGCGCACGAGCTTGGCGTAGTCGGCGCGGATCAGAGCGGAGTAGCACATGGATGTTCTGCCGGCATGGGTCGCAGCAGCTGCGACGCGGATGCGGCAGGATAGCCCGACCTAAAGGGAGATACTGCATGAATGATTCCATCGCCTGCCAGTTCCGCGAGGCCGTGCCCACGGTCGAGGATTACTGCCAGCTGCGCGTGCTGGCGGGCCTCAGTGCCAAGCGCCAGGAGGCGGCGGCACGCGCGCTGCCCAATACGGTGTTCGGTGTCTGTGCGTACCAGGGCAATGAACTGGTGGCGATGGGGCGCATTGTCGGTGATGGCGGCTGCCACCTGCAGGTCTGCGATATCGCCGTGTTGCCACGCTTGCAGGGGCAGGGGCTGGGCAAGGAGGTGATGCGTCGCCTGGATGGCTGGATGCAGGCCAATCTGCCGCCATCGGCGTATGTCAGCCTGCTGGCTGATGGCGAAGCGCACCGGTTGTACGCGCAGTTTGGCTTCGCGCCCACAGCGCCGGCGTCGATCGGGATGTATCGCCGGTTCTGAGGCGTGAGCGAGGAGAAGCCATCCACGCATGGCGTGGATCTACTGCAGGAGCCCGGTAGTGAAGCCATCCACGCATGGCGTGGATCTACTACAGGTTTCGGGTAGATCCACGCCATGCGTGGATGCGTTCCGCCAGCAGATCACAGGCAAAGAAAAACCCCGGCCGAAGCCGGGGTTTTAA
This sequence comes from Stenotrophomonas sp. ATs4, assembly GCF_051861585.1. Lineage (NCBI taxonomy): Bacteria > Pseudomonadati > Pseudomonadota > Gammaproteobacteria > Lysobacterales > Lysobacteraceae > Stenotrophomonas > Stenotrophomonas sp. ATs4. The sequence continues at coordinate 487,098 of NZ_JBLYPK010000002.1, read as the reverse complement.
AGAATTGGCGTCCCCACGGGGATTCGAACCCCGGTCGCCACCGTGAAAGGGTGATGTCCTAGGCCTCTAGACGATGGGGACGCACGAAAACTTCAAGTTGTAGATCCTTCGACGGCCTAATGTCGAAGTGGTGGAGCCAAGCGGGATCGAACCGCTGACCTCCTGCATGCCATGCAGGCGCTCTCCCAGCTGAGCTATGGCCCCATGAAACTCCGGATTGTCCTGCCGGGAGCAGGGTCCGTTTTGAAACTGGCGTCCCCACGGGGATTCGAACCCCGGTCGCCACCGTGAAAGGGTGATGTCCTAGGCCTCTAGACGATGGGGACGCACGAAAAACTTCAAGTTGTAGAACTTTCGACGGCCTAATGTCGAAAGTGGTGGAGCCAAGCGGGATCGAACCGCTGACCTCCTGCATGCCATGCAGGCGCTCTCCCAGCTGAGCTATGGCCCCGTGTTACCGAGCCGCCCATCATACCTGCGTGTTCACATTTGTGGAAGCTTTTTTTTAAGCTTTCTTCGTTCCGGATCAACCGAAGCCACAAGGGCAGGGGAGCCGCAACGCCACAACCTGAATGCCGGTGGGCGGTGAACAAAAAAGACCCGGTTATCGGCCGGGTCCTCGTTGTTCGTGATGAGTGGCGTCCCCACGGGGATTCGAACCCCGGTCGCCACCGTGAAAGGGTGATGTCCTAGGCCTCTAGACGATGGGGACGCAATTCTCATCAATGTTCTTTAGCGACCTTTCGACGGCCTAATGCCGAAAGATTGGTGGAGCCAAGCGGGATCGAACCGCTGACCTCCTGCATGCCATGCAGGCGCTCTCCCAGCTGAGCTATGGCCCCACGTCGCTGAGGAGCGAAATAATAGCCTTGCCCCAGGGGGTTGGCAAGCATTTGTTGCACTTTTCTTCACGTCGATTGCGACGTGGATGTCGCTTGCCTGCGCTCATGCCGTGTCGTCGGTAAGCGCGGCCAGGATCGGGCATTGATCCAGTGTGCCGTGCCCGGGGCAGGCATCGACCAGCTGTGACAGCGCGTTGTGCATGCGCTGCAGTTCGGCCATCCGCTGCGCGATGTCCTGCAGCCTTGCCTGTGCGGTGTCGCGGACGCTGCCCATGTCCTGCTGGTGGCGGTCACTGAGTGCGAGCAGCTCGCCAATCTCTTCCAGGCTGAAGCCCAGTGATTTGGCCCGGCGGATGAACCGCAGCCGGCGCAGGTCCTGCTCACCGAAGATGCGGTAGCCGCCGGCCGAACGTGCAGCGGTGGGCAGCAGTAGCTGTCGCTCGTAATAGCGGACCGTATCGATGGGCACGCCCGCCTGACGGGCCAGTTGTCCAATGTTCATGGCGGATTCCTGCAGAGGCTGTCGACCATTTTGAAGCCTTGAGTCTGGTCAAGAGTCAAGGCTTCGTCCCAAGGCGCGTATTCAGCGCACTTTGCAACTTTCTTCATAGCCCTGCCGTTGTGCCAGTTCCTACCCTTCGCCTGAACCGGCCGTTCGATGGCCTGCAACGAACCGAGGAGGTGGTCTGTGGAAGGATTCAGGAACGAGGGATTCGTCGAGGTCGCAGTGGTCGAGTACCCGGGAGGCGATCCCTCGGCTGCCTCGGTGCTGGCCGAGATGGCCCACGTCGCCAATCGCCTGGCCCAGCAGCAGCGCAGGCCGTTCAAGCGCGTGCTGGTCACCCGCTGGATCGTGCCAGCCAGCCAGACCGGTGTGCATCGCATCGCCGGTGCGGAAATGCTCGATGCCGCCATTCCCGCGGTAATCGCCGTGCCCGGCCAGATCAGCCCAGGCACCTGCCTGCGTGCCGACGAGATCCTGCTTGACTGGCTGCGGGCCCACTATGACGGCGGCAGCCTGCTGGCCGCTGCCAGTGATGGCGTCAGCGTTCTGGCCCGGGCCGGATTGCTGGCGGGGCGCATGGTCAGCGGACCTGATCTGGGGCGCCACCCCGGTTTGCAGGCACAGGCCGCAAGCTGGGTGCCGAGTGAACGCGCACTGGTTGACGACGGCGATCTGCTGACCGTCGGCGGTTCGCAGGCCTGGCGTTTCCTGGGGCTGCGCCTGCTGTATCGGCTGCACGGGCAGGGTGTGGCCAGCGCGGTCGCACAGCAGTTGGGGATCACCGTGCCAGAGACGATCCAGCAGGATCTGGAACGTTTCAGTGCGAACTTCGCCCACGGCGATCGTGATGTGCTGAAGGCGCAGCGGTGGCTGCACACCACGGCGGCGCGCGGCGCCACACTTGCTGCGATCTGTGAGGTCGCCGGGCTGGAGCCGCGGACGCTGCAGCGGCGCTTCCTGCGGGCCACGGGGTTGCGCCCCATCGAATACTGCCAACGGCTGCGCATCGCCAAGGCACAGACCCTGCTTCAGCAAGGTGCAGGCATCGATGAAGTGGCCTGGGGCGTGGGCTATGCGGATCAGAGTGCTTTCCGGCGCCTGTTCCTGCGCATCGTTGGCATGACACCGGCCAACTATCGCCGCCACGTCAACTGCAAGCGGCGTGAGCGACCATTGATGCCATCAGTGGCGGGCAGCCTGCGGGGCCTGCAATCGCCATCGGCAATGCAGTTGGGGCGCAGTGCAGCGTAGTGTCTGTTCAAGTGTCGCGCTTGCAACCTGGGCGCGACCCTTCGACCATGCAGGCAGTGGACGAATGAGCAGGTGGGATGATGTCGAGTGTTGGGCCGGTACCGATGCCGGTGGTTTTGATTCTCGCATGCGTGTTGCTGGCGATGGCCGTGGCCCATCTATGGCCGCGTCGGAAGGACGGGGCGCCGCTACCCTCGGCGGCAAGCATGGTGCTGGACATGCTGCTGATCGGGCTGCTCTGTGGCCGCGTCAGTTTCGTTGCCTTGAACCTTGCTCTGTACCGCGAGGCGCCCTGGAGCATTCTGCAGATCGTAGACGGTGGTTATCACCTGCTGGTGGTGTTGGCTGCGGGCCTGGCGTGGGGGCTGTGGCGGTTGCGCTATTGGCGCGCCTTGCGAGCCCCGGTTCTGGTCGGTGCATTGACTGGCATCCTGCTATGGGCCGGCGGCAGCCAGCTCCTGTCAGCCTGGCAGGAGCGGCAGATGCCGCTGCCGACGCTGCAGGTGGTCGATCTGCACGGCGGGAAAGTCGATCTGCAGCAGTTCCGGGGGAAGCCGGTGGTGCTGAATCTCTGGGCGACCTGGTGCGGGCCCTGCCGCCGCGAGATGCCCGTACTGGCGGCGGCGCAGCAGACACACGCGGATGTGCAGTTCGTATTCCTCAACCAGGGCGAAACCCTGGATGAGGTCCAGGGTTTCCTCACCAGCGAACGACTGGTGCTGGGCAACGTGTTGCTGGACGATGACGCTGCCGCTTCAACTGTGCTGGGCGTGCAGGCCTATCCTTCCACGCTCTTCTTCGATGCGGACGGGCGCCTGCGTGAACTGCACCTGGGCGAACTGACTGCGGCCGGTCTTGAACACAAACTGCGCCGGCTGCGGTAGCCTGCGCGGGCATCTCACTACGGAGTTCCCATGTTGTCGACTTCCCTGCGCACCGCTCCTGCGGTGCTGTTGCTGCCGGTCCTGCTGGCATTGGCCGCCTGCAGCCAGGCACAGACGCCGCCGGGCAAGGCTGCCGCTGCACCGGCAGCAAGTGCTGCGGCCTCCGCCGCCAAGGGCGACCGTCCCGCTGTGTTGAAGGGCATCGAGAAGCATGGCTTCGAGGTTGTCGCTGAATTCGATGCGCCGGGTGGCCTGCGCGGCTTTGCCGGCGTGGTGGGTGGCCAGCAGCCGGCTGCGGCCTACGTCACTGCCGATGGCAAGCACGTGCTGGTTGGCAGTCTGTTCGATGCCGAGGGCAATGACGTAGCGGCCGAAGCGGTGGAAAAGCTGGTTGCGCAGCCGATGTCGGCCAAGATGTGGACCAAGCTGGAGGCCAGTGCATGGGTACGCGATGGCAAGGCCGACGCACCGCGCGTGGTCTACACCTTCAGTGATGCCAACTGCCCGTACTGCCACAAGTTCTGGGAAGCGGCGCGTCCGTGGGTCGATGCCGGCAAAGTCCAGTTGCGTCACATCATGGTCGGCGTGATCCGTGAAGACAGCCCCGCCAAGGCGGCCGCCATCCTCGCCGCGCGCGACCCGAGTGCAGCACTGCTGCAGAATGAACATGAGTTCGATCGTGGCGGCATCAAGGCGTTGCCGAGCATCAGCCGTGAGATCGCCGGCAAGCTCGATGCCAACCAGGTGCTGATGATCGAAATGGGCTTCCAGGGCACGCCGGGCATCCTGTTCCAGGATGCGCAGGGTCAGGTGCAGCGTCGCGCAGGACTGCCGCAGGGTGCTGATCTGCAGACGGTGCTGGGCCCGCGCTGAGCCACGCCTGCATCGTGATGCAACCTACAGGCCCGCATGGCAGCATGCGGGCCTGTTGCTTTCTGTGATCGGAATCAGCGGTGGGAGCCCGCGCATCTCCTGTTCGTCGTCACGTCTGAATAGTGACTGACATCAAGCCTCGCGCCTTGATTCCAATCAAGGCCAAAAACGACAGGCGGATTAGCCTGTGACCCATGGAATACAGCGTCAATGCGCGATGGATGCCGCGCTCGCCATGCCCTGATCAGGGTCGGCCGGCCCAGCCATTCACGACACTCTCACCCCGTGCTTGTTACCCAGACCGCTGCCGTCGCCACCTCTCTGGCAGCGCGGCCTTGGTGGAGTCGACATCGGCACGGGCAGGGCAGTGCCATCGTCCTGTTGCCTGCAATGCGCAGGCTGGCCACTGGCGTCGACGCAGTATCCGCATTTCCAGCAACGGCAACGTGGGGCCGGAGCGGCGCAAGCGTGCGTTCGGCCTGCGCAATGAACATGGATGTCCAGGGAGGATGCAATGCGCGTGGCGGTACTGAGTGTGGCCTGTTTGACCGCATGGGCGATTGCGCCAGCGTATGCGCAGCAGAATGGCCAGGAAGATGCTCAAGCCCTGCGCGGCGAGATTGCGGCCATGCGGCAGGCACTGGAGGGCATGCAGCAGCGTCTGGACCGGCTCGAACAACGCGATGGTGCGGTTGCGCCCGCCGTCGTGCAGGGGCCATCCCCGGCGGCCGTGCCCGCCAGCAGCGCCAATCTGCTGCATCCCACCCAGGTGCCGGGCGTGGCACAACCCGTGCTGCCGCAGCGCGAATCGGTGGCCGATCCATCCACTGCTGCGTCGCGTCCCGACAGTGCCGCTGGTCCAACCGATCCCGATCTGAAGGGCTTCTTCGCCATTCCCGGCACCGACACGGTGATCCGCATCGGTGGCTACGCCAAGCTCGATGCCATCGCCGATTCGCGCGCAGCGGGCGACGAGGATCAGTTCATTCCTTCGTCGATGCCGGTGGGCGGTCGTCATCGTGATGTGTCCAACTTCAACATCCATGCCAAGCAGACCCGCTTCAGTTTCGAGGCGAGACGCCCGACCACGCATGGCAACCTGCGTTTCTACCTGGAGAATGATTTCTTCGGCAGCAGCGACGGCTACGAATTCCGCCTGCGCCACGCCTACGGTCAGCTCGGCAATACCTACGCCGGCTACGGCTATTCCAGCTTCATGGATCCGGACAGCCTTCCCGACACGCTGGATTTTGCCGGTCCCGGCGGTGCTGGCTATCTACTGGTGGCAGGCATCCACCACAGTTTCGCGATGGGCAAGGGCAATACCCTGACCGTCGCCGCCGAAGACCCGAAGACCGAACTTGCCGGCGCCAGCGACGAGCGCGCCGCGGTGAACAGGCTGCCGGATGTGACCGTAACCGCGCGCATGGAGCGTGACTGGGGTCACCTGCAGCTTGGCGCGGTGGCACGCAGCCTGGCCTACGACGGTGAGGGCGAGCGCGACCGGCGCATGGCCGGCGGCCTGCAGCTGAGCGGCTCGGCGTCGGTTGGCCAGCGCGATCTGTTGCTGTTCGGTGCGCTTGGTGGGCGCGGCCTCAGTCGCTACACCGCCGATCTGACCGGCTCCGGGCTGGACGCGGTGGTCGGTGCCGATGGCCGTCTTGATGCGCTGGACCTGCACGGTGGTTTCGTTGGCTACACCCATTACTGGTCCGAGCTGTGGCGTTCGAACCTGATCTTCGGCCAGCTGACGCTGGAGCGGAATGCCGCATTGGCGGCCGACGCATTCCGGCAGAGCCGCTACGGCGTCTTCAACCTGATCTGGAGCCCGGCGCCGTCGTGGACGATGGGCATGGAGCTGCTTTACGGCCGCCTGGAACAGCAGGGCGGCGCACGCGGCGATACGGTCCGTGTGCAGGGCAGCCTGCAATACAACTTCATCAAATAGGCGCCAGCGGCAGCACGCCAGCGTAGCCAGTCCCCACGCCCGGGCCTACCGGGCTCATGCCAGTACAGGAGTGTGTCATGGCAGAAGCAAAGAAAATCGGGGTGGTCGGAGCCACCTTCCTCGTCGCCGGCAACATGATGGGCTCAGGCGTGTTCCTGCTGCCTTCCAGCCTGGCCAAGATTGGTACTGCCTCGATCTGGGGCTGGTTGATCACCACGGCTGGCGCGCTGCTGCTGGCCTTTGTGTTCGCCAAGCTGGGCAAGCTGGCACCCAAGGCGGGTGGCCCCTATGCCTATGCGCGCGACTGGTTCGGCCCATACATGGGCTTCCAGACCAATACCATCTACTGGTTCGCCAACTGGATCGGCAATGTCGCCATTCCGATCGCGGCGGTAGGGTATTTCAGCTATTTCTTCCCGATCCTGTCCGAGCCGCTGGTGCGTTGCATCGCGGTGCTGATCCTGGTGTGGGCATTGAGCTTTGCCAACATGATCGGCCCGGCGTTCGTCACCCGTGTACAGACGGTCACCACCAGTTTCGCGCTGGTGCCGATCCTGGGCATCGCCATCTTCGGCTGGTTCTTCTTCGATGCCGACATCTTCAAGGGCGCCTACAACGTGTCCGGTGAATCCAACTTCGGTGCGATCTCCAGCGCTGCGGCTCTGACCCTGTGGGCCTTCATCGGCGTCGAATCCGCTTCGGTCACCGCCGGTGTGGTGGAGAACCCGGAAAAGAACGTGGCCCGCGCGACGTTGGCCGGTGTGTTCCTGGCGGCAATCGCCTACATCGCCAGTTCGTCGGTGATCATGGGCATGGTGCCCAACGCGGAGCTGCAGCTGTCCGATGCGCCGTTTGCGTTGGCTGCGGCCAAGGCCGTGGGTGGCTGGGGCGGTGCGCTGGTCAGCCTGTGCGCCTTCGTCGGTGCCGCCGGTTCACTGGGTGGCTGGATCCTGCTGACCGCACAGAGCGCCAAGGCGGCCTCTGACGACGGCCTGTTCCCTAGCATCTTCAGCAAGACCAACAAGGACGACGTGCCGGTCAAGGGCGTGCTGATCGTGGCGGTGCTGATGACCCTGGCGGTGCTGGTCACCTCCACCTCGAAGACCGCCTCGGCCCAGTTCGACGTGATCACTTCGGCGGCGGTGGTGCTGACCCTGCTGCCTTACATCTACTCGTGCGTGGCCTGCTACTTCGTGGTCGAGCGTTCGCACACCCTGGTGCATACGGGTGCGTTCTGGACCCTGACCAGCCTGACAGTCGTGTACTGCCTGTGGGCGATCTACGGCTCGTCGGGAACCATCGTGCAATACGCCTTCCTGTTCGTGCTGTTCATCACCGTGTTCTATCCCTTCTTCAGCGAGGAGCGCCGCCAGCAGCGGCAGCGCGCCCGCGAGGCATCGGCCATCAGTGCCGGCGCCCAGCGTTCCTGAGTTCGACAAGGAGAATCAACGTGTACTTCAAGTCCCTGGACTATCCGGTCATTGTCATCGACAACGACTACGAGTCGCCGCGCATCGGCGGCATCCTGATCCGCGCCCTGGTGGAAGAACTGCGCAACAACGACCAGCGCGTGCTGTGCGGCCTGAACCTGGATGATGCCCGTGCTGGTGCCCGCACTTACGTGGCGGCCTCGGCGGTGCTGATCTCGATCGACGGCAGCGAAGAGGTGGATGGCGAGTTCCAGCGCCTGACCGCCTTCCTGCGTGAGCAGAGTGCGCGCCGCGCCAACCTGCCGGTGTTCCTGTACGGCGAGCGTCGCACCATCGAAAAGGTGCCGAGCAAGCTGCTCAAGTACATCCACGGCTTCATCTTCCTGTTTGAAGACACCAAGAGCTTCATCTCGCGGCAGGTGATGCGTGCAGCCGAAGACTACATGAAGAACCTGCTGCCGCCGTTCTTCAAGGCGCTGATCCATCATGCGGCCGAATCCAACTACTCCTGGCACACGCCGGGCCATGCCGGCGGCGTGGCGTTCACCAAGTCGCCGGTCGGCCGTGCATTCCATCAGTTCTACGGCGAGAACACCCTGCGCAGCGACCTGTCGATCTCGGTGCCGGAGCTGGGTTCGCTGCTCGATCACACCGGCCCGATCAAGGATGCCGAGAACGAGGCGGCACGCAATTTCGGTGCCGACCATACCTTCTTCGTCACCAACGGTACTTCCACCGCCAACAAGATCGTCTGGCATGGCACGGTGGCGCGCGGTGACGTGGTGTTCGTCGACCGCAACTGCCACAAATCGCTGCTGCATGCGCTGATCATGACCGGCGCGGTGCCGGTGTACTTCACTCCCAGCCGCAACGCGCACGGCATCATCGGCCCGATCAGCCTGGATCAGTTCACGCCGGAGTCGCTGCAGCAGCGCATTGCCGCCAATCCGCTGGCCAGCCAGGCCTACAAGGCCGGTTCCAAGCCGCGCATCGCGGTGGTCACCAACTCGACCTACGACGGCCTCTGCTACAACGCCGAGAAGATCGCCGACGAGATCGAAAGTGCGGTCGATTTCCTGCACTTCGACGAAGCGTGGTACGCCTACGCGGCGTTCCACCCGTTCTACGAGAACCACTACGGCATGGCCAAGGGCAAGCCGCGTGAGCAGGATGCGATCATCTTCACCACGCATTCCACCCACAAGCTGTTGGCGGCGTTCTCGCAGGCGTCGATGATCCACGTGCGCAACTCGGCGCAGCGCAATCTGGACGCGGAGCGTTTCAACGAGTCGTTCATGATGCATACCTCGACCAGCCCGCATTACGGGGTGATCGCGGCCTGTGACGTGGCCTCGAAGATGATGGAAGGCGATGCCGGCCGCTCGCTGGTGCAGGAAATGCACGACGAAGCCATCGCCTTCCGCCGCGCGATGCTGCACGTCCGCGATGACCTGGGCCGCGACGACTGGTGGTTCAGCGTGTGGCAGCCGACCCAGGTTGCGCGCAGCCTGGACAAGGGCGATACGCCGGCACCGCTGGTGGCCAAGCGTGAGGAGTGGTACCTGCAGCCGGACGCGCACTGGCACGGCTTCGAGAACCTGGTTGACGACTATGTACTGATCGACCCGATCAAGGTGACCCTGCTGACCCCGGGCCTGGCAATGGACGGCAGCATGGGCAAGCTGGGCATCCCGGCGGCAGTGCTGAGCAAGTTCCTGTGGGGCCGCGGCATCACCGTGGAAAAGACCAACCTGTACTCGGTGCTGTTCCTGTTCTCGATGGGCATCACCAAGGGCAAGTGGAGCACGCTGGTCACCGAGCTGATGGCATTCAAGGAGCTCTACGACCGCAATGCCCCGCTGAGCCAGGCACTGCCGACGCTGGCCGCCGATTATCCGAATGCCTACGCTGGCTGGGGCCTGCGCGACCTGTGCGACGCCCTGCATGCGTTCAACCAGGAATTCGCGGTGGCCAAGGTGATGCGCGAGATGTACGTGGATCTGCCGACGCCGGTGATGACCCCGGCAGATGCCTACAACCACCTGGTGAAGGGCGAGATCGAGCGGGTCGACATCGAGCAGATCAGTGGCCGCGTCGCGGCGACCATGCTGGTGCCGTACCCGCCGGGCATTCCGACCATCATGCCGGGCGAACGCTTCGGCGACAGCGACGAGCCGATCATCCAGTCGCTGCGCATCGCCCGCGAGCAGAACGCTCGTTTCCCGGGCTTCGAGTCGGACGTGCACGGGCTCATCATCGAGCAGGAGGATGATGCGGTTTCGTACAAGGTGGAGGTGCTGAAGGCCTGACCCGCAACGGTTGGCCCTTCGGCGGACAATGGATACCGCGCGCGAGCAACGCATCCTCAAGTTCTCGATCGGGGTCACCCTTGCGGTGAGCGCGGTCGGCTTCGGCGGTGGCCTGCTGGTGGGATCGCAGGCCATCCTGTTCGACGGCGTGTACAGCCTGGTCGACGTCGCCCTGACCCTGGTGTCGTTGTCGGTGCTGCGGCTGGTGGCGCGGGAACAGAGCCCGCGCTTCCAGTACGGCTATTGGCACCTGGAGCCGATGGTGGAAGCGCTTGGTGGGGTGATCCTGTCGCTGGCCTGCGTGTATGCGCTGGCCAACGCAGTGATCGGTTTGACCACGGGCGGGCACGAAGTGAACTTCGGGCCCGCGTTGTGGTGGGCGGCACTGCTGAGTGGCAGCAACCTGGCGATGGCGGCGTTTGTCGCCCAGCGGGCGCGGCACCTGCGCTCGGCGCTGCTGTGGCTGGACGTGCGTGGCTGGCTGCTGGGTGGGTTGATGAGCCTGGCGGTGGTACTGGCCTTCGTGTTGGCGCTGGTCCTGCACGGCGGTGAGTGGCACCACTGGGTGCCGTACCTGGATTCGATCGTGCTGGCGTTGATCAGCCTGGCGGTGTTGCCGGTGCCGGCGCGCAGTGCGTGGAAGGCCATGCGTGAAGTGCTGCAGGTGGCGCCGGATGATCTGGACCGGCGCGTGCAGCGGGTAATGCAGGCGTTCGTGGCGGAACGCGGTTATGCCGGTTTTACCAGCCACGTGGCGAAGATGGGGCGGATGCGCTTCATCGAGATCCATGTGCTGGCCGACCCGGCCATGCCGCTGGGTTCAGTGGGCGAGGTCGATGCGATGCGCGATGAGATCGCGGTGCGGCTGGATGCGCGGGGCAGCACGTTCTGGCTGACCATCGATTTCACGGCAGACCCGGCGTGGACGTGAGCGGGAAACGGTAGAGCCGAGCCCATGCTCGGCTGCCATTCGCGCAGCGCAGCCGAGCATGGGCTCGGCTCTACAGGTCGGCGTGATCGTTACGCGTGGCAGACCAGTCTGTTGCACCGGATCTGTTTGACCTCAACCAGAGTTGAGGTCGCAGACTGCCTCGCATCCCCCACGAGGCATGCGGCATGAACCTGCTGACCACCCCGGACCTCAGTCATGGCCTGCTGGAACTGTTCAATCCCCCGGGGCTTTACGACCCCTCGGCCAACGGTTACTCACACGTGGCAGTGGTGCGCCTGCCGGCGCGGGTGATCCATATCGCCGGACAGGGCGGCGAAGACGCTGACGGACAGCTCTCGCCCAGCTTCGAAGACCAGGTCGGGCAGGCACTGGACAATCTGCAGACCGCGCTGCGCTCGGCACACGCCAGCCTGGCCGATGTCGCGCGACTTCGCATCCTGGTGGTCGGCCACGACGAGGACCGGCTGGGCATCATTGCCCACCAGGTGCGCCGGCGCTGGCCGAATCGTGCCGCCCCCACCTGCACGCTGATCCCTGTGCCACGCCTGGCGCTGGACGGCATGCTGTTCGAGATCGAGGCGGAGGCCTACGCCACCTAGCGCAGGTAGTACTCCACGGGTACCACCAGTTCCTGCGGAGCCTTCATTTCATCGGGGATGGGCGGTAGCGGCTGCGCGCGACGGAAGGTCTGCAGCGCTGCGTCATCGAGCATCGGCTGGCCACTGGACTGCTCCAGCCGCAGCGACAGCAGCCGTCCCCCACGGTCGATGTTGGCCCTGACCCAGGCAGTGCCCTGCTGCCGGCGCGAGCGCGCGGCGGCAGGGTAATAGCGGTAACGCTCCAGCCGCGCCATCAGGCGGGCTTCCCACTGGTCGCTGGCGGCGCCGGCCTGGAAGTCCGCCGGTGGCGCGTCTGGAGCGGGCGGCGCGGCCGTGATCGATGCCGGTGCGGGACTGGCATCGGTCGCGGCCGCCGGCGGGGCGACCGGCAGCGGTTGCCGGCCAGTCCCGCCCGTTTCGCTGGCGGCCAACTCGCCCTCGCGCGCGGCGGTGGGCTTCGGTGGCGGGGGCGACTTTGTCGGTTGCGATGCACGCGCCTGCTGCGCCTGGCTGGGAGTGTCGGCCTGGCGCTCCTCTACGGGCTGTGGCGGCGTGGCCGGTGCCAGCAGGCGCAGGCTGATGCGCACGTCCTGTTCCGGTGGCGGCAGCCTGGGCGGCGTGGCGACCCAATGCACCAGCAACAGCAAGGGCAGCAGGTGCAGGCCGAGGGTGATCGCGATTGCTTGCCAGTGTTGGCCGCGCTCACTCATCGTCCAGCACCCACAGCAGGTCGGCGTCGGTCGCATCGATGGTTTCGCCGGGCGAGGCGAGAACGATCACCAGTGCCGGTGCATCCGATGGCAGGTAGCCCGGCACCCCTGTGCCGCGCAGGACGTGCCACCGGCCCGCCACCAGCAGGGCTGGCGCGGGTGCATCGACCAGTACCTGCGCCATGCGTGTGTCGCGGGCCTGTTGCACGGCCAGCATCCCATCCAGCATGGGTGCCGCGTCTGCGTGCTGGGCCAGCACTACCGCCGACAGGCGCTGGCGGGCAGCGGCCACCGGGAACCGCACGCCCTCGGTGGAGGCGAGCAGCACGTTGACCTCGGCACGTGACAGGTTGCCGCCGAACAACGGCGTGCCTGCATCGGCAGCATCCTTGACCAGCCCGCCATAGGCGGCCCACGGCCAGCGCGCATCCCAGTCCAGCAGTTCCTGCAGGCGTGCACCTTCGGCCTGGTTGCCCTTGGCCAGCCAGCGCTGCACCCGCTGCAGGCGTGGCTGGCGCTCGCGGGCAATCATTTCCAGCACCAGTGAACCCTGCGGGCGCTGCCGCTGCAGGGCCTGCAGCAGCCAGCGCTGGGCGGCGTGGTCTCCGGCGAGGTCATGGCGTTCGCCCAGCAGCAGTCGCTGGGCGCCTGCCGCACGTGTCACGAATGCGGCTTCGTCCAGGTGCTGGCCATTGGCCAGGTCGATCACCGTGCCAGGCATCGCCTGTGCGCTGGCCACGCCCGCCAGCGCAAGCAGGCATGCGGGCAGCCAGCGATGGCTAGAACGCCACATTGACGCCCATCGAGACGGTGCGGCCACGGCCGTTGCCGCGGTCCAGGATCGGGCTGAAGATGCTGTCGATCGAGGCATTGTTGTCATAGGCCTTGTTCTGCAGGTTTTCGATGTTCAGCCACAGCGTGGTGTTGGCCTGTGGCTTGAAGCTCGCGTAGAAGTCCAGCAGCACGCCGGTGCCGCCGGTCTTGCGGGTCTGGAAGAAGTCGTAGCCTTCCTCGGTCGGGCCGGAGTACTCGGCGCGCAGGCCGGCCTGCACGCGCTGCTGCCACCAGCGGCCGCCCACGTCCAGCGTCCAGTAGCGGTCGGGCAGGGCGGTGATGTCTTCCAGGTTGACGAACTCGATGGCCGGCGCACTGGTACGCGAGCGGGTCCAGCTCAGCGTGGCGTGGTAGTGCTCGCTGGCGTAATGCGCTTCCAGTTCGATACCGCGCATGCGCACTACCCCGGCGTGGTTCATCCAGCGCGTGGTGGCGCTGAAATCGTCGGCGTCCAGCACATCGGTCCAGCCAGTGAGCTGCGGATCGCTGTCGATCGGCACCACGAACGGTTCCACTTCCGGCGGATGCACGATCAGCAGGTACTGCGGCTTGATGTAATCGCGGATGCGGTTGTCGAAGCGGGTGACCCGCAGCTGTGCCAGGTCACCGTCGACCAGCAGCGAGTCGGTGCTGAGGTTGGCGCCGAACTGCAGGTTGCGCGAGCGCTCGCGGCGCAGGAACGGATTGGCACCGATGCCGTCGGCGATGCTGGCGTCCTCCAGCGGGATCTTCTCGAAGAACATCTCCTGCACGCGTGGTGGCCGGGAGGTACGCGAGACCTCGGCGAACAGCTGCAGCCAGTCAGTGGCCTGCAGTGAAACTGCCAGGCTCGGGCTGAGTGCGCGCTCGGTGCGACGCACGTCGATGTCGCCGCCATTGATCTGCGCGCATTGGCCCGGAACATCGGAGCATGCCGGGATGTGGCCACGGATGCCGAAGCGATCCTGGCGCAGGCCGGCGGTCAGTGCGTAGATGTCGTACTGCAGCTCCAGCGTGCTGAACACACTATCCAACTGGCTGCGGCCCTGTGGGTTGGCGCCACGCAGGATGGGCGTATCGGCCACATAGATGTCCGACTGGTGCTTGATGCCGGTGTTCCAGCGTGCCTGCAGTGCACCGATGTCGAAGCGGCTGGTGTTGTCCACGGTCCAGCTGCTCAGGCTGCTGTGGGTGCGGCGGCCGATGTAGCTGGAATCCTCCACCGGCGGATAGAACAGCCGGGTCTTGTTGCTGGCGAAGGTCGCACGCAGGTCGATCCACGGCGAATAGGGCGTGTAGTGATAGCTGGCGCGCTGGTTGCGCGCGGAAATCTGCCACGGATAGTTGTGGTAGAAGTCGTTTTCGTAACGCATGTGGCTCAGGTCCAGCCGATGCTGGTCGCTGGGCTGCAGGCGCGCTTTCAACAGCCAGCTGCTGGGCTGCTGGCTGCCCGGGTCGGCGTTGTTCTTCTGCCCACGTGCGGTGGCGTACTCGCTGCTGCGGCTGCTGCTGGCAGCGGCCAGCAGGCCGAACTGGCGGTCGCCACCCTCTTCGCTGTGGCGCCAGGCACCGGCGAAGGTGCGGCCACTTCCGTAGCCGTTGTTGCCATGGCGGTAGCCCGCGCGCAGGCCCCAGTCGCGCCCCTCACCGAGTAGATCGTCGATATCCAGCGTGCGGAAGTTGGCACTGCCGGCCAGCGTGCCGGCGCCATCACCACCGGCGACCGCACCGCGCTGCACATCCACACCGGCCAGCAGGAAGGGATCGACATAGGCGAACGGACCGCCCGAGCCATGCCCGGCATTGTTGCGGAAGGTCTGGGTGACACCGTCGATCATGGTGTTGACCCGGCCGGCACCGGTCATGCCGCGGATGTTGACCTGCAGGCCCGGCTGGCTGCGCGAATGGAAGCTGTGGGTGCCGGGCATCGAGCGCAGCAGGCTGTTGCCTTCCTGGCGTTCAGCCATCGCCACGCGCTCACTGCCGACCGAGGGTGCAAAGCCATCGCGGGTGGCCGGTACATATTGGCTGGCACCGGCGCCCGGTGCCTGGCCGTGCGCGGTAGTGCCCTGTACCCGCAGCGGACCGGTGCGGCGGCTGCCATCGGCGTGTTCGGCCGGTGCTGGTTCCAGAGTGGCGCGGTGCGCATCGATGAAGCGCGGGCGCAGGCCGCTGCCGGCCAGCAGGCGCGACAGGGCCTGTGCATCGTCGAAGTCACCGCGCAGGGAAGGCGCGGCATGGCCGGCGGGCAGCGCCGCGCCGATGACCAGATCGATGCCGGTCAGCCGGCTGTAGGCATCCAGCGCTGCCGCCAGCGGCTGTGCCGGGAGATCGTAGGTGCGAGTGGCGGCCTGCGCGTGGGCGTTGCCGGGCAGCAACGAGATGGTGCTGGCACAGGCCAGCGACAGGGCGAGAACAAGGGGGCGGGGGGACAGCATCGGGGGCTCCAGGGGCTGACGCAGAGCGTCGTCATCCTGGGTAGACGCAGCCGCAGGCCGGATGTCAGGGTCCATCACGATGTTCCCCGCGCGGTGGCAGCCACACCTGTACGCCGTTGCCAAGGCGCAGCACGCGCACATGCAGTTGCGTGGCCAGCTGGTCGCGATTGCTGGCTGCACCGTCGGCACGGCCGAGCAGGGTGACCGGCTGCTGGCGCAGGCGCGCACCCACGATCCAAGTGTGCCCACCATGCCAGCGATCAAGGCCCTGGGTGACCTCGACCAGCGGTGCCGATACCCAATGCAGGCGCCGCTCGCGCCAGACCAGGGCACTGCTGTCTGCGGTTGTCACGGTTGCCGGCGCGTCTCCATTGAAGCGCAGCTGCTGACCCTCGCTGGCCTGCACGCTGGCGGTGCCCCTCTCTACGCGCACGCTGTGCTCGGTAACGGTGACCACGCTGCTGTTGCCCTGCACGGCAAGATCGAACGCGGTCCCCAGTGCAGTGACGGTGCCCTGTGATGTGTGTACCTGGAATGGCCGGTCGGCATCGGCAGCGACCTTGAACCAGGCCTGCCCCTTTTGCAGTTGCAGCTGGCGGCGTTGTGCGTCGACGCGCACGTGCACTTCGCTGCCCGGTGACAGCAGGACGTGCGAACCGTCTGGCAGGGCTTCATCACGGATCTCGCCGGCGGCGGTGCGCAGCACCTGCGCGGCAGGCGGCGATGCGTGGCGGCTGTATAGACCGAGTGCGCACAACAACAGCACCGCAATGCCGGCCTCGCGCAGGCGGCGGCGTTGCCGGTGTTGCTGCTGCCGCTGCAGGCTGGGCATCGCTGCACCCGCATGCCACAGCTGCTGCAGATGCTGGTACTGCGCGTCATGCCGCGGATCGGCCTGGCACCACTGCTCGAAAGCATTCTCGTCGCGCTCGCCGTCGTGGCCGTCGAGCCACCAACGTGCCGCTTCGCGCGCGATTGCGTCCTGGCTCATGCGCCGGGTACCTGCTGCAGGGCGACCAGGGCGCGTAACAGGTGGCCGTGCGCGGTCTGCCGGCTGATACCCAGTTGGCGGCCGATTTCGGCCAACGCCATCTGTTCCACCCGTGCCAGCAGGAAGACCTGGCGCGAACGGGGTGGCAGCGCGGCAATGACCGCATCAAGGTGGCGCAGCTGCTCGGCGTCGAGCAGACGTTGCTCCGGCAGTGGCGCAGGATCAGCAATGGCGAGCAGCTGCGCGTCATCCAGCGCCTCCTCGCGACGGCGCTGGCGTTGTCGGTAATGATCGGCGATCAGATTGTGGGCGACGCGGTACAGGTACGCGCGGCCATTGCTCAGCAGGCCACTGGCGGCGACTTTGACGACACGCAGCCAGGTTTCCTGGACGACGTCATCGGCGTCGCTGCGTTGCGGGAGTTTTCGGCGGACATGGGCGTGCAGCGGCCGGTAATGGGCCGCGCACAGCTGCGCAACATCCGTCGGTTCGACAGGCGTGGACACGGGGCGGGCGACAACTGGGAAAGGGAACAGCCCGCGGCGGCAAGGGCGGCGGCTGCACCTTACAGCAAAAGAGAATCATTTGCATCTACGAATGTGACATGGCACGCATGGCCGATCTCGGGGTCAGCGCGGGCGATAGTCGCAGTGGATCTGCAGTGCTTCGGTCGGGTTGTGATGCAGTTCGAAGCCACAGTGCTGCAGGCTTTGCTTCACCCGCGCGACGGCTTCTGCATGGCGGGCGACGCGCAGCTCCTGCCAGCGCGGCGGGGTGAATACGCCCATGGGCAGCAGCCGCAGCCGCTTGCCGTGGAGGATCAGTGATACATCGATATGACGACCATCGATGTCGTGGCCATTGGCGCCGAAGATGGCATCGATCTCATCGCGGCGCTGTGGGTAGCAGGTGCTGAACACCGCAATTCCGAGCCGTCGCACTGCGCGGCGGAAGCCACCGAGGCGGCTGTGGCTGGGTTCGAAGCCACGGGTGAGCAGCAGGCGCAGCCCGGCAGGCAGCATTGCCTGCGCGTCGAGCAGGCGTTGCAGTACCTCTTCTTCCAGTTGGATGCGGGTCGAGGGCCAGCGCGGGGCGATGAGCAGTCCGTGGTGGTTGCCGCGTTGCAGGGTCAGCATCCGTGAAGCTTCGCACGCGGCCGAACAGCCGGGGTAGTGCCGGCCGCTGGCCGGCAGATTCGGATGCCGGCCAGCGACCGGCACTACCATCGTCGGGTCAGATGTCGCGGTACTGGATCTGCGAAGCCAGCACGCGCAGGCCGTCGGCATTGCTGGACAGGATGCGCTCTTCGCCAACCCCTTTCTGCCGTTTCAGCTGGAAGCCCTGATCGGCGGGCAGCTGCGCGGCGATGGCGTCCATGCGCTGCAGGGCATCGGGGCCGCTGCAGTCGAAGTGGCCCCAGTAGGCGCCATCGCGGTGGATCTGCAGTCGGTAGTTCATCGCGGTATCTCCGGCAGGTCCTGCAGCCAGTGGTCGAACATCGCGGTGGCTGCGGCGGCCAGTGGCGCACCATAGCGACGCGCCTGTGCACGTAGGTCATTCGGATCGATGCCGGCGTGGGCCAGCTCCAGCGTGTGGCCGATCAGCCAACGTTCGAACTGGCGCGCGTCCAGTTCCGGATGGCATTGCAGCCCCAGTGCATGGTGGCCGATGGCGAAGGCCTGGTGGCGGCAGCCGGGCGTGCTGGCCAGGCGGCGTGCACCGGCCGGAAGCTCGAAGGCTTCACCGTGCCAGTGCAGTACCGGGATGCCCTGCAGGGCCTGCAGCGGTGAACGCTGGCCTTCATCGGTCAGCAGCAGTGGCGAAAAGCCGATTTCCTTGCCGCCACTGGGAGTGACACTGGCACCGAGTGCACGCGCCATCAGCTGTGCACCCAGGCAGATGCCCAGGGTCGGCCGCTGCTGCTGCAGGCGGTGCTGCAGCAGGGTGATGCTCTCGGCCAGGAATGGATAAGTGTCTACATCGTTGACACTGATCGGCCCACCAAGCACCACCAGCAGGTCGGCGGCGGCGGCCGGATCGAGCGTATCGATACCGGCCTGCAGCACCTGCAGCTGCCAGCCCTGCGCCAGCAGCAACGGTTGCAGGGTGCCGAGGTCTTCGAAAGCCACGTGTTGCAGGACGACCGCGTACTTCATGCCGGGCCTCCACTGCTCGGCCAGTAGAAGCTGTCAGGGGTGGCACGTGCACCAAAGATGGCCTGGCCGACACGGACCACGGTGGCACCTTCCTCGATGGCCACTTCGAAATCACCGGACATGCCCATCGACAACTGCGTCAGGTCGAGGCCGGGCGGGGCGGTGCGTTGCAGCTGGTCGCGCAGTTCGCGCAGGCGCACGAAGCAGGCACGCACGCGCTCGACCTCGGGGGTGAAGATGGCCAGGGTCATCAGGCCACGTACGCGCAGGCGATCGAACGCCGGCAGCTGCTGTACGAAGGCCTCGACAGCATCGGGTTCCAGACCGTACTTGCTGGGTTCGGCGGACGTGTTGACCTGCACGAACACATCCAGCGTGCGCTCTTCCAGCTGCAGGCGCTGCTGCAGTGCTTCGGCAACGCGCAGGCTGTCCAGCGCCTGGAATTCGCTCGCGAAACGCGCTACGTAGCGCGCCTTGTTGGTCTGCAGATGGCCGATCACCGACCAGTGCACGCCAAGGTCGGCCATTGTCTCGGCCTTGCGTTGTGCTTCCTGCACCTTGTTCTCGCCGAGTTCGTGGCAGCCAGCGGCCACCGCCATGCGGATGCGGGCGTCGTCGACGGTCTTGCTGACCGGCAGCAGGCGCACGCTGGCCGGGTCCCGGCCGACGCGGGCGCAGGCATCGGCGATGCGTTGGCGCACCGTGACCAGGTTGGCGGCGATCTGTTCAACGGACTGGGCGACGGGCCAGTCGGCAGCGGCAAGGGGCATTCGGGCACCTCCAATGCAGGGTGGCCAGGGTGGGATACACTGGCACAGGACAAGGTATATTTTGGCATAGGACAAAATGAAAATCACCGGGCATAGCGCCGAGTCGATCTTCGACAGCATCCGCGACGGCATCGGCAAGGGCCGCCTGCCGGCCGGCAGCGTGCTGCCGCCGGTGCGTGAGCTGGCCGAGCAGCTGGGGGTGAACCGCAACACCGTGGCCGCTGCCTACAAGCGCCTGGATGCGGCGGGCCTGGCCAGTACGGCCGGTCGCCGCGGCACGGTGGTGCGTGGCCTGCCGCCGACGCTGGCGCGCGAGGGCAGTACGCCTGGGCTGGCCCTGCAGGATCTGGCCGGTGGCAACCCGGATCCGCGCCTGTTGCCCAACCTGCGCCTGGCCCCGGCTGCACCACGGCTGTATGGCGTGGGCACGGTCGACCCGAGATTGCAGGCGCTGGCGCGGGCCTCGATGGATGCGGACTGCCCCGAGGGCTATGCGCTGGAACTGACCCATGGTGCGGTCGACGGCATCGAACGTCTGCTGGCGGCGTGGCTGCTGCCGGGGGATCGCATCGCGGTGGAGGATCCCTGCTTCCTCGGCAGCCTCAACGTGCTCAACGCTGTGGGCCACGTGCCGTTGCCGGTGGCGGTGGACGCGCATGGCATGCAGGTCGAATCGCTGCGTGCGGCGCTGGAGGCCGGTGCACGCGCGGTGCTGCTGACCCCGCGGGCACACAACCCGACCGGCGCCAGCCTGGATGCGAAGCGGGCACGGGCGTTGCGCCAGTTGTTGGCGGCCTACCCGCAGGTGGCGGTGCTGATCGACGATCACTACGCGCTGCTCTCGCAGCAGGTCTATCACTCGGTGCTGCCACTGGATGGCCGGCGCTGGGCGCTGCTGCGCTCGCTGTCCAAACCGCTTGGCCCGGACCTGCGGCTGGCCTGGCTGGCCTGCGATGAAGAGACCGCGATGCGGTTGCGGCTGCGATTGGCGTCCGGTACCGGCTGGGTCAGTCACCTGCTGCAGGATGCGGCGACCTCGGTGCTGTCGTCGGCGGCACAGCGGGCGAAGATCGCTTCGGCAGGTGAGCGTTACCAGCAGCGCTTGCGCTCGCTGCAGGAGTTGCTGCATGCGCGTGGCGTGCCGACACCGTTGCCGATGGAAGGATTGAACTTGTGGCTGCCGTTGCAGGCGGACAGCCATCCGCAGGTGTTGGCGCTGGCCGCGCGCGGATGGCATGTGCGTGCAGGCGAGGTGTTCGCGGTGGCTGCACCGGGACATGGCCTGCGCATCACCTGTGCAGCGCTGGGGACGACGCAGCTGCGGCAGCTGGCCGATGACCTGGCGGCGGTGTGCGGTCTGTAGCGTCGAGTCATGCTCGACTTTGCTTCGCCTTTGTAGAGCCGAGCCATGCTCGGCTGTTGTTGGTAGAAGCAGTCGAGCATGGCTCGACTCTACAAAAGCAGATCAGGGCGCGGCGTTGGCGCCGGGGCGCACGTAGTAGGACTGGCCGCTGTCATCGACGAACATCAGCTCCGGCTTGCCCTGCCAGGAGGTGAGCATGGCGCCGGTGTTGTTCTGGTGCTTGACCATCAGGCTGGCGCCGCGGTCCGGGTTGGCGACGACCTTGAACACTTCGGTGGTGCCGGTGGCATCGTCCAGGGTCAGCAGGGCTTCGCCACCGCGGTCGCTGGTGCCGTAGCCGCCGCGTTCGGAACCATCGGGACCGAGCAGGATCAGGCCTGACAGGGCGGTGGCACGCGGTCCCTGGGTGCGGCCCTGGCTGAGCGGATCGGGAACCGGTGCGCCGAGGATCACCCGCGGCTGGCCGTTTGCATCGTGAATGACCAGACCGCGTGCTTCGATGATGCGTTGTGGCGATTGGCTGCGATGCAGGCTCCAGGCGGTCCAGCCGGAAACAAGCAGGGCAAGGGTCGAGACCAGCAGGGTGGTCAGCAGCAGTGCACGGGGCATCGGGTCGTCCTTCCTTGGATGTGCCGACGATAGCGGATGCGGACCGGCAATGGCCAGTTCGTTGTGTGACGTTGTGTATCGTCAGTGGAAATCGCGGCTGTGGCTGCGTAGTCCCTGCAGCAGCTCATCCAGGCAATGCATGCGCTGCACGATGACGTGCTGGACGCCATCGACGCGTTCCAGGCGGCCATCGATCTGCATCAGCTGGGTATCGACCAGCACCCGGTGCTGGCGATCGGCCAGGTGCCGCCAGACCACGGCGTTGACCATGCCGGTCTCGTCTTCCAGGGTGAGGAAGGTGACGCCACTGGCGGTCTGCGGGCGCTGGCGCATGCGTACCAGGCCGGCGATGCGCACGCGACGGCCATGGCCATGCCCGGCCAGTTGTGCAGCGTCCAGGCAGCCGCGGCTGCGCAGCTGCACGCGCAGGAACGAGATCGGATGGCGGCCAAGGGTGGTGCCGGTGCTGCGGTAATCGGCCTGCATGTCGTCCCACGCGCTGGGCAGGGGCAACGGCACGCGGGCTTCGGCGGTGGCGCGGGCCTGGTCGAACAACGGCAGGCGGTTTTCCACGCCGGAGATGTCCCAGCGTGCGCGATGGCGATGGCCGCTGAGCCCACGCAGTGCACCAGCATCGGCCAGCAGGCCCTGCTGACGGCGGTCCAGAGCGGTCCGCTGGCACAGGTCGCCGACATCGTCGAACGGGCGCCGCGCACGTTCGCGCATGATGGCCTGTACGGCGGGCTCGTTGCAGCCATCGACCAGGCGTAGACCGAGCCGTATCGCTGCCGGCCCTTTACTGAAATCCAGGGTGCAGTCCCAGTCGCTGTGGCGCACGTCCACCGGCAGCACGTGGATGCCATGCCGGCGCGCATCCTGCAGCAGCTGGTCGGGGCTGTAGAAACCCAGTGGCTGGCTGTTGATCAGGCTGGCGGCGAACGCGGCCGGGTGGTGGCACTTCAGCCAGCAGCTGGCATAGGTCAGCAGGGCGAAACTGGCGGCATGGCTTTCCGGGAAACCGTAATCGCCGAAGCCCTTGATCTGTTCGAACAGGTGCTCGCCGTATTCGCGGCTGAAGTTGTTTTCCATCATGCCAGCCAGCAGCTTTTCGCGGTGCGGTTCCAGGCCGCCACGGCGCTTCCAGGCGGCCATTGAGCGGCGCAGTGCATCGGCTTCACCGGGTTTATAGCCGGCCGCTTCCACCGCCAGCTGCATCACCTGTTCCTGGAACAGTGGTACGCCCAGGGTGCGTGCGAACACGCGCTCCAGTCGTGCTGGATAGAGCGGGTTGTCCGGATCATTCAACGCATCCGGGCCTTTTTCGCGCAGGATTCGTCGGCGTTCCAGGTAGGGGTGGACCATGTCGCCCTGGATCGGGCCGGGGCGCACGATCGCGACTTCGATCACCAGATCGTAGAAATTGCGCGGTTGCATGCGGGGCAGCATCGCCATCTGTGCGCGCGACTCGATCTGGAACACGCCGATGGTGTCGGCGGTGCAGATCATGTCGTAGGTGGGTTTGTCG
This sequence comes from Stenotrophomonas sp. ATs4, assembly GCF_051861585.1. Lineage (NCBI taxonomy): Bacteria > Pseudomonadati > Pseudomonadota > Gammaproteobacteria > Lysobacterales > Lysobacteraceae > Stenotrophomonas > Stenotrophomonas sp. ATs4. The sequence goes on along the minus strand of NZ_JBLYPK010000002.1, from coordinate 464,130 downwards.
TCATCCTCGATCGCATCCATGCGTCCACTGTGCAGGCCATGCTGCTTCAGCATCGCCAGGCACTTGCGGATGGCGGTGAGCATGCCCAGCGCCAGGCAGTCGACCTTCATCAGGCCGGTGGCATCCAGATCGTCCTTGTCCCATTGGATGACGGTGCGGTCGGCCATCGCCGCGTTCTCCACCGGCACCAGGGTCGACAGCGGGTGCTCGGAAATCACGAAACCGCCCGGGTGCTGCGACAGGTGGCGCGGGAAGTCGATCAGCTCGGCGGTCAGCGCCAGCAGCCGCCGCATCAGCGGTGTTTCCGGATCGAAGCCGCGCTCGCGCAGGGTCTCCGGCAGCGGTACGTGGCCGCCCCAATGGTCCATCGCCGCGCCCAGTTCGTTGACCTGGTCCATCGGCAGGCCCAGCGCGCGGGCGACATCGCGGATCGCGCTGCGGCCGCGGTAGCTGATTGCCACCGCAGTCAACGCGGCGCGTTCGCGGCCATAGCGGTTGAACACGTACTGCAGTACTTCCTCGCGGCGCTCGTGCTCGAAGTCGATGTCGATATCCGGTGGTTCATCGCGCTCGGCGGAGATGAAGCGCTCGAACAGCAGGTTGCTGCGCGCCGGATCGATTTCGGTCACACCCAGCACGAAGCACACCGCGGAGTTGGCCGCCGAGCCACGGCCCTGGCAGAGGATGTCCTGGCTGCGCGCGAAGCGCACGATGTCCTGCACAGTGAGGAAGTAGGAGGCGTAGTTCTTCTGCTTGATCAACGCCAGTTCGTGCTCGATCTGCGTGCGTTGCGCCGGTTCGATGCCGCCTTTCCAGCGCCACGGGATGCCGCGTTCGACCAGCACGCGCAGCCAGCTGTCCGGGTCGTGGCCTTCGGGCACCAGCTCGCGCGGATAGGTGTACTGCAGCTGCTCCAGGGTGAAATGGCAGCGCTCGGCGATGTGCAGGGTCTCGGCCAGCAGGGCAGGTGGGTACAGCTGGGCCAGTGCGGTGCGCGGGCGCAGATGGCGCTCGCCGTTGGGAAACAGGCGCCAGCCGGCTTCGGCCACGCTGCAACGGTGGCGGATCGCGGTCAGCGTGTCCTGCAGGGCGCGGCGGCGTCGCACGTGCATGTGCACATCGCCACTGGCGACCAGCGGCAGGCGGTGGCGTTCGCCGAAGGCCTGCAGCTGCTGCAGGCGGCGTGCGTCGTCGTGTTCGTGGTGCAGTTCCACCGCCAGCCATAGCCGATCATCGAAGCCGGCGCGCAGCAGTTCCAGATCGGTGGCCGCCGGTTGCCGGTCCAGCCACAGGCACAGCAGGCCGTTGGGCAGGCCGAGCAGATCGTCGCGCAGGCAGCGGTACTCGCCCTTGGCCGCGCGCCGTCGGCAGGTGGTGATCAACTGGCAGAGCCCGGCATAGGCGGCCTGGTCGGTGCACAGCAGGGCCAGCTTCGGCCCATCCTCGACCTGGAATTCGGCGCCGATGATCAGCGCCACGCCATGCGTCTTCGCTGCCTGCCAGGCGCGCACGATGCCGGCCAGCGAGCATTCGTCGGTGATCGCCAGTGCCCGGTAACCCTGGCCGGCGGCGCGCGCGAACAGTTCTTCGGCGATCGAGGCGCCGCGCTGGAAACTGAAGGCAGACAGGCAGTGCAGTTCGGCGTAGCCGGGCAGTTCGCTGTGCATGGCGGCTCAGCCGAACCAGCCGTGCAGCATCCACGGCGCCTGCGGATCGTTGCGCTCACGGAAAGCCCAGCCGCGCTGGCCGTGTGCGGTTTCCACCACGTAGTAGTCGCGGCGCGCGTCGGCCTGGTCCCACCAGCCCGATTCGATCCGCTCCGGTCCGGTGACGATGCGCAGCCGCGGATCACGCAGCGGTTGCGGGGTGTCCAGCAACCAGCCGGGGCGCAGCGGCCAGTACGACGGAGGCTTGGCTGGCGGCTGGGTGCCACTGGCGCGTTCGGGGCGATGGTCGGCCTGCACTGCCAGCGGCTGCACGGCGTCATCGCCCAGCCGCGCGCGCAGGCGCTCGCGCAGCTGGTTCCAGGGCATCGCCTGTGCCGGCCGGGTATCGAACAGGTCACGCGCGGCGGGTACGAACGGTGGCAGCTGCTCGGCCTGCAGGCGCAGTGCGCGGCTGCCGGCCGGCAGGGCGAACGCTTCCATGCGGTTGCGTGCGATTTCGAACAGCAGCGCGGGATCGCGCTCGGGCGCCAGCAGGCCGATGGTCAACACGCTGGCTGGCAGCAGGTCATGCTCGAAATGCAGGTCGAAGCGCTGCACGCCGCCATCGCGCGAACACAGGAACGCAGCCAGGTCCAACAGCAGGCGACGCAGCGGGAACAACAGGGCCTGGCTGGATTCGATCTCGTACTCGAATTCGATGCGCGCATCGAAACGGTCCGGTGGCTGGTAGTAGCACAGTGGCGCAGTGGGTAGCCCACGCAGTGCATCCAGCTGCTGCAGCACGTCAGGTGCGAAGCGCCGGGCCAGGCTGTCGCGCGGCAGCTGGAGCACCGGGCCCAACGTGCGCAGGCCGGAGCGGCCGAGCACGGTCACCGCGTCGCTGGGCAGGCCGCAGCGCGGCAACGGCAGTTGTGCCAGTGCCGCTGGAAGCTGCTGCGCATCGATGCCGAGGCCGTCGTGGACGTTGGCCAGCACGCGCGCGGCATGCGCGGTCGGCGCGGCCACCAGACGGTGGCGAAAACCCAGCTCATGCAGTTCACCGCGCAGGCGCTTCTGGATCGTCAGCCAGTCACCGAACAGGGCACGACTGGCGCCGATCTCCATGACCAGCGCATGCGGGAAGTCGAGGCTGACCTGCGAGCTGTAGGCATAGGCCCAGCTGGCCAGCAGCTGGCGGGTGTGCTGTTCGGCGGTGGGATCGTAGTCGTGCAGATGCATGTCCTGCACCAGTACCTGCGCGGCCGACAGCAGCATGCCCGGGCGCAGTCCCACCGCACGGGCGGCAGGACTGACCGCACGCAGCACGCGACGCTGCGCCGGCCCCTGCAGCAGCACCAGCGGCCGCTGCGGGTCCGGCTGCAGGCGCAGCACGCTGTCCAGCGCCAGCTGCGGCAACAACAGGCAGGCCCAGTGCATGGCGCGGCCTCAGTGGGCGATGGCCAGCGGCAACGGCTGCGCCGGCGGCAGCCCGCCACGGCACTTCAGTACCCGTACCTGGCCGTGGTCGAGCTGCAGGCGCAGGCTGGCCGGGGAGGGATTGCGCGCCGCCTGCGCCTCGCGGAACACGAAACCCAGGCACTGGCCGCTGTCGGCAGCCACCTGCAGCCGGCGCAGTGAGCGGTCATCGGCCTGGTGTGGCCAGCACAGCACCGCCGCACAGGCGGCGGAGCGCAGGCACTGTTCGGTGGCCCATAGGGCCTGTTTCGGTGTGGCGTGGATGATCTGCAGCTGGGCCAGGTCCAGTCCGGCCGCTGCCCAGGCTGGGGCATGCGGGCGATAGGGTGGGGCGACCAGCACGATCGGACGGTCGCGCTGGCTCAGCTTGGCCAGCGCCGGCCAGACCAGCGCCAGCTCACCCACCCCGGGCGCCGCCTGCAGTACCTCGCACAGCCCGCTGGCCGGCCAGCCGCCGCCGGGCAGGCGTGCGTCCAGTGCCGGGTGGCCGCTGGCCAGGTGGTCACTGGCCGGTCCCTGGCGGGCCGGGCCACGCCACAGCTGGCGCCCGTCCAGCAGCCGGTCGAGGGCGACGACGGCACCCATCAGCCGGTCCTCCTGGGGAGGCGCCGGGCGAGCTGGAAACGGCAGGAATGGGCGGAAACAGCGGGCATGGCGCGAGTATCGACGGGCCGGTATCAGGGGCTGAGACCGGACATGCTACTCGCCTTGTGAGTAGAATTACTAATGAAATCGGAGGGTCGGGTTTCAGGTTGCTGAAGGGGTAAAGCATCCACGCATGGCGTGGATCTACTGGACAGAGCCCCGGTGAATCCATGCCGCAGCTCGGTAGATCCACGCCATGCGTGGATAGGAGAACGGTGCCGACCCAGGTCGGCACCTGCCCCGCCGGCGACCATCCAAATCGGCCGTTTCGCTCGCCGGGCATGGCCCGGCGCTACCCAGGCCGTGGCCCGCGTTTCCCAGTCAGGGGCGGACCGGCAACGCGACCGGGCGCAGCGGCGCGGCATCGCCGCCACGGATCTTCAGCGGGCCGCCGATGAAGGCGAACTCGTAGACCTTGTCGCGGGCCAGTTCGTCCAGCGCCACCAGCTCGATGATCGGCGCGCCCTGCTGGGCCAGCAGGTAGGTGTGCAGCGGCACGTAGTCGTCAGACACCTCCGAGGGGAAGGTCTCGAAGCTGAGGTTGTCGGCGCCGACGATCATCGCGCCGCTGTCCTCCACCAGGAAGCGCGCCGCGTCCAGACCCATGCCCGGCGGGTTGGCCATGTAGGCCTTGGGCTGTTCGAACAGGCGCATGCGGCCGGTGCGGATCAGCACCACGTCGCCCTGCTGCAGTTTCACCTTCTGGCGTGCCAGCGCATCCTTCAGGTCCTGGCGGGTGACGCGGTAGCTGTCCGGCAGCATGTCCACGCCCTTGGCGGCGGCCACGTCGATCAGCACGCCACGCGCGATCAGCGGTGGGAATTTCTCGATGCCGGTGACATTCCAGCCACGGTCGCCGAGGTGCTTGTCGGCCTCGAAGCCGTTCCAGATCTTTCCATGGATGCCGAAGTGGTTCAGCGCATCGATGTGGGTGCCGGTGTGGCTGTACATCGAGAACGCGGTGCCGGTGTAGCTGCGGGTGAGGTTCATGGTTTCGCCCACGCCCATCGGGTCGTCCATCACCGTGCCGCGCGGGGTGTGGGTCATCCAGAACTGGTAGTGCGGGTCGCCGGCATCCTGCCAGCTGGGCATGCCGACGTAGTATTCGGTGGCCAGGTCATAGGCCTTGCCGCCGCTGACCCGCGACAGGATCGCCGCACGCGAGGCCTCGGTGATCAGGTTGAGGCGGCCGATCTCGTCCTTCGGCCCCCAGGGGCTGGTACCGACCTGCTGGCCGGAGGGAACGCGTTCGTGCGCGGACACGGTGGTGGAAGCGGCGGTGCCGGCCAGCAGCAGGGCCAGCGCGGTGGCCAGGGTACGTGGGGTCATGGGGAATCTCCTTGTGGGGTGAGGGATGGTGCGGCTCAGGCCGCGACCAGGTGCGACAGGGCCTGGCGCAGGTGTGGCAGCGGCAGGGTCTGCAGGCGCAGGCCGTTTCCGCCGATCACGGTGGGAATGGAACGGATGCCGAGGGCAGCGGCTTCGGCACGATCGGCCTGCACGTGCTGGCGTACTGCGTCGCTGCGCATGTGGTCAGCGAAGGCGCCACGTGGATGGCCCAGCGATTCGGCGATATCCAGCAGTACTTCGGCGTCGCCGACGTTGCGGTGCTGGTGCAGGTGCGCCCACTGCACGGCATCGAACATCGCGCCATGGGCATCATTGCCGCCGAGCATGCCGGCGGCCTGGCAGGCCAGTGCGCCGAGCCAGCCGGACGGATACTCGAAGTCCTGTGCGCGCATGCCTTCGATATCGATGCGCGCGGTGTCTTCATGCGCGGCGCAGTCGGTCCAGTGGCGCAGGATGATCGCCTTGGCGCGCTCCATCGAGCCGAACACCTCGACCATCTGCGCGCGCGAGTCCTGCAGCACGAAGCTGCGGTGGCGCACCTGGATGCCGAGTTCGGCCGAGACCTGCTGCAGGCGCGGGGCCAGCACGAAGCACCAGCCGCAGACCACGTCGTGGAAGAAATCGACCACCGGCGCTGCGGTGGCGGGGGAAGGAACGGAAGACATCTGCCTGCCATCGGTGAGAGGGGAGGCGGCAGATTAGGCAGCGCGGCGCGGCTGAAACAGCACGCCGCGGGCAGCTCAGTTTTCGCTGGTGGTTACGAATCCAGGCCGGCGCAGCCGGGCAGCTCGGCGTGCAGGAAATCGATGAAGGCGCGTACCTTGGGCTGCAGGTGGCGCGACGTGGGGTAGACCGCATGCACGAAGCGCGGCGGATAGCGGTGGTCGGGCAGCACCTGCTGCAGTTCGCCACGGGCCAGCGCCGGTGCCGCCAGGAACGAGGGCAGGGCGCCGATGCCCATGCCGGCCACCAGCAGGTCGCGCAGCAGCAGGCTGTTGTTGACGGTGACGCGCGCCGGCAGGGTGATCGTCACCTGGCCATCGGGGCCGAGCAGCGGCCAGCTGCCGGGCGAGTCGGACAGGCTGTAGGCCAGCACGCTGTGTGCCTGCAGATCGTCCACCGCCTGCGGTGCCGGATGCTGCCGCAGGTAGGACGGGGCCGCGCACAGCACCTGCTGCAGCGAGGCCAGGCGCCGTGCCACCAGCCGCGAGTCATCCAGTTCGGCGCGCAGCCGCAGCGATACATCGAAACCCTCACCGACTGCATCGAGCAGGCGATCTTCCATCACCAGATCCAACGACAGTTGCGGATGCTGCTGCAAGAAGCGTGGCAGCAGCGACGACAGCGTGCTCAGCGCGAATGACTGCGGCGCGTTCACGCGCAGGCGCCCGGCCACGTCGCCGCGCTGTTCGGCGATGCCGCGTTCCAGCGCCTCCAGCTCGTCGAGCAGGCGGCAGCATTCGCGGTAATAGGCGTGGCCGGTCTCGGTCAGGCTCATGCGCCGCGTGGTCCGCTGCAGCAGTACCACGCCCAGATGCGCTTCCAGCGTGCGCAGCTGCTTGCTGAGCCCGGCCGGCGACATGCCCAGGTCTTCGGCAGCGCGGGCCAGCCCGCCGCGTTCGACGATGCGGCGGAAGGCACGCATCAGGTTGAAGGAATCCATGCCGGCCCCGGGCGCGATGAGGGCGCCATTGTAGATCCACGCCATGCGTGGATGTGGGAAACGCGGCGCCGACCAAGGTCGGCGTCTACCAGGTGCGCGCGGGTTGCGCCGTTTGTTCAAGCCGGCACCCCATACGCCACGCCAGCATGCAGGCCCCTCACTTTCCGGGTTGCCCATGAAGCACTGGATGCTCCGCCTGTATGCCCCGCTGTTCCTGCTGGGTTTCGTTGCCACTGCCGCCGTCTGGGTCGGCCACTGCCACGGTGATCCGTTGTGGCTGCTGGCCTTGCTGGCGGCCGCCATCGCGGTCTCGTTCGCCGCCGAGCGTGCCTGGCCGTACGATCCCGCGTTCAACCACGACCACGGCGACAGCCTGCGTGACACCCTGCATGCACTGGTCAACGAAAGCCTGAACCTGCTGTCGATCGCCGCGGTGCCGCTGTTGGCGGCAATCATTCCGTGGCAGTTGTGGCCGGTGCAGTGGCCGTTCGTGCTGCAGGTACTGTTGGCTGTCGTCTGCGCCGACCTTGGCATCACCCTGGTGCACTACGCCAGCCATCGCATCGGCTGGTTGTGGCGGCTGCATGCGGTGCATCACAGCGTCACCCGCATGTATGGTTTCAACGGCCTGATGAAACACCCACTGCACCAGGCGGCCGAAGCAGTGGGCGGCGTACTGCCGCTGCTGCTGTTGGGCCTGCCGATGCCGGTGGCGGCGGTGCTGGCGTTCGCCATTGCCATCCAGCTGTTGCTGCAGCACTCCAACGTGGACATGCGTCCCGGCGTGCTGGGCCGGGTGATGGCCTGGGCGCCGCTGCACCGCTTCCACCACATGCGTTACGGCACCGCTGGCGACGTCAACTTCGGCCTGTTCCTGACCGTCTGGGATCACCTGCTGGGGACCGCCTTCGATGCGCCGGGCTATCGGCTGCAGCAACGCGATCTCGGTATCGGCAGCCAACCGGACTATCCGCGCGATTATCCGGGGCAGCTGCTGGCGCCGTTCCGCGAATTGCCGCATGGCGAGGTGCCGGAGCTGCCGGAAGGTCTGCGCAGGCGCGAATGATCGAACATGTCAGGTCGCGTGCAGCTGCAGGCCCTGCAGCTGCGCGGCACCGATGCCGAACATGCGGCGCAGGCTGCGCGACAGATGGGCCAGATCGGCGAATCCAGCGGCATGCGCACTGTCGGTCAGGCTGTGTCCGCGCAGATGATGCATGAGCGCGTTGCGCAGCCGTTGCCACAGCACCCAGCCGCGCAGGGTCACTGCCAGATCGGACTGGAAACGCCGGTGCAGCTGGCTGGTCGACAGGTGCGCCGCTTCGGCGATATCGGCGGCTGGTACCGGGCCAGGCAGGTGCTGGACGATACGGGCCAACGCCGCCTGCACGCGACGATCCAGCGGTTGCGGGCGGCTCAGCCGTGGCAGCCAGTCGCGCAGCTCCAGCGCGTTGCCCGGCAGCGCGTGCAGGTGCTGCTGGATCTGTGCGGGATCGGCATGCGCCGGCTCGAGGAACACCGTGCAGCCCGCTTCCGGCGCCGACAGGATCGCGTGCGTCTGGAAGGAGGGCAGCCACAGCCGTTGGCCCTGCTGCCGTACGCCATCGACCTCGACCTGCCAGGGTGCACCGTCGCTGAGCAGCAGTTGATGGGCGTAGTGCGCGTGCGCGGCGCTGTCACCGGCATGACCGTGAAGCACGGCGGCGTGCGCATCCAGCAGCAACGTGCCATTCCAGGGTAGGGCGGGGGAGGACATGGAGGGATTGTAGATCCACGCCATGCGTGGATGACTTGCACCCGGTGCCCCAAGACCGATATCCACGCATGGCGTGGATCTACGGAGGTGTGGCGTGCGCCCTCACCGCCCGTGCGGGTCGGGCCGGTGATGCACGTACTCGACCACGGTGCCATCGGGATGCACCGCATTGAAGGCCGCCCCGGTCGGTACCACCTGCAACGGGAAGATGATCTCGGCGCCAGCCGCGACCAGTTTGTCGTGATAGGGCCGAACGTCGTCGACCAGCAATGTCCCCGTGGTTGAGGTGAACGGCGCCAGCGCCTCATCGCACCCTTCGATCAACAGGAATGCACCGACCATGGCCAGGCGTAATCCGGCCTCCGGAAACGGGAACCCCGCATCGGCCACCACGCCCTGCAGCTGCTCGTAGAACGCCACGCTGCGCTCCAGCTCACCGGGGGCCACGAACACCCGGATCAGCACGCGCGGCGCGCGCTGGCTGGACGTATCGCAGCGGTCACGCCAGAGATGGTCGAAGTCGCGGTGGACGGTCATGGGCTCGGTTCGTGGCCAGGGATCTCCATTATCGGCAGCCCCGCGCGGCGCACTGATGACCGCCGGTGATGGCCTGATAACCACTGGCCGGGTTGCCCCTGTGACTTAGGTCCTGTTGACAGGTGTGAACGCCCTCGCACAATCTTCACATGATTGGGTCGCCCTGCGCGGCCCGGGCAGGCAGGTTGTCACGCCGGGAGGAGGGTCCCGCGCGCAGACCGGCCCGTCCTTCGGCCTGCGGGACGTTGCCTGGCAACCCCTGCGCGGCATGAACGCTGCACCCTTCGGCGGCACTTTCCCTGGACCGATTGCCTTGGCAACGGAATTACGCTCGCCGATGAAAACGTTTACAAAGCCGCTCGCCCTGTCCCTGGCCCTGTCTGTCGCACTGGCCGCCCCGGCCTGGGCCGACCCCGCCGCGTTCACTGTGCTGACCCTGGAACAGGCCCCGACCGCCGAGGCGATGCCGGCCCTGGCCGCCCAGCTGAAGACCCTGCAGGTGGACGCGGTCAGCGTGCGCCAGGTGCAGCGCGGCATCGGCCAGGTCGACCCGCTGCAGGTGCTGGCTGATGGCCTGGGCTACCAGTACCGCTTCATTGCTGCGGGCAAGGACGATGGCCAGACCCAGCGCGGCCAGGCCGTGCTGACCCGGCTGCCGATCGCCGCTGAATCCGGTCCGGACCAGCCGGGCCTGAATTACCTGCGCCTGGACGATGGCCGCCACACCGTGGCGGTCTACACCGATGCCGGCGCAGGTGCCGCACAGCTGCCGGCGCTGGTCACCCGTTCGCGGTTGGGCGCACCGGCGGTGCTGCTCGGCGCGGTGGCCGGTGAATCGGCCAAGGCCGCAGGTTTCGATCCGGCGCGTGTGGCGCTGGAAGCCGATGCCAGCTACTTCAGCGACGGCTTCCAGGCCGCCAGCAGTGCACCGTTCAAGGTGGAAGGCAGCACCCTGCGCGCCACCCTGTTGACCCTGGGCTATGCCGCCGACAAGCACGGCGACACGCCGTGGATGGACACCACCCTCAATGCCGATGCGCGCGCCGCGCTGCTGCTGAAGGCGATGACCGAGGACGAGAAGTTCCAGATGCTGCACAGCTACTTCGGGCTGGGCAAGGATGGCGGCAAGCTGCCGGAAGGCGCGGTGGGTTCGGCCGGCTTCGTGCCGGAAGTGGCGCGCCTGGGCATTCCGTCGCAGCAGTCGGCCGATGCCGGTGTGGGCGTGACCAATCCGGGCGGCATCCGCCCGGGTGATTTCGCCACGGCCATGCCGTCGGGCCCGTCCACCGCGTCCACCTGGAATCGCGCTGTAGCCTTCGCCGGTGGCGCCACGATGGGCCGCGAGGCGTGGCAGCAGCGCTTCAACATCCTGCTGTCGGGCAGCGTCAACCTGCAGCGCGACCCGCGCAACGGCCGCAACTTCGAATACGCCGGTGAAGATCCGCTGCTGGCCGGTTCGATGGTCGGCGCGCTGATTCAGGGCGTGCAGAGCCAGCACGTGATCTCCTCGATGAAGCACTTCGCGCTGAACGACATGGAGACCCGTCGCAACTTCCACGACGTGCGCATTGGCGAACAGGCCATGCACGAGTCGGACCTGCTGGCCTTCGAGATCGCGCTGGAAGCGGGCCGCCCGGGCGTGGCGATGTGCTCGTACAACAAGATCAACGGCACCTACGGCTGCGAGAACGGCTACCTGATGAACCAGGTGCTGAAGCAGGAATGGAAGTTCCCCGGTTTCGTGATGTCCGACTGGGGCGGCGTGCACAGCGGCTCGAAGGCGGCGCTGGCCGGCCTGGACCAGCAGTCGGCCGGTGAAGTGTTCGACGCGGCGGTGTTCTTCGATGAGCCGCTGCGCCTGGCCGTGCATGGCGGCGTGGTGCCGCAGGCGCGCCTGAACGACATGGTGGCGCGCATCCTGCGCACGATGTTCCTGCATGGCAACTTCGACAATCCGCCGCAGCACCAGAAGGTGGATGCCGAGGCCGGCTTCGCCGTGGCACAGCGTACGGTGGAAGAGGGCAGCGTGCTGCTGCGCAATGAAGGCAACCTGCTGCCGCTGGCCGACAGCGTGAAGCGCATCGTCATCATCGGCGGCCATGCCGACAAGGGCGTGATCGGTGGTGGTGGTTCGTCGATGGTGGGCGTGACCGCCAAGGGCACCAACGCGGTGCCGGGCGTGATGCCGACCACCTGGCCGGGCCCGGTGATCTTCCATCCGTCCTCGCCGCTGGAATCGCTGCGCGCCGCGCGCCCGGACGCGACCATCGCGTATGTGGATGGCAGCAATACTGCCGCTGCGGCCAAGGCCGCCGCGCAGGCCGACGTGGCCATCGTGTTCGCCACCCAGTGGGCCGCCGAATCGGTGGACCTGCCGGACATGCAGCTGCCGGACAACCAGGATGCGCTGATTTCGGCGGTGGCCAAGGCCAACCCGAAGACCGTACTGGTACTGGAAACCAACGGCCCGGTGCGCACGCCGTGGCTGGCACAGGTGCCGGCGATGCTGCAGGCCTGGTACCCGGGCATCCGCGGTGGCGAAGGCATTGCCGCATTGCTGACCGGCCAGGTCAATGCGTCCGGCCGCCTGCCGGTGACCTGGGTGACGGACGAATCGCAGCTGCCACGCCCGCACATCGACGGTCTCGGTTTCAAGCCGGCCAAGCCGTTCGGTGATGTGTTCGATTTCGATATCGAAGGCGCCAACGTCGGCTACAAGTGGATGGCGGCCAAGGGCCTGACCCCGACCTTCGCCTTTGGCCACGGCCTGTCCTACACCTCGTTCGCCTACGAGAACCTGAAGGTGAGCGTGGAAGGCTCGCGCCTGGTCGCCAGCGTCGACATCCGCAACACCGGCAAGCGTGCCGGTGCCGATGTGGCACAGCTGTACCTGAAGCTGCCCGCCGGCAGCACCACGCCGATCCGCCTGATCGGCTATGACAAGGTGAACCTGCAGCCGGGCGAACAGCGTCGCATCCGCATCGAAGCCGAGCCGAAGACCCTGGCTCATTACGATGCACGGGCGCGCCAGTGGAAGATCGACGGCGGTACCTATCAGGTGCAGCTGTCGCGCAATGCCGCCGAGCCTCTGCAGACGGTGGACGTGCAGCTGGTGGAGCAGGTGCTGCGCTGATGCCTGAAGACACGGCCCGCACAGGGCCGTGTCTGAAAAAGGGGACGGAGGGGATTAAGTCGTTTATGCACAAACGACTTAATCCCCTCCGTCCCCTTTTTTCATTTGCCAAACCACCCGCGCAGGAAATCAATCAGCTGCCGCACCTTCGGTGAGGGCTGCGTGCTGTGCGGGTAGACCGCGTACACGCTCTGCTGCGGGAAGCGATGCTGGCGCAGTACCGGTCGCAGCCGACCCTGGGCCAGATCGTCCTCGATCAGCCAGCGTGGCAGCACGGTGACCCCGGCGCCGGCCACAGCGAAAGCGCGCAGGCTGCTGGCACCATCCACGCGCACCACCGCATTGCCCGGGTTGGTGGCAAACAAGGCGTCGCTGCCATCCGGCGCCACCACCGGCACATCGGCCAGACGCGGGTAGCCCAGGCGGGGCAGGGTGCCCAGCTGCACCGGATCATCCACGGCATCGGCCGAGGGCAGGCGTGCCAGCAGCAATGGAGCGGCCACTGCGCACAGCGGATGCCGTTCCAGTTCATTGGCATGCAGCCCCGAGTCCGGCAGGCGGCCGAGGCGGATCGCCAGATCGAAGCGTTCGGGAATCAGGTCGGCCGGTGCCGGTGAGGTCGACAGGTGCAGCTGCAGCGCCGGGTGCCGTGCACGGAACGTCTCCAACGCGGGAATCAAGCGTAGCTGGGCGTACTCCGGCGTGGTGGTCAGGCGCAGCACGCCCTGCAGCTGGTGCTGGTCGCGGCGCGCGGCATCGATCGCTGCCTGTGCGGCGTCCAGCGCCTGCACGCAGTGCTGCAGGAATTGTTCGCCGGCCTCGGTCAGGGCCAGGTGGCGGGTACTGCGCAACAGCAGGGTCACGCCCAGCTCCTGCTCCAGCCGCTTCAGGTTGAAGCTGACCACCGCACGGCTGAGGCCGAGGCGATCGGCGGCAGCGGTCAGGCTGCCGGCCTCGACCACTGCACGGAAGATATCGAATCGATCGAGGCTGACCATGGCAATTCATTGTCAAAGCAGATTTGACAGTGTTGCAGTTGCTGTCGTGTTTTTCCAACAAGGCTCGCACGGCATGCTGGCCGCTTCCCTGCTGGAGCGTCGCCGATGCCGTCCCCCCGCCTGCGCCATGAGGCGATCTTCCTGCTGGTGTTCGCCCTGGACCTGGTCAACATGTTCATCGCCACGGTGGCTTATCCGGCATTGTCGGCGGAACTGCACGCCGATGTCGGTACCCTGGCCTGGGTCGGCACCGCCTACATGCTGGGCCTGAGCGTGGTGATTCCGCTGGCGCCGTGGCTGGCCGCGCGCTGCGGCGAGCGTCGCTTGCTGCTGGCGGCCCTGCTGCTGTTTGCGTTGGCGGCGGCATTGGCCGGCGCAGCACCGGGCATCGGCTGGCTGCTGGGCTGGCGCCTGCTGCAGGGGCTGGCCGGCGGCCTGCTGATTCCGGTGGCGCAGGCGGCGGCCTACCGCCAGTGCACGCCCGAGCAGCGTGGCGCGCTGACCCGCCGCATCCTGCTGGTGGCGCTGCTGGTGCCGGCATTGGCGCCAGCGTTGGGCGGGCTGCTGGTCCAGTGGTTGTCCTGGCGCGGCGTGCTCTGGGCCAGCCTTCCGTTGGCGGTGGTGGCAATCGGCCTGGTGCTGGCCTGGATGCCGGCCGATGGCGCGCGCAGTGCGCCGCGCCTGCAGGCCTATGCGCTGTCCACCGCAATGCTGGCGCTGGGTGCGCTGCTGCTGGCGCTGACCTGGCTCGGCGAGACGGGACATCGGGCCGCAGGCACCGTGTTGCTGCTGGTCGCGCTGCTGCTGGCGGCGGCCCACCTGCGCCACGCACGCAGGCAAGTGCAGCCGCTGCTGCGCTGGTCCCTGCTGTCCCATCGTGGGCTGCGCCTGGCGATGCTGATCTATCTGGCCGTACCCGGTGTATTCATCGGCAGCCAGCTGGTCAGTACCCTGCAGCTGCACCAGGCCGGTTACAGCGCGGCACGCATCGGTGCGTTGATGCTGCCGTGGGCGCTGGCTTCGGCGATCGCGATCACGGCCAGCAAGCGTCTGCTGGCCCGTTTCGGTGCAGCCAGAGTGTTGCGTGCGGGCATGGTCCTGCAGGCGAGCGGCCTGCTGTTGATGGCGCTGCTGCCGCAGCCGGCCTTCGCGTTGGCCGGGATGTTGTTCGCGCTGATGGGCGCCGGCGGCAGCTTGTGCAGCAGTACCGCGCAGACGCTGGCCTTCCATGGCGTGGAAGCGGAGGCGCTGGGCGATGCCAGCGCTCTCTGGAATCTCAATCGCCAGCTCAGCTTCTGCCTGGGCACCGCGGCCATCGCGTTGCTGCTGGCACTGGCCATGCAATGGCTGCCGGCTTACGCCACGCACGTGGCGCTGGGGCTGGCCGCCGTACTGACCCTGCTGCCGATGGCGCTGCTGCGCCGGCCGCAGAGGTTCACCCTTTCGCAACCGGAGAACACCTGATGGATACCACCGCAGAACATGAAATCCACCACCTGCATGACAAGCTGCAGGCCTGGTTCCGTGCCGAGGTTGGCGCGGATGCGCTGGATGATCTGATGGCGCATTTCTGCGCGGACTTCAGTATGGTCGGCATCACTGGGCGCAGGTTGGATCGCGATGCCGTGCAAGCGTTGTTCGCGGGTGGTCATGGCGCGCGCCCAGGCCTGCAGATATACATCGAAGCCCTGCAGGCAGTGGATGTGCCGTCGCCGCTGGCAGTGCTGCGCTATCGCGAAGGGCATTCGGTGGGTGAAGGGGCGGTTGCCTGGCGCGAATCGCTGGCGGTGCTGCGGGTGGAACAGGGGCGTTGGCGATGGTTGGCGCTGCATGAAGTGCCGGTGGCCTGACCGGTAGTGCCGGCCGCTGGCCGGCAACCGCGTAGCGCGCCCCAGGATCATGAAGTTGCCGGCCAGCGGCCGGCACTACCGGTCGTCGGCGAGCGCAGCGGCGCCGGAGGCACATGTGCCATCAGTCCTGCCTGCATCCGCCGCAGAATGCAAAGCCCGCCCACACTTCACGGATCAAGGCAGGAGTAGGCTTGAGACTTTCCTGCCGGGAGGGGTTGTCCATGCGTGTGCGTGCCGTTGCTGTAGCCATCGCCCTTTGCCTGTCCAGCACCGTGCTGGCCGCCGATACCCCGCCGATGACCCCGGACATCAGCGGCAAGCCCTTCGTTGCACCCGATGTCGGCCGCGATTACGACAAGCGCGTGGTGATGGTGCCGATGCGTGATGGCACCAAGCTGTATACGGTGATCGTGGTGCCCAAGGGCGCCCGCAACGCGCCGATCCTGCTGACCCGCACTCCTTACGATGCCGCTGGCCGCGCCAGCCGCAGTGATTCGCCGCGCATGCGCGATCTGCTGCCGCAGGGCGACGAGGTATTCGTCGACGGTGGTTACATCCGCGTGTTCCAGGACATCCGTGGCAAGTACGGCTCCGAAGGCGATTACGTGATGACGCGGCCACTGCGCGGGCCGTTGAACAACACCAAAGTCGACCACTCCACCGACGCCTGGGACACCATCGACTGGCTGGTGAAGAACGTGCCGGAGAGCAACGGCAGGGTCGGCATGCTCGGCTCGTCGTACGAGGGTTTCACCGTGGTGATGGCGCTGACCGACCCGCATCCGGCACTGAAAGTGGCCGCACCGCAGAGCCCGATGGTCGATGGCTGGATGGGCGACGACTGGCTCAACTACGGTGCGTTCCGCCAGGTCAACTTCAACTACTTCGCGATGCAGACCGAGAAGCGCGGCAAGGGTACGCCGCTGCCCAGTCTCGGCTATGACGACTACAGCACGTTCCTGCGCATCGGTTCGGCCGGCGACTACGCGCGTTTCACCGGCGTGGACCAGCTGACCTGGTGGAAGAAGCTGGTCGAGCATCCGGCCTATGACGGCTTCTGGCAGGGCCAGGCGCTGGATGCGGTGATGGCGAAGACACCGTTGAAGGTGCCGACCATGTGGCTGCAGGGCCTGTGGGACCAGGAGGACATGTGGGGTGCCAACCACGCCTACCAGGCGATGGAAGGGCGCGACAGTGGCAACAACCGCAATTACCTGGTGATGGGCCCGTGGCGGCACAGCCAGGTGAACTACAGCGGCAGCGAACTGGGCGCGCTGAAGTTCGATGGCGATACCGCGTTGCAGTTCCGTCGCGACGTGCTCAAGCCGTTCTTCGACCAGTACCTGGTGGATGGCGCGCCGAAGGCCGACACGCCGCCGGTGCTGATCTACAACACGGGCGAAAACCACTGGGACCGCTTGAAGGGTTGGCCGCGCAGCTGCGACAAGGGTTGCGCCGCCAGCAGCAAGCCGCTGTACCTGCGCGCCGGCGGCAAGTTGGCGTTCCAGGCGCCGGCGGCGGGTGAGGGCGACTTCGGGGAATACGTGTCCGACCCGGCAAAGCCGGTGCCATTCGTGCCGCGTCCGGTCCGCTTCGGTGACCGCGACATGTGGACCACCTGGCTGGTCAAGGACCAGCGCTTTGTCGATGGTCGTCCGGACGTGCTGACCTTCATCACCGAACCGCTGACCGTGCCGTTGCGCATCGGCGGCGCGCCTGTGGTGCACCTGCAGGCCTCCACCAGTGGCACCGACAGCGACTGGGTGGTGAAGCTGATCGACGTGTATCCGGACCAGGAAGCGTCGACGCCGGAGATGGGGGGCTACGAGCTGCCGGTGTCGCTCGCGATCTTCCGCGGCCGCTACCGCGAGAGCTTCAGCGATCCGAAGCCACTGGCGGCGAACCAGGTGCTGCCGTACCGCTTCGATCTGCCCAACGCCAACCACACCTTCCAGAAGGGGCACCGGGTGATGGTGCAGGTGCAGTCCAGCCTGTTCCCGCTGTACGACCGCAACCCGCAGACCTACGTGCCTAACGTCTACCTGGCCAAGCCGGGCGATTACCAGAAGGCTACACAGCGGGTCTGGCACAGCGCGGCGCAGGCCAGTTACATCGATCTGCCGGTGTACTGAGGCGAAGGGGGTGACGCCGGGCATGGCCCGGCGCTACCCAAGGATGTGCGGTGTCGGTAGCGCCGGGCCATGCCCGGCGGCGTTGGTAGTGCCGGCCGCTGGCCGGCATCCGCGATGGCGCAGGAGCGTGTCGACCAAGGTCGACACCTACCAAGGCTGGGCCATGGCATCCCGATCGACCAAGATCGACACCTGCCAGGGCACAGGCCTTCAGCCCACCTTCGAGGGGCCCGTGCGCCAGCGGCTGGGTACCAGGCCGAAGCGCTTGCGGAATGCCGCGGCGAAGTTGCTGGGGTGGCGGTAACCGCTGGCGGCAGCTGCCTGCTCAACCGTCCAGCCGTCTTCGCGCAGTCCCTGTTCGGCGTGGCGCATGCGTTGTTCGTGCAGGTAGTCGAACACCGAGCAGCCGTACTGCTGGGCGAAATGACGGCGCAGCGAGCTCGGGCTCATGCAGGCCAGCTGGGCCAGTTCGATCAGGCTGTGGGTGTGGCTCGGATCGTCATGCAGGTAGGCACGCACACGTTCCAGCCGCTCGCGCTGGCCGGCCCGCAGCGTTCGTACATGGTCGGTCTGCAGATCCTCGGCCTTCAGGCCAACGGCCAGCAGCTGCAATGCAACGCCTTCGCGCCACAACGCGTCAATGCCGTCCTGCCAGGGGCTGTCGAACAGCTGCCCGAGCACCGGCAGCAGGGTGTGCGGAATCGCCCAATGGCGGCATTCCAGGTGCGTGTTGAGCGCGGTCTCCAGTTGCGGCAGCTTGAACAGGTCCGGATCGATCTCGCCCGGCACCATCACACTGACGCCGCGCATGCGCGTTTCGCCAGGATGCGCACCCGTCATCTCGACCTGTTCGCGGTGGTGCGCGGTCATCGCCGTGCCAGCGCGCAGGGTGAAACCAGCGCGTCGCGGAATGCGCACATCGACCTCGCCCTGCAACATCACGCGGATGGCCAGGCCGGGACTCTGCTGGGCGGTGGCGACATAGGGAAAGCGATTATGGACGTCGGAGGCGATCAGGCTCATGCCGCCGCGCAGGAACTGTTCGTTGACCTCGCCATGGCCGGCCCACTGGTCGTCGCGCAGGTGTTCCGGGTCGGCGCGGTAATCGAAGCCATGGCGGTGGCCGAAGCGGCGGTAATCAGCAAAAGTGAAATATCGGGACATCGCTCGGCACGTGCATTGGAGGTGGACGCTGGCATTACCTCGCCCACGCGCTCTGCAAAGCAGATGCAGATCCGGTCGTTACCCGTGCAGACATGCTGGGAAGCAATGGCGTGGGCACTCTGGATGGTGGGGAAACACCAGGTTGAATGGAATGTTTCGAAGAAACTGGAAGCGTTTCCCATTGTCGCCTCGATTCGCGCGCTTTTGATTTCAATATGGTCAAAACGATTGACGATTACGGCCAAAGTGAAAATGCCGCCGAACATACGCCGGCGTTTTGCATGCATATGCGTACGCAATTCCATACATCAACTTGAGTTGAGGTTTCATTGCTGGAACGATCGTCTGCAGACGCGATGTCAGCCAGGCCATCACGGGCACGCGCGTAGGGTGGGGCGGTTGGCTGTTGCAGGCCACTTCGATACCCCCTACTGATGGAGAACGCAGATGATTGACTACCAGCTCACCGGCAAGACCGCGATCGTGACCGGCGGCGTGTCCGGTATCGGCTTGGCCGTGGCGCAGACCCTGGCGGCGTCCGGCGCGCGGATCTCGGTCTGGGATCTGAAGCAGGATGCGGTGGATGCCACCGTGGCGCAGTTGCGCGACGACGGTGCACAGGCCATCGGCATCGCGCTGGACGTCACTGACGACGCTGCGGTAGAGGCAGCAGTGCAGCGCACGATCAAGGAACTCGACGGCCTGCATGTGGCGGTCAACAACGCCGGTATCGGCGGGCCAGCTGCCAGCAGCGGTGACTATCCGATCGATGGTTGGCAGCGGGTAATCGACGTCAACCTCACCAGCGTGTTCCTGTGCCAGCGTGCGCAGATCCAGGCGATGAGGGCGGCCGGAACCGGCGGCAGCATCATCAACATGGCCTCGATCCTGGGCCAGGTGGGCTATGCCGGCTCCACTGCGTACGTGGCGGCCAAGCACGGCGTGGTCGGGCTGACCCGGACCGCAGCGTGGGAACACGCGACCGACGGTATCCGTGTCAACGCGGTTGGCCCGGGCTTCATCAGTACGCCGCTGCTGGAGAAGATGGACCCGAAGGTGCGCGCCACGCTGGAAGGTCGCCACGCGTTGAAGCGGCTGGGCACGGCCGAGGAAGTGGCGGCGCTGGTGGCCTGGCTGGCCAGCGACGATGCCTCGTTCGCGACCGGCACCTACTACGCCATCGATGGCGGTTATCTGGCGCAGTAACCGGATGCAACAGGGATACACATGGCGGTGATCAGTAGATCCACGCCATGCGTGGATGAACCCGTGCGGTGAAGAGGGCGTGCCACCGTCTTCACCCCTGTCCCACGGCCGCCGAGCAACGCTCCGGGAAACTTCCGGAGGCCCACAATGGAACTCACCCAGGACATGTCCATTCTGCTGCGCGTAGCCGCAGCGATGCTGTTCGGCGGCGTGCTCGGCGTCGAGCGCGAGATGGGCAAGCACGCCGCCGGCCTGCGCACGCACATGCTGATCGCCGGTGCCGCGGCACTGATTGTCGGTCTCGGTGATTCGGTGGCCGAACATTTCCAGCAGGAGCGCTACCGCGACCTGCTGCAGGTCGATCCGGTGCGCCTGATCGAAGCGGTAGTGGCCTGTGTCGGGTTTGTTGCCGCCGGCACCATCCTGCGTGGGTCACGCGAGGACCAGGTCAGCGGCCTGACCACGGCCAGCTCGCTGATCATGGCCGCGGCCATCGGCATCGCCGTGGGCATCGGCAAGTACCTGATTGCCATCGGGGTGAGCGTGCTGTGCGTGCTGGTGCTGGCGGTGATGCGCCGGTTGGAGAAAAGGATTTCGTAAGGAATCCCGAGTTGCCGGCCAGCGGCCGGCGCTACCAAGGCGTTATAATGGTCGGACCAATACTGCGTCTAGCCCTATGGTCTAATAGGCTCTTCGTCGCAGTGGCGGTTAAATCCGCTGCAAGTGGTCTGATCGAAATCATTATTGGTAAGACCAATAATCGACGGCCACGGCGATCCACCGTCTGCGGTGGAGCACATCCCGCCCCAGACGAGAGCCCCCATGCAGCCCTGGCAACACCTGTACGACCCCGCCGGCAACCTGTGGTTGTCCAGCCTGATCGCGCTGCTGCCGATCGCGTTCTTCTTCATTGCCTTGGCCGTGCTGCGCATGAAGGGCTGGCTGGCCGGCACGATCACCGTGGCCATCGCGCTTGGCGTGGCCCTGCTGTTCTACCGCATGCCGCTGAGCCAGGCGCTGGGCGCGGCCGGTTTCGGCTTCGTCTACGGCCTGTGGCCGATCGCCTGGATCATCATCGGAGCGGTGTTCCTCTACAAGGTCTCGGTCAAGACCGGTCAGTTCGACATCATCCGCGCTTCGATCCTGTCGGTCACCGAAGACCAGCGCCTGCAGATGCTGATGGTCGGTTTCGCCTTCGGTGCCTTCCTGGAGGGCGCGGCCGGTTTCGGTGCGCCGGTGGCGATCACGGCGGCACTGCTGGTCGGGCTGGGCTTCAAACCGCTGTATGCCGCCGGCCTGTGCCTGATCGTCAACACCGCGCCGGTGGCGTTCGGTGCAATGGGCATTCCGATCATCGTGGCCGGGCAGGTCACCGGCCTGGATGCGTTCGAGATCGGCCAGATGGCCGGCCGCCAGCTGCCGTTCCTGACCATCATCGTGCTGTTCTGGATCATGGCGATCATGGATGGCTGGCGCGGCATCAAGGAAACCTGGCCGGCGGTGCTGGTTGCGGGTGGCTCGTTCGCCATCGCGCAGTACCTGACCTCCAACTTCATTGGCCCGGAACTGCCGGACATCACTGCGTCGCTGGCGTCGTTGGTCTGCCTGACCCTGTTCCTGCGCCGCTGGCAGCCGGTACGGATCTTCCGCTTCGATACCGAAACCAGCGCCGAGGCGGCCGCACAGGCACTGGAGGCACCGCGCTACAGCGTCGGCCAGACTGCCAAGGCGTGGTCGCCGTTCCTGATCCTCACCGCGATGGTTACGCTGTGGAGCATCAAGCCGTTCAAGTCGCTGTTCGCGGCGGGTGGCCCGTTGGAAAGCTGGGTGCTGAAGCTCCCGGTGCCGGGCCTGGACCAGATGGTGCAGAAGATGCCGCCGATCGTGGACGCGCCGCTCAGCTATGAGGCGGTCTATAAATTCGACTGGTTCTCGGCCACCGGCACCTCGATCATCCTCGCGGCGGTGATCGCGATCATCGCGCTGCGCATGCCGACCCGGTCGGCGCTGCAGACCTTCGGCGAAACCGTGCGTGAGCTGCGCATGCCGATCTACTCGATCGGCATGGTGCTCGCCTTTGCCTTCATCGCCAACTATTCGGGTCTGTCGGCAACGCTGGCACTGGCGTTGGCGCACACCGGCGACGCGTTCCCGTTCTTCTCGCCGTTCCTGGGCTGGCTGGGCGTGTTCCTGACCGGCTCGGACACCTCGTCCAATGCGCTGTTCTCGGCGCTGCAGGCCACTACCGCGCAACAGATCGGTGTGTCCGACGTGCTGCTGGTGGCGGCCAACACCACCGGCGGAGTCACTGGCAAGATGATCTCGCCGCAGTCGATCGCCATTGCCTGCGCGGCGGTCGGCCTGGCCGGCAAGGAATCGGACCTGTTCCGCTTCACGGTCAAGCACAGCCTGATCTTCACCACGATGGTCGGCCTGATCACCCTGGCCCAGGCCTACTGGCTGACCTGGATGATTCCCTGAGCCATGCCGCGCGGTCTGGCCCTCTGTTGCGCGCTTCGGGCCACAATGGCGCCATGAGCACGCAACGTATTTCGGACAAGGTGGCCGCGCAGCTGCGCGGCCTGGTGCAGGAACAGCGGCTGCAGCCGGGCGACCGGCTGCCGGCCGAGCGCACCCTGGCGGTGCAGTTGGGGGTCTCGCGCACCGCACTGCGCGAGGCCATCGCGCAGCTGGCCAGCCAGGGCCTGCTGACCGCACGCGTCGGTGGCGGCACCTACGTGGCCGAACCTGCGGCGCGCGCGCGGCAGGCGCTGGATGAACCGCTGGCGCCGTACCTGCCGCTGTTCCAGGGCGACCCGGAGTACCGCTTCGACGTGCTGGAGATCCGCCACGCGCTGGAAGGTGCCACCGCCTGGCATGCGGCGCTGCGTGCCACCGACGAGGACCGCACGCGCATCGCGCAGGCCTTCCAGACCATGATGGACGCACACGGCAAGGACGACCCCGCCGGCGAAGCGGAGGCTGACGCGGCCTTCCATCTGTCCATCGCCGAGGCCTCGCACAACCTGGTGCTGCTTCAGGTGATGCGCGGCCTGTTCGATCTGCTGCAGACCAACATCTCGCAGAGCCGCGAAAAGCTCTATACCTCGGCGCGGACCTTCTCGCCGTTGTCCGACCAGCACCGCGAGATGATGGACGCGGTACTGGCTGCTGACCCCGAACGCGCGCGCGCCGCCGCGCATGCCCACCTCGAGTTCGTGCACACCACGCTGCGCACCCTCGACGACAACGAAGCCCGGCGTGCGCGGGCCTCGCGTCTACCTTCCCCACACGGTTGACCCCATGATCATCTCCGCCTCCACCGATTACCGTGCCGCAGCCGAACGCCGGCTGCCGCCGTTCCTGTTCCACTACATCGATGGCGGCGCGTATGCCGAGCACACGCTGAAGCGCAACGTTTCCGACCTGTCCGACATCGCGCTGCGCCAGCGCATCCTGCGCAACATGTCCGACCTGAGCCTGGAAACCGAGCTGTTCGGCGAAAAGCTGGCGATGCCGGTGGCGCTGGCGCCGGTCGGCCTGACCGGCATGTATGCCCGGCGCGGTGAAGTACAGGCGGCGCGCGCGGCCGACAGCCGTGGCATCCCGTTTACGCTGTCCACCGTATCGGTGTGCCCGATCGAGGAAGTGGCACCGGCCATCCAGCGGCCGATGTGGTTCCAGCTGTATGTGCTGCGCGACCGTGGCTTCATGCGCAATGCGCTGGAGCGGGCACAGGCCGCGGGCGTGACTACGCTGGTGTTCACCGTGGACATGCCGGTGCCGGGCGCGCGCTACCGCGATGCACACTCCGGCATGAGCGGCCCGAACGCCTCGCTGCGCCGCATCGGCCAGGCCATCACCCATCCGCACTGGGCCTGGGACGTCGGCCTGTTCGGCCGCCCGCATGATCTGGGCAATATTTCCACCTACCGTGGCAACCCGACCGGGCTGGAGGACTATATCGGCTGGCTGGGCAGCAACTTCGATCCCTCCATTTCGTGGAAGGACCTGGAGTGGATCCGCGAATTCTGGAAGGGGCCGATGGTGATCAAGGGCATCCTTGATCCGGATGACGCGCGTGATGCGGTCAAGTTCGGTGCCGATGGCATCGTGGTCTCCAACCACGGTGGCCGCCAGCTGGACGGCGTGCTGTCCACCGCGCGCGCATTGCCGGCCATCGCCGATGCCGTGCAGGGCGATCTGAAGATCCTCGCCGATTCGGGCATCCGCACCGGCCTGGACGTGGTGCGCATGCTGGCGCTGGG
The DNA here is from genome assembly GCF_051861585.1 of Stenotrophomonas sp. ATs4. Taxonomy (NCBI): domain Bacteria; kingdom Pseudomonadati; phylum Pseudomonadota; class Gammaproteobacteria; order Lysobacterales; family Lysobacteraceae; genus Stenotrophomonas; species Stenotrophomonas sp. ATs4. The sequence continues at coordinate 440,306 of NZ_JBLYPK010000002.1, read as the reverse complement.
TGCCGATACCGTGCTGCTGGGCCGTGCCTTCGTCTATGCACTGGCCGCGCAGGGCGAGGCCGGCGTGGCCAACCTGCTGGACCTGATCGCCAAGGAAATGCGCGTGGCGATGACACTGACCGGCGCGCGTCGCATCGCCGATATCGGGCGCGATTCGCTGGTCAGCCTGCCATGAGTGGCCACGATGACGTGCTGGCGCAGTTGCGCGACGCAGTCGGCAGCCGCCATGTACTGACCGGCGACAAGGCCACGCGCCGCTTCCGTCGTGGCTATCGTTTCGGCGACGGCCCGGTGCTGGCGGTGGTGCGCCCGGGTACCTTGCTGGAACTGTGGCACGTACTGCAGGCGGCGGTGCAGGGTGGGGCGGCGATCATCCTGCAGGCGGCCAATACCGGCCTGACCGGCGGCTCGACCCCGGATGGCAACGACTACGGGCGGCCGATCGTGCTGGTCAGTACGCTGCGCCTGACCGGCATCCAGCTGTTGAACGATGGCCGCCAGGTGCTGTGCCTGCCCGGTGCAACGCTGGACCGCCTTGAGCAGGCGCTGGCACCGCTGGGCCGCGAACCGCATTCGGTGATCGGCTCGTCCTGCATCGGCGCCTCGGTGCTGGGCGGCATCTGCAACAACTCCGGCGGCGCGCTGGTGCGCCGTGGCCCGGCCTACACCGAGCTGGCGCTTTACGCGCAGGTCGATGCGCAGGGGCAGCTGCAGCTGGTCAACCATCTGGGCATCGCGCTGGGCGATACGCCCGAACAGATCCTGCAGCGCCTGCAGGCCGCCGACTATGCTGCTGCCGACGTGGGTGACGGCGACGGCCGCGCCGCCTCCGATCCACGCTACGCCGACGAAGTGCGCCGGGTCGATGCCGATACCCCGGCGCGCTTCAACGCTGACCCCAGCCGCCACTTCGAAGCTGCCGGTTCGGCCGGCAAGCTGGCGGTGTTCGCGGTGCGCCTGGATACCTTCGAAAAGGAGGCCGCCGAGGTCTTCTATATCGGCAGCAACCGCACCGACAGCCTCACCGTGATCCGGCGCCAGCTGCTGACCGGATTCCAGCGCCTGCCGATTGCCGGCGAGTACATCCACCGCGATGCCTATGACATCGGCGAGCGCTACGGCAAGGACAGCTTCCTGTTGATCGACAGGCTTGGCACTTCCCGAGTGCCCGCCGCGTTCGCATTGAAGAGCAGGGTCGATGGCTGGTTCGAACGGCTGGGCCTGCGCGGGGTGACCGACCGGGCGATGCAGGTGCTGACCGGCCTGCTGCCCTCGCACCTGCCCAAGCGCATGGGCGAGTTCCGCCAGCGCTACGAGCATCATCTGTTGCTGAAGGTCTCTGCGCAGGACGCAGCGGAAACCGAGGCCTGGCTGCGCGGTTTCTTCGCCGGGCACGAAGGCGGGTATTTCCACTGCACAGCGGAGGAGGGACGCAAGGCGTTCCTGCATCGCTTCGCGGTGGCCGGTGCCGCGGTGCGTTACCGCGAAGTGCATCGCGACCAGGTGCAGGACATCGTCGCGCTGGACATCGCCCTGCGCCGTGATGACGCCGACTGGTTCGAGCAGCTGCCGGCCGATATCGACGGCCGCCTGCTGCACAAGCTGTATTACGGGCACTTCCTGTGCCACGTGTTCCACCAGGACTACATCGCGCGCAAGGGCGAAGACCCGATGGCGATCGAGCATGCGATGTGGTCGCTGCTGGACCAGCGCGGCGCCGAGTACCCGGCCGAGCACAACGTCGGCCACCTGTACCCGGCCAAGCCGGCGCTGGCCGGGTTCTACAAGCAGCTGGACCCGAGCAATACGTTCAATCCGGGCATCGGCCAGACGTCGAAAGCCAAGGGCTGGGGTGGCTGCGACTGCGGATGATGTAGAGCCGAGCCGGCGCTCGGCTGATGCTTGTGGAGAGAAGCAGTCGAGCATGGCTCGACTCTACAAAGTGAATGTCGAGCAGGCTCGACGCGCCCGGGCAACGGTTACCATCGGAAGCCCAACCGCAGGAGCCATCCATGCCCACCGCTGCCGCCCGCGCCACCCTGTGCGTTGTACTGCTGGCTTCCCCGGTGCTGGCGCTGGCGCAGGGCTCGATCCTGCCGCAGCAGCGTGACGCCGCCGGCAATGTGATGGAGCCGCTGGGGCAGGTGCTGGAACAGAGCGGGCAGGGCGAGGCGCGCATGCAGTACTGCACCCTCGACCGTGCCTGGTGCGTGCGCGTGCAGCCGGTGGCCGAGGATGGTGACCGGCCGATCGTGCTGGAAGTCTCTGAAAGAGTGGCCGGCGAAAGCGAGCCGCACCTCTACCACGTCAGCATCGACGTGCCGCAGGAAAGCGAGCTGTCGCTGTGGCCATGGATCGTGCGGCTGGCCCCTGGCGTGGGCAGCGATGAACGAGTGACCGACCCGCAGCAGCGCGCCCGCCAGAACGTGCTGGTGGGTGGCATCGTCAAGTTCAGCACCATGTACTCCGGTGGAGGGGCCGATGCGTCCACGCTGCAGTTGGCACGCGTGCGCCACCTGCAGGACGACATCCAGGTGGACGACGACGTGTTGACCGTGCCATGGCTGGGCAATGCGATGATCCGCGCCTGTTTCAGCGAGCAGGACATGAGGCAGCGCGCAGGTGCCTGCCACGACGAATACGGGTTCTCGGCGAAGCTGGCGCTGGATACGACTGCCAAGGGCATGCCGGTGCTTCGCTATCAGACGGTGGCAACCCGCTTCCCGGCCGGCGTTTCACGCTTCGAGGATTCGCTGGCCAAGGGGCCGCTGAAGAAGAAGGATCTGCGCAGCGAGCAGGACCCGGCGTGCACCTATACGCGGCAGTTCCACTTCAGCGATGGGGTGTTCCACCCCGACCAGGCGCTGCCGGACTGCGCCGGCTATACCGAACCCTGAACCCTGTAGAGTCGAGCCGTGCTCGACTCGGGTTCTCGCGTGGCCCGACCGGAGAGCAGCCGAGCGTGGGCTCGGCTCTACGAAAACTGAGGAGGCGCTTACTCGCAGCGCGTGGACGTGATGATGTTGTCCTTGTCCACGAACACGCGCAGGCGGTCCTGGCGGATGTCCTTGGTGGTGATGGTGCTGGGACCGATCGGGTTGACCAGGCCGGCACCGCTCTCGCTGGACAAGCGGCGGATGTTGGGCTCATTGGCTGGCTGGCCGATGGCCCAGCCGAGCTGGCTGGCATCGCAGCGGCCGCTGCCTTTGACTTCCGGACCAGGCGTGCTGACACAGGCCGACAGCAGCAGGGCAGAGGCCGGCAGCAACAGGGACAGACGGAATGCAGACATGCGAGCGCTCCTGCGCAGGGAAGATGGCGGGAACGATAGCACCCGGCGTGCGAAAGGCGTCAGCGTCGCGGTCATTGCCGGCACAGCGTGGCCGTTGCATAGTGAGAGGAATGACTGGCACCACGCCAGTGGGCAGGCCGGGCTCTTCCGGCACAGGTATTGGATACGGTATGACGGCAGGCAGTTTCGGCGGGAAGCACAAGACGATGACGGTGCTGGCGTTGTCGTTGCTGGGCGTGGCGTTTGCCGCCTCCGCTGCCGATCCGGAGCCCGCGCCGGTCGAAACCCCGGTATTCGGCGCCTGGCGCAACCTGCAGACCGAGGCCGGCTACACGCCGGCCCAGCGCGACCTCGCCTTTGCCATGCTGCCGCAGGCCGCCACCCGCGGTGATCGATTCGCCATTGTCGACCGTGAGGGCAAGCGCGCGGTGTGCTGCCTGCAGGTGGCCAGTCCGTCGCTGGGCGTGGCCGCGCTGCGCGAGCAGTACCACCTGCCGCAGGCCTGGGTGACCGACCTGAGCAACGGCCGCAGCCCGGCGCGCCCCTATCTGCCGCACGTCTATGCGATGCAGCGGGTGGACGAGCTGGCCGATTACGGCTTCGCCGATGTGCCGGGGGCCTACAGTGACCTGGGCGGCCTGCTGATTCCGGAAGGTGCCGCGTTGGAGGCCGACGGCAGCGCCGTGCGCCTGGGTGACACTCGCTATCCGCTGCATTTCCAGCGCCAGCCCCACGCCGATGACGATGGCGCGCTGGACCGCTACAGCCTTCAGGCCGGCGAAGGTGCCGCCCCGATCGTGGTTGAAGTGCCGTTCGGCACCTACTGATTGCAGCACCGCACTGGCTAGAATGCAGCGCGGCGCCGTCTGCCGTGCCTGTTCCGTGAGTCGTTGCCGTGTCCCTGCGCCCCTTCCTGCTGCCGTCCCTGCTGCTGTTGTCCGCCTGCGCCAGCGCGCCCCCGCCGCCGGCCCATTCCGATGCATTGTGGCGATTGATCGAACGTGACTGTCGAAGCGCCGAAGGCCCACGCGGCGACTGCCTGCGCGTGGAGACGGCCGCGGACCGCCGCGATGTGCTGATCAAGGACGCGCACGGCGACTACCAGTTCCTGCTGATGCCGCTGGACAAGGTCAGCGGCATCGAGAACCGCAGCCTGTACCAGCGTGGTGCACCGAACTACTTCGCCGCGGCCTGGCAGGCGCGCAGCCACACCGAACAGGCCCTGCGGCAACCGCTGCCGCGCAATGTCGCCAGCCTGGCGTTGAACTCGCCGCACGGCCGTTCGCAGCACCAACTGCATATCCACGTGGATTGCCTGCGTGCCGATGTACTGCAGGCGCTGGACGCACATGCCGCTGCCCTGGCCGGACAGTGGCAGCCGCTGCCGGTGTTGCTGCGCGGCCATCAGTACCAGGCCCGTCTGCTGCCGGGCGTAGAGTTGACCGCCAATCCGCTCAATCTATTGGCCTATGACCTCGCTGGCGTGGACGACGTGGGCCAGTGGAGCCTGGTGGTGGCCGGCCGGGACGCAGTGCAGGGCGGCCCGGGCTTCATTCTGCTGGCTACGCGTGTGGATGCCAGCACCGGCAACGAGGCCAGCGCCGAAGAGCTGCAGGACCACGCCTGCTCGGTGCTGACCGGCGCAGGCGCCTCGCTGGAGCGGGTCCGCTAACCCTGGGTCTGCTGGCGGCTGCGCCAGACCGGTGCGGTCAGCGCCAGCAACTGGCGATCCTGCCAGCCATCCAGATCCAGATGATGGTCGCGCAGCAGGCCTTCGTGCTCGAAGCCGAAGGCGTGCAGCGCAGTGGCGAACGGGTCGCTGCAGTCCGGCGGCAGCATCACGAACAGGCGGTGCAGGCCGACATCCTCGAACAGGAACGGGCACAGCGCCTGCAGTGTGGCCTCGGCATGCGGGTGCCAATGCTGCAGCGACAGCAGTTCGGCGCAGCGCGCGTGCAGTGATTGCAGGCGGACGTGCAGCTGGTCCAGCACGTTGCCGTGGTCATCATCGAAAACGCCCAGCAGCAGTTGGTCGTTGTCCTGTTCCAACCGCGAGCGATGCATGTGGGCGAGGAAGCGCGCTTCCTCATCGATGCCGGTCGGGTCGCGGCGGCCGCGCCGGCGGCGGTCATCGAACAGGCGCCAGCGCGGCAGATCGGCGCGCTGGAAGGGACGCAGAGTGACCGGCGGCACCTGCAGCTGCAGCAGATGGCGGCGCAGCACCGGGCGCAGCGATGGAAGGGGGGAAGTTGGGTACGGGGTCATCATCCCTGGAACGATGGCCGTGCTCGCACCGTCAAACCATTCAAAACATTGCAAAAGCGCCGCGGTCGTCCGGAACGGGTCTGATTCGGTTCAGGCATAAGCCCATCAGGGCTGGTCATTTCCGTTGAAACCACCCATTCAGGACACTTTCGTTACGGGATCGTTATGCGCCGCACAGGCCGCTGGCCCCGTACCACCACCCGCCCAACTCCCCCAGGAAGCCCATGTCCGCCTCCCACAAGGCGCCGCGCCCGCGTCCGCTGGTGCTCGCACTGTCGTCCCTGATGCTGGTCTCGCTGCCGGCCTTCGCGCAGGAAAGCGCACCCACCTCATTGCAGGAAGTGAAGGTCACCGGCTCGCGCATTCCGCGTGCGAGCGTCGAAGGGCCGTCGCCGGTGACGGTGATCAGCCGCGAGCAGATCGATGCGCAGGGCTACCGCAATGCCTTCGATGCGCTGAGCGCGCTGACCGAGAACACCGGCAACGTGCAGGGCGAGGACTTCGGCAACACCTTCACCCCGGCCGCCAACACCATCAACCTGCGTGGGCTGGGCCCGAACCGCACGCTGGTGCTGGTCAACGGCCGCCGCCAGGCCGACTACCCGCTGGCCTACGAAGGGTCGGTGAACGTGGTCAACCTGGCCAACATTCCCAGTGCGCTGATCGAGCGCATCGAGGTGCTGGCGGCTGGCGCGTCGGCCGTGTACGGCTCCGATGCCATCGCCGGCGTGGTCAACATCATTCTCAAGGACCGCTTTGAGGGTGTGGACGTGAATGTGCGCGCCGGTGGCACCCAGCAGGGCGGTGGCGACAACCAGCGCGCACAGGTGGTCGGTGGCAGTTCCGGCGAGCGCTGGGATGCGCTGTTCGGCTTCGAGTTCGATGTGCGCAAGGCGATCCACGCGCGGCAGCGCGACTTCATGGATTCGCTGGACGATGACCCGGCCGGCAAGGCACCGCAGGCGACCGCGATCGCCTATCGCCGCAATGCTGCCACCGGCCGCAACATCGATTCGGGCGTCAACGGCTGCGACGCAGCGTCGGACATCTACGGTGGCAGCGTGTTCCGTGCCTTCAACCCGCGCCAGGGCTGGTACTGCGGCAGCAACGAAGCCGCCGCCAGCTACTGGACCGTGCAGACCCAGAAGCGCAACCTCAACGGCTATGGCCTGCTGACCTTCCACGTCAACGAGACCACCGACGTATTCGCCGATCTGGCGGTAGGCAGTGCGCGGATCTACAACAACACCCGCGCCCCGACCTGGACGTCGGCGCGCAACTACTTCTACAACCAGACCACCGGCAACCTGGAAAGCTGGTACCGCCGCTTCGCACCGGAGGAAATCGGTGGCCTGCCACGCAATGCCAATCGTTTCCTGGAAAGCTCGTGGTCGTTCAACGTCGGCGCACGGGGCCAGATCGGCGACAGTGGCTGGGACTATGAGGCGGTCTACAGCCGCTCGCGTTACGAGAACCGTACCCGCCGCCCGGTGCTGCTGGCCGGCATCAACGAATACCTGCTCGGCCCGAAGCTGGGCGTGCGCGATGGCGTTGAGGTCTATGCACCGGACCCGGCACGCCTGTTCCAGCCGTTGACCCCGAACGAATACGAGGGCTTGTCCGACTACCAGGAAAGCCGCAATGCGGCGTGGCTGCAAACCTTCAGCGCCAGCGTCAACGGCCGCCTGTTCGCGCTGCCTGGCGGCGATGCGGCGTTGGCGGCGGTGGTCGAGGCCGGCAGCCAGGGCTATCGCAACCGCCCGGACCCGCGCCTGGGCAGTGGCGAGTTCTGGAACACCAGTGCAGGCGTCGGTGCCGGTGGCGAGCGTGACCGCTACGCCGCAGGTGTGGAGCTGCAGTTGCCGCTGCTGCAGTCGCTGACCACCACGCTGGCCGGCCGTTACGATCAGTACCGTGCCGGTGGCGAGCACATCGGCAAGGCGACCTGGAGCTTCGGCGTCGAGTTCCGTCCGATCGAGAGCCTGCTGATCCGTGGTACGGCGGCGACCAGTTTCCGGGCGCCGGACATGAACTACGTGTTCGCCACCGAAACCCGCGGCTACAACCCGGGCATGACCGATTACTGGCGCTGCCGCACCGCGGGCCAGTCGTACGACAACTGCGACTACAACGGCCTGTCGATCGATTACAGCAACCGCGCCAATGCACAGCTGCAGCCGGAATCGGCCAAGTCGTATGGCTTCGGCGTGGTCTGGTCACCGCTGGCCGGTCTGGATTTCAGTGCCGACTACTACGACATCCGCATCGACAACGAGGTGACCAGCCTCGATACCAGCCGCATCCTGCGTGACGAGGCTGATTGCCGCCTGGGCCGCACGCTGGGCGGCGAAGCGCGCGATATCGGTTCACCGCTGTGCCAGGACGCACTGTCGCGGGTGATCCGCAACCCGTCCAATGCAACCGTGCAGCCGGACCAGGTGACCCGTGTGCTGATCAATCCGATCAACGCGGCCTCCGAATCGGTTCGCGGCCTGGACCTGAAGGGCAACTGGCGTTTCGATGCCGGCCGCTATGGCCGCTTCACCACGCGCCTGGCCTATACCGTGGTGCTGGAGCATGAATACCGGCAGTTCTCCGATGATCCGGAGCGTGACATCCGCAATTCGCTGGATGACTACCAGTGGCGCAGCAAGGCCAACGGCAGCGTCACCTGGAACCAGGGTGACTGGACCACCACGCTGTACGGCAACCGCTTCGGCTCGCTGCCGAAAACCGACGGCAGTGGCCGCATCGCGCCGTACATGACGTACAACGCCAGCGTGTTCCGCCAGTTCGGCGAGAACCTGTCGGTGGGCGTGATCGTCAACAACCTGCGTGACAGCCGCCCGCCGGCGGACAAGAACGGGGGCGGCTGGCCGTTCTATCCGGTTGGCAATTACGACCCGTATGGCCGCCAGTACTGGGTGCAGCTGGACTACCGGTTCCGCTGATCGAGCAGACGAACGAAAGGCCCGGCATTGCCGGGCTTTTTGTTGTGCGATGCACATGTGCGAAGGCGCGCGAGCTGGCATGCTTCGGCCATCAAGACAAGGATGGCGGTCATGGGCGCAGGAAGAGCGTGTTTACTGGTTGGGGCGCTGTTGGTGACAGCGGGATGCGGCGGCGACAATGCCGGGGCGGCCGTGGGCAGTGCTGATGTTGCAGCCGCGCCGGTATCGGCAACCGCCGTTGCGCCGAAGGCACCGCTGGGCGACATGGCCGATGCGGGATCGGCGGCCCCGGGGCGAGCAGCAGCCCAGACGCTCGGTGCTGCACCGCCTGCGTTGACTGCCCATGGCACGGAGCCCACGACACGGGGGAGCCTGGACGGTGAAAACATGCTGATGAGTGAGGGTGCACTGTCCGATCAGGAGGCCGCTGAGGTCATCAGGTCCAGCAAGGCCTACGCACAGGCCTTGCAGCAGTTCGAGCATGATGCCGCGCGCAGTCCCGACGCGCAGGATCTGACCACGCTGTACCGCGCGGCAGTAGCACGCGCGCTGGGGCCGGACATGGCACTGGACTCCTTCGCTTGTGGCTACAGCCTGTGCATGGGCGAAATCCACAGCCGGAATGCCGACGGATTCAGCCGCTGGACCAGAACGTTCGGGGACGACCGTGCCGCGCCACAGTACGCCTTCATGAGTGGCGAATACCTGCAGGGCAGGGGGCAGTCGATCGGCCGTTTCGTGTTTTCCACCGACCCGGCGGCGAACGGCATTACGACGCGGTAGCGCCGGACCACGCCCGGCGACACATCAAGCTAGGGAAGCGCCTGCATCAGGTACGACTCGATGACATAGCTGAAAGGCTGTTGCTGGCGGTCGCGCAGCAGGGCACGCACTTCCAGGATCACGCCGTGATCGCCTTCGCCCCGCGGCGGCCAGAAAGTCTGGTCGGTCAAGGTCTGGCGCTGGAAACCGAGCGGGCCGACCACGCGACCGAACGGTTCGTCGGTGCTGTCCAGCACCTGGTTCATGGCCGGGCTGAGGTGGCCGGGCAGGTACCAGTTGTCGGCCTCGGACAGCACGCGGCTGCCGCAGACCAGCTGCACGCGGCGATAGCGCAGTTCGGTGCCCGGTTTCGCGCCCAGCGCCTGCAGCACGTCGGTGGGCGCGGGCTTGTCCTGGCCGTGTGCGCGCACTGCACGCACCCGCGCCTGTTCGGCCAGGCCATGCTCGGCGCACCAGTGTTCCAGCGTGGCGGTGGCGCTCTGGCCGGACAGCACGCGCTGGTGCAGGCGCTCGACCAGTGCAGCCGGAGCGATGCGCTGCTGGCCCGGCGGCGACTGCAACGGCGCGGCGGTCGCCGCATCGGTGGCGGACAGGCTGGCGATCGGAGCGGCGGCGAGCAGGGACGCGGCCTGCCAGCGGCGGAGACGATCGTGGCGGTCGGACGGGCCCATGCGGCTTCACAGCGGAGACAGGCGGCCATGTTACCCGTTCAGGGGTATGCACGGTGGTGCTGCGACCGGTTGTCGCAGGGGTATTCATCGTTCTGGTGAATGTGTGCCATCCAGATATTTCGTTGGCCGATGAATCCGCCGAGGCGCAGGATGGCGCCATTCTTGGCTTTCCGGGAGTTCCCGATGACCCTCCAGTTCGTCCATGGCGGTGTCGACCGCGACGGTGCGCCACTGCATTTCCATATCCGTGATGGTCGTATCAGCGGGCTCAACGGTGACGCCGCGCCGGCCGAGGGGGCGGAATGCGTCGACCTGAAGGGCTTCTCCGTGTTGCCGGGGTTGGTGGACGGACATATCCACCTGGACAAGAGCTTCGTCGGTGATCGCTGGCACCCGCATCAGCCGGTGGACAGCCTGCGTGAGCGGCTGGCGGTGGAGAAGGCGGCGGTGGCGGGTGCGGCACCGATGGTGGACCGTGCCGAGGCGCTGATCCGCCAATGCAGCGCTTTCGGTACGGTGGCGATGCGTTGCCATGTCGATATCGACGCGAGCACCGGCCTCGGCCATCTCGAAGCGGTGCGCGAGGCGGCGTTGCGCTGTGCCGACATCATGCGCATCCAGCTGGTGGCGTTCCCGCAGGCCGGGGTGATGTCCTGTCCGGGTACCGCCACCGTACTGGAGCAGGCGCTTGCCGCGGGCGTGGAAGTGTTGGGTGGCATCGATCCCACCACGCTCGATGGTGATGCCGAAGGCCAGCTGGCGCTGCTGTTCGGCCTGGCCGAGCGCTACGGCGTGCAGCTGGACATCCATCTGCATGAGCCCGGCGAAACCGGGCTGGCGCAGCTGCTGCGCATCGCTGTGCGTACCCGGGCCGCCGGCCTGCAGGGGCGTGTTGCGGTCAGCCATGCCTATGCGCTGGGCGACGTGCCGTTGGCGCGTGCGCTGCAGGTGGGCGAGGCGTTGGCCACGGCGGGCGTAGCGATCATGAGCAATGCGCCGGGCGATCATCCGTTCCCGCCGCTGCGCGCGCTGCATGATGCCGGTGTGCGCGTGTTCGCGGGCAACGACAACATCCGCGACTGCTGGTGGCCGTATGGCAATGGCGACCTTCTGCAGCGGGCGATGTTGCTGGGCTACCGTTCCGGCTTCTACACCGATGCCGACCTGATGCTGGCGCTGGACATGGTCACCACCCATGCCGCGCAGGCGATCGGCCTGCCGCAGCATGGTATTGCCGAAGGCCAGCCGGCCACTTTCGTGGCGGTGCGTGCCGACCACGGTCCGGCCGCCGTGGCCGGGGTGCCGGTGGAGCGCCGGGTGGTGGTCGACGGCCGCTGGCTGTAGATCCACGTCATGCGTGGATGGCACCATGGCGTGGTCTCATTCATCCACGCATGGCGTGGATCTACCCCGATGTGCCGTCAGGCGTAATCGTCGGCGCGGGTGGCGACGAATTCCTCAAGCCACGCCAGCAGATGGGCGATGTCGATGATCTCGCCCTGCTCGACGCGCTTGAGCAGGAGCGTGCTGGCGCCGATCTGCAGGCTGCTGTCGGCATAGCGCAGCACCGCGTCGATGCCCCAGGCATCGGTGACCTGCATCCAGGCCAGGCCCGGTACGCGCTGGGCCAGGGTGTCACCGAACGCCACGCCCAGCGCCTCCCAGCCATCGCAGTCGTCACGATCGATCATCTCGGCATCGACCACGCGCTGCAGCGTGATGGCCGCCAGCGGCCACTGCACGGGCAGGGTCGGGAAGCCGGCGGCTACGCGCGCAGCGATCAGCGAACGCTGGTGCTGCAGATGTGTCTGCAGGGCAGCGGGCAGGGGATCGAAGCGGGTGGGAATTTCGTCGGACATGGCATGGCGCCGTGGGGCACGGAAACAAGAGTCACTGTAGCCGGCGATGTAGTGCCTTGGCGCGGCAGGTCTGATCAGATGTCGATGATCAATGCGCGAACTCTGATTGCTCCCGCAGGTGCAACATCAAGGTCCGTATACGTCATTCTGCGCGGCTCAATCGTCCGCTCATGGGCTCAGCTGGACCTGCGCGCTTGCTGGATGACGAACTCCTCGAGGGCTTCAAGCAGGTGGTTGATCTCGATGGTCTCGCCGTCTTCGACGCGCTTGATCAACAGGGTGACGGCGCTGACAATGCTATTGGCCTCTCCATAGCGGAGAACCGCATCGACGCCCCAAGCATCGGTTACCTGGGTCCAGGCAAGTTCCGGTACACGCTGTGCCAGACAGTCACCGAATGCAACCCCCCAGTGCTTCCCAGCCGTGACAATCATCGTGATCGATCAGTTCTGCGTCGACTACGCGTTGCAGCGTGCTCGGCAGCAGCGGCCATTGAACAGGCACGGTAGGGAACGCAGACGCGACAAGGGCAGCAACCTGTGCACGCTGCTGCTGCATGTGCGCGATGAGTGCAGGTGGCAGCGGATCGAACCGGATGTCGGCTTCGTCCTTCGGAGCAGGGGTCAAAGTAACCTGGTACGTGCTGGTCATAGGCGTGGCAATCCGGAGAAGGGCGTTCACCACCCTATCGCCCAGGCCTTGGATACGCCATTAGTGGGCCTTTTGCGACAAGCGTGTATTTGCTGGCGCACCAGCGCCCTTTTCGATGCCGGAGGGGCGTTTCTATCCACGCATGGCGTGGATCTACTGTGGTCAGTCCGGTTCGCGCTGCACCTGGCGCCACAGCTCGCTGGCCAGCGCACGCACGGCATCGTCGGCGTCCGCGCGGTGCAGCAGGCCGATTTCGTAGTTGTCGATCACCGGCAGCTCGCGCTCGCCATCGATGATGCGGTGCTCGCGGCTGACCGCGCGACGCGGCAGCAGGCTGATGCCGATGCCATCGGCCACCGCGCCCTGGATGCCGCTCAGCGACGAGCTGGTGAAGGCGATGCGCCAGCGCAGGCCCAGCGCTTCCACGGCATGGATCATCTCGTCGCGGTACAGCCCGCGCGGCGGGAAGGTGACCAGCGGCAGCGGGTCCTGCTGCAGGCAGCTGCTGCGCAGGCTGTCGATCCAGTGCATCGGCTCGCGCCGGCAATGCACCGCCTGGCGGCTGTTGCGGCGCTGCTTGACCAGCACCAGGTCCAGCTCGCCGTGGTCGAAGCCCTGCGCCAGGTCGCGGCTGAGGCCGCTGCTGATCTCCAGCTTCACCTGCGGGTGGCGGCGGCTGAAGGCGGCCAGCATGCGCGTGGTCTGCGCGTTGACGAAGTCCTCGGGAACACCGATGCGGACCGCGGTCTCCACCGTCGCACCGGCCAGCGCCTGGGCCATTTCCTCGTTCAGGTCGAGCATGCGCCGCGCGTAGCCGAGCAGGGTGTGGCCGGCGTCGGTGGGGTGCACGTCGCGGTGGCCGCGTTCGAGCAGGCGATGCCCGGCCAGTTCCTCCAGCCGGCGGACCTTCTGGCTGACCGTGGACTGGGTCGAATGCAGGCGCGTGGCCGCCGTAGTGAAGCTGCCGCAGTCGGCCACCATCACCAGCGCCCGCAGCAGGTCCAGTTCGAACAGGGTTCTATTCGATTTGGCACTGTCTTGCATTTGAACATTTCACTTCTGGATACCCAGGCCGACTTCTACCATGCAGGGCAGGGGCCGGCAATGCCCGGCTGTTGCTACCGTCGCACGGCGTTCCGTGGCGACGGACATGAGGAGACACTGTCATGCGCGTCCATCATTCCCCTGGCTGGCCTGCGCCGTTCGCGCGCGTGCTGCTGTTGTGCCTGCTGGCCATGGTCACCCCGGCCTGCACCGCAACGTCCAAGGCCGACGTCGATGGCCGCCTGCGTGATGCCGCCAGCCGCGGCGACGCCGATGCGGTGCGGCAGGCGATCGAGGATGGCGCCACGCTGGAGGCGCGCGATGGCCAGGGCCGCACCGCGCTGCTGCTGGCCACGCACGGTGACAACGTGGATGCCGCGCGTGAGCTGATCGAAGCCGGCGCCGACGTCAACGCCAAGGATGCGTTGCAGGACAGCGCCTACCTGTACGCCGGTGCGCGCGGCCTGGACGAGATCCTGGCGATGACCCTGGCGCACGGCGCCGATCTGCGCAGCACCAACCGCTATGGCGGCACCGCGTTGATTCCCGCGGCCGAGCGCGGCCACGTCGCCACCGTGCGCACGCTGCTGCGTGCGGGTGTGGCGGTGGACCATGTCAACCGGCTGCACTGGACCGCGCTGCTGGAAGCGATCCTGCTCGGCGATGGCGGTGCGCGCCACGTGCAGATCGTGCAGCTGCTGCTGGATGCCGGCGCCGACCCGGAGCTGGCCGACGGCGACGGCGTGACGCCGCTGGCACATGCGCGCCAGCGCGGCTATACCGGAATTGAAACCCTGCTGCGCCAGCACGGCGCGGTGCGCTGAATGCAAACCCCTTCCACCCGCACGCTGGGCGTGCCCACCAGGATGCTGTCCATGTTCCGTTCCCGTCCGTTGTCCCTTGCCATCCTCCTTGCGGTGGCACCGCTGTCGGCGTCTGCTGCCGAGCGCGCCGATCTGCTGATCCGCAATGCCACCGTGGTCGATGTCGAGCACGCCAGCACCCTGGTGGGGCAGAGCGTGGTGATCCGTGGCGAGGACATCGTCGCCGTCGGCCCGGACGCGCAGCTGCGCAGCCAGTGGAGCGCGGCCCGCCAGATCGATGCCAAGGGCAAGTACCTGATCCCGGGCCTGTGGGACATGCACGTGCACTTCGGTGGCGGCCCGGCGCTGATCGAAGAGAACAAGGCACTGCTGCCGCTGTACATCGCCCACGGCATCACCACCGTGCGCGACTGCTCCGGCGATCTGCCCGAGCAGGTGCTGCAGTGGCGCGGCGAGATCGCCAAGGGCAGCCTGTTCGGCCCGCGCCTGCTCAGTTCCGGCGCGAAGATCGAAGGCATCAAGCCGGTCTGGAAGGGCACGATCGAAGTGGGCAGCGAGGCCGACGCCGACAAGGCGATCGCCCGCCTGCAGCACGACAAGGTCGATTTCGTGAAAATCACCGACAGCACGCTGAAGCCGGAACTTTTCCTGTACTCGGCCAGCGCTGCGCGCAAGGCCGGCTTCAAGGCCTCGGGCCACATTCCGATGGCGCTGACCGTGGAGCAGGCGGTCGATGCCGGCCTGGCCTCGATCGAGCATCTGGACTACGCATTCAAGGCCGGCAGCAAGGACGAAGCGAAGATCGCCGCCGACTTCGGTGCCGGTCGCATCGACCGCGCCGAAGCCAACCGCCGCCTCGACGCCAGCTTCGACCGTGACACTGCGATGCACGCCTACCGTGATTTCGCCAAGCGCGGCGTGTTCGTAACCCCTACCCTCAATGGTGGCCGCATCCTCGACTTCCTTGATCAGGATGACCACGCCAACGACCCGTACCTTGCCTACATCGGCCCGGGCCTGCGCGCGACCTACCAGTGGCGCGTGGACCGCGCGGCGAAAGCCACGCCGGTGCAGATCGAAGCGCGCCACGCGCAATACCACCAGGTAGCCGCAGTGCTGCCGATGCTGCAGGAGGCGGGCGTGACGATCATCGCCGGCACCGATGCAGGCTTCCTCAATTCGTTCAACTTCCCGGGCATCGCCCTGCACCAGGAACTGCAGCTGTTCGTGAAGGAGGGCCTGAGCGCACCGCAGGCGCTGTCGGCCGCAACCCGTTCCGGCCCGGCCTGGTTCGGCCAGATGGACCGCTTCGGTGGCGTTGCGCAGGGCAAGGCGGCCGATCTGGTGCTGCTGACCGCCAACCCGCTGCAGGACATTGCCGCCACCGAAAAGATCGACAGCGTGATCCTGCGTGGCAACGTGTATGACCGCGCCGCGCTGGACAAGATGCTGGCTGATACCAAGGCCAAGGTCGCGGCGTGGAACGTCGAGGCGGGCAAGGCCAACTGATTGCCGGGTCGGGGCGGAATCCACGCATGGCGTGGATCTACCCGTACCCTCAGTAGACCCACGCCATGCGTGGATGATGCGGCCGATGACCTAACGCGGTGCCGGCCGCATTCCATGCAATTGCGGCAACGCGGTCTTCATCGCGTCGATGAAGGCGCGCAGCCGCGGCGGCTGCTGGCGCGCGGCGGGAAATACCACGTGTACCGGCAGTGGCGGCGCGTGCCAGTCCGGCAGCAGCTGCACCAGCCGCCCTTGTGCGAGATCGTCGGCCACCAGCCAGGCCGAGACCACGGCCGCTCCCAGCCCGGCACATGCGGCCTGTTGCACCACGAACAGGTTGTCGCTGAGTAGTCGCGGGCTGATCGAAAGGGTATGCGCGCGCCCCTGCGCGTCATGCAGCAGCAGTCGTTCGCGGTAGTAGGTGACCAGCGAGATCCACGGCAGTGACTGCGCCTGTTCCGGCGTACTGACGGCCGTGGCGTCCACCAGCGAGGGCGCCGCCACGACGATGCGCGGTACTTCGGCCAGCGGCAGCGCGACCATGCGCGGTTCGTCGACCGGGCCCACCCGGACCGCGCAGTCGATGCCTTCCGCGATGAAATCCGGACGCCGATCTTCAAGGATCCACTCCAGGCTCAGCTGCGGATGCTGGGCCAGGAACGCGAGCATGGTCGGCAGCAGCTGCGCCTGGCCGAAGGCATGCGGCACCATCACCCGCAGGCGGCCGCGCAGTGTTTCTGGCTCGCCGTGCAGTTCGGCCTGCAGTGACTCCCATTCGTCGACCACACGTTGCGCATGGCGCTGGCAGCGCAGGCCATCCTCGGTCAGCTGCAGGCCATGGGTGGAGCGCTGCAGCAGACGCAGACCAAGCTGCCGCTCAAGGGCCTGAAGGCGGCGGCTGACCGTCGGCTGGGTGGTGCCCAGCTGCATGGCTGCAGCGGACAGGCTGCCGGCATCGACGATGCGCAGGAAGGTGCGCAGCAGGTCCAGGCGATCGGCGCCGGTGGCGAGGTCATTCATGCGTATGGCGTATGAAGAGTATGTAATGAAGCCTACTACAGACGTTTGACGAATACCGTCAGGATACGCCCACTTCCTCCACCGGGCTCCCCCCATGTCTACCCCTTCGCTATCCGTCGCCGCACCCGCGACCGCACCCTCGACCCCGTTGGTGCTGGCAATGGCGGCCGGCGCCGGCTTCTCGGTCGCCTCGCTCTACTACAGCCAACCGATGCTGGGCCTGATCGCCCAGGACCTCGGCGCGGGTGAGCGCGCCGCCGGCCTGGTACCGACCCTGACCCAGCTCGGCTATGCGCTGGGCATCCTGCTGCTGGCACCGCTGGGCGACCGCTTCGACCGCCGCAACCTGATCCTGTTGAAGTCCGCGTTGCTGGCACTGGCACTGGGCGCCGCAGCGATGGCCGGGCACCTGCCGGGCCTGCTGCTGGCCAGCCTGCTGGTTGGGCTGATGGCCACGCTGGCGCAGGACATCGTGCCGGCCGCCGCAGTACTGGCACCGGATGCACAACGCGGCCAGATCGTCGGCCGGGTGATGACCGGCCTGCTGCTCGGCATCCTGCTGTCGCGCGTGGTCAGTGGCGTGGTGGCTGAAGCATGGGGTTGGCGCGCGCAGTTCGTGCTGGCCGCGGTATCGGTAGCGGCGATGGGCGCGGTGATGGCGCGTGCGCTGCCGCGTTTCGCGCCGACCAGCACGCTGCGCTATCCGGCGTTGCTGGGTTCGTTGCTGGCGTTGTGGCGCGAGCAGCCGCAGCTGCGCCGTGCGGTGGCCAGCCAGTCGCTGCTGGCGGTGGGCTTCAGTGCGTTCTGGTCGACGCTGGCGCTGATGCTGCATGCCCGCCTGGGTCTTGGCAGCGCTGCGGCGGGTGCATTCGGTATCGCCGGTGCAGCCGGTGCGCTGGCCGCGCCGTTCGCCGGCCGTTTCGCCGATCGACTGGGGTGCCAGGCAGTGGCGCGGCTGGCGATCGCGGTGGCGCTGCTGGGCTTCGCCCTGTTGCTGACCGAGTCCTGGCTGCCGGCCGCTGCGCTGCTGCCGCTGCTGGTGGTGAGCGCGCTGCTGTTCGACTTCGGTTTCCAGTCGGCGCTGGTGGCGCACCAGACGCTGGTCTATGGCCTGGTGCCGCCGGCGCGCAGCCGCCTCAATGCGCTGCTGTTCACCGGCATGTTCATCGGCATGGCTGCCGGTGGTGCGCTGGGCAGCCTGGCGCTGGCGCAGTGGGGGTGGCACGGCGTGGCCTGGCTGGCGGTGGTGTGTGCGGGCGGCAGCCTGCTGCTGCGTTTGAAGTAAGGGGGATGTTCGGCAGGGCTTGCAGCCCCGCTTCTGACAGATTCCGGCGGCTGTTGGTGGGTGTCGACCTTGGTCGACACGGTAGATCCACGCCATGCGTGGATGCTCTTCGTTCAATTCTCGAAATATTCGATTTCGATAGAGATTCATCCACGCATGGCGTGGATCTACAGAAAGCAATGCCCGACAGCTCGCAGAGATCTGTCGAAGGCGGGGTGGGTCCGGTTGCGGCGGCGTGAGCCGCATGGATGCGGCGACCGAGCTTACATGGATGTACTTGCAGCGACCCCCGCAACCGGACCCACCCCGCCATCCTACGGAATCCAAGCTGTTGCTGTTGATGTTGCCGGCCAGCGGCCGGCGCTACCGCGGGTGCAGGGCGCAGCCCTGCCGAACAACCTTAATCGTGACCGCTGTCGTCCAGGCTGATGATGCCGCGCCTCAGCGCCTGGGTCACCGCATGCGTGCGATCACCCACACCGAGCTTGTCCATCAGGCTCTTCATGTGCGCCTTCACCGTCTGCTCGGAAATCTGCATGCGCTCGCCGATGCGCTTGTTCGACAGGCCGCCGGCCACGTGCCGCAGTACCTCGGTCTCGCGCGGCGACAACCGGTCTTCCACCACATGTGCCGCGATGCTGGCCGCTACTGCCGGGGGAATCGGTGCGCGTCGGCCGCCAGCGACCATGCGGATCGTATCGACCAGCTCGTGACGCAGCATGTCTTTGAGCAGGTAGGCACTGGCGCCGGCCTGCAGCGCCCTCACCGCACGTACGTCGCCGCGGTAGGTGGTCAGCACGATGATGCGCGCGCGCAGGTCCATCGCGCGGATCCGCACGATGGCTTCCACACCATCCAGGCGCGGCATCTGCAGGTCCATCAGTACCACGTCAGGTTGCAGCTGCTGGTAGCGCGCGATGGCCTCTTCGCCATCGGCGGCCTCGCCGAGCAGGCGCAGGTCGGAATAGGCGCCCAGCAGCGCCGCCAGACCGTCACGCAACAGGGGGTGGTCGTCGACCACCAGCACGCCGATCGGGGCAGGGGACTCAGTCATGGTTTGCTTTACTCCAGGGCCAGCGCCAACGCGATGGGCGGCGGTGATACAGGCGCCGGGCGGGAACCGCCAGCGCGACTTCGGTACCCAGCCCGGCGCGGGTCCACAGCTGCAGTTCCGCACCGAGGCGCTGCGCGCGCTCACGCATTCCCTGCAGGCCCCAATGGCCGTTGCCGGCATTCTCGTCGGCGATGCCGACGCCATCGTCGCGCACGTGCAGCAGGAAGCAACGCGTGCCGTACGACAGTTCCACCTCAATGGCGCTGGCGTTGGCATGACGCAACGCGTTGCGGATCGCCTCACGCCCTATCAGGAACACTTCTTCGGCCGCGTCGGCCTGCAGCCGTGGCGTTGCACCTTCCACGGTCAGGCGCAGCGGATTGGTGCCGTGCCCGGCGTACTCGGCGTGCACATCGGCCAGTGCCGAAGCGAGGTCGCGGCCAGCGAATGGTCCCTCACGCAGGGCATTGACCCGCTCGCGGCCCTCGGCAAGGTTGCGCTCGGCCAGCTGCATCGCCGACTCCAGCTGGTTGCGCACCGGCTCCGGCGTCTGTGCGGACTGGCTGATCGCGTGCAGGCGCAGGATCAGGCCCTGGCTGCCCTGCAGCAGGGTGTCGTGCAGGTCGCGTGCGATGCGTTCGCGTTCGCCATTGCGTTCCTGCAGGCGTGCGCGGAACAGCGCAGCAAGCTGCCCGCTGCGGATGCGCACCGCCATCATCAGCAGCGCGAGTATCGCGGCGGCGCACAGCAGCTTGAACCACACGGTCTGCATGAAGGTGGGAGCGATGCGGAAGCTGCGGCTGGCCGGAGAGGTGCTCCAGATGCCGTCTTCGTTGGCCGCTTCCACCTCGAACCGGTAATTGCCCGGTGCGAGGTTGGTGTAATACGCGCGGGTGCTGCTGCCAGCATCCTGCCAGCCGTCGTCGACGCCGGACAGGCGATAGCGATAGCGGTTGCGCTCCGGCCGCGCCAGCGACAACGCCACGTAGTCGATCTGCAGCTGGCTGGTACCGGCGGGAAGGCGCAGGCCATCGCGCAGCGGCTCGTGCTTGCTGCCATACAGCACCTCGCCGATGCGCACGCTGGGGGCCATCGTATTGACGTGCGAATGGGTGGTGTCCAGCCAGGCCAGGCCCTGGTTGGTGGCCAGCCATAGCAGGCCGTCGTCGGCCAGCGTCGCGGTTGCGATCGGTCCACTCTGCAGGGCAATGCCAGGCATGCCGTCGATCGCGTCGAACAGGCGTGGCGTGACCGGCAGTCCGCTGCGCAGGGCGCGACGCAACAGCCCGCTTTCCATCCGCACCAGGCCACGGCTGCCATTGAACCAGAGGTGTCCGTTGGGATCGGCGACCATGCCGGTGATGCCTTCCAGTACGCCGGCCATGTCGGTACGCACCGGAACGAAACGACCATTGCCAACGCGCGCAGCCAGACCGGCTTCACCGGCAACCAGCAACAGGTCCTGATGATGCAGTATCGCCGTGACCGGTCCGACGGACAGACCCTGAGCGGCATCGAAGCTCTCGATGCGGCCTGCACTCATCCGGCGCAGGCGGCCGTCGGCATAGCCGAGCAGCAACTGGCCATGGGTATCCAGCGCCAGCGATGAACAGGCCTGCTCGGGCAGGCGGACTTCGCGCTGCCATTGGCCATGAAGGTAGTGCAGGACGCCGCGTTCACCCGTACACACCCAAGCCTGTTCGTCGTCGGGGAACAGCAGCGCATGCATCGGTTGCCCGGTGAACGGAGCCGGCAGCGGGATCAACGTGGTGTGGCCGGCGACCGTGCGCGCAAGATTGACCCAGTCGAACTGCCAGATCGGCGTGGGCGCCTGGCGTGCCTTGGCCTGCAGCTGCGTGGCGCTGCCATCCAGCAGAGTGCGCCGCAGATCGAAGGGTTTTAGATCCTCGCCATAGCCATACACGCGGCCATCGCCGGCCCGCACCAGCGAGCGATAGGGATCACTCGGGCCCACCGCCAGGGTGTGCACGCTGCGTGCGCGGAAGCGGTTGAGGCCGAGATTGGTACCGACCCACAGATTGCCTTCGCGATCGACGATGATCGGCACCGCCGAGGTGGCGGTCAGTCCGTGCGGGGAATCGAAGCGTTCCATGCGCACGGCCCGGGTGCCGTCGAAGGTGATGCGGGCGACGCCGCCGTGCGGGCTCATCGTGGCCCACAGCGCGCCGTCGGCAGTGAACTGCAGACGCGCGGCAACCAGTTCCGGAAGACGCCGCGCTTCGCGTTCGCTGGCCGCCAACAGACCCTGCGCGTTGGCCAGCGGCGAGGTGCCGCGCACCCGGTCGGCCAGCCACACTTCACCCTGTGGGCTTTCGGCCAGCGTTGCCATCTGCGAGACCGCGATGCCGGTGTCTTCGAACGCGGCCTGGCCGGCAGCACGCATCCAGATCTTCAGGTCGGCCAGTACCCAGAACCTGCCCCGGCTGTCATGCAGCACCCACTGCACACGCCGCTCGGGCAGGCCGACCTGGGCAGGCAGTGCTTGCCAGCGCTGTCCATCAAAGCGGCGCAGCCCACCGTTGATCGCCGCCCACAGCTGGCCCTCGCGATCCTGGCTGAAGTGCGGGACCACGCCGACCGGCACCCCTTGCTCGCGGCCATAGCTGTGCAGCCGCCCCTGCGCGAACCGGCTGATGCCGGCCTGGAAGTAGCCGATCCACAGGGCGCCATCGCGGCCCTGCGCCAGCGTGACCATGTTGGTGGACGGGAACTGGCTGCCGACGGGCGTCGCCTGCCGTTCGAAACGCCGGCCATCGAAGCGGTACAGGCCCGAGCCGGTGGCCAGCCACAGCAGGCCGTCGCGGTCCTGGGTGATGTCCCAGATATCGCCGGGTGCGCCTTGGCCGACCCGCCAGGCGGTGTGCTCGTAATCGGGCAGTCCGCCGCTCACCGGAGGGCGCTGCACGGCAAAGGCGGGCAGGGCGGTCAACAGCAGCAGGCACGTCAGCAGCGTCGGCAGGCGACGCAGGAACGGGAAGGGGCGGCCACGCATGGCGCGCATTCTGGCAGGTGCGGGGCAGTCCGGGGTGACCCGAACGGGGTAGGCAGCGGCCGCCACGGTCGGCTATCACGCCGGCATGTCCCCTGGAGCCCCGCGATGCAGCGCCTGTTCGTGATGTTCCCCGACCGCGGTCCGGGCGTCGGCCTGCTGTGGCTGCGGCTATGCGTGGCCGCCGCGCTGTGCATGCCCGGCACGCATGCGGGCGGATGGTTGGCGCTGTGCCTGCTGGCGGCGGCCATGCTCACGCTGGGTGTGTTGACGCCACTGGCGGCGCTGATGGCGGCCGTGGGCATCTTCGCGCAACAGGCGCCGTGGCCACAGGTAGTGCTGCCACTGGCGCTGTTGATGTTGGGCCCTGGCGCCTATTCACTGGATGCGCGGTTGTTCGGTCGTCGCCTGCTCGGTCGCCGGCATCCCCCATTCGGGTAGGTGCTGGCCTCGACCGACGGGGGTAGGGCATCGCGCAGGGGCCCCGCACCATGGGGCACCCCTCCGCGGCATCCCGCATGGCCACCGTTTTTCCGCCTGATCCGCCCGCTGCATCGCTGGCACCGCAGCAGGCCGCCGCGTTGCAGCGCGCCCTGCGCTATGTCGATGAGCACCTGTCGCAGCCGCTGCGGGTGACCGAACTGGCGGCGGCCGCCTGCGTCAGCCGCTTCCATCTGGTGCGCCTGTTCCGCACCGGTACCGGCGCCAGCCCGCTGCGCTATGTGCGCCGCCGCCGCATCGAGCGTGCGCGCCAGCTGCTGCCGGGTGCACAGCTGCCGATGGCCTGCCTGGCCCAGCAGCTGGGCTTCTTCGACCAGAGCCATTTCGTCCGCAGCTTCCGCGCGGAGACCGGCTGCAGTCCTGGCCAGTACGTTGCCGGCGATGCGGCCCTGTTGCTTCCCCCTGATCGTGTTTCCAACGGAGTTCACCCATGAGTCTTGCCACCGCCACTCCCGCCCTGGCGCTGCTGTCGCCGACCGACCACGCCTTGGTCTTGATCGACTTTCAGTCGCAGATGGCGTTTGCCACCCACACCATCGACATCTCCGCGCTGCGCAACAACGTGTCGCTGATCAGCAAGGGTGCCAAGGGCTTCAACGTGCCGGTGCTGCTGACCACCGTTGCCGAAACGTCCTTCTCCGGCCCGATGTTTCCGGAACTGCCACAGATCTTCCCGGGCCAGACCGTGTTCGACCGCACATCGATGAACACCTGGGAAGACCAGCCGGTGATCGATGAGATCAACCGCATCGGCAGGCGCCGCCTGGTCATTGCCGGCCTGTGGACCAGCGTCTGCATTGTCGGGCCGGCACTGTCGGCGCTGGCGCAGGGCTTCGAGGTCTACGTGATCACCGATGCCTGCGGCGATGTCAGCGAAGAGGCCCACGAGCGTGCGATCACCCGCATGGTGCAGGCCGGCGCAGTGCCGATGACCAGCGTGCAGTACCTGCTCGAACTGCAGCGCGATTGGGCGCGCGGTGAAACCTACGACCTGACCACCGGCATTGCCCGCGACCACGCCGGCGGCTATGGCATCGGCATCCAGTACGCCAAGAGCATGTTCGGCGCACAGGAAGGCGGGCACTGAGCATGCTGGCTGGCCATGGCCTCGACCTGGCCCTGCTGATGCTGCGCGTGGCGGCAGGAGGGTTCCTGCTGCCACACGCGCTGGGCAAGTTGCTCGGCTGGTTCGGTGGCCCGGGGTTGTCCGGCTTCGCCACCGAGCTGCGCGATTTTGGCCTGCCGGCCGCCGCGCCGTTGCCATTGCTGCTGGCCCTGCTGCAGGTGCTGTCCGGGCTGGCCGTGCTGCTGGGATGGCAGACCCGCATCGCCGCGCTTGCGGCGGCCGCCTTCATCGGCTTCACCGTCCTGTTGGCCCTGCCCAAGGGCTGGTTCTGGATGCGCGGCGGCAGCGAGTACCCGTTGATGTGGACCACGGTACTGCTGGCCATCGCGCTGGCCGGGCCCGGCACCTGGGCACTGGACGTCCACCGCCTTCCGGGAGATATCGCATGAGTCACGATCCACTCGACCAAGGCCGCCGCAACGTGGTGCTGGCCAGCGGTGCTGCCGTAGCGCTCGGCCTGGCCGGCAGCGCCGCTGCCGCACTCGATTCCACTTCCAAGGAGCGTCGCATGAGCACGCTGGTCATCCGCAATGCCCGCATCACCACCCTGGACCCCCTGCAACCGCATGCGCAGGCGCTGGCCGTGCAGGAAGGCCGCATTGTCGCCGTCGGCAGCGACGAGGAGATCATGCGCGACTGGGGCAATGAAGCGACCCTGATCGACGCCCAGGGCCGGCGCCTGCTGCCCGGCCTCAACGACAGCCATACCCACCTGATACGTGGTGGCCTGAACTACAACCTGGAGCTGCGCTGGGACGGGCTGCGTTCACTCGGTGACGCTCTGGACATGTTGAAGGCCCAGGTCGATCGCACGCCCGCACCGCAGTGGGTACGCGTGGTCGGTGGCTTCACTGCCGCGCAGTTCAACGAGAAGCGTCTGCCGACGCTGCAGGAGATCAACGACATCGCGCCGGATACGCCGGTGTTCCTGCTGCACCTGTACGACCGCGCGCTGCTCAACCGTGCCGCGCTGCGCGCCTGCGGCTACACCAAGGAAACGCCGGATCCGCCGGGTGGCCAAATCGTGCGTGATTCGCTGGGCAACCCGACCGGGCTGCTGCTGGCCAAGCCCAATGCGCTGATCCTGTACGCGACGCTGGCCAAGGGCCCGCGCCTGCCGATCGAGTACCAGGCGAACTCGACGCGCCACTTCATGCGGGAACTGAACCGGCTCGGGATCACTTCGGTGATCGACGCCGGTGGCGGTTTCCAGAACTATCCCGAGGATTACCAGGTCGTCGAGCAGTTGCACCGCGATGACCAGCTGACGGTGCGCATCGCCTATAACCTGTTCACCCAGAACAAGGGCAAGGAAGTAGACGACTTCCGTGGCTGGAGCGAGATCCTGCAGCCGCGCCAGGGTGATGATCTGCTGCGCCACAACGGTGCCGGCGAGATGCTGGTGTTCTCCGCGGCTGATTTCGAGCTGTTCAACGAGCCCCGCCCGGAACTGCCGCCGGAGCTGGAGCCCGAACTGCACGACGTGGTGAAGCTGCTGGTCGAGAAGCGCTGGCCGTTCCGCATCCACGCGACGTATGACGAGAGCATCACCCGCATCCTGGATGTGTACGAACAGGTCAACCGCGAGGTGCCGTTCGATGGCCTGCACTGGTTCATCGACCACGCCGAGACCATCACCCCGCGCAACATCGAGCGCATCCGTGCGCTGGGCGGCGGCATTGCCGTGCAGCACCGCATGGCTTACCAGGGCGAGGCCTTCGTCGAGCGCTACGGCGTGCAGGCTGCGCGGCACACGCCGCCGGTCAAGCGCATGCTGGCCGAAGGCGTGCCGGTCGGTGCCGGCACCGATGCCACCCGCGTGGCCAGCTACAACCCGTGGGTAGCGTTGTCCTGGCTGGTGACCGGGCGCACCGTGGGCGGACTGGCCCTGTATGGCGATGAGAACCTGCTTGAGCGCGAGCAGGCGCTGCGCCTGTGGACCCAGGGCAGCGCCTGGTTCTCCGGCGACGAAGCGGTGAAGGGCACGCTGAAAGCCGGCCAGCTGGCCGACTTCATCCTGCTCTCGGCCGACTTCTTCCGTGTTGATGACGCGCAGATTGCCGATATCACCAGCCTGCTCACCGTCGTCGGCGGCCGTATCGTGCACGCCGATGGCGATTACGCCGGCCTGGCCCCGCAGCTGCCGCCGGCGATGCCGGACTGGTCGCCGGTCAACCGGTTCGGTGGCTACCACGTCGGCGGTGCCGCCACCGGATTGGCCGCTGCCCATCGCCACCATCACGGCGTGGCCTGCAGTACCCATGGCGCGCACGGACATGCCGCGCAGCATGCAGCACCGACCAATGACCTGACCGCGTTCTGGGGCGCGATGGGATGCTCGTGCTTCGCGTTCTGAGCCTGGCGGTGTTGGCCGTGCCATCGCTGGCGCTGGCCTGCGAGGGTGGCCGTTGCACTGACGCCGGTGACGGCCAATTGCGCTGGGATGCCTCACTGCGCTTGCGTGGCCTGTACTACGACCCGACCCGGTTTGGTATCGGCGGTCGCGAAGATGGCTATGGCCTGTTGCGTGCGCTGGCATCGGCCACCTATGTGGAAGACACCTGGCAGGCGAAGCTGCAGCTGGGCGTGCATGGTGAGAATGGCAAGGCAGGTGGCGCTGGCCGCACCGACCGCAGCGCGATGGACGTGCAGCAGGCGTACTGGCGCTGGCAGCGCGGTGGCTTCCACCTGCAACTCGGCCGGCAGGAAGCCGGCTACGGAAGCTCACGACTGTTGTCGGTGCGCGATGGGCCGAACATCCGCCTGGCCTTCGACGGTGCACGCATGGGGTGGAAGGGTCGCTTCGGCACGCTTGATCTGATGGCGCTGCGGCCGGTGGAGAACCGACCGGGTGCCTTTGATGATCGCGGTGAGGATGGTGCGCACCTGTGGGGCATCTATGCCACTACCGCGCGCGGCAAGCGGACAGGCCAGTGGGACGTGTATCTGCTGGACTACCGCCGGGAAGGCGCGCGCTTCGCCGCAGGCTCCGGCACCGAGCGGCGGCAGACCCTCGGTGCGCGCTGGTTCGGCCAGGTCGGTGCACTGGACTGGAACAGCGAGCTGGTGGCGCAGGGGGGCGAACTGCGCACGTCCGCCGGCATCCTCGACATCCGTGCATGGACGCTGGCCACCGATACAGGGTGGCGCTGGACGGACCTGCCGTTGCAGCCGCGTCTGGGGCTGAAGGCCGACATCGCCAGCGGCGATGGCAATCTGCGAGACGGTCGTCTGGGAACCTTCAATGCATTGTTCCCGAAATCGGCCTACTTCAGCGAGGCCAGCCTGCTGGCCCCAGCCAACCTGATGGACGTCCAGCCGACCCTGTCCCTGCGCCTGCACGACGCGGTGACGACGGAACTGGGCGTACAGATGGCCTGGAAGCATCGTCGCGCCGATGCGGTCTACACCACGCCGGCACCGCTGGTGGCGTTGCCGGGCAGCGCCGGTGGCGCGCGCCGCATCGGCAATCAATACAAATCCGAAACCCGCTGGCAGGCCAGCGAACACTGGCAATGGCAGCTGCAGCTGGCCTGGGTCGACGCAGGTCCTGCACTGAAGCAGGCCGGAGGCCAGGGCACGCTGTTCGCCTCGATCGTTGGAGCATGGCAATGGTGAACGCAACCGCGTCGCAACCCCCCGTACAGGCCGCAGGTGCCTGGTCCCCGCTGAAGATCCGGATGTTCCGTTCGATCTGGCTGGCGATCCTGGCCAGCAACATCGGCACCTGGGTCAACGACGTGGCCGCCGCCTGGGTGATGGCCGAACGCACCGGCTCACCCTTGATGGTGGCGTTGGTGCAGTCGGCTACCACCGTGCCGATCGTGCTGCTGGCGCTGGCTGCCGGAACGCTGGCCGACATCGTTGATCGCCGCAAGTACCTGTTGGCGACCCAGGGTTGGATGCTGCTGGTCGCCGCCGTGATGGCAGCGCTGACAGCGATGGATCTGCTGACACCGCAGTTGCTGGTGCTGCTGACCTTCTGCATGGGTTGCGGTGCGGCGATGGCGATGCCGGCGCAGGCCGCGATCGTGTCCGAGCTGGTGCCGCAGCCGATGCTGGCCTCGGCCGTGGCGCTGAACTCGATCGGCATCAATATCGCCCGTTCGATCGGTCC
Source organism: Stenotrophomonas sp. ATs4 (assembly GCF_051861585.1). Classification (NCBI taxonomy): domain Bacteria; kingdom Pseudomonadati; phylum Pseudomonadota; class Gammaproteobacteria; order Lysobacterales; family Lysobacteraceae; genus Stenotrophomonas; species Stenotrophomonas sp. ATs4. Next base: position 412,344 of record NZ_JBLYPK010000002.1, on the reverse strand, counting down.
GGCCATCGGTGGCGTGATCGTCGCCCAGCTCGGAGCGGTCTGGGCGTTCGGCTTCAACGCCATCACCTTCGCCGCGATGCTGTTCGTGGTGTGGGGCTGGAAGCGCGACCCGAAGCAGTCCAGTCTGCCGCCGGAAGGCTTCGGTGCCGGATTGAAGGCGGGCCTGCGCTACGCCAGCCGCGCCGGGCGCCTGCAGGCGGTGCTGATCAAGTCGGTCGGCTTCTTCTTCTTCGCCGCAGCGATGAATGCGATGCTGCCGGTGGTGGTGCGCGGGCAGATGCACGGCGGGGCAGGGCAGTACGGCATTCTGCTGGGTTGCATCGGTATCGGCGCAGTGGGTGGTGCGCTTCTGCTGCCGAAGCTGCGCGCGCAGATGGATCGAGACCTGCTGGTGCTGCTGGCCACGCTGTCACTGGCGCTCAGCCTGGTCGGGTTGGCGCTTACCCGCAGCTGGTACGTACTGCCAGTGGTGATGCTGATCAATGGTTTCGCCTGGATCACCGTGCTGTCGTCGCTGCAGATTGCCGCGCAGACGGCAGTGCCTGCCTGGGTACGGGCGCGTGCACTGGCGCTGTACATCATGGTGTTCTCCGCCGGCATGGCGGCCGGTGGCCTGAGCTGGGGCGCGCTGGCACAGCGTACTTCGCCGGAACTGGCCTTGCTGGTGGCCGCCGCAGGTGCGGTGATCGGTGGGCTGCTGGTATGGCGCGTGCGCATCGCTGGCGCAGAGGACCTGAACCTGAGCCCGGCGGGTCATTGGCCGGCGCCGGAGCTGTCGGTGCCGGTGTCACATGATCGCGGCCCGGTGCTGGTCACCCTTGAGTACCGCATCGACGAGGCTGATAGAGCCGCGTTCCAGGCGCAGATGCGCGCGCTGGGCACGATCCGCCGCCGCGATGGTGCCGTGGTCTGGGGCGTGGTCGAGGACGTGGCCAGTCCGGGCATTCATCTGGAGTATTTCGTGACCCCGTCCTGGCTGGAGCATCTGCGCCAGCATGAGCGCATCACCGCCGATGACAAGGCGATCCAGGAAGTGCTGCGTGGATTGCATCGTGGCGAACGTGCACCGCTGGTGCGTCACTTCGTGGGTGGCCACGATCCGTTGCCAGAGGCCGTGCCGCACCATCACAGCGACATCTGACAAAAAAGGGGACGGAGGGGATTAAGTCGTTTGTGCACAAACGACTTAATCCCCTCCGTCCCCTTTTTGCGACCGCAGAAGCGGCGGCACCGTTACGGCGCCGCCGCAGCACATCATTTACGTGCGAACGCCAGCAGGTCGGCGTTGAACTGCTCGGCGTGGGTGATGGTCAGGCCGTGCGGTGCGCCCGGGTACACCTTCAGCTCTGCATCCTTGATGATCTGCGAGGACAGCTTGGCCGACGCATCGAACGGCACGATCTGGTCGTCATCACCGTGCACCACCAGCGCCGGAACGTCGATCTTCTTCAGGTCTTCGGTGTAATCCACTTCCGAGAACTCGTGCACGCAGTCGTACTGCCCCTTGACGCCACCGAGCATGCCCTGCAGCCAGAACGCGTCACGCATGCCCTGGGTGACACGGTTGCCGTCGCGATTGGCGCCGAAGAACGGTGTGGTCAGGTCATTGAAGAACTGCGAGCGGTCACCGCCAGTGCCCTTGCGGATGCCATCGAAGACCTCCAGCGGCGTGCCTGCCGGGTTGGCATCGGTCTTCAGCATCAGCGGCGGAACCGCGCCGACCAGCACCACCTTGGCCACGCGCTTGCTGCCGTGGCGGCCGATGTAATGGGCCACTTCGCCGCCGCCGGTGGAATGGCCGACCAGGATCGCGTCCTTCAGGTCCAGCGCCTCGATCACTGCGGCCAGGTCATCGGCGTAGGTGTCCATGTTGTTGCCGTCCCAGGTCTGGCTGGAGCGGCCGTGGCTGCGACGGTCGTGAGCGATCACGCGGAAGCCGTTCTGGCCCATGAACAGCATCTGCGGGTCCCAGGCATTGGAAGACAGCGGCCAGCCGTGGGCGAACACGATCGGCTGGCCGGTACCCCAATCCTTGTAGAAGATGCGGGCGCCGTCGGCGACGGTGACGAAGTTGCTCATTGCGGTTTCCTTGGCGAAAGGGAGGGAAGGCGCCGACGGATATGCCGGTGCCTTCGGCAGTACAGCGCAGCGCCGGACCGGCGACTTGCACGGCTGTGCTGGATTACCCCGGATGTGACGCGTATCGCTCTGGCATGACGCGGCTGTGCCGCCGAGGATGGCGGCAGCCCTGTGGAGGAGACTGCAATGTCGATCGCGCGCTGGAGCCCGCTGTTGTGCCTGCTGCTGGCCACGACGGCGCACGCTCAGACCAACGTCTACAAATGCGTGGACGGGCCGCATCCGGTCTACCAGCAGACGCCGTGCCAGGGGCGTGCGGAATGGCGCTGGGAGGTGCCGGTGGATCAGTCGCTATCGCGGGGTGTGGAAACCCGCGCGGCCGATCCAGTCACTCCGAAGCCTCGCGTGGTGCGGCGATCAGGCGCGCGCGCGGCGCTGATTTCCATCCGCAGCGACCCCGCAGCCTGCGACCGCGCACGGCAACAGCGCGAGAAGGCGCTGGCAAGGAATACACGGCTGGACTTCGTGCAACGGCGGCAGCTGGATGACGCGGTGTACGACGCGTGTCGCTGAATCCCGGGATGCCGGAAACGACAACGGCGCCCTGCGGCGCCGTTGTGCAGACTGATGAGAGCCCGGGCCTCAGCGACTGTCGCTGGCTGCAGCCGGTGACGGCGAGGGCACGCTTTCCGGCTTGGGCAGGCTCAATTCGGGGTTGCCCTGTTCGGCCTGCAGGATCTGGATGCGGCGCTGCAGGGAATCCAGCTGGTTGTTGGTGCTCTGCACGTCGGTGCTCAGGCTGACGGCCTGCTGCTGGGCCTGCTGCAGAGCCGCGCTGACCTGCGCCGACTGGGCCTGCTGCTGTTCCATTTCCTGCTGCAGGGTGCGCAGTCGTTCCTCGTTGTAGGCCACCAGACGCTCGGTGTAGCGCTTGCCGGCTTCCAGTCGGGTCGTGTCGATATAGACCTGGGCCAGCTGCTCGGACTGCTGCGCGAAGGTGCGGTAGACGCGCTCGGCGTTGTCGACGGCGTCGGTCTTGATCACCCGCCAGAAGTTTTTCTCCTGGAACAGGGCGACGTAGTAGGTCAGGGTACTGGCATTGAACAGCAGGCTGGCGCCGTAGTTGCCGTTGTAGGTGGTGCGCAGCTCGGTCAGCTGGCGCGCATCCATCAGCTGCTTGAGCTCGTCAACGGTGTTGCGTACCACCGGTGCGGTACGTGCGGCGGGCTCGGCAGCCGCTTCACGATCACCACGTGCGGCCATCGCCGCCGGTGTCACCAGCATCATGGCCACGGCCAGCATTGCCGCGCTGCGCGCGTGCCGGGCGAAGACCGCGCCCCCTGAAGTTTCTCGCATGTCTAGACCATCCACGGATGAAGTGTGGGTTGAGATGAAGGTGGTTCCCCGCCGGGAGTCTAGCATGGGCGCGGGCGCCGCCAAGGGCGCCCGTCACGGGTCAATAGACCAGCTGTGCGGCGCTGCACTGGATCGACTGCACGTTGACGTCGGTTCGGCCCAGCTCCAGCCCCAGCACGCTGGCCAGCAGGTTGGTCAGCAGCGCGCCGACGCTGTTGAGCACCGGCCGCAATGCAGCCAGGATCGGCTTGAGCAGCGTGCACAACAGACCGCTGCAGCTCACGCTGCCATCGGGGTTGGTGACGCCGGTGCCGCCGGTGCCGTCAAGGAACCCGGCCGGCGCAGTCTGGATGTACGACGCCAGGTTGTTGCGCACGCAGCCGTTGTAGTCCAGCAAGTTGCCGAGCAGGCTGTCGCAGCGGTTGATCAGCAGGCCGCCGACCAGCGAGCCGAGCAGCCCATCAAGCACGCCCAGGCCCTGGCCGGTGACGGTGACCTTGAACGCATCCCAGACCTGACCATCCTTGTGGCAGGTGGCCAGGTTGAGCAGGCCGCAGGCATAGGGCAGGCCATCGGGTACGTTCCAGCTGTTGAGCGGGGCCAGCTGCCGGCTGGGATCGCCATCGCGCAACAATGGGATCAGCTTGTTCACGTCATAGCGCGTGTTGGGCGGGAAGGTCGCCTGCAGGTAGCGGTCGGCCAGCGCCTTGGCAGTGTCGTTCGCATTCATGCCCTGCTGCGGTGAACTCAGCATGCCCGACAGTACGCGCAGCAGCTCGTTGACCAGATCGGAAACGGCGTTGCCCAGCGCCAGCGGGTTGATCCGGGTCGAGCCGGTCTCGCCGGCGGCCAGGGTCAGGTTCTGCGAGCTGGTCAGGGCCGGCAGGGTGATCTTGTCGGTGATCAGCGGGCGGCCGAGCAGTTTCAGCAGCTGTTCGTTCTTCAGCGTCGCATCGCAGACATTGCTCTTGGAGAAGCGCTGCGCAGGATCGACGTTGCCGACACAGGCGCGCAGGACCGACGAATCAACCTGGATGGTGGCCCTGGGTGGACTGGCGCCGCACTGGATGCCGGTGAGCGTACCCATCGCGTTGGCGACATCGACATGCAGCGGCAGATGCAGGCGTGTGCCGAGCAGGTTCAGCAGCGGTCCCAGCGCGAACAGGTTGTTGCTGTCCACGTCCACCATCAGCCGTACCTGCGCGTTGTAGGCGCGGGTACCGACCCCGCCGATGGCGATCGACGGTGGCTCGACCACGCCGGCCTGGATGTTGATGCCCAGCAGGTCCAATCCCTTGACCGTGACGCCGTTGCCGTCGTTGGCGATGGAGATGGCGGTGCTGATCAGGTTGAGTACGTTGACCTTCGTTTCCAGTGCGCTGCCGACAGTGCCATCGGGCGAGATCACTTCGGCGAACAGGCCGCCTCCGCCGGACTCGCTGCCCAGTGCGATATTGAGCTTGTTGATGTCCAGCTGGGTGGCGACCAGGTCGGACAGGGCGCGCAGCTGCACGCCAACGGTGGTGTTGCGGCCGACCACGGTGGCGGTGGCATCGACCAGCTGTGCCAATGAGATCTTGTTGACCGACAGCAGCCGGTTGAAGTCGGCCACGCTCAGGTTGGCGGTGACTGGGATGTTCAGCGCCTTGAGCAGGCCCGACGGGGTGATGTTGACCTGGGCCAGTCCGTCATAGGACAACACGGTGGCGTTGGTGACATCCAGGCCGACCAGGCGCAGGGTGGACAGCAGCACCGAGTCGCCGTTGGTGCGCAGCAGCTGCGAGCCGACCGCGAATACCGCAGTGGGTTCAGAACGTCGGGCAACAGCCTGTGCGCTGACAACCGGGAGGCTGGCGTTCTGGCCGAAGAATGGCAGCACGCTGCGCTCTGCGACCACCTGGACCGCGTTGCGGGGGTTGCTGGCATCGACGGTGGTGACGAAACGGTTCCCCTCGCCACGGGTGGCGCTCCAGTTGCCGCAGCGGATCTGCAGGCTGCCGGCGAACGTGTTCTGGGTGAGCGCGTTCTGCCGCGCAGCGCTGTTGTCGCTGTTGTCAGAGCTGCACAGCTCCAGGCGCTGGGCACCGGCCAGTGCCGCAAGGTCGGCCACCTTCTGCGCGTCACGCTTGGCCCAGAACAGGTAGCCGATTTCGATCAGACCCAGCATCGCCAGCAATGCCAGCATGACCAGCATCATGGTGATCGACATGCCGCCACGCGGGCGGCTGAAACTGAACTGGCGTGGGCGTTTCATGGCCTACCTCAGCGTCCGGATGAGGATGTTCCCTTGGACTTGGCGACATCGGTTTCAAAGAAGTCCGGGATCTCGTGTTCGAAGCTTTTGATGTAGCGGGCATAGCTCAAGGTGGCCTGGTCGCCGAGGATCGGCAGCTGCTGCCCGGCCTGCTGCCCTGATGCCTGCAGATGGAACAGGCTGCGCGTGGCATCGCCGATCTGGCTGCGGCCAGGGCGTGCGACGACGGCAGGGGGTTGGGCGGCAACTCTTGTTGCGGGCGAGGGCGCTGCCGCCGGAGCTGTGGCCGATGCGGGCGCCAGATCGACCGTAGCGAGTGCCTCGGACTGCAGCGGCTGGGATGTTGGAGCGGCCGGCCCGCTGCCGCCGAGCATCTGCCCGGTCAACGGCTGTTGCTGCGCCTGCACAGCCCCCACGACCAGCAGGCAGGTCCACATGGGGAGCAGTCGTCGGATCAGGAGTGTCGCGATCATGGTGTATTCCCGTTCGGGCGGTCGGAGGCGCTGAAGCGTTCCAGCATCGAGGGCGGAAGGCGCTGCGGATCGCGTTCATCGCGGCTGTCGCGGCGTGGCTCGGCTGCCAGTCGTGTGCTGTCGCCGGTACTACGGGTGATCGTGCGAGCCGATGCCGATGCCGAGGTGGCCGCAGTGGCGGCGGCTGCAGCTGCTGCCTGCTTCTGCTGCAGACGGGCACGGATCTGCGTCGCCTGCTGCTGGATGCTGAGCCGGGTTTCCTCGTTGAGGTTGCCCTGCTGGGCCAGGCGTTCGGCAGTAGCGGTATCGCCACGCAGCACCGCCCAGAGCGCCAGATTGGCGGTGGCCTTGGCATTGCCCGGCGCCAGTTCCAGGGCCTTGGCCAGCGGCTCACGCGCCTGTTCGAAGTGGCCGGCTCGCAGCCGTGCATAGCCGAGGTCGCCCAGATAGTTGGTATTCAACGGCTGCAGCTGGGTGGCCTGTGCCAGCGCATGCTCGCTGCCCGCGTCGTCATCGCGGCGGGCGGCGATCAGGCCCAGGCCATGCGCGGCCGCAGCGGCTTGCGGACCACTGGAAAGCTCGCGGTACAGGGCGATCGCCGCGTCGGCCTGGCCGGTCTCCCGCAGGGCGTCGGCCTGCAGCAGTCGCAATGCCGGCGGATCCCCATAGCGCTGGCGGAAGGCATCGACATGCGCCAGCGAGGCATACCACGCCCCCTGCTGCTGCATGCGTTCGATCAGTTCCAGGTAGGCGTTGCGGCTGTCCTGCGGCGCCGGTTCGGGTGCGGCCAGGCTGGGGGCGCGCAGATACTTCGGCGTGGTTGAGGAGCAGCCGCCGGCGACGGCAACCAGGGCAAGCAGCAGGCAAGTGGTGCGCAGGGCAAGCATCAGGGCGATCCCATCTTGGACATGGTGGTGGCCAGCGCGACCAGCGCTGGGCCGGCGAGGACCAGCATCAGCGCTGGCAGCAGGGTCAGCATCATCACCACGGTCATCTTCACCGAGAGCTTGCCGACCTTCTCCTTCAGTGTGTTGCGACGCTGTTCGCGCAGGCGGATGCTGAACTGCCGAAGGGGTTCCTGCACCGCACCGCCGTGCGCATGCACCTGCAGGATCAGCTGCATCAGACTGGTCAGGTCATCGTCGGCATAGACTTCGCTCAGGCGGCGAAGGGACTGTGCACGCGTGCGGCCATGGGTGTAGGCGACGTTGGCTTCCTGCAGTTCGCCGCCGAGTACCGGCAATGCATCGCGCAGCTTGTCGCCGAGCGTTTGCAGGCTCTGGTCCATGCTGAAGCCCACGCCCTGCAGCAGGCGCAGCAGATCGATCAGCAGCGGCAGCTCGTTGTCGACCGCACGCTTGCGCCGCTTCACCCAGGACGAAAGGATGAACTTGGGCAGCAGCAGGCCCGCAGCGAGGGCGCCGATCATCACCATGATCCTGGTCAGCCCGGTGGCATCGTTGAAGGTGAGTGCCAATGCCAGCACCAGCACGGCCAGCAGCAGGCGCAGGCCGAGGTAGATGGCCGTGCCGCGGCGGGTATTCCAGCCGGCCAGATCCAGCAGCAGGCGGTCTTCATTGGCCAGCAACGCCGCTTCCAGTCGGCCGCCGCTGAGCGCGCGGCCGAAGCGCTCCAACCAGCCCAGCGAATCGCGCCGTGCTGCTTCTGTGTCGCGGGCTTCTTCGCGCGGCTGCAGGGCGGTCTTCAACGTGGCCGAGGTGCGGTGCTCGCGATGGCTGCGCACCCAGCCGGCGATGCCGAACAGGGCGACACCTGCGGCCAACACCAGCAGAGAGAGGGCGAACCAGGTGCTGGCGCTCATCGGACGTCTCCGGAATGGCTGCTGTAGTTCATAGCGATTTGGCCAAGCGATACAGCAGGAATCCCCCTGCCAGCTCAAGTCCCAGCGCGATCAGCAGGATCTTGTGGCCGAGTGGATCGCGAAGCACGGGCTGGAAGAAGTCCGGGCTGGCGATCGCCATGAGCACGGCGCAGGCCGGAGGCAGCAGGCCCAGTACCCAGGCCGACATGCGCGTTTCGGAGGTGGTCGCTGCCAGCTCCTGCTGGGCCTGTTCCAGGTCGCGCATGAAGTCACCCATGCGCTGCAGGATCTGATCGGAGCGGCCACCAATGCGCACGCTGACCCCGATCACCACCGACAACACCTTCAGCACATCCATGCGATACGGTTGCGCTGCCAGGGCGAGTGCACGGTCCAGGTCCATGCCGCTGCGCGCATAGCGCACCGTGGTATCCAGCAGCCCACGCAGCGGAGCGCTGGTCTGCATCGACGCCACCTGGAATGCCGCCTGCAGGCTGTTGCCCAGCGCGGTCAGGCGTACCAGGTTGTCGAGGAAGTCCGGCAACAGGTGCAGCAGCTGCGCGCGCAGCTTCGACGTCCGCCGCATCACCCACAGCCAGCAGCCCAGCAGGTACAGCAGCAGAGTCAGCGGAAACATCCAGCCAGTGCCCAGACGCAGCATTGCCACGACCGAAAGCACCAGCCCCGGCACCAGCAGCATGATGGGAAGCTTCCAGCCCGTCTGCAGGCCGGCCCGCTGCAACAGGCCGTCCAATGGCAGCGCGCGGCGCCCGCTGCTGGCAGGCCGAGGCGGATCGTTGGCGGCCGCCACCGAGGCGCCAGCGGGCGTGCCGGCACCGGCACCGCCGCGCGCCAGGCGCTGTTCGGCGTGCTGCATCGAGGCCTGGCGCTGCTCGCGGTTGCTGGCTGTGCCCCACAGCCAGACCGCCAGCGCCAGCAGCACCGAGATGATGCTCAATACGCCCAGCAGCAGGCCGGTGCCCATGCTCAGAAGTCCCCGTACAGGGATTCGCGCAGTTGCTGGCGGAACGGCTCCAGCTTGTGCGAATGCGGATGGAAGCCCAAGCCGATCCAGCGATCGACTTCATTGCCATTGCCGTCGATCTGCAGCTCGTGGCGGAACATTTCCTGGGTGGTGATCAGGTTGTCGCTGACACCGGTGATCTCGGTGATCGAGACCAGTACGCGGCGGCCGCTGCCGAGGCGCGAGATCTGCACGATGAAGTCGATGGCACTGGCGATCTGTCGACGCAGGCTGTCCTCGCTGCCCTGGAAGCCGGCAAAGCCGGCCAGCATCTCGATCCGGTACAGGCAGTCACGCGGCGAGTTGGCATGGATGGTCGCCATCGAGCCGTCGTGGCCAGTGTTCATCGCCTGCAGCATTTCCAGTACCTCGGCACCACGCACCTCGCCCACGACGATGCGATCGGGGCGCATGCGCAGGCTGTTGCGGACCAGATCGCGGATGCTGACCGCGCCTTGGCCTTCGGCGCCACCAATCCGGCTTTCCAGGCGCACCACATGCGGATGATTGAGAGACAGTTCGGCGGTGTCCTCCACCGTGATCACGCGCTCGTTCGGTGGTACGTAGCTGGCCAGCGCGTTCAGCAGCGAGGTCTTGCCGGAACTGGTACCACCGGAGACCAGGATGTTGCAGCGACCCAGCACCATCGCCTTCAGCAGTGCCTGCATCGGCGCATCGAAGGTGCCTTTGGCCAGCAGTTCGTCCGGGGTGAACGGATCCTTGCGGAACTTGCGGATGGACACCATCGGTCCGTCCACCGCCAGCGGCGAGATGATCGCGTTGAGGCGTCCGCCGTTGGGCAGGCGCGCATCGACCATCGGATTGGAGTCATCCAGCCGGCGCCCAAGCGGAGCGAGGATGCGGCGCAGGATGCGCAGCAGATGCGTATCGTCGGTGAAGCGCTGCGTGGCCCGCTTGAGCAGGCCGCCCTGGGAAACGTGCACATCCTTGAAGCCGTTGATCAGGATGTCTTCGATGGACGGGTCGTGCAGCAGGTCGTCCAGCGGCCCAAAGCCGGTCAGCTCCTTGACCAGTCCGTCGGCGACCACCTGCATTTCCTCTTCGTTGATCGGGATGCGCCATTCCTGGATGAAGCCGACCGTCTGCACCTGCACCCAGCGGGCGATGGTGTCGGGGGCCCAGGAATCGATGTCGATGCGCTCGTCTTCGATGCTGTTGAGCAGGTGCTCGTGCGCGGCCGAGAGCACCTTCTGGTACTGCTCGGTCTGCGCGAACGGAAGATGCCCCGGGGCGCTGTCGGGCAGCACCGGGCGGACAACGGCATGCGGGAACGGAGTTACCTTGTCTTCCATTGCGATCCACCCAGAGCAAGGGAGAGTCTTTCCCGCAGGCCCTGCGCCTGGACCGGGCAGGCGGCCGGATCCAGTCGCGGGACGAGCGGGGCGAGGGCACGCAGGTAAGGGTCGCGCGGTGCATCCTGCAGCAACAGGTGGCCCTGGCTGGCGGCCAGGCGTACGCGTGGGCGTTCGGGCAAGGTCGCCAGCAGCGGCACTTCGAAGCGGCGCGCGATCTGCTCGGGGCTCATGCCGCTGCTGTCGTCGTGGCGGTTGATCACCAGCTGCAGGCGCTTCTCGCGCTCGCGCTGGCCAGCGAGATGTTTCAGCGCCTGGTCGAGTGACACCAACGTGGCGATCGAGGCATCGGTGACCAGCCAGATCTCGTCGGCCTGGTCCAGCAGCAGCGGTGGCAGCTGCCGTAGCGGACAGCCGCCGGCATCGCACAGCACGCTGGCGAACACGCCGCGAAGCCGCTGCAGCAAGGCGCCCGGGTCCGATGGCGGCACCGCGTCGCTGCCGCTGTCACGGTCCAGCAGCACCAGTCCGGACTCATGGCGCGCCATCGCGGTGCGGGCAAGCGTGGCATCGATGCGGCTGGCATTGCGCAGCGCATCCTCGTAATGGAAGCGGCTGTCGAGATTGAGATACAGCGCAAGATCACCCGAGGGCTGCGCCAGTTCAAGCAGCAGGCCATCCTGCTGCAGCGCCTCGCCCTGGGCGAGTGCACGTGTCTGCTGTGCCAGCACCGAAAGATGCGCGGCCAGGGTGCTGGTGCCGACGCCGGCGCGCACGCCCAGCAACACGATCAGGCGTGCCTTGTGCACCAACTGTGCCGAGGCGGCCGGTCGTGGCGACAGCGCGCGGCGCAGCGCCGCTTCGATGCCGACGTTGTCGCTGTCCAGGTCCAGCACGTCACGCAGGCCTACGCGAAGAGCCATCACGACGCCTTCCACCTGACCAGCACTGGTGGCCCCCACCGCGACCAGCATCAGGTCAGGCTCGGTCTGCTGCAGTTGTTGCGCGAGCACGCTGGAGGCGGCGGCGTGCTCGGGACGGAAATCGAGCAGTACCAGGTTCTCCGGCCCCCGTTGCAGGTCCTGCGCGGAGGTCGGCATGCTGCTGTCCTGCCAATGCAGCGTCGTTGTCGGCGGCAGCTTGGCGGCCAGCCGGGGCAGCAGTTCGCGATCCATCCCGTACAGGACCAGGTTCATCGGCGGTCCTTGTGGATGCAGCGGCTGGGCGGTGGCGTAGGGCATGGTCGTGGTATCGCAGGCATCATGGGATCAGCGTGAGAAGCCGGGCACCGGATCCTGGCTGATCGGGCCGAGCAGCCACGAACCCCATTCCGGAAGGTTCGGCTTGGCCTCGCGTTCGCCGGGCAGCGGCAGTTCGGTGTTGCGCGCCAGTGGCTTGACCAGTCGCGGCGTAACGATGATCACCAGCTCCTTGTCCTGTCGCTTGTAGTCGAAGTTGCGGAAGAACGAGCCAATGATCGGCAGATCACCGAGCAACGGGATCTTTCCAACGTTGGAGACCACGTTGGAGCTGACCAGGCCGCCGATCACGAAGCTCTCGCCATCGCCGAGCTCGACGGTGGTGTCTGCGCGCCGGGTGGTGATCGAGGGAATCTGCACGCCGTTGAGCGCGATGGCGTTGCTGTAGTCCAGGTCACTGGCTTCGGGGGCCACCTTCAGTGCGATGCGGTTGGGCGCCAACACCGTAGGCGTTACGGTCAGGCCGATGCCGAACGGCTTGTAGGTGATGGTGGTGGTGCCCAGCCCCTGCGGTTCCAGGATCGGCAGCTCGCCGCCGGCCAGGAAGCTGGCGCTCTGGCCGGACAGTGCGACCAGCGTCGGTTCGGCCAGTACGCGTGCCATGCCATTGCTCTGCAGCAGGTCGACGTCGGCGTTCCACAGGCCCTTGGTGGAGCCGAACACCAGCCGGAATGCAGAGGAAATAGGCGACTCGGATTCGTTGCTCGAGTTTCCCTCCTTCATTCCCGGCAGGATGCCGGTGTTGCCGGGCAGCTGGCCGCCCGGGCGGGCGAAGCCGTAGGCGAAGTTGCCATTGCGGTTCTGGAAGCTGATGCCGATCTGCTTCAACGCGGTCTTGTTGAATTCGACCACCTTGACCTCGACCTGGACCACGCCGCCGCTGCTGATCGTCGAGGCGTCGGCGAGTTGACCATCCTTGCCGAGTGCCATTGCTGCGGTGCGTTGCTCCTGCATGTGCGAGAGCACGCTGTCGGTGCTGCCCTGCAGCAGGCCCTGGTTGTCCTGCTGGGTGAATGCCAGCCCGCTCGCACCTGCATCCGCTGCACCCTGTACGGCGCTCTGCACCCGCACCTGCAGGCGTTGCGGCTCGGCCTGCTTGCGATGCCACAGCAGCAGGGTGGTGATGCCTGGTGCCTTGCCAACCAGCAGTGCCTGGCGTTGGCCGCGCAGCATCACGATGTCGGCTACGCCGGGGTCGGCGATGGCGACCCGCTCCAGATCCGCCGGCAGGGTCCACGGCCGCTGCTCACGCGCCTGCAGGATCAGATCGTCAGCCGCCACGCTTGTTGCCGGCGCCAGCAGCACCAGCAGCAGGGCCAGCCAGCGCTGGCGGGGGGAAGGGCGTGGACTGCGGCGACGTTGGGTCATGGATGCACTCGATGCAGGTCAGAGGGAACCACGGGGAGCGGAGCTGTCCCCGCGGATGATTTCGATGCCGGACGCCCTAGGCGCCGCGTGACGCACCGCCGCAGGGCGTGCCGGTGCCTGCGGGCTGGCACGCGGCGGTGTGGTGCCGCGGCCGGCCAGTGCATCGCCGTCAATACCCGCGAAGGCATGGTTCTCCGGCCGTTGCAGCGCAAGCTGCTGCTCTGGATCCAGGCTGCGCAGCGGATCGATCACGCCGCGCGGCTGCGGGAACAGTGCGAGGTCGGGCAGGCCGGTGTCTGCGGGGTTGCGCAGCGCCAGGAACAGCTTGCCCTGCTGTGCACCCAGCAGCAGCCGGTTGGCATCGGCCACCGGTACCGCCAGGACCGCACTTCGTGCGGGCTGGTTGGCTTCGTTGCCGGTCGTTTGGCTGCTGCCGTTTCCGGTGATGTCGGCGGCGCGTGGATCATTCCGCGTCTCCCCATCAGTGCTGGCCACCGCGTCGCTGGTGGACGGAGCGATGTCCTGCTGGCCATAGCTGAGTACGCGCAGCCGCGACAGCAGCAGGCGCGTCTGCGCGGCCTCGCCTGGGCCACCGGCACTGGGCTGGGCGTTGCGCAGGTTGAGGAAGACGTCGACGAAGTCGCCAGGCAGGATGCGGTTGCCGGCGCCCACCAGTTCGTCGACCGGCACCGCAAGGGCACGTTCGCCGGGGCGCAGCTGCAGCGAGAACCCCTGTGCCAACGCGCTGCTGCTGATTGCAGTGCCCTCGGCGATGTCCTGCACCGGCACTTTGCCGACCACCGAAGCGATGCTGGTAGCGGCACCGGCGACAGGCGCGGTGCGCTGTACCAGGCGCAGTCCATTGGCAGTGATCGGTTCACCCGCGGGCAGGCGCGCGACCGCTTCCACCACCGTGATCGCCTGGGCTTCGCTCTGCGTGACCGGGGCCACCGTGGCCGGGGCATCCGGCTTGCGCCCGACCATGAAGGCGATCAGGGCCAGCAGCACGGCCAGCCCGATCAGGGCCACGGCAGCGATGCGGGTCAACTTGAGCATGGAACCGTCTCCTGTACCGATCGTCAGTTACCGCTGCCGAGGTCGAGCTGAGCGACCGCGACGCTGCGGATGGGAGCCTGCATCACCCACTTGTAGAGCGTGGCCGTGCCGGGCAGGAAGGGATGACTGGCGTAGTCGTAGCTGACTGTTACGGTCATGCACTGAGCGGTGGCCAGGCCGGCGCATGGCGCCTGCGGTGACACCACGACAGCGTTGCTGCCGCCGTTGCTGCAATCGACGGTCTGCGCTGAGAATTTCAGCAGCCATTGCATCGAGTTGCGCGCTGCGATGCATGCCGCGGTGCGGCGCTCGTTGGCATTTCCATAGCGCAGCGATGCGCGCGCGCCCTCGGCCGAGGCCATGGACAGGGTCTGCTGGGCCGCCATGATCATTACGCCGGAGAAAGTGAACATCAGCAGTGGCAACAGGCCAAGCATCAGCATCAACGCGAACTCGATGCTGACGACGCCGCGCTGTCGGTGGGGGCTGCGGGAGTTCATGAGATACCTCCGTAGGCGCTGAGGATGATCCAGCCGATGGCGGAGATCGCCAGATAAGCGGCATAGGGAATGCCACGGCGTCCCTGCCTGGCGCTCTGCATTTCACGCAGCGCAGGATGTGATTGCCAATGCGCACTGGCGCGGTGGACCTGGGCCTGCAGGCTGATGGGCAGTACCAGGCCCAGCCGGCGCGAAGCCAGCAGCAGTGCTGCATGTGCGCCGGCGGCGAGGCTGGCCGCGATCCAGATCGGCAGCAATGCCTGCCAGCCCAGCATCAACCCGAGTACGGAGAAGAATTTGACATCCCCCGCACCCATCCAACGCAGCGCATGGAAGGGCAGCAACGCGACCAGGCCCAGCGCCGCGCCGGCAACGTGGGGCAACCACGGCAGGCGCGGCGCGTTGAACTGGCCGATGACAAGCAGCAGAACGGTGCAAGCGCTTGCGGCAAACAGCCAGGTGTTGGGCACCCGGCGCGCGTACAGATCGCTGATCGCAATCCGCAGGCATATGCCAATGGCCAACAATCCCAGCAGTGTCATCGTGCACTCCCTTGTCCGTCACTGGACAGTCCGCAGTTTCTCCCGACCCCGAGCGGACCCGCAGCTGCGCGCGCCCTCAGGCGGTACCCGAAGCCTTGTTGGCGAGTTTGGTGAGATTCTCAAAGAGCGTGCTGAAGAACGTCTGGATCTGCGTGCTGCCCAGCGTGATCAGGACGCCAGCGATGACAGCGGCAAGCAGCCCGTACTCGAGTGCGGTGACGCCATCTTCTTCCTTCAGGAACTTGCGGATCGATGCGTTCATGACGTTTGTCTCCCTCTACCTGTCTGCTACAGGACACCTGTTGGGCGGTGGCCCGGCTCCGCCGGGATCGTCCGTGGACCTCCGCACATCCTGGCGGAGGAGGCACGGCGGGATGCACCCGCTGTGCTCAAGCAGGGTGATCATTTCCAGGCGGGACGCCGTTCGCGCAATCGCGACCGCGCGGCGCGGGGCCGGTGGTCGAGGTGTCGTGCGATACGTGCATGGTCATGCTGTCCCCCTGGGCGCGGCCTTATTCAAGACCGGATCACCGTGTTATCGACTTTGCCTGAATGGCGGCCGGCTGCAACCGGAACCTATATGCAAATTCGGCAGAAACCCGTCGATCCTTAATTTTTCAGACGGGTTCTGTGACGTAAATCCGTTCGATCGCAAAACGATTCATTGACGTGCAGATAATGTGATGCGGGCTTTCCGCCGCATGCGAAAACTGTGCCAATAACGACAACATGCTTTTCACGTATGTATCCATCTTATTCAACGTGGCGAGGATGTTTACGCTGTTGAATTATCGGGCATACTCGTATTCAAGTATTCGTATTTCTTTTGGGGTGTGCACCTTGGCGGCGCGCATCCCGGTGATGGAAGGTATTCCATGAGAGGTGCGCGCCCTGTCAGGCAGTGGGGGCCGTATCGCACGACGGATAATCGGGGGGGACGACACTGTCATGGTCGATGGTGGGGTAGGAGACAGCGACGACAGCGGCCTGCGGTCGATCGACCTGGCGACGCTGAGCGGCGTACTTCGTGTCTGTGATGTCGAACTGCTTCTGCTCGATGGCAATGGGCCGCGGGCTGCCTTCGCTTCACGCGTGCACGAGGAGGCGTTGTTCTGCAGCATCAGCTGTGGATTCCATTGTCGTGGACGTTTCATGCTGCCGCCGGACTGGGCGATGCTGGGGTATCTGCACGCGACCGATGAAACCCTGAGCTGGTGCCATGGCGTACCGCTTACACCGGGGATGGCGTTGACCGTGATGCCCGAGGGCATCAGCGAGTTCACCCTGAGCCCAGGCACGCATATGACCCTGATGCTGGTGCCGCTGGCGCGGGTGCAGCGCAAGCTGACCGAACTGAGCCTGCGCAGCACGCCGCCGGCAGGCCAGGCGCTTTCACTGTTCAACCTCGCCAGCGAAGCCGCCCCGCTGGCACAGCATTACCAGCAGCTGCACCTGCAGCTGGGCCAGGGCACGGGCCTGCAGCCGGAAGAAACCGAACGTTTGCTGCACGAACACGTACAGGCACTGCTGGGTGCCGGTTCCGCCGATCGCCCGGGCTGCAGCCGTGCGCGGCGCACGCATTATCTGATCGCGCAGCGCGCGGAAAATTTCATGCGCCTCAACCTGCGCCGCAACATCTACATGAATGAGATCTGCGACGCCGCTGGTGTCAGCGAGCGGGGGCTGCGGTACGCGTTCGAGGACCTGTTCGGTACGTCACCCAATCGCTATCTATCGATGCTGCGCCTGTGCGCGGCCTGCCGCAGCCTGTCGATGGCCGATTCCAGCCGTCGCTCGGTCAAGGCCATCGCCCTCAGCTGCGGGCTGTGGGACCTGTCGCGTTTCGCCGATAACTACCGCAAGGTCTTCGGTGAACTGCCGCGCGACACACTGATGCGCGCTCCCGCGCAGATCGGCCAGCCGGCCTGAGCCAAGCCCCGTAAGGGTTTCCCGGCAGTTCCTGCCGGAATTGCATATCCGCTTGCCGATATGGTTGCCGCTTCTGCATAACCGGCTGCCGATTCCGACCGTGGATTTGCCGGAATGCGCGATTGCCGTGCCGGAATGAAGTGCGCAGCCGCCGTTGCAAGCGCTGAAATGTCAGTCACCTGCCTAACGGCAAGTCCACTGACATTCCAGTTGTTCGCCTACGGGGGAAATGCTCATGAACCGCATCTACCGGCGTGTATGGAACCGCCAGCTCAATGCTCTGGTTGTGGCCTCGGAACTGGCCACCGGCGACAGCGGCGGCGCTGCCCGCGATCCGCGCAGCGTCCTGCTGATGCCGACCGCACTGGCCCTGGCCCTGCTGTGCGTGCTGGCCAGCGGACATGCAGGAGCGTCCGAATCCAATCAATCGCTGCGTGACCTGCAGGCACTGGCCGCGAAGTACGCGCAGCCGATGCCGGTCAAGGTCGACGCTGAGGTGGCACTGGCCGCCGCAACGCGTCAGGCGCAGAGCACCACGGCAATCAGTGCCGATGCACGTGTCGGCCTGCAGCTGAGCACGAACGCGCTGCCGATCGTGCGCGATGTGCTGCCAGCCACCGTAGAGGTCAAGCTGGCGGCGAATGCCGCGCCGAAGCAGGTCGCGGTTCCGGCGTTGGCTGCCGATGTCCGCGCCAATGTCGGGTTGGGCCATGCGGCGTCCAATGTGGCGAAGGTTGACGCATCGCTGGCGGCACAGGTTGCACCGTCTGCTCATTCGCCGCTCGGTGTGGCGGCTGATGCAAGGGCGAAAGCCAACGTTGGCGTCGCTGGTGCACAGGTGGCTTCGATCGAGACCGGTGCCAAGGCTGCGGCCGCTGTTGCTGGTGCATCCGCTGGCGCGCTGTCTGGCCTGAACGCTTCGGTTGACGGCAAGGTGGATTCGAAGCTGAAGCTGGCGGGCCACCAGATCGAGGGTCAGGGACAGGTCAAGGCGACGGCGGCGGTCGCGCTGCCGGCCAAGGAGGAGCTGCCTGGCGAGACTCATGATCGCGCAATCACCGCAGCCTTCGATACCGGTGTTGCCGGTAAGGTGCGCGTGCAAGCGCCGGATGGCCAGGAAGTCGTGGCCGACCGCAATCTGAAACTGGCCGGCCAAGCAACCGTGGCAGCGCAGAACAGCGCGCTGGGTGTCGGTGGCCTTGTCGGCGGTGTCGTCGGCGCGGCAGGCAGCACCGTGGGTGGCGTGCTCGATGGCAGCGCAGGCAACACGGTGGGTGCAGTTGGCGGCGCATTGCACGGCGCGGTCGGAGCGGTCGGCAGCACCGTCGGCGGCGCGCTCAATGGTGCGGTTGGGACCGTCGGTGCAGTCGGCGGCACCGTGGGCGGTGCACTCAATGGCACGGTCGGTTCGGTAGGCAGCACCGTCGGCGGCGCACTCAACGGTGCGGTTGGCACGGTTGGTGCAGTCGGCGGCACCGTGGGTGGTGCGCTCAACGGCACGGTCGGTTCGGTCGGCAGTGCAGTCGGTGGCGCACTCAACGGTGCGGTTGGCACGGTTGGTGCAGTCGGCGGCACCGTGGGTGGTGCGCTCAACGGCACGGTCGGTTCGGTCGGAAGCACTGTCGGTGGCGCACTCAACGGTGCGGTTGGCACCGTCGGTGCAGTCGGCGGCACCGTGGGTGGTGCGCTCAATGGCACGGTCGGTTCGGTCGGCAGTGCAGTCGGCGGTACGCTCAACAATACGGTGGGTGCAGTGGGCAGCACCGTTGGCGCAGTCGGCGGCACCGTGGGTGGTGCACTCAATGGCGCGGTCGGCACGGTTGGCGCAGTCGGTGGCACCGTGGGTGGCGCACTCAACGGCACGGTCGGCTCGGTCGGCAGTGCGGTCGGCGGTACGCTCAACAATACGGTGGCTGCAGTGGGCAGCACCGTCGGCGGTGTGCTCAATGGCGCTACGGGCGGCAGCACCGGCGGCCTGGGCGGCCTGCTGGGCGACACGCTTGGCAATGTCGGCGGCGCCGTCGGCAACCTGCTCAATGGCAATCTCAACGGCACCATCGGCAATCTCGGCACTGCCGTCGGTGGCCTGGTAGGCGGCACGCTCAACGGCCTCGGCCTGACCAAACCCTCGGCGATCCCGCCGACCAGCCCGAAGGCGCCGGCTCCGGCCGACCCGAATGCAGGCCTGATCATCGGCACCGGTGGCCTGGTCGGCAATGTCGGCCAACTGATCGGTCCGACCACCACCAGCCTGTTCGGTGGCAACGGCTACCTGAGCAACGGCAACCTCAAGCTCAGCAACGCCAACGTGATGCAGACCTACTCGACGGTCAATGTGCTGGGCCTGCCGGTGGTCAACCTGTCGCCGGTCGGCAGCACCCTCAGTGGCCTGGGCGGCGCCGTTACCGGCGGCAGCTCGCACCTGACCCTCATCGGCGGTGTCACCTCCGACAGCTACATCTACAACATCAACAACGGCAATCCCGGCGGCCTGCTCGGGCTGCTGCTGCCGAAGGACTCGCCGGCGTGGGCCGCCAAGTGCCTGGACATCGTCCTGGCTGACATCTCCTGCTGGGCCGTCAATGCGGCGCAGGACTACCAGGTGCTGATGGGCGACGGTGCCTTCGCCAATGGTTCGAAGGAGGTAGTGATCGGCGCCAATGCCCGCCACGAACTGCCGAAGGTCGATGCCAACGTCGCCTTCCCGGGTGCGGGTACCAATGACCCGAGTAATCCGACCGGTGTCCCGACTGCCGACTATGCCGCACGCATGGGCCACTCGGTGATCGTCGGTGACAGCGCGGTCGGCACTGCCAACGGGCAGACCCTGCTCGGTGCCGAGGCCACGTCGAACCAGGCCAATTCGGTCGCACTGGGCTACCGCTCGGCTGCGCTGCGCGGTGCCCAGGCCAGCTACAGCGCCTATGGCCTCACTGCACCGCAGGTCTCTGCCGGTGAAGTGTCGGTGGGTACCGCCGGTGGCGGCGAGCGCCAGATCACCAACGTCGCCGCAGGTAGTGTCAATACCGATGCGGTCAACGTGGCCCAGTTGAAGGGCGCCATCAGCCTGATCAACGGTGTGGCCGATGCCGCAGTGACCTACGACCTGGACGGCGCCGGCAATCCGAACTATCGCCGCGTCACGCTCGGGGCGGGCACCGGCACCACCACCATCGGCAACCTGGCCGGCGGCGCGGTCACGGCCGGCAGTCTGGAAGCGGTCAATGGCGGCCAGCTGTCCACGACCAACGCTGCCATCGCCGGCTTCTTCGGTGGTCGCGCGGCCTTCGATCCGGCCAGCGGTGCCTTCACCGCACCCCTGTTCGAGATCAGCACGATCTCCACCGGCGGCGCCATCGCCAAGGGTCTGTATGAGAACGCCACCGATGCGTTCGCTGCTGTGGACGGTTCGCTGGTCAACCTCAACACGCAGATCACCGACATCCGCAACGGCGGCACCAAGTACCTGCGGGTGAACTCGACCGGTACCGAGGCACTGGCCAGTGGTGCCGACTCGATCGCGGTGGGTACCAACGCCCGCGCAACGGCCGCCAACAGCA
The DNA here is from genome assembly GCF_051861585.1 of Stenotrophomonas sp. ATs4. Lineage (NCBI taxonomy): Bacteria > Pseudomonadati > Pseudomonadota > Gammaproteobacteria > Lysobacterales > Lysobacteraceae > Stenotrophomonas > Stenotrophomonas sp. ATs4. The sequence goes on along the minus strand of NZ_JBLYPK010000002.1, from coordinate 391,809 downwards.
TCGCGGTTGGCGCCGGCAGCCTGGCTGACCGTGCCAACAGCGTGTCCATCGGTGCCGCGGGTGCCGAGCGCCAGGTCACCAACCTGGCGGCCGGTACCGCAGCGACCGATGCGGTCAACGTGGGCCAGCTGCAGGCCTCGGAACAGGGCGCCCTGCGCTATGACCTCAACGGCGATGGCAGCGTCAACTACGCCAGTGCCACCCTCGGCCAGAGCGGCACCGCCACCACGCTGCGCAACCTGGGCCCGGGTCAGATCAGCGCCACCAGCAGCGAGGCGATCAATGGCGCCCAGCTGTTTGCCGCCAACCAGGCCGTGGCCACGCATCTCGGTGGTGGCGCGGCGGTCAACGGCAGCGGTGTGCTGACCGCACCCACCTACTCGATCAACAACGTCGCCGCCAACGGCACCGTCACCAAGGGCAGCTACAACGACGTCGGTACCGCCTTCGACGCGGTCAGCAACTCGCTGGCCAATGTCGCCGACCAGACCGGCGAGATCGACAAGCTTGCCGTGAAGTATGACGTCGATGGCAGTGGCAACGTGCTCAACAGCGTGACGTTGACGGGTACCGGCACCGGTGCGGTGAAGATCACCAACGTCGCCGCCGGCAGCGTCCTGGCCGGCAGCAGTGATGCCATCACCGGCGACCAGCTGTTCAGCACGAACAGCACCATCGCCAACTACTTCGGTGGCACCACCGCCTACAACGGCACCACCAACGTGTGGACCGCGCCGAAGTTCAGCATCTCCAGCATCGCCACCGACGGCACCTTCACCAGCGGCGACTACAACAATGTCACCGCCGCCTTCACTGCGGTGGACGGCTCGCTGAAGGTTCTCAACCAGCGCATCACCAACGGTGGTGGTGGCAGTGCCTACCTGGCGGTGAACTCGACGGCAGCAGCTGCAACGGCTGCTGGCGCGGAAGCGGTGGCGGTGGGGCCGCAGGCCAGCGCTGCCGGCGCGAACAGCGTGGCAGTCGGCAATGGTGCCAGCGCCAGTGCCGGCAACAGCGTCGCCCTGGGTGCCGGATCGGTGGCCAGTGTTGGTGCGCAGACTGGCTACACCGGCGCGTATGGCCAGACCGGCGCCAGCAATTCGGCCGGTGAGGTCTCGGTCGGCAGTACCGGCAGCGAGCGCAAGGTCACGCATGTCGCAGATGGTTCCGACACGTATGACGCGACCAATGTCGGCCAGCTGAAGAACGGCGTGAACTACGCCATCGACGAGTCGAAGAAGTACACCGACCAGAAGATCCAGAACATCACCAACGTGGCCGGCAGCTTCCGCGCCAACAACACCAACAACCTGGCCGACCCGTCCGCCAGCGGTGCCAACTCGGCCGCCGGTGGCGCAGGCTCCACCGCCGCCGGTGCCAATTCGACCGCGCTGGGCAATGGCTCGCAGGCGCAGGCCGACAACTCGGTGGCACTGGGTGCGGGTTCGGTGGCGAACCGGGCCAATACGGTCTCGGTCGGCGCCAGCGGTGCCGAACGCCAGGTCGTCAACGTGGCTGACGGTTCGCAGGCCACCGATGCGGTCAACGTGCGCCAGCTGCAGGCCTCGCAGCAGGGCACGATCCGCTACGACACCACTACCAACGGTGCGACCAACTACAACAGCGTCACACTCGGCAGCACCAACAGTGGCCCGACCACGGTGCGCAACGTCGCCGCCGGCACCGCCGGTACCGACGCGGTCAACGTCGACCAGTTGAAGTCGGGCATGGCGCAGACCCTGGACTGGTCCAAGGCCTACACCGACGAGCGCATGGGCGGCTTCGAGCGCGACCTGCGCAAGACCGACAACCGCGCCTCGGCCGGTATCGCTTCGGCGATGGCCACTGCGGCCCTGCCGCAGCCCAGCGAGGCTGGCCGCAGCATGGCCTCGGTCGCGGCCGGCAGCTACAACGGCGAGTCGGGCGTAGCGGTCGGTATCTCCGGTGTTTCAGAGGGTGGGCGCTGGATCTACAAGTTCAGCGGTTCGACCAACAGCCGTGGCGAGGCCGGTGTGGCCGTCGGTGCCGGCATCCAGTGGTGATCGCCGCCGCCGGGCCGCACGCGCGGCCCGGCATTGCGGAAACGTCCATAGGGGGAATGACATGAAACAGCATCGCATCGCCCGCGCCGGCCAGCTGGCCGCTACGTTGGGCCTGGTCCTGGGGATGGGCCTGCTGGCCGCTTGCCGCAGCCATGCGCCGGCCGCCGAGGGTCCTGCCGAAGCCACCGCCGTGCAGTTCCCGGCCGCTTCGAAGGCCTCGCTGAAGGAAGGTATCTATCCCGACGTTGCCGACCTGCGCCGCTTCGCGCCCGGCATGAGCAAGCGGCAGCTGTATACGCTGCTGGGCACGCCGCACTTCAACGAAGGCATGTGGGGTGTGCGGGAATGGAACTACCTGTTCAACTTCCGCACCGCGCAGGGCGCGGAGTATTTCACCTGCCAGTTCCAGGTGCGCTTCGACAGCAAGGGCATCGCCCAGGGTGGCTACTGGAAGCCGGAATCGTGCGCGGCGGTGCTGGAACCGCCGCGGCCGCCAGCGCCGCCAGCACCGGCACCGCTGCCGGAGCAGCCGCTGCGCCTGTCCGCCGATGCGCTGTTCGGGTTCGACAGTGCAGTGCTCAGCGCCGAGGGCCAGCATGCAGTGCAAGGCGTGCTGGCACAGGTGCGCGAAGCCAGCCAGGTGCAGTCGATCCGGGTGACCGGTTATACCGATCGCATTGGCAGTGCCAGCTACAACCAGACGCTGTCGCAGCGACGCGCCGAAGCGGTGCGCATGGCGCTTGTGCAGGGAGGCGTGCCGGCGGCAAGCATCAGTGCTGAAGGACGTGGCGCGGCGGAGCCGGTCGTGCAGTGCGAGCAGCGCAACCGCCGTGAACTGATCGCGTGCCTGGCCCCAAACCGCCGTGTGCAGATTGCAGGTGTGGCACAGCCACGCTGAGAAACCCGCCGGGGCACCGCCCCGGCATCCCGAGTCCCCCTGACCGCCGGCAGGACGTGGCCACGTCTCCCCCGTTGTCTACGCCTGCCGGCGGCTCAGGTTTTCATACGGTGCACGATGAACGCCCAATTCCTGCCTCTTTCCATGAAGACGGAAACCACACTGAGTGTGTACGGCCAGCTCGGCAACCATGCCGTGGTGCGCATTCCCGGGCGGCGCCTGCCGGGATTGATCCTGCAGGCGGACACTGTGGCCGGCTTCCTTGCCCAGCTGCAGGAAGCCCAGGCCTGCCTGCGCAGTGGCCGCGCACAGCGTACCGACGCCGAACTGGACATGCTGATCGACGTGCTGCAGCAGTGGTATGCGTTGATTGAATCGCGTCTGGCCGACGCCGGCGAGGCGCTGTAGAGGAAAAAAGGGGACGGAGGGGATTAAGTCGTTCTTGCCCCGGCTGTGCCGGAAACGACTTAATCCCCTCCGTCCCCTTTTTGTATCAGGCGCGGGCGCGCACCAGCCAGCAGGCGGCATCGATGCGCACACGGTCGCCTTCGATGAACGGGTTGAATGCCGCTAGCGCCGTGCTCCGGAGCAAGGTGGCTCGGCCTTCAGGCAAGTTCCGCAGCGCCAGACCCAATGGGCCCAGCTGTCCCACATAGGTCGGCAGCTCATCGCGGGCGATCGAGCACGGCAGGTCCACCGCAACCATCTCCACATCCTTCCAGCCGGCGGCCTGCAGCAGGCGCTGCACGCGCTGGCCATCGGCAAAGGCGAACTGGCCGGGTGCTCCTGGCGCACGTGGCGGTAGGTCCAGCTCATCGCCAATGGCGCGCTCGGCGGTCGTCATGAACGGGTTCTCCTCCGCGCTGCGCCAGGCGATGAAACGCAGGCCGGCACCCGGTCGCGCGGCGCGGTGCAGGTTGGCGAAGGCGGCCTCGGTATCTTCGAAGAACATCACTCCCAGCCGCGACTGGATCCAGTCGAAGTGTGCGGAGGGCAGCGGATGCTGCTGCGCGTCGGCGACGATGAAGTCTGCATCCAGCCCCGCGGCTTCGGCGCGCTGACGGGCCAGTGCCAGCATCGGCGCGGAGATGTCCAGGCCGGTGCAGTGCGCAGCCGGACATGCCGCAGCAGATGCCAGCAGACTGGCACCGGTACCGCAGCCGACATCCAGCAGTTGCGTGACGGTACCGGGCAGCTCGTCGACCAGCAGGTCGGCCATCGGTTGGAACAGGCCGTCGAGGATGGCCTGCTGCGCAACCCAGATCTGACCGCCGGGGCCGTTCCACAGGGTGTTCTGATCAACGGGGGATCTACGGGTCATGGTCTTGCCTTGCGGGGAAGTCGCCCATAGGTTGGCGCTTGAAGGTCACTTGAGGTCAAGCCCGTGCGTGAACTGGATATCGGCGAGGTGGTCAAGCGCAGTGGCGTGCCGGCCTCGACCCTGCGTTACTACGAACAGTTGGGGTTGTTGCAGGCGCTGGGCCGCCGCGGCCTGCGACGGCAGTACGACGAGCAGGTGCTGGAACGGCTGGCACTGATCGGTCTCGGCCAGGCGGCCGGGCTGTCACTGCAGCAGATCGGGGCATCGCTGCCGCCGCAGCGTGGATGTATCTCGCTGGACCGTGAGGCGCTGCTGGCACAGGCCGATGTGCTGCAGCGGCAGATCACCCAGCTGCAGCGGGTGCGCCGGCATCTGCAGCGTGCGGCGGCCTGCCCGGAAGCGCAGGATGCGCGGCAGTGCGGTTCATTCCGCAAGCTGCTGCGGGCACAACAGCGCCTGGCGGGTGGGTGAGAGAAGCGCATCCACGCATGGCGTGGATCTACTGCACCTCGACCTCGGTAGATCCACGCCATGCGTGGATGAATCAATCGCGGGTACTGACTTCCCAGGTGGCGTGCAGCACGCCAGGCACGTGTTCCATCCGTGCCAGCACGACGTCCAGCTCGTCGGCACTGACCGCGGTACTGACCAGCACCGCGATCACGTCGGTGGGCGCGTCGGCATGCTCGACCACCTGCACATCACCGACCGGGTACTGCGCGGCTTCCAGCGCATCGACCAGGCGCTCGCGCACCCGCGGCACGGCTTCGGCATCCACGCTCAGGCGCACCTCGTAGGTGGCTTCTGTGGCGGTTTCGTTGATCGGAATACGGTTGATTGCATTCACCAGCGGCCGCAGCAGGGTGTTGCCGGCGATGATGAGCACGGTCAGCAGCACGCCCTCGGCCAGCATGTCCGCGCCGGTGCAGCTGCCCACCGCCGCCGAGCACCACAGGGTGGCGGCGGTGTTCAGGCCGCGCACGTTCATGCCTTCCTTCATGATCACACCGGCGCCGAGGAAGCCGACGCCTGAGACCACGTACGAGATCACCCGCACCGCCTCGGCGCTGCCGGCGATGCGCATGCCCAGGTCGACGAAGGCGGCGGCGCCGACGGCCACCAGCACGTTGGTGCGCAGGCCTGCCGTGCGTTGCCGGTACTGGCGCTCGGCGCCGATCAGCGTGCCCAGCACGAAGGCGGCCAGCAGGCTGACCACGGTGTCGGCGAAGGGGCCGGCCTGGAAGGTTTCAATGAAGCGCATGGCCGGAGTCTACCCCGGCCATGTGACGGTAGATCCACGCCATGCGTGGATGGGTTGTAGATCCACGCCATGCGTGGATACCCGGAAGTGCCAAAAACGACTTAATCCCCTCCGTCCCCTTTTTGCGGGGTCAGTCGGCGTCCTCGACGCGCTCGCCCATCAGTTCGCGCTGGCGTTTGTCCAGTTCCTCGGCGTAGCGCTTGCGTACGAAGGCTTCGGAAACCACGCCCAGTACCTGGCCGTCGGCGGCGACCACGGCCAGTTCGTCGGCCTGGGTCTGGTCGAAGCGCTGCATCACGCTGACCACGTCCGCGGCTGGCGACAGCGATACGTCCCGGTTCTCGGCCAGCTCGCCGATCGTGGTCTCCGGCTTCACGCCGTCGCCGTAGACGCGCGGAATCTGCACGATGCCGGCGTAGTGGCCTTCGCTGTCGATCAGGATCACCCGGCTGCCCGAGCCCAGCGGGAAGCGCTGGCGGAACGCAGCGGCATCGAGATCGGCCGGGGCGGTGGCCACGCCCTTGCGCATCAGCCGGCCGGCGTTGAGGTTCTGCACCCAGCCCACGTCGCGGGCACTCTTGATGGTCTCGCCGCGCAGGTGCATGCGCCAGGTCGAGAACGAATAGCCGAACCACTGCCGTACCAGCGTGCTGGACACCAGCACCGCGCTCATCACCACGCTGGTCAGCAGGAAGTCGTGGGTGCCTTCCAGCACCAGCATGGCCATGGTCATCGGCGCGCCGACCACCGCTGCGGCCAGCGCCGCCATGCCGGCCAGCGCGGCGGAGGTGGCGTCGATCACCGGCACGCCGGTGGCCATGGCCAGCAGCCCGGCGAACAACGCGCCGACCAGGGTGCCCATGAACAGCGAGGCGAAGAACAGGCCGCCACGGAAGCCGAAGCCCAACGAGATGCCCGAGGCCAGGCACTTCAGGGTCAGCAGGCCGCCGATCCAGATCAGTGGCAGGTGCGTGGTCAGGTCCAGGTGCAGGGCGCCATGGCCGGACGACAGCACCTGCGGGCTGGCCAGGGCCAGTGGAATCAGCAGCAGGCCGCCGACCACCGGCCGTCCCCACAGCGGCAGCGGGCTGCGCTTGACCGTGCCCTCGATCGAGGCGATCAGCCGCATCACCGCAATGCCGACCATCGCGCAGCAGCAGCCGAGCAGGCCGTAGATGGCGTAGTCGGCGGCGCGGACATCAATCGTCGAGGCGGCGGGCAGCAGGTAGGCCTCGATCCCGGCCTGGTCGGCCACGAACGCGCCGGCCAACGCGGCCACGGCCACCGGCGCCAGTGCGGCCGGGGTGTAGGCGCCGATGACGATCTCGAAGGCGTAGAACGCACCGGCCAGGGGCGCACCGAAGGCGGCGGCGATGGCACCGGCGGCGCCGGCGCCGACCAGGATGCGCACGTCGTTGCGGCGCAGGCGCATCACCCGGCCCAGCTGCGAACCGCTGCCGGCGCCCATCTGGGTGTACGAAGCCTCAAGTCCGACCGAGGCGCCGCAGCCATTGGACAGCAGGGTCTGGGTCAGCACGATCAGGTTGTCGCGCATCGACATGCGGCCGCCATGCAGGGCATTGGCTTCCACCGCATCAAGCAGGGGGCGCTTGAGCCGGGTCGCGGCCAGGCTGACCAGCCCGACCAGCAGGCCACCCAGTGGCAGCACCAGCAGCGCAGTCCAGGTCAGCGAGGGCAGGGAGCTGAGGCGCATGCCTTCATCCAGCCCGTACAGGGCGCCCTGCAGCCAGCGTGCGATGCCGGACTGCAGCAGGGTCAGGTAGCCGGCGATCAGGCCGACCAGCAGCGCAAGTGCGATGAACCAGAGGTCGCTGCCGCGCAGTCGCAGGCGCAGGCCCTGGAAGGCCAGATGCAGGCGCGATGGCAAAGCAGACGGTGACATGGTGGCGGCATGATACGCCGCCACCGTGATCGCCACCGTCACTGCATCGGGCGATTACCGCGTCAGAAGCGGTAACGACCCTGCAGGTAGAAGGTGCGCGGCGCGGCCACCATGCGGCCGGCGTTGCCATCGACGTTGCGGGTGTACCAGCGCTTGTCGGCCAGGTTGTTCACGCCCAGCGTGATTTCGCTGTCACCCAGGCCCGGCACCTGCCAGGCCACCTGTGCATTCCACAGGCGCACGCCCGGCACGCGGCCCACGCGCGCATCGGCGGTTTCTTCCCAGGTGTTGGCGGCATCGGAGAACTGGCCGCTCTGGTGGGTGCTGGAGACATTGAGGGTCCAGCCGGCCAGCGCGTAGCGGGCGCCGATACTGTCGGTGTCGCGTGAATAGAACGGCACGTCCAGACCGCGGTTGTCGCCGGACTGCTGGATCGCCTTGGTCCAGGTGTAGTTGGCGTACAGCTCCAGCCCGGTCAATGCGCTGTCCTCGGCGAAGCGGTACTCCAGCGCGCTCTCCACGCCCTTGTGGTCGGTGGCGCCGATGTTCTGGAAGGTCGGCGGGGTGATGCCCGGCACCTGCAGGATCTGGTTGTCGAAGCGCATCTTGAACACGGTCACTTCCGCGCGCAGTACACCGTCCTGCCAGCGCGCACCGAGTTCGGTGGTCTTGGCGATTTCCGGGTTCAGCGGGTTGCTGGCGGTCTGCGAATTGAGCTGGATGTTCTGCACCGGCCCGAACGAGGTGGTGTAGTTGCCGAACACGGTCAGCTGCGGGGTCAGCAGGTAGGCGATGTTGAGCGAGGGCAGGGCCTTGTCGTTGCGGCTGCTGAAGGTCGCCGTGCCGCCGGCCTGGCGGCGGTCCATGTCGATCCACTCCATGCGCACGCCGGGGGTGATCCGCCACTGGCCGACGGCGATGCGGTCGTCGATGTAGAACGCATGGGCGTCGGTGGCGTTGTTGAAGCGGTTGGTGGCGCTGGCCACGCCGGTGCGGCGGGTGACGGTGTAGCTGCGGTCGTTGCCACGTTCGCGCAGGAAACGGTAGCCGGCGGTGATGTCGTGCACGCTGGCGCCCCAGTGCAGGCGCTGGGTGTAGCGCGGCTCGATGCCGAGCACGCGGTAGTCGCGCGGCTGCACGGTCAGCTGGGTATTGGCGGCATTGATCAGCGAGCTGGCTCGGCTGCTTTCGTTGTAATAGGCCAGCACCTCGAACTCACTGTTGGCCGACAGCGTGTTGGTGTAGCCCAGATCGATGCCGGTGCGGTGGCCCTTCCAGAAATCGGTCGGTCGGGTGTTCTGGAACGGATCGGCCTCGTACTGGGCGCGGGTCAGGCCGCCCGGGGTCAGCGAGCGCACATCGTAGTACGACAGTTTCGCGCGCAGCTCCTGCTGCTCGTCGATGGCATAGGCGAACTTCAGTGCAAGGTCGTTGAAGCGGTCATCGCTGCCTTGGCGCCAGCCGCGCCCGTCCTGGCCGGAGTACAGCAGGGCCGCGCCCAGTCCGTTGTCGCCGGTGCCGCCGAGGAAAGCGTTGTACTGGGTGCTGTCGCCGCCGCCGTGGTCGTAGGCGGTGTAGCGCACGCCGGCTTCGCCGTGCAGGCCGGCGCCGGTGGGAATGGCGCGGGTGCTGAAGTTGATGATGCCGCCCACGTTCTGCGGGCCGTAGCGCACCGCGCCGCCGCCGCGTACCACGTCGATCGATTCGATGTTGGACAGACTGGTCGGTGCGAACGAAAGCTGTGGCTGGCCATACGGCGCCACCGCCAGCGGCACGCCGTCCAGCAGCACGGTCGAGCGCGGCGAGTAGCGCCCGGTCAGGCCGCGCACGCCGATGTTCAGCGAGACCGAGCTGCCGGCCGTGCCGGAGTTGTCGGTGACCTGCACGCCGGGGATGCGGCGCATGGCATCGCCGATGCTGGCCGCGCCGCTGGCTTCGATGCGCTGGCGGTCGACCACCGTGCGTGCACCGGCAAAGCTCTTGACGCTGTCATGCAGGCCGGTGCCCAGCCAGCTGCCGGAAACCTGGATGCTGTCCAGCGTGGTGGCGCCGTCCTGGGCGAAGGCGCAGGTGGCCGGGAGCAGGCACAGGGCGAGGGCGGTGGCCAGGGGCAGGTGGACCGGTTGCAGGGCGTGGATGGGCATCGGTGCGGGCTGTGGAAGGTCGTAAATGAGAATTATTGCTGATTCCATTCGCTATTGGAATGCATCCCGGGTTCATGCCGATGCCCCGGTGATAAAGTGTCCGATTGCTTCCTGACTCGCTGAGATCCGCCATGTCCCAAGCCGCTTTCTACCCCGTCGGAACCCCTGGCCAGCCGTGGGGAGCGGCGGAACGGGAGGCGTGGCGTGGCCGCCAGCAGCGCCTGCGTCGCTATGACGAGGAGGTGCTGCCGCGCATCGAGGCGCTGGCTTCGCGCTTCGACAAGGTGGCCTATGGCCAGCTCGACTACGCTGGCGAGACCTACACCCTGTTCGCCCTGCGCAGCCGCGACTGGAACCCGGCGCTGCCGGCTGCCCTGGTCACCGGTGGCGTGCACGGTTATGAGACCAGCGGCGTGATGGGCGCGCTGGAGTTCCTCGAAAAGCACGCCGCCGACTATGCCGGCAAGGCCAACCTGCTGGTGGCGCCGTGCGTGAATCCGTGGGGCTTCGAGCGTATCAACCGCTGGAATTTCGATGCGATCGATCCGAACCGGAACTTCCGCGCCGACGGCCCGGCCCGCGAGTCGACCGCGTTGATCGAACTGATCGCACCGATCAAGGGTCAGTTCGTGCTGCACATCGACCTGCACGAGACCACCGACAGCGATGAAAGCGAATTCCGCCCGGCGCTGGCCGCGCGCGACGGCAAGCCGTTCGAGCCGGGCCTGATTCCCGACGGCTTCTATCTGGTGGACGACAGCGAGGCCCCGCAGGCGGCGTTCCAGCAGGCGGTGATCGCTGCGGTGGAGAAGGTCACCCACATCGCGCCGGCTGACGACAAGGGCGAGATCATCGGTTCGGCGGTGGTGGCGCATGGCGTGATCGAGTACCCGCTGGTGAAGCTGGGCCTGTGTGCCGGCATTACCGGTGCGAAGTACACCACCACCACCGAGGTCTACCCGGACAGCCCACGTGCGACCCCGCAGCAGTGCAACGATGCACAGGTGGCAGCGGTGTGCTCGGCGCTGGATTACGCGCTCGCCCATCGTTGATGAAAAGGGGACGGAGGGGATTAAGTCGTTTGTGCCACAAACGACTTAATCCCCTCCGTCCCCTTTTTCGGTTCACCCCAGCGCGTCGGCCCACCACAGTGCGGCCGGTCCTGGTGGCGTGTCGCGGCGCCACAGCAGGTCGCTGTGGATGCGCCGCGGCCAGCCGGGCAGCACCAGTTCCACCAGTCGCCCACGGTCGTAGCGCTGCACCAGTGCACGCGGCAGTTCGGCCCAGCCGATGCCGTCCTCGGCCATCTCCATCACCATCAGATAGTCGGTGGCGGTCCAGGCCAGGCCGGTGACCACGCGGGATTGATCGACTTCCGCGCTCAGGCGCACCTGCCGATGCCGCGCCAGTTGCGCGGCGGCGCGACGCCCGGCGTTGGCCAGCGGATGTTCGCGCGCCACGTACACCGACAGCTCGCTGTGGTGGGCCAGCGGTCGCGCCACAAGTGCATCCGGATAGCGCTCCTGCCGTGGCAGCAGGCCCAGCGCGGCGCGGCCATTGCCGACCAGTTCCAGCACGTCCTCGCCCTCGGCATCCAGCCATTCCAGTTCGATCTCCGGGAACGCCTCGGCGAAGCGCTGCAGGATCCGCTGCTCCGGATCGAGCTGGTAGACATCGGAAAACACCACGGTCAGCCGCGCTTCGACCGGGGCGGCCAGGCGCACGCTCAGCTGCTGCAGGCGGGCATCGGCGGCAAGGATCTCCTGCGCGTGGCCCAGTACCTGTCGCCCGGCCTCGGTCAGCTGCGGGTAGCGGCCGCTGCGGTCGAACAAGGTCACACCCAGGTCGGCCTCCAGATGGGCGATGGCGGTACTGACCGTTGATTGGGTCTTGCGCAGGCGTCGCGCGGCGGCCGAGAACGAGCCCAGCGCCGCAGCTTCCACGAAGGCCTGCAGGGATTCAGGGGAGTAGGGCATTGATCCATCGCTCCTGTCGATGGAATCCATTTTGATCCCACCGTAAAAGACGATGATACTGATCGCCGTCGCCCCTGTCTGCGGGGCGTTCCGGACCCCACGCACGGCGTGGATCTATTGATGAGGCGGCGCGGTCCCCGTCCTGCAAGGAGCTTCACATGTCCCGTACTGTTCCCGCCCGTGGCGCGCTGGTCGCCTGGGCCTGCCTGACCGTGGCGATCGTCGCCGAAGTGGTCGGCACCTCGTTCATGGCCCATGCCGCCCGTGATGGTGGCTGGACCGGGTATCTGATCATGGCCGGCGCGCTGGCGCTGTCCTACTTCTTCCTGGCGCAGTCGGTGCGCCGCATTGCCGTGGGCGTGGCCTACGCCGTGTGGGAAGGGCTGGGCCTGACCCTGCTGACCGTGGTCGGCCTCACCGTCTTCGGTGAAAGCCTGTCGCTGCAGCAGCTGGCCGGCCTGGTGCTGGCAGTGGTCGGCATCGTCTGCGTCACCCTCGGGGAGGCGCACTGATGAACACCCTGGCACTGTTTTTCGTGATCTGTTCGGCACTGATCGATGTCGCCGCCAACATGATGGTCGCCAAGTCGGAAGGCTTCCGCCGCTGGCGCTGGGGCGTCGGTGCGATTGTCCTGGTCTGGATCGCCTTCGCCCTGCTGGGCCAGGCCGTGCGTTACATGGATCTGGCCACCGCCTATGCAATGTGGGGAGCGATCGGCGTGATTGGTACCGCCACCTGCGGCCGCCTGCTGTTCGGCAACCGCCTGCGCCCGATCGGCTGGGTCGGCATCGGTCTGGTCACTGTTGCGGTGCTGCTGCTGAGTACTGCGAAGTAACGCTTCGCTGTGCCAACCAAGGTTGGCACCTACCAGTGCTCAGTCGCTGTGCCAACCAGGGTTGGCACCTGCCAGAGCGTGAGCCGCCGCAAGCAAGCGCCCCGGGGAGGATTTCTCCGGGGCGCTGCCGCATCCGCAGGGCTTAGAAACGTGCGGTGAAGTTCAGCCGCGTGGTGCGGCCCGGGCCCGGCATCAGGCTCATTGCCAGCGTGTCCATGTAGTAGGTGTTGCGCAGGTTGCTGACCACCAGTTCAACCTCGCTGCGCGGGGTGAATTGCCAGCGCGCATAGAAGTCATAGATCGCGGTCGGCAGGTAGATGTTCTGCAGGCCGGTCGAGCCGGTGGTGTTCCAGGGCTTGTCCAGTTCGTGGGTGGGGCCGCTGTTGTAGGTGCGGCGGATGCCGGTATCCAGTCGCTTGTCGAACAGGCGGAAACCCAGCGTGCTGTGGATCGAGTACTTCGGTGGGTTCTGCGCGTTGACGAACGAGGTGCCGAAGCCGCCATCCACGCAGTCCGGCGTGGTGTCCAGCTTGCTCCACTTCGCATACGGGTCTTCGCGCATGCGCTTGGCGGTGGCTGCATCGCAGGTGCGCGCGCGCTGGTAGTAGCTGGCCGACAGGTCCAGGTAGGCGATGCCGGCGTCATAACCGGACTGCAGCTCGTAGCCGGACACCGTGTAGTTGTCGACGTTGTCGACGTAGAACGCCCAGTTGCTGGAATCGAAGCGACGGGTGATGGCGTTGTCGATATCGTTCTTGAACCAGGCGACCTTGAATGCCAGGCGATCACCCTCACGCCACAGGTCCTGCTTGAGCAGGCTGAAGCCGATGTCCCAGGAGCGGTTCTTCTCGGGCTTCAGGTCGGCCACCGGTGCCGAGGTGCTGTTGCCCAGTGTCGATTCGAACAGGCTGGGCATCTTCCAGCCCTGCGCGTACTTCACGTAGAAGAACATGTCCGCGTCGAGGTTGAAGCGCGCTTCTGCATAGGGCGCAAAGCCGTGGCCCGAGCGACGGATCGCCGGCTTGTAGCCCCAGGCGGTGGGAATCTGCTTGGTGTAGAAGCCGTTGGCACCGCGCGGGTCACGGATGAAGCCGTCGAAGTCGTAGGTCTGGCCCAGCGTGCTGTCGCCATAGGGCGTAGCGCGCAGCGAGTCGTACGTGTAGTTGCCCTGTGCATCCGGGTACCACTCCTTGTACCAGCCCGGCAGCAGCTGGCCACCCTTGCTCAGGCGCGCGAAGGTGTAGCGCAGGTCGCGCGATTCGCTGACGAAGGCCACACGGTTGCGGTCGCGGGTGCGGTAGTCGATGAAGCGGCCGCCTGCGGTCAGCGACAGCCAGTCCCACGGCTGCCACTGCAGCGAGGCGACGACGCTGGCCTCGCGGCGCGTGCCCGAGCGCAGGTAACGGTTGTTGTTGTAGTCCACCGGCAATACCGGCGAGTTTGGTGCGGTGTCTTCGTGCTGGAAGGACGCGCCATAGCGCAGCGTCCAGTCGCCCAGGCCATTGCTGAAGCGGGTGGTGTTGCTGCTGTCCACACCCCAGCGCTGGGTCTTTACGTCCGACTGCAGGCCGGGGCCGTAGGTCTCACCCAGCGTGTCGGGCATCTGGTCGTTGGGCACGTCCTTGAACAGCGGTGTGTTGGCGATGTTGCTGTTGAACATGCGGCTGGTGGCGGTGGTGAACCACAGCGTGCTGCTCAGGTCCAGCCACGGGTGCGCCTCGGGGCGGTAACGATGGCGCAGCGAGGTGGCGTTGACCCGCATCTTGCCCGGCTCGAACTGGAACATGGTGTTGGCCTTGTCCACGTAGGTCACCCATTCGTTGGACTCGCCCACGCGACCGATCGCCGACGGCATGATTTCACCGAAACTCGAATTGAAGTAGCGGTGGCTCAGCTCCAGGCGCTGGTCCGGGTTGGGCGTCCAGGTGAATTTCAGCAGTGCCGATTCGTTGTCGGTATGGGTGTTCAGGACTTCATCGCCCGGGTGGTACAGCTTGGAAACGGCCTGGCTGGACATGCCGGTGCCGCCGCTGGACAGATGCTGGTCGTCGTAGCGATGCGCGCCGTTGCTGCCGGCGAAGTAGTTGCCCTGGCGTCGTCGTGCATAGGCCGCGACCAGCTGCCAGTCCTCGCCGCGCTGGGCGAAAGCCACGCTGCCGTTCCAGTCGCGCGGGTCGCGCAGGCTGTTGCGGTTGTCGCTGCCACGTGCGATCTGCTTGAACGTACGGGTGCGGTCGATGCTGTTGTCGGCCACGCCGCCGCGCACGCGCAGGCCCCAGTCCTGGCCGTCGTCGAGGATGTCATCGGCCTTCAGCGTTTCCATGTAGACCACGCCACCGATCGCGCTGGCGGCATTGGCGGCCAGGCTCGGCCCCTTCTCGATGCTGATCGCGCTGATCAGGTCCGGGTCCAGGTAGCTGCGTTGCTGTACGCCGGCATAGCCGCGATAGACATCGATGGCCTGTTGGCCACCATCGATGATCACCGGCACCCGGTTCTGGCCCTGCAGGCCGCGGATGTTGACGTCCAGCGCGCCACCATTGCGTACGTCTCCGGTGTGCACGCCGACTGCGCCGGCCAGCACATCGCCAATCGACTGGCCGCGGAAGCGTTCCAGCTGCTGGTGGTCCAGATGCACGCGCGAGCCGCTGTCGCGGTAAACGGCATCGGCATCGGCCAGGCCCCACGGCGACGCACCTTCGCTGGCCTGGCCGGCTACACGCAGGGTGCCGATCTGGCGCACGCCGGCATCGGTGGCGGGGGCGGCCTGCAGCACCACGCCGCTGGCATCACGCTGGAACGACAGGCCGGTGCCGGCGAGCAGCTGCGCCAGCGCGGCCTCGGTGTTGAGCGAGGCCTGCACGCCACCGCTGTGGCGGCCGCGGGTCAGACGCGCATCGGCAGCGATGGACAGGCCCGACTGCTGGCCGAATGTGGTCAAGGCCTGGTCGAGCGGTCCGGCCGGGATCTGCCAGCGAACGGCAGCGGCAGCATCCTGTGCATGGGCGGCGGCCGGCAACAGGCACGGCGTGGCCAGGGCCAGGCACAGCGCGATGGCCAGCGGGCGAGGGGAAGGGCAGGGTAGTTTCATGGGGGCGGCAACATCCGCAATGGGTTCCCTTGTAGTGCCCGCCGAGCGCGCAGAAAGGGAACCGCCATTTCAAACCGGACGCACAACGGTCCACCATGGCCAGCGTTGCTCGATGCGGATCGGCAGGGCGCGCGCCAGCAGTTTCAGGGCCTGCAGGCTGTCCAGCCGCGGCAATACCGCGGTGACATTCAATGCGGACAGTGCCGGATCACAGCCCAGATAGCCACGATGGTGGCGGGCCAGTTCGTCGATCACCCGGATCAGCTGCGTGTCCTGTACCTGCAGGCGCCCGTCCTGCCAGTCGCCGCGCAGAGGGTCGGCAGCAGCCGTTGTGAGGCCCCCCAACGGTCCAATCTGCAGCGCGCCTCCCGCAGACACATCCAGCGGTCTACCGAACATCGGCAGGCAGCGCACCACGCCCTCGAACACGTCCAATCGGCTGTCCTGCGCTTCGCGCCCGACCGCGAAGCGGGTGCCGATCGGTTGCAGGCGCGCGCCGGGTACATGCACGGTCAGGGGCAGCCCGGTGAATGCGGGGTGGTGGCCGGTCTTCAGCAGCAGTTCGCCGCGCAGCAGATGCAGGGCGCGGTGGCCGTTGCCGATGTCGACGGTCACTTCGCTGTCGGCGTTGAGCCAGAGTTGGCTGCCATCGGCCAATGTCCAATGCCCGGTGTGACCGGCAGCGGTGCGCTGCGTCTGCAGGCCGCGTTGTTCGCGCAGCCCGTGCAGGCCGAGCAGGGAGACCGCGCCGACGCCGAGAGCGCCGCCAAGACCGCGAAGCGCGCGGCGGCGGCGACGGCCGGCGGCATCGAGCGCCATTGCTGCTGCCGGTGCAGACAGAGGGGCGAAGGATTGCCAGACCGACTCGACCCGGTGCCATGCATCGGCATGCCCGGCATCGGCCTGCAACCAGGCGTGCCAGCGCTGCCGGTCGCTGTCGTTCCATCCCTGCTGGCGCAGCGCGAACCATTCGGCTGCCTGTTCCAGCGCCGGGCTGGCCAATGCCACACTCATGCCGCCGCGTCGCCGGACAGGCGCAGGCAGTGCAGCATCGCCTGCGCCATGTACTTCTTGACCATGCGCTCGGACACGCCCAGCTGTTGGCCGATCTCCGCATAGCCCAGTCCGGACAAGCGGGCCAGCAGGAAGGCACGCCGTGGCCGCTCGGCCAGGCCGGACAACATGTCAGCAATGGCATGCAGCAGCTGCAACGCCTGTGTGCGCTCCTCCGCGGAGGGATGCACCGGCTCCGGTTGTGCGGCCAGCGCGGCCAGATAGGCGCGTTCCAGGTCCGCGCGCTGCCAGTGGTTGACCAGCAGGGCGTGCGCGATGGTGCTGAGATAGGCGCGCGGCAGGCGCAGTTCGGCCGGGTCGACGCGACGGCTGAGCAGGCGCAGGAAGGTGTCCTGGGTCAGGTCGGCGGCGCAGTCGGCGTTGTGGGTGCGGCGGCGCAGCCAGCCCAGCAGCCAGCCATGGTGTTCGAGGTAGAACCCCGCCAGCGCGGCGCTGGAGGTGGCGGGCACGGCCATCGGCATGGATCATTAATGAGAATGATTCCCATTATAGAGTGATCGGGCGGTGCACGACAAATCCTGCGCAGGTGGCAGCGGTCACGGGTGACGGATTTGCGATGCCTGCGGCGCTCGCCGACACTGCGTTCTTTCCCACAAGGAGTGCCCGCATGTTCAGCCACATCACCGTTGGAACGAACGACATGGATGTCGCACATCGGTTCTACGATGCACTGTTCGGTGCCCTGGGCGCACGTCCGGGCGTCTTCGATGACAAGGGCCGTCTGGTGTACTTCAAGGATGGCCGCATGTTCATCGTCACCGCGCCGATCGACGGTCAGCCGGCATGCCACGCCAACGGCGGCACCATCGGCTTCACCCTCGACAGTGCCGAGGCCGTGCGTGGCTGGCAGGACGCGGGCGTGGCCCAAGGCGGCACCGCCATCGAAGAACCGGCTGGCATCCGCAACATGGCCGGGCGCCAGTTGTTCCTGGCTTACCTGCGCGACCCGGACGGCAACAAACTGTGCGCGGTGCATGTGATGTCGTAATTGGACAGTACGCGCGCGGCCGCGTGGCACGTAGCGCACGCGCCGTTGCCGGTCCGAGGTGCGCATCGGCGCGCGCGTGATAACACGGAACGGTGGATCCGGCCTGCGATCGCAGGTCGCAACTTCATGCTCTGTCCACTGCGGTTCAGCCACAATCGGTCGGTTAACCCTTTGATCTACCGGAGAACGCCGCCCCATGGAAGTACTGGAGCCGCAACAATCCCCGGTGCGCACCCTTCGGCCTGTATTCGCCTTCGCGGCGATCGTTGTCGTGGCGTTCGCGCTGTTCGTCAGCCTGTTCCCGCTCGGTGCGGGACGCATTCTGGTCAAGGCGCAGGACTGGGCCGCACTCAATGTGGGCTGGTACTACCTGCTGGCGATGACCCTCTACCTGGTGTTCGTGGTCGGGGTGGCGCTGTCCAAATACGGTGGCATCAAGCTCGGTGCGGACCATGACGAGCCGGAGTTCAGTTACCTCTCCTGGGCCGGCATGCTGTTCGCCGCGGGCATCAGCATCACCCTGTTTTTCTTCTGTGTGTCCGAGCCGCTGACCCATTACATGCAGCCGCCGCAGGGTGACCCGGCCGCCGGCGAGGCCGGTGCGCGCCAGGCCATGCAGCTGCTGTTCCTGCATTGGGGCCTGCATGGCTGGGGCGTATTCGCGCTTGCAGCGATGGCGATGGCCTATTTCGCCTACCGTCACAACCTGCCGCTGGCGCTGCGTTCGGCGCTGTACCCGCTGATCGGCAAGCGCATCAATGGCCCGATCGGCTACACCGTGGACGCGCTGGGCATCGTTGCCACCGTGTTCGGCATTGGTGCCGACATGGGCTTCGGTGTGCTGCACCTCAACGCGGGCCTGTCGCACCTGTTCAACATCCCGCACTCCAACCTGGTGCAGATCATCCTGGTGGTCAGCATGATGGGCGCGGCGGTGGCCGTGGCTGTGTCCGGGGTGGAGAAGGGCGTGCGCTGGATGGCCAACATCAACATGCTGCTGGCGATCGCGCTGGTGCTGTTCATGCTGTGCGCCGGCCCCACCCAGTACCTGCTCAGCACGCTGATGCAGAACCTGGGCGACTACCTGGGCAGCGTGGTCGGCAAGAGTTTCGATGTGTATGCCTATGGCGGCCGACCGGAATGGCTGGGTGGCTGGACGGTGTTCTACTGGGCCTGGTGGATCGGCTGGGCACCGTTCGTTGGCCTGTTCATCGCGCGTATTTCGCGTGGCCGCACCATCCGCGAATTCGTGTTCGGCGTGCTGCTGATTCCACTGGGCTTCACCCTGGCCTGGCTGTCGATCTTCGGCAACAGCGCGCTGGACCAGGTGTTGCACCACGGCCAGCAGCAACTGGCGCAGCTGGCGGTGGATGATCCACCGACCGTGCTGTATGCGCTGCTGGACGGCTACCCGTGGAGCAAGGCGGTGATCGCGGTGACCGTGCTGATCAGCTTCATCTTCTTCGTGACATCGGCTGATTCCGGTGCGGTGGTGCTCTCCACGTTGTCCTCGCATGGCGGTGGCCCTGAGGATGACGGTCCGCGTTGGCTGCGTGTGTTCTGGGGCACGGTGATCGCCGTGTTGACCGCGGGCCTGCTGTTGGCCGGCAGCATCGATGCGCTGAAATCGGCAGTGGTGCTGGCGTCGCTGCCGTTCTCGGCGGTGCTGTTGCTGATGATGTGGGGCCTGACCCGGGCCTTCAGCGACGAATCACACCGCAAGCGCGCGCAACAGTTCAGGCCTTCGCCCCTGATCGGCGATGACCGCCACCATCAGGGCTGGCGGCAGCGCCTGACCCAGGCCATGCATTTCCCGGTGCGGGACCAGGTCTACCGCTTCATGGACGATACGGTGAAGCCAGCGATGGAAGCGGTGGCCGAGCAGCTGCGTGGGCAGGGCTGGGACGTGGCTACGCGTTTCGAGGCGGGTGACATGGAGCTGTCGGTGAATCACGGCGAGCAGCAGGACTTCCTGTACCGGGTGATCCTCAGCGGTTACCTGACTCCATCGTTCGCCGCACAGCAGTTGCGCAACCAGCGGTACTACCGCGCCGAAGTGCATCTGTACGAGGGCAGCCAGGATTACGATCTGGTGGGCTACAGCCGCAAGCAGATCATCAACGACATCATCAGCCAGTACGAACGGCACCTGCAGTTCCTGCACCTGAGCCGGTGATGCACGTTGATGGTAGTGCCGGCCGCTGGCCGGCAACGCGAACGGGGTGGCGCGTCACCGCCACCCCGATATCGCATCAGAACCGGTAGCGCGCGCCCAGCGAGACGAACTGCCCGCGCAGGTTGTACTGGCTGATGTCGAAGCCGTTGGAGCCACCGGCCGGGTCGAACGGCGGGTCCTTGTCGGTCAGGTTCAGCACCGACAGCGACAGCGTGGTGTTCGCAATCCCTTCGTAGGCCACGTACAGGTCCAGCTGGTGATACGGCTTGATGCGGTCGCGCAGTCCGGGGTTGCTGGTCGCCGTCGCCACACGCTGGTCGTAGCCGCTCACGTACTGCAGGCTCAGCGTGCTGCTCCAGTCGCCCACCGCCCAGTTCAACGAGGTGGTGCCGCGGGTACGCGGCAGTGCACCGTGGCGGTTGTTGCCAGCCCCTTCATACGGGGCCTGGCCGGCCACCAGCGGCTGCTTGAAGCTGAGCAGGTGGGTCCAGCTGCCGGCCACGGTGAAGTTGCCCCAGCCCTCGGTGCGGAAGGTGCGGTTGGCGTCCAGGTCCAGGCCAGAGGTGGTCAGCTCGCCCTGGTTGGCGTACTGGTTGGTGATGAACTGGATGCGCCCCTGTGCATCACGCTGCACGCGACCAGGGAAGAGCGTCGGGTTGTCGACGATGAACTGCGCGCTGTCCGGCTTGACCAGGTTGTCCTGCTCGATGCGATACCAGTCCAGGCCGATGCTGGTATCGCCATCCGGCGACCACACTGCACCCACGTTGAAGTTGCGCGAGCGTTCGGCCTTCAGGTCCGGATTGCCGGTGCGGATGTTGGTCACGCCACGGCTGCCACCGGGCTGCAGCGGATCCAGCGGATCGATCACCGAACCGTAGCTGACGGTCTGGCCCGGCGCGATCTCCGGCAGCGACGGTGCACGGAAGCCGCGCGAGAATGAGCCGCGCAGCAGCAGGCTGTCCAGCGGCTGCCAGCGCAGTGCCACCTTCGGCGAGAACGCCTGGCCGAAGTCGTCGTAGCGGTCGCCGCGACCGGCCAGCTGCAGTTCCAGTGTGCGGTGCAGCGGCACGCTCAGTTCGGCATAGGCTGCGCTGACCTGGCGCTCGCCGTTGACCACGTTGATGGCCGGGCGCAGCTCGGTGCCCGACAGCACCTGTGCACTGGTGCGCGCGTCCAGCGATTCCTTGCGGAACTCGGCGCCCCAGGCGAAGCCGACCGCACCGGCCGGCAGCTCCCACAGCGAGGTCGAGGCCTTCAGGTTCAACGAATGCAGCTTGTACCAGCCCGGGCGCTTGGTCTGCAGGCGCAGTGCGTCCAGCGCGCCCGGCGTGCTGGATGGATTGAGGAAGTTGTAGCTGCCATCGCGCAGGATCTGTTCGAACGCGTAGCGGTTGACGAAGTTGTCGACGTACTCGCGCTGCGCGCTCTGCGAGGTCAGTGCTGCCACTTCCCAGTCCCAGCGCTCGCCACTGCCACGCACGCCGGCCAGGGCACGGTAGAACACCTGCGTGTTGTCCTTCAGGCGCGGGCCGATATCGAAGAAGGTGTACTCGAACGGCAGCGGCGTGCTGCCCGGGTTGTTCGGGTGGCCGACCGGCAGCACCGCCGGAACATCGATCAGGGTGCCGGTGGCCGGGTTGTAGGCACGCAGGCCCGGGCCGACGGTCAGCGGCGCGCTGAAGATCTGGTCGGCCTTGTTGTGGCTGTACAGCACGTCGGCGAACGCTTCGACGCTGTCATTGAAGCGGTAGGTTGCGCTCAATGAGGCCTGCAGGCGCTCGGCGCCGGGCTGCAGGGTCTTGAACGGCTGCGCGTTGAAGGCGCAGGCCTGGCCGGGCAGGGTGCTGCCGAAGTCGCTGTAGGGGCGCAGCTGGCTGCCGTCGGGGCAGTTGGCGAACGGCTGCGGCGCGCGTGGGTTGGACAGCCAGTTGCCACCGGCAGTGGACCAGCCAGCCAGGCGGCCACCGGGCTTGTCGCGAAAATCGCCGCTGCGGGTATAGGCGCGGTCGTCGCCATCGAGGCGGTCGCGCTTGAGCAGGTCCAGCCCGAACAGCACGTTCCAGCCCTGCTGTTCGAGGTCACCGAAGCCGGCCAGCAGGCTGGCCTTGCGTTCGTCCAGGCCGCCCTGTGTGGCGGTACCGAAGCCGCCGCCCACTTCCACGCCCTGGAAGTTCTTGCGCAGGATGATGTTGATGACGCCAGCAATGGCATCGGAACCGTACACCGCCGAAGCGCCATCCTTCAGCACTTCGATGCGTTCCACTGCGCTGATCGGCAGTGCGTTGAGGTCGACGAAGGTGTCCTGGGTATTGAGCGCGAAGCCGAAGTTGGAGACGCGGTAGCCGTTGACCAGCACCAGCGTGTTCTTCGGCGACAGGCCACGCAGGCCGATCGAAGCGGAGCCGGCGGCGAAGCTGCCGGTGTACTGCTCGTCGAAGCTGTTGCCGGCATTGGCCGACAGGTTGCGCAGCACATCGGTGAGGGTGGAGCGGCCGGTCTGCTCGATCTGTTCGCGGCTGACGATCTGCACCGGGTTGGGCCCGGCGGTATCGCTGCGCTTGATGTTGGAGCCGGTCACCAGCACGGTGCCAAGGGTGGTGCTGTCCTTGCCGGTATCGGCGGATTCAGCGGCGCCGGCAGCGCCGGCGGTGAGGCCCAGCGCAATGGCGCCGGCAAGCAGGTTCAGGGTGGTGCGGTGCATGGAAGCGACAACGCCGAACGGGGGAGGAGCCGTCAGTACCGCATGCAGGCACGCGCGCCTTCCAATGACGAAAGCGCATTCAGTTATACATCACAGGTTCTTAACGAAAGTCAGTACCTCCGCTGGGGCAGACCAATTCGGTGGGTGCGGACCGATCTTTGGTGGGTGCCGACTGATCTGTGGTGGGTGCGGACCGTTGGTCCGCACACCCCTGTAGAGCCGAGCCTACGCTCGGCTCCACACACTGGCCGGAAAGCAGCCGAGCATGGCTCGGCTCTACAGAAGGCAATGTCAGCCGATCAAAGACGCAGCAGCACCTTGCCATTGCGGCCCGAACCGGCGCCGGCCTTCGCCGCCTGGGCGATGTCGTCCAGTGCGAAGATCTGCTCCACCGGCAGGGTCAGTTCGCCGCTCGCCGCACGCTTCAGCAGTTCGCCAACCAGCCGGCGCTTGTCCTCCACCGCCATCGTCTGGCTGACCTTGCTGCCCCAGAAGCCCTTCACCGTGGCTTCCTTGTAGATCAGGCCGCCGGCGGGAATGCGCATGGGTTCGCCACTCATTACACCGAACGACACCAGGGTGCCGTGGTGGCCGAGCAGGTCGACCAGATCGCCGCTGGCATCGCCGCCGATGGAATCCACCGCGGCCGCGGCCTGTGCTTCGCCGGTCGCTTCACGCACACGATCCTTCCAGCCGTCCACCGAGGTGTCGAACACATGATCGATGCCCAGCGCTTTCAGCTGCGCGACCGCATCGGCATTGCGCACCAGGTTGGCCACATGCACGCCACGCGCCCGCGCCAGCATCGCCAGCGACTTGCCCACCGCGCCGTTGGCGGTGTTCTGCACGATCCACTGGCCTGCCTCGACATGCAGGAACTCCAGCAGCATCAGCGCGCTCAGTGGCATCGCGATCAGCTGCGCGGCCATTTCGTCGGGGATCGCCTCCGGCATCGGAATCACCATGCGTGCCGGGGCGATGAACGCCTCGGCCCAGGTGCCGTGCACCGAGGCGGCGGCAACCCGCTGGCCGATCTGCAGACCATCGACACCGTCGCCAAGTGCATCGATCACGCCCAGTGCTTCACTGCCACCGATCGCCGGCAGCACCGGCTTGTAGCCATACAGGCCACGCACGGTCAGCAGGTCGTGGTTGTGGATCGAGGCCAGCACGGTGCGGATGCGCACCTCGCCGGGGCCGGGCGAGGGCAGGGGCGCATCGGCAATGGCAAGGACGACGGCCGGGTCGCCGAAGGAGGGGTACTGGGCAGCGCGCATGGGCGGTGTTCCGGGGAAAGTTGATGTTGTACCGAACTGGGGACGCAGGGGCTGTCGACAAGGCGCCGCAGGTGCAACACGGCATCCTGCGACTGATCGTCGCGACAGGTGCTGATTACCGCATCTTGTGTTGACGAGTTCGGGTATCCCCACTATGTTGTGGCCGTCACTCCCGGTCAGCCGCCGCCGCCGGACATGCAGCAAACGTCCCGCGGCCCGCCCCTGAGGCTTGCCGTGTCGACGCGGCCGCCATCGTGCGGACGCAGGTCGCCCCCACGGCCCGGATACCGGCCGCAGGCGCAGGCAGATGCCGACGACCTACGTTCCCGTGCCCTGGCAATCCACCCGTTCGCCCCGTGCGCCGGTATCGCGTTCAGGGCCGCCATGGCATCGACCGCCAACGCGCGTGCGAGCCTGGAGTTTCACCACCATGACCGACAGTACCTTCCGCGTGGCCGATCTGGCCGGCGCTGGCGACGCCTTGCGCGCCGGTGGCGAGCGCGTGCCGACCTGGATCACCAAGGAGGCCGGCAACCGCCGCCTGCCGTTCGAGGCCGAGCGCCTGCAGCGCAGCATCGACGCCGTGCATGCCGAGTTCCCGCAGCTGGACGTGAGCGACTACCGCCGCGTAGTGCAGTCGATGGTCGAGCGCAAACCGAGCATCAGCGCCGATGATCTGGTCGATCTGCTGATCCGTGAGGCTGAATCGCGGGTGGATCTGGTTGCACCCGAGTGGGAACAGTTTGCCGCGCGCATCTACCTGCGCCGCCTGTACAAGCGCGCCAGCCGCAACCGCTTCTACGATGTCGGCCTGAAGTACGGCTCCTACGTTGGCCTGCAGGAAAGCCTGGCCGACCGCGGCATCTACAGCAACGACATCCTGCGTTGCTATTCGAAGGAAGAGCTGCAGCAGGCCGGCGAGATGATCGATCCGGAACGCGACCGCCTGTTCGCCTACAACGGCCTGTACCTGCTGGCCACGCGCTATCTGGCCAGCGACCGCAGCCGCGAGGTCTACGAACTGCCGCAGGAGCGCTGGCTGACCATTGCGCTGTACCTGATGCAGGAGGAAAAGCCGCGCGAGCGGCGCATGCAGCTGGTCGGCGAGGCGTACTGGGCGCTGTCCAACCTGTACATGACGGTGGCCACACCGACCCTGGCCAACGCCGGCAAGGTGGGTGGGCAGCTGTCCAGTTGCTTCATCGACACGGTGGACGACAGCCTGCAGGGCATCTATGACTCCAACACCGACATCGCCCGCGTGTCCAAGCACGGCGGCGGCGTCGGCGCCTACTTGGGCTATGTGCGCAGCAGCGGCGCGCCGATCCGGGGCGTGGCCAATTCCTCCGGCGGCGTGGTGCCGTGGATCAAGCAGCTCAACAACACTGCGGTCTCAGTCGACCAGCTTGGCCAGCGCAAGGGCGCGGTGGCGGTGTACCTGGACATCTGGCACCGCGACATCGAAGCCTTCATGGACCTGCGCCTCAACAACGGCGACCAGCGCCTGCGCGCGCACGATGTGTTCACCTCGGTGTGCGTGCCCGACCTGTTCATGGAAGCGGTCGAGCGTCGCGCCGACTGGTACCTGTTCGACCCGCACGAGGTGAAGCAGGCCAAGGGTTGGTACCTGCAGGACTTCTACGATGAGACGCGCGGTGCGGGCAGCTTCCGTGACCGCTATGCCGAACTGGTAGCCGACGAGCGCATCAGCCGACGCACGGTGAAGGCCATCGATCTGTTCAAGCGGATCATGCTCAGCCAGCTGGAGACCGGCAATCCGTTCCTGTTCTACCGCGACGAGGTCAATCGCCGGAACCCGAACAAGCACGCGGGCATGATCTATTCCAGCAACCTGTGCACCGAGATCCTGCAGAACATGAGCCCGACGCGGATGATCCAGGAGATCGTCAGCGGCGACCAGATCGTCACCACACGGCGGGCCGGTGACTTCGTGGTCTGCAACCTGTCCTCGATCAACCTCGGTCGAGCGATCAGTGCGCCGGATGACCTGCTGGCCACCGACGTGCTGGAGCGCCTGATCCCGATCCAGGTGCGCATGCTCGACAACGTGATCGATCTCAATGCGCTGCCGGTGCCGCAGGCCACGATCACCAATCGCAAGTACCGCGCCATCGGCCTCGGCACCTTCGGTTGGCACCACCTGCTGGCGCAGCAGGCGATCCAGTGGGAATCACCGGATGCCGAAGAATTGGCTGACCGTCTCTACGAGCGCATCAACTTCCTGACCATCCAGGCCAGCGCACAGCTGGCGAAGGAGAAGGGCAGTTACCCGATGTTCGCGGGCAGCGACTGGCACAACGGGCGCTACTTCCGTGACCGCGACTACAGCGGCGCCGCGTGGGACAGCCTGGCCCGCGACGTCGCCACGCACGGCCTGCGCAACGGCTGGTTGCTGGCCGTCGCGCCGAACATGAGCACTGCGCAGATTGCCGGCTCCACCGCCTCCATCGACCCGATCTACAGCGCGTTCTACTACGAGGAAAAGAAGGACTTCCGGCGGCCGGTGGCGGCGCCGGGCCTGTCGCTGGAAACCTGGCCGTACTACGAGAAGGGCGCCTACAAGGTCGACCAGTTCGCCAGCGTGCGCCAGAACGCGCGCCGCCAGCGCCATGTCGACCAGTCGATCAGCTTCAACCTGTACGTGCCCAGCACCATCCGCGCGAGCACGCTGCTGGAGCTGCACCTGAGTGCCTGGCGCGAAGGCCTGAAGACCACGTACTACGTGCGCTCCAACGACATCGACATCAGCGAATGCGAGTGGTGCTCCAGCTGACCACCGGCGCCCCACGGTAGTGCCGGCCGCTGGCCGGCAACCCCGCGATCTTTGGTAGTGCCGGCCGCTGGCCGGCAACACGATAGAAATAGAACGAAGGCAGAAAACCATGGCAACCCCCCTCGATCGCATCAAGATCCTCGAACCGCGCCATCCCAACCGCAGCACCGGCATCATCAACGGCCGCACCAGCGGCATCCTCAACTGGAACGACATCCCGTACCCGTCGTTCTATCGGGCCTACAAGGAGCTGTCGACCAACTTCTGGATTCCCGACGAGGTCGACATGAAGCTGGATGCCCGCCAGTACGGCGAGCTCAACGCACGCGAGAAGAACGCCTACGACTCGATCATCGGCCTGCTCGCCACGCTCGATTCACCGCAGACCCGCTTCATCTACAACGTGGCCGAGTACATCACCGACCCGGCCGCGCATGCCAATGCGGCGATCATCGGGCAGCAGGAAGTGATCCACAACGAGAGCTACAGTTACGTGCTGGCCTCGATCACCGACCTGCCAAACCAGAACCGCATCTTCGAGATCGCCCGCACGCATCCGACCATCATCAAGCGCAACGCGCCGATCATGGGGGCGTATGACGATTTCATGCGCGAGAAGACCGCCGAGACCCTGCTCAAGTCGTTGATCCAGTCCTCGATCCTGGAGGGCATCAATTTCTATTCCGGGTTCGCGTACTTCTACAACATGGTGCGGCAGAACCGCATGAACGGCACCGGCAAGATCATCAGCTTCATCAACCGCGACGAGCTGGCGCATACCAAGTTCATCAGCGAGCTGATCCGCGCCATCATCGGCGAGAACCCGGAGCTGCAGACCAATGAGCTGACCGCGTACGTGCACCAGTCATTCGAACATGCCATCGAGCTGGAGACGCAATGGTCGTCGGAGGTGCTGGATGGCATCGACGGCATCGACGTGGACGAGATGGTGCGCTACGTGAAGTACCGCGCCAACAAGATGGCCGGCATGCTCGGCATCGAACGCCTGTACAGCGACACCACCGACAACGTGATGCCGTGGATCAAGGCCTACGCCGACAACTTCACTGAAACCAAGACCGACTTCTTCGAGATGCGCAATGCAAGTTACAAGAAGACCAACGTCGACAACGGCTTCGACGATCTCTGAGCCCGGCGCCGCGCTGAGCATCCTGGTGGTGGTCGCCTCGTTGAGCGGCAACACCCGCGAGCTCGGCCGGCAGATCGCCGAACGCTGCCGCGCCGCCGGCCACGCAGTGCACTGGCAGGAGGCCGACGACCTGCGGCAAGCGCCGCCGCTGGCTGCCGACGAGGCCGACTTGGTGCTGCTGGGCTGCTGGACCGACAACGCCGGTCGCACGCCAGCGGAGATGAAGGCCTGGGTGGCCGGTATTGCCGAGCGCGGCGAGCGGCCACGGCAGCTGGCGGTGTTCGGCACCGGCGAAACGCAGTGGGGGCAGGAGTACTACTGCGGCGCCGTGCACCGCCTGATCCGCTACTTCCGCAGCGACTATCCGCCGCTGGAAATCGAACAGATGCCGCATGGTGAACGCCATGCCGGGGCCATCGAGGCCTGGACCGACGCGGTCCTGGCCCACTATTGGAGCAACACCGATGCAGATCATCGACGCCACCACGCCTGAGCAGTTCCAGCAGCTGCTGGCCGAACACCCGCGGGTGCTGGTGGATTTCCATAAGGAGCAGTGCCCGGGCTGCCGGATGCTGGAGATGTCGCTGCACCGGGTGGCCAACAGCGTGGCGGGGCAGGGCACGACCCTGCTGCGCGTGCAGCTGGAAGTGCTGGGTGAGGCGTTCTTCCGCGAGTTGGGGCTGCGACAAACGCCGACGCTGTCGTTGTTCCGTGACGGTGATGAGCGCACGCGCCTGGCCGGGTTCCAGTCGCCGCAGCAGATTGAAGCCGCGATCGCGCTGCATTTGTAGAGCGGGCATCCACCGGGGTCGGATCCCTCGCCGCAGGCGAGGGCTCTGACCCTGCAACGGCGCACGACGTAGAATTTGCTGTAGAGCCGAGCCATGCTCGGCTGCTTTTCGCGCGGTGTGTGATGAAACGCATCCACCCGTGGCTTGGATCTACTGGGGTCGGATCCCTCGCCGTAGGCGAGGGCTCTGCCCCCCGCGTTCCGGATTACGCGCCGGCGTCGGTATCGTAGGCA
Organism: Stenotrophomonas sp. ATs4; assembly: GCF_051861585.1. Taxonomy (NCBI): domain Bacteria; kingdom Pseudomonadati; phylum Pseudomonadota; class Gammaproteobacteria; order Lysobacterales; family Lysobacteraceae; genus Stenotrophomonas; species Stenotrophomonas sp. ATs4. The sequence continues at coordinate 363,151 of NZ_JBLYPK010000002.1, read as the reverse complement.
TCCCTGCAGTCCAGTGCTGCCCAATAGGGCTGCCCCGCACCGCAGGAGAGAAGCTTCCCTATGAGCTCGGTGGAGCTATCGGCGATGTTGGGACAGCTGCCAGCCACTCCGTGGATCTCGTGGTTGCTGTCGTAGCAACGCCCTGGCTGGTGCAAGGAGAGATCGATGGAAATGTAGTCTCCATTATCGCTCCTTGCGACGACATGCCACGTTGCGGACAGGTCATCCTCGCACCGCTCACTGGCGATGGCTTCATTGGCTTGACGAATATCTTCGGGCGGCAACAGATTGTACGAAATGACCTCTGGGTCATTTGCGTACAGAAGGGCGCCGCCGCACTCGCGATAGAAGTGCTGCAAATCTGCCGGGTACGCCAGCGGCCCCTCAAGTACGGGAAGTGCTGCGGCAGGTGATCTGATCGCATGGCTGGAGCTGGATCGGATCATGCCGATCAGTTCTTCAATGCAGTTCACACGGTTGCCCTTGCCAAGTGTTTGTCCTGGGGTGTTGCACAGGAGGCAAGTTAACCGGGATGGGTCTTCCGCTGTAGGCTGAAGGCGACACCAGCTCTGCTGTTGCTCGAGATTTCCATGGGACAACAAAGGCATCCACGCATGGCGTGGATCTACTGGAGCCGAGCCCATGCCCGGTTGCCTTTCGATCGACGGGGTCAGAGCCCTTGCCTCCGGCAAGGGATCCGACCCCGCCATGTGGTCTCACCCGCCGCTGAAGGTATCCACCAGCAGCTTCACGTTCAGCGCCACGATCACCACGGCGATCACCCAGGCGATGCTGCCCAGCCAGCGCGGTGCGACCAAGGCTCCCATGGTCACTTTGTCGGTCACGATCCGCACCAGCGGGATGATCGCGAACGGCAGCTGCATCGACAGCACCACCTGGCTCAGCACCAGCAGCTTCACCGCACCCTGGTCGCCGAACAGCATGATCACCACCACCACCGGAATGATCGCCAGTGCGCGCGTGATCAGTCGACGCAGCCACGGCGGCAGTCGCAGATGCAGGAAGCCCTCCATCACGATCTGGCCGGCCAGCGTGGCGGTCACCGTCGAATTCAGGCCTGAGGCCAGCAGGGCAACCGCAAACAACGTCGCCGCCGCGCCTACGCCCAGCATCGGCGCCAGCAGCTGGTGCGCCTGCTCGATGTCTTCCACATCAAAGCGGCCATTGGCATGGAACACCGCCGCCGCCAGGATCAGGATGCTGGCGTTGATGAACAATGCCAGGGTCAGCGCGAGGGTACTGTCGGTCACTGCCCAGCGCAGGGCGCTGCGACGGCCCTCGTCGGTGCGCGGGTAGGCGCGGGTCTGCACGATGGACGAATGCAGGTACAGGTTGTGTGGCATCACCGTGGCACCAATGATGCCGATGGCGATATACAGCGCGTGAGGATCGGTCACTACCTGCGCGCGCGGAATGAATCCGCCCAGCACGTCCATCACCGGCGGTGCGGCCAGCGCGATCTGCACCATGAAGCAGCCGAAGATCACCATCAGCAGCGCGATCACGAAGGCTTCCAGCGCCCGGAAGCCGCGGTTCATCAGCAGCAGTACCAGCAGCGTGTCCAGGGCGGTGATCACCGCGCCCCACAGCAGCGGCAGGTCGAACAGCAGCTTCAATGCGATCGCGGTGCCGATCACTTCGGCCAGGTCGCAGGCGATGATCGCCGCCTCGCACAGCGCCCACAGCGCCAGGTTCACCGGCTTCGGGTAACGCGCGCGGCAGGCCTGGGCCAGGTCCATGCCGGTGGCGATGCCGAGCCGTGCCGACAGCGCCTGCAGGATCACCGCCATCAGGTTGGAAATGAGGATGACCGACAGCAGCAGGTAGCCGAAGCGCGAACCGCCGGCGAGGTCGGTGGCCCAGTTGCCCGGGTCCATGTAGCCGACCGAGATCATGTAGCCCGGGCCGAGGAAGGCCAGCAGGCGGAACCACCAGTGACCCTTGTCGGGCACCGCCACCGAGGCGTTGAGCGCGCCCAGGCTGGCCGCAGTGGAGGCCGAAGGGTCGCGGGGTGCCAGGGTGTTCATGGGTCCGAATATAGCTCCTGCTATAGTGATTAGCAATGTGAAACAATCGTCTTTATCGCGTTACTGGTCCAGAATTCAGGTTCAACACCGGATCACCCCGGAAGGACAGGCGCAGGCGTGGGCAAGACCGACGATTCGACATCGCTGAAAAGCACCCCCTTGATCGAGGCCGAGCGCCAGGTCGAGAGCTTCCGGCAAGTGCGGGAGGCGCACCGGATGGAGCTGGTGGAGGACTATGTCGAGCTGATCTCGGACCTGCTGGCCGACGGTGGCGAAGCCCGCCAGGTCGACATTGCCACCCGCCTGGGCGTGGCCCAGCCCACCGTGGCGAAGATGCTGCGGCGCCTGGCGCGCGATGGCTGGGTGGTGCAGCGGCCGTACCGCGGCGTGTTCCTGACCCCGGAAGGCGAGGCGTTGGCCCATGCCAGCCGCCAGCGCCACCAGACCGTGGAGCGTTTTCTGCTGGCGCTGGGCGTGGACCCGGATACCGCGCGGCGCGATGCCGAGGGCATCGAGCACCACGTGAGCGAACAGACGCTGGCGTTGTTCGAGGCGTTCGTGCGCAAGGCCGAGGGCGGGGCGCCGTAACGGTAGCGCCGGGCCATGCCCGGCGGGCGCGTCGCCGTGTTCATGCCTTTCGCCGGGCATGGCCCGGCGCTACCGTGGTTGGATGGCGCCGTTGGGGCAGCGCGCCTGTTCCTGCGCGCAGGCCCGTTTCGTCCATTCCTTCAACACCGGTTGCAGGCCTTCATAGCGCCGGCCTTGCCAGCCATTGGCCAGCACCTGGCCGTCGGCATCAATCAGCACCAGGTTCGGCGGTGCCAGCCCGGCCAATGCCTGCAGCGCGGGCATGCGCGCGGCGCGGCGCGGGTCCAGCACCGGCCACGGCATGTCCTGTGCATGCATGTAGCGGCGCAGCGCGCTCTCGCTCTCATCCAGGCTGACGTACACCACTTCGGTATCGGCGCCGGCCTCGCGCAACGCGTCGCGCACGCTGCGCAGTGTGGGTACGAAGGCGTGGCACGGTGCACACCAGTCGGCGCCGAAGTACAGCGCCACCAGTTTCGGCGGCGGCGTCCACTGCATCGGTCGCAGCGAGCGCTGTTCCGGCCGCATCAGCGAGGCCGAGACCTGCGCGTGCAGGTCCGCAGCCATCGCCGGTGCGGCCAGCACCAAGGCACAGGCCAGCAACAGCGCTCGCAGTGCTTCAGAACGCATAGCGCAGGTTGACGTACCACGAGCGCGCGAAACGTGGCCCGTAGACATAGTCGCTGTCACGCAGCGCGCCCACCTCCAGATCCTTCTGGCGCTGATCGAATACGTTCTTGACGCCTGCGGCCACCGATACCTCCTGCTGCGCCTGCGCGCCCAGATGCCGGTGCCAGCGTGCACCAAGATCGGTGACCAGGAACGAGCGCGTACGGTGCAGCTCGCCCAGCCGGTTGTTCAGCACCGACATCGGGCCGGTGTGGCGCAGCGCGACGAAGGTCTCCCACGGCTCGGCCGGCATCCAGCTGAGTTGGGCCAGGCCGGTCCAGCGTGGGGTCTTCAGGTAGTCGCGGCTTTCGATCACGGTGTCGCCACCATCACCGGTGTCGTCGAAGATGCGCTGCGGTTCGCGGAAGCGCGAGCGGTACCACGAGGCACCGGCGGTCAGGCGCCACTGCGGCGAGGGTTGCCAGCCGAGGTTGGTTTCCGCGCCCAGCACATTGGAACCGGACGCGTTGTAGCGCAGCTGGCTCAGCTGGCCGTCATCGCCGCGCTGGATCTCGCCCAGCGCGAAGGTGTCGCGGATGCGTGCATAGGAGGCCGTGGCATCCCAGCTCCACACCGGATTGGCCGGGTCCGATCGCCAGTCGAAGCCGAACAGGGTGGTCAACGCGCGCTCTTCCTTCAGGCCATCGGTATTGCGCACGCGCACCTGCTCGCCCCCCAGCGTGTCGACATGCACGTCCTCGACGAAGATCTCCGGAGCACGGAAGCCGGTGGCGATGCCGGCACGCCACTTCAGGTTGGGCGTGGCCTGCCAGGCCAGCGCGATGCGCGGCGAGAACACCGCGCTGTCCAGCTCCGAGCTCTTGTCTACGCGTGCACCCAGCACCAGGTCGACGTTGTCGCGCAGGCTCCACTCGTCCTGGATGAAGGCGCCCAGGTTGTGGAAGGTGGCGTCCTCCAGTACCGCAAGACGCTGGCCGTCACCGGTGCGGTTGTCGTCGCGCAGTGCCTCGTGCTTGTACTGCACGCCGAAGGCCAGCGCGTGCGCACCCAGCCGCCAGTTCAACTGGCTGTCGATGTAGTGCAGCGGGTTGTGGGTGCGGCCGTACTGGCGCCACGAACGCGAGGCCGCGCTGCCGGCCACGTTCGGGTCCAGCTGCGAGGGGTCATAGCCGGGCGCGGACGGATCGGTGACGACGTCGCCCAGACCGCCGTAGAAGCTGTCGCGGTCGATGTCGGCGAAGGCGTAGGCCAGGCGGAAATCGACGTCGGCATTGACTTCCTGGTCCCACGACACGCTGCCGCGGCGGTATTTTGTATCCAGCGATTCGGCGATATTGGCCAGGTATTCCGGCTGGTCCAGGCGGTTGCCGCCACGCCGGGTTTCATCGGTCACCTGCAGGTCCAGGCGCAGCCGCGTGCCCGGCGTGGGCGCATACCAGGCCTGCAGCCCACCGACCTTGAGGTTCTTGCGGGTGATTTCGGTGTAGCCGTCACCGTTGTAGTCGATGCCGCTGTTCCAGTTGCGCTGGGCAATCACCGACAGGCCGGCGTCTGCTTCCTTCGCCACCAGATCGAGCCGCACGTCGGCATTCTTCTGCGGCGTGCCTTTCAATACATCCACACCGGCCTGGACATGCCCACCGCTGCGCGCCGGCAGCGGCGGAATCAGGTTGATCACACCGGCGACCGCACCCGGCCCATACAGCGCCGAACCACCGCCTTTGACCACTTCGATGCGGTCGACGAACCCGGCCGGGATCTGTTCCAGGCCGTACACGCTGCCCAGCGTGGACAGCAGCGGGATGCCATCGAACAACAGCTGGTTGTAGGCACCGGGCAGGCCCAGCAGCTGTACTTCGCTGGTGTTGCAGTTCTGGCAGTTGCTTTCCACGCGCAGGCCGTTGATCAGCTCGGCGGCACGCGAGAAGTCGGTGGCCGCGCGCAGCGCGATGTCTTCCTTGCGCAGCACTTCGGTGCGGATCGGGACATCGGACAGCAGGCGCTCGCTGCGGGTGGCGGTGCTGACCTTCACCTGCACGCGGTCCAGCTCGGTCGGCTTCGGTGTGGCGGCCAGTGCGGGCAGCGGCAGGGTCAGGGCGATGGCGGCGGCCAGGGGCAGCCGATGGAAGAGGGGTGTGGCAACGGGCATGAAGGCGTCGTCCTTGGGAGAGGAAAGGCGGCGAGGGCGACCTGGCTGACGCATATGAAAGCAGAGGGTTATAGATATAGCAATGGCTATATAAATAAGTCCGTGCAATCACGAAGCCGAAAGCGGGATCAGAACATCGCGGACGACGTTGTTATAACATTACAAATAAGCGCCGGAACCCTGCCGGATGTCATGCCAGGCAGGGTGCGAGGGGAGTTGAGGAACGGCGCCCAGGGCCTGGGCCCGGGGCGGCGTTGGCCTTACCAGGCGGCGCGCAGACCCACCTGGGCACCATGGTTGCGGTAGCCGCTGTCGCCACGCTGCACACGCAGGTCACCCCATGCGCTCCAACGCTGGCCCAGCTGCAGCTGGGCACCGGCCTGCACTTCGTAGCGGTTCTCCGGCGTCTTCGCGCTCAACGACTCGCTGTTGAAGCGCATGGCCTCATCGCGCTGCCCACGCAGCCAGTTCGCCGCCAGGAACGGTTGCACGCGGTTGCCCTGCAGCGTGCTCTGGCCAAACAGGCGTACGCCGAGGCGGCTGTTGAGGCCGCCGCCGCGACCGTCTTCGACCGTGGTGCCATTGTTTTCGACCAGGCTGTCGCCGTCGTAGTCGGTCCAGGTCAGCTGCGCCTGCGGCTGCAGGTACAGCATGCTGGCCTCAGTGCTGCGGATGGCCCAGGCATAACCGGCTTCCAGCGATGCACTGCGGGTCCTGGAGTCGTAGGTCTCGCGGGCGATGCCTTCGCCCTGCACCTCGTTGTCGAAGCGCGCCGCCTGCAGCCAGCCGTCCACATACAGGCCGGCACTGCTCTGTGCATCCTGCACCCAGCCCAGGTAGACACCGGCCGACTTGCCCTTGACCTTGCCGCGGGTGCCATAACCGCTCAGCGTCGACACCGCCTGTGTGGTCGCCTCGCCGGTGCCGAGCATCACGCCGACCTGGCCGCGGCCATCGCCCCAGCGCCAGACATCGCTGCCCAGCTGCAGGGTGTTGATGTGGGTACGGGCATCGACCTGGCCGGCCACGTTGGCTTGCAGCTGGTCACGCCCGGCGCGCACCCAGGTACCGATGCGGGCACGGTCGAAACCGGGCTCGCCGCGGTCATGGCGGCGCAGCTGGAACATCTGCACGGCCGCGGCCTGGTTGGCCAGGTACGCGCCCGGCTCCGGGCGCAGCACGGGGACCGGATCGACCGGATCGGTGGGATCGACCGGGTCCACAGGGTCGACCGGATCCACTGGATCCACCGGCGTGCACTCCGGCAGCGCCGGATTGATGTCGCACGGATTGCCGGTGTAGGCCGAGGTCAGGTACCAGTTTCCGTTGTTGGCGCCCGGAGTGCCCTTGCGCAGGAAATACTCGTACATGCCACCGATGGCGCGGCCCTGCAGCGCGAGCTGGCCATTGCTGGCACCGTCCACCTGCACCAGCGCAATGCCGTTGATGGTCTGTGCGCCAGCACCGGCAATGTTGTTGACGGTGACCTGGGTGGTACCGCTGGTATCACCGGTCACGTGCATGCGCGAACTCGCTGCGTCGTCGCCGGCCAGCACCGTGTTGAAGTGCAGGGTGCCGCCGTTGCCGGTGTAGTTGCCGTTGACGGTCAGCTGCGGATAGGCCGCCGTACCCGCAGCACCGAGGAAGATGTTGCTGCCTGCACCCAGGGTGAGGTTGCCGGTGTTGCTGTCGCCGGACAGCGTCCAGCGGCCGCCCTGGTCCACGATGACATCGGCCGGACCGAGGATGCGGCCGGTGAGGTCGAGGCCATCAAGGAAGCGCAGCGTGCCGCTGGCGGTATCGGCGATGGTGAAATTGCCGGCCAGCGTGGAAGTTCGGCCGGTAAAGTCGAACAGGGCACCTGCATTGGCCTGCAGGAGGTTGCCGTTGCCACCCTTCAGCGTGGCGCCGTTCTGCACAATGAAGCGGTTGACCTGCGGAGTTGAGCCCACGGCTTGCGCGCTGAGCGCTGCGCCAGCGGTTCCTTCCACCGAAGAGCCATCGACAAGTACGTACCACCCATCCGGGCCGATGGCGGGTTGGCCACCAGCGTTGAATCTGCTGTAGATGCCATCCTGCGCGCCGACGACGGAAGAACCGCTGCGCAGTTCCAGAATGCCCGCCAGCATCTCGACGCCGTGCACATTGCCAGCAAAGGCCGTCGATGAGGCACGGATGGTTCCGCCACCCGAAATGCGCGAAGCCGTGAAAGAACTTTCGACGCGGCTGTTTGAAATGGCGATGACTGTGCGCGTCGATGTCGGGTTGGACAGTACGGCACCGGTGTTCAGGCCGGCCAGCGTGCTGTCTCGGATGTCGCCGACGGAATCCGTCAACGTGACCTGGCCGGCGGATGCGTTGCTGAGGGTGAGTGTCGAAACTTGCGAATTTACTGAGCCGACGCGAGTGCCGTCGACGGTCAGCTGCGAATTGCCACGGAGCGTGAAGTCCTGCCCGACCCAGACATGGCCCGGAACGACCGTAGCGGACGCGCCGTTGGTCAGATCAACGGCCGCGGCCTCCATGGAGGGCACGAGAATCAGCCCGGCGAGTGCAAGCGCCAACCGCGAACGGACGAAAGTGGAAGGAAACTTCGGCGTGAACTGCATCATGCGCATGGGTGTTTCTCCTTGAAGCTCATTGGGGTGGGACCTGCAACCGCAGGGCCGGAGGCGGCACTTTGCGGATCGGATCTTGCCTGGGCCATGCAATTAATCTGAAACGACTGCAGCGGCACTTGCCGGATTCAAACCCCGTTCAATAACTCACCAAACTGAATGGAGCGCGCGGTCTGAATAATTCAGCGTGCGTGAGAGCACAGTGAATGGCGCGTGCAGGATGTCCAACCTGCGCATTTGCGACACAGATCTGTGATGGCGCCCGCAGTTCATCGGCACGGCGATGCCGTGTGGAAGGCTGGAGTCGGGGTGTGCGGGGCAGGGCCCTTTCCTGCGGAAAGGGATCCGACCCAGGGGGAGATTGATCAGCCGCGGCGGAACGCGGCGGGGGTGCGGGCGCCGACGATGATCATGCGGATCATCGTGGAGATCTGTTCGACCAGCTCCGGATCCTTCTCCGGCGGCAGGTCCATGGCGGTGGCGCCCATCGCGAACACCAGCCGGGTGATGGCCTTGGCCACCAGTTCCGGGGCATGCAGCACGGCGCCATCCAGTGCGGCCAGCCGCACCAGGTCGTGCTGCAGCTCTTCTTCGAAGTAGTGCAGCTCACGTTCGACCGCGTGCTTGAAGTCGTCCGAGCCGACCGCGCCTTCGCGCAGCAGCACGTGCAGCAGCTTGTCGTCGGCGCGCAGCTGCTCCATGAAGGTCTCCACGGAAACGCGCACCACGCTGGTGGCGGTGGAGGTGGCGCGCTGGCGGGCCTCGCCGATGATGGTGCGCAGCGAGCGGCCGGCGGCGTCGATCAGCGCCACGGCCAGTTCATCCATGTCGCGGAACTGCCGGTAGAAGCTGTTCGGCGCGATGCCGGCCTCACGTGCCACTTCGCGCAGGCTGAGCGTGGACAGGCTGCGGTGCGGCCCGATCAGTTTCAGGGCGGCGGCCAGCAGATCCTCGCGGCTCACCGTGCGGCGGGCCGGGCTGTTGGCATCTTCGGGCGTCGACAAGGCGGTGGCGGCGGCCATGGGGGTTCCGGTGGGGCGAGGCTGAATCATACCCAATCCGGTTCAATATACACATGTATACACAGGTGTATGTGCGCCCGTATAGTTCGCTCATGAGCGCTGTCGTCCGTCCGTCCCTGTTCTCTCCGTACCGCTGGGTCTCGCCGTCGCTGTTCGATTTCTGGGCGGGCCAGCTCAATCCCCTGTGGACCCTGCGCGAGCCGGTGGCCCGCCTGGTCCGGCGTGAGCCGGCCGGCGAGGGCGCCGCTACCCTGGTCCTGCGCTGTAACCGGCACTGGGCCGGCATGCGCGCCGGCCAGCACGTCACCCTCGGCGTGGAGATTGAGGGACGTCTGTGGCAGCGCAGCTACAGCCCGACGGCACTGGGCCCGCGCGAGCTGGCGATCACCGTCAAGGCAGTCGAGGGCGGCCGGGTCAGCCAGCATCTGGTCAACCATGCGCAGCCGGGCGAGCTGTTCCGCCTCGATGCCGCCTTCGGCGAGTTCCATATGCCTGCCGCCGCGCCAGTGCTGCTGCTGGCTGCCGGCAGTGGCATCACGCCGATGCGCAGCCTGTTGCGCGACGCCTGCAAGCGCCCGCTGGCAGCACCGGTGGACCTGTTCTATTGGGAGCGCACCGACGCCCATCTGCAGTTCCGTGATGAACTGCAGGCGCTGGCAGCCACGCATCCGAACCTGCGCGTGCATCTGCTGACCACCCGCGAGGGTGAGGCGCCGGCCGCGCGTATCGATACCCATGACCTGCAGGTGGCTGGCGATGACACGCCGCTGGTGCAGCGCCATGTGCTGGCCTGCGGCCCGGATGGGTTCGTTGCCGCCGCCCGTGAACGCCTCGCGCACCAGGTGGCCGGCTTCCAGGCCGAAGCTTTCACTCCGCCGGCACCGCTTCGCGATGCCAGCAGCGAGGGCGAGGTGTCGCTGACGCTTGCGCGCAGCGGTCGCCAGCTGAGCGTGCCGCGTGGCCGCTCGTTGCTGGAAAGCCTCGAAGCCCATGGCATCAAGCCCAAGCATGGCTGCCGCATGGGCATCTGCAACAGCTGCAGCTGTGACCGCGTCAGTGGCGCGACCCGCCACCTGCGCACCGGCGAGCTGCAGTCCGAATCGGCACAGCCGGTGCGGATCTGCGTGAGCGCACCGACCACCGACCTGACCCTGGATCTCTGAGGACCCGTTGCCATGACCCGCGCTACCGACCGTGCTCTGAGCACCACCGAGATGCATGCCTTCGGCCAGGAACTCGATGCGATCCGCGACCGCGTGATCGGCAGCCTTGGCGCTTCCGATACCCGCTACATCCGCCGCGTGGCTGCCGCCGTGCGCTGGTTTGGCGTGGGCGGCCGTGGCCTGTTGTTCCTGGCGGCGTTCTCGCCGCTGTTCTGGATGCCGCTGCTGTGGCCGGCTGCGATCGTCGGCACGCTGCTGCTGGCGCTGTCGAAGATCCTGGAGAACATGGAGCTGGGCCATAACGTCATGCACGGCCAGTTCGATTGGACCGGCGACCCCAAGCTCAACGGCAACACCTACGAGTGGGACATCGTTGCCACCGCCGACAACTGGCGCAAGACGCATAATTTCCGCCACCACACCTACACCAACGTGCGTGGCATGGACGATGACATCGGCTACGGTCTGCTGCGCATCTTCCCGGAACAGCGCTGGAAGCCGTTCTACCTGCTGCAGCCGATCATCGCGCCGATCTTCGCGCTGCTGTTCCAGTGGGGCGTGGCCGCTCAGGACCTGCGCCTGGGCCGTTGGCTGAAGGGTCGTATCAGCGGCCGTGCGATGTGGATGCAGACCCGCCCGGTGGCACGAAAAATGGCCCGCCAGGTGCTGAAGGACTACGTGTTCTTCCCGCTGCTGGCCGGCCCGTTCTTCCTCACCGTGATGCTGGGCAACATGGTGGCCAACGGCCTGCGCAACATCTGGACCTACGTGATCATCTTCTGCGGCCACTTCACCGCCGAATCGGAAACCTTCCCGAAGGAATGCCTGCGCAATGAATCGCGCGGCCACTGGTACCTGCGCCAGCTGCGCGGTTCGTCCAACATCAGCGGTGGTTTCGTGATCAATGTGCTGTCGGGCAACCTCAGCCACCAGATCGAGCACCACTTCTACCCGGACCTGCCGGCCAACCGCTATGCGGCCATTGCCAAGGAAGTGAAGGACATCTGCCGCCGTTACGGCCAGCACTACAACAACGGTTCGCTGCCGCGCCAGTTCGGCCAGGTGGTCTGGCGCATCCTGCGCCACGCGTTCCCGAGCAAGCCGCGCCGCCTGCCGATGTCGGACATCATGTCCGCACCGGCATCGGCCAACGCGGGCTGATCGACTCAGCCCGCCTTCGCCAGGGCCGCCTGTTCGCGGTCCAGGCGTCGCAGGAACACCTGCATTTCCTTGCGTGCCTGCTGGTCACCCTTGCTGCCGGCCACGCTCAAGCCGCGTTGCCATGCTTCGCGCGCCGCCTGCGGTTGGCCACTGGCCAGCCAGGCTTTGCCCAGCAGCTTCCAGGCGGCCGAGTACTGCGGATCAAGCACCACGCAACGGCCCAGATGGGTCGCTGCGCGCACCGGATTGCCGGCATCCAGCCAGCCCTTGCCCAGGCCGAAGCGCAGCAGCGCGCCGTCCTTGCCGCTGGCCAGCATGCATTCCAGAGCCTCGATGTTCATCAGCGCACCTCCACCAGCAGCTCGGCCGGTCCCGGCTGAAAGCGGCCGCGATGGAACAGCAGCGGCGCGCCGCCGTTCTCGTGCACTTCGATGATGCGGCCGGCCAGCAGCAGGTGATCGCCCACCGGCCACTGTGCGTGGCGGGTACAGCTGAGATGCGCTACCGCACCGGCGATGCGTGGCGGGGCGTCCTCGTCGTCATCCAGCAATGCGAGGCCGTCGAAGCGGTTGCGTACCTGCGGATCGGCAAAGCGCCGGGCCAGCGCTTCCTGGTCGGCCGCGAGCACGCTGATCGCAAAGCGGGTGGCGCGCTGGAAGGTGGACAGGCTCTGCGCGTGCAACGCCAGGTTCCACAGCACCAGCGGCGGCTGCAATGACACCGGCACGAACGAATTGATGGTCAGGCCGATGGGTTTGCCCTGCGCATCACGTGCGCAGACGATGGCCACGCCGGTAGGAAAGTGGCCGAGCAGCCGCCGCAGTGCACGCGGCGGCATCTCGACCGACGGCACCGGGGCCGGGGCGGGGAAGACCCCCGCCCACGGCCCGGCGTACGGCAGTGTTTCGCCGCTCATGAGGCCCTGGCCTGGCGGTAGCGCCGGCCGACCTCGGCCCAGTTGATGATGTTGAAGAACGCACCGATGTAGTCCGGGCGACGGTTCTGGTAGTGCAGGTAGTAGGCGTGTTCCCAGACATCCAGTGCGAGGATCGGGGTGTTGCCGGACAGGCCCACGGCTGCACCCATCAGCGGGCTGTCCTGGTTGGCGCTGCTTTCCACCTGCAGGCGGCCATCGCGATCGCTGGTCAGCCAGGCCCAGCCGCTGCCGAAGCGGGTCTGCGCCGCCTTGGTGAAGGCGTCCTTGAAGGCATCGAAGCCGCCAAGATCGCGGTCGATGGCGGCGGCCAGCTCATCATCGGGTGCACCACCGTTGGTGCTGAGCACCGTCCAGAACAGGCTGTGGTTGGCGTGGCCACCGCCGTTGTTGCGGACTGCGCCGCGCTGCGCCTCGGGTACCGCATCGAGGTTGGCGATCAGCGCCTCGACCGGCTGCTCGGCGATACCGGCCTGCTCGATGGCGGCATTGAGGTTGTTGACGTAGGTCTGGTGGTGCTTGCTGTGGTGGATCTCCATCGTGCGCGCATCGAAATGCGGCTCGAGGGCGTCGTAGGCATAGGGAAGCGGGGGAAGCGAGTACGACATCGAAGCAATCTCCGTGGGGAAGGCCAGAGAGCTGGCCGTGGGGAGACTGTTATCGCACCTCAACATTGGTTGAGGTCAAGGGGCGGGGGTGAAATGCCTGCGCTGACGGCGCCTTGATTCATTCCGTGTTGCAGGTGCGGAGACGGAGTCAAAGGCAAGAGGAAGAGCGGGTTCAGTAGTGCCAGCCCATGGCTGGCAGCATTCATGCAATGCGAGCTGCCAGCCATGGGCTGGCACTACTGAGCCCGCTTTCCCACACGTATCAACAAAAGCGCCGGCAGGCGAACCCGCCGCCAGCGCTTTCATCAACTCAACTCAGCCAATCCTTGCAGGCGCCATCCACCTGGTCACCGCACGCCTGCTGCATCCGCTGCTGCAACCGCGCCAGCGTCTCCGCACCCTGGTGCTTGCCGCTCCACGTCTTCAACTGCCCGGCCAGGCGCTCGAAGCGCTGGCGGGTGCGCTGGTGGTAACCCGACGGCTGCGCTTCCAGTTCGGCGATCAGCGAGGCGGTGGCCTGCTCGATGCGTGGTGCGTCGTCCGGCGCCAGCTTCAGCAGGCCCTCTACGTACAGCACGCCCCACTGCACGCGGGTGGCCGGGCCCTGGGCACCGTCGTAGGCACGCTTCAACCACTCCAGCGCACCGGCGGTGTCGCCGCGCTGCTCGGCCAGTTCGGCCAGTTCGGGCATGTAGTAGTACGGCTGTTCGCTGCGCTCCAGCTCGGCCAGCAAGAGTGCCTCGGCACCTGCGTCGTCGCCAACCTCGCGCAGGGCATAGACCGCGCTGCTGATCGTGGCCTGACGCGCATGCGCATCGGTGGCGGCGGCATCGGCAGCGGCCACGCGCTGCTTGACCCGATCAACCAGCGCGGCGGGCAATCCACCCTTCGGCTGCTGCTGGCGGGCCAGCGATACTTCGGTCAGCGCACGCGACAATGCGTCGTCGGCGCGATCACCGCGCTCGGCATCTGCGCGCTCCAGTGCGACCAGAAGCTGCTGTCCCAGCGTGTTGCTGGTGGCCGGCCCGGCACTGGCCTGCTTGACCAGCTGCACGCCTGCATAGCCCAGCAACTCACGGTTGCGGCGCACTTCCGCCGGTTGCGCCAGCACTGCCTGCAGCAGCTCGCGTACTTCAGTGGGCGAGGCATCGGGCTTTTCGGCCGTTGCCAAGGCCAGCAGGGCGAAGCGGCGCTGCAGGGCAGCGTCGGGTGCTGCCTTGGACAACTGGCGCAGCACATCCTGGCTCCTGCGCTCGCCGGCCAGGCGGTTGGCGTCGACTTCCCAGCCGTAGTCGCCCAGTACCTGCCAGTCTTCGGCGGCCAGGCGGTCCGGCGTCGCCAGCGAGGTGGCCAGGGTGGCGGCAACAGCACTGCGGCGGCCTGCGGCAACGGTCAATGCCCGGGTCAGTTCGGCGGCGTCGTTGCCGCCGGCCACGCGCGTGATTTCGTTGCGCTGTGGGTCCAATACGATCAGGGTCGGATAGCCGCGTACGCCGAAGCGCTCACCCCAGGCCTGCGCACCTTCCTCGTCGCCATCCAGATAGACGGGAACGAATTTGCTGGTCAGCGCGATGAAGGCCGGGTCCTTGAACAGCCCCGCCTTGAGCTGGTTGCACGGCGGGCACCAGACGGCGCCCCAGTACAGCAGCACCGGCTTGCCGCTGTCGGCGGCTTCGGCGAAGGCATCGTCCACATCGCCCTGGCGCCAGGCGATGGCCGTGGCCGGCGCGGGTGCCTCGGCGGAGTTGGCGGTGGAAACCGGGGCCGGGGTGCAGGCGCTCAGCGCCGAAGCCAGCAGCAACACGGAAAGCGCGACGCGCATCGGCAGCATCTCGAAGGGCAGGGGGACAGGCCATTGTAAGAATGGCCGGGGAGCCTGCTGATTCAGTTTGCTCATGACGGGCGTGCTGCAGGGCATGACGCCCGCCGGGCATTGCCGGGCGGATGCCCTCAGGCCGCTGCCCGCACCATCTGCTGATACACCAGCCCATTGAACTCGCCGACGTCGCCGTCCAGCACGAAGCCATAGCGCAGGTAGGTCGGTACTGCATTGAGCGAGGCGCGCACGCTCAGGACCGGCTCGCGCACCTGCGGGAGCACCGCTTCGAACAGGGCATGGCCGATGCCCTGGCCCTGGCAGGCGGGATCGACGAACAGCATCGCAAGATGCCGGCCTTCCTTCAGTTCGATCATGCCGACGATGTGGCCGTCCTGCTCGGCCACCAGGATGTGGTTGTCGCCCTGCAGGCGCGCGCCGAACGCTTCGGCAGCGGCGACGCTGACGAAGGTGGCGATGCCGGCCGCGCCGAGCGAAGGCGCGACCGCCGCATTGAACGCAGCCAGGCACACCGCGCTGATCGCGGGCAGGTCATCGGCGTGGGCAGGGCGAATCTTCGGCATGCAGTGTTCTTCCGGTGGTGGGCGGCACGTCATCGTCGCCGCAGGCCTGCACGCTAAGCTGGCGGCATGAGTGATTTCAATCCTGCTTACGCGGCCTTGTTTCCGCAACAGGGCCTGAGCCTGGGCCTGATGACGCCGGTGGCGTCGCATGGGCTGGCCGATCCGCACGAGGCGCGACGCATCGCGCGATTGGCCGATGACCTGGGCTTTGCCGCGTTGTGGACGCGCGACGTGCCGTTGATGGTGCCGCAGGGTCCGGACGCGACAGCGAGCGCGCTGGATGAGCCGTTCCTGTGGCTGGGCATGTTGGCTGCCGCGACCGAACGCATCGTGGTCGGCAGCGCAGCCATCGTGCTGCCATTGCGTCAGCCGCTGCAGGTGGCGAAGTCGGCCTTGAGCCTGGACCGGATCAGCGGCGGACGCTTCGTACTGGGCCTGGGTTCGGGTGACCGCCCGGAAGAATTCGCCGCATTCGGCGAGGATCTGGAGGGCAGGGCGGCGACGTTCCGGGAACGCTGGACGTTGCTGCGGGCGGCGCTGTCACCGGAGGCCGATGAGCGGACCGCCGTACTGCAGGCGACGGGTGGCTTCGACGTGCTGCCGGCGCCGGCAGCGCGCATTCCGATGCTGGTGGTGGGTACCGCGCGGCAGAGCCTGCAGTGGATCGCGCGCGAGGCCGAAGGCTGGGCCACCTATCACCGCGAGGAGGCCGCGCAGGAAGGACGCATCGGCCTGTGGCAGCAGGCGCTGGTGCAGCGCGGTGGACCAGGCAAGCCGTTCGTGCAGTCGATGGTGCTGGATCTGCAGGCGGATCCGCAGGCGCCAGCCGCGCCGCTCCCGCTGGGCCTGAAGGTCGGCCGCGATGGCCTGCGTGACTATCTGCTGCGCGTGCATGCGCAGGGCGTGGCGCATGTGATGTTCAATCTGGTCGACAACGGGCGACCGATGGACGCGGTGCTGCGCGAGATTGGTGAGCAGGTTCTGCCGCATATGCTCCGGTAGGTGTCCACCTTGGTGGACACGCCCTATCGTTGCCGCCGCTGCGCTCGCCGGGCATGGCCCGGCGCTACCCGCCGGTGTCCGGAACGTTCGCATCTGCGTATCATTCGCATTTGATACCCCGATGCCGGAGCCCCGCGTGACCCAACGTTCCCCCATGCACCCGACCGGACGCCTGTTCGCCGCGGTCGCTTTCATCGAGGCTGTGACCTGGGCCGGCCTGCTCATCGGCATGTGGATGAAGTACGGCCCCATGGCCAACGTCGCGCTGGTGAAGCTGTTCGGGCCGCTGCACGGCGTGGCCTTCCTGGTCTATGTGGCAGTCACCCTGTTTGTGGCAGTGCGCCTGCGCTGGCCGTGGTGGGCCAGTGCCCTGGCGCTGCTGGCGGCGATCCCGCCGCTGGTGACGCTGCCGCTGGAATGGTGGTTCAAGCGCCGTGGCCTGTTGGGCCTGCGTGCAATGCGCTGAACCTACTGTTGCATGCCCATTCAAGAGAATGGGTATCAAATGCAAATACGAGCCGTTATCATTTGAGGATGGCGTTCGGTCCTGAGTAGGACGGATGCCGGGCGGGGCGTGTAGACGCGCCCGGCCAATCCTTTCCTGTTACGGCTGGTGTTCCATGCACGCACGTCCCGTCGTTCCCGGCTTGCCGGCGTTGGTGTTGGCTGCCCTGATCGGCACCATGGCGATGATGTCCTTCGTCGCTGTGATCGGCCCAGTGGTCCGCATGCTCGGCTTGTCCGAGTGGCATGCCGGCTTGTCGGTCACCGCCGCGGGCGTGTTGTGGATGCTGGCTGCGCGCCCCTGGGGCCAGCTCAGCGACCGCATCGGCCGCAAGCGCGTACTGATGCTGGCGATGAGTGCCTACACCGTGGTCTACATCGCGCTGGCAGTGTTCATCGACGTTGCCCTGCAGGCGGTGCCACCCGTTCTGGTATCGGTGCTGGTGCTGGTCGGTGCGCGTGGCCTGATCGGCCTGTTCTACGCGGCGGTACCTCCTACCGCAGCTGCGCTGATCGCCGACAAGGCACCGACCGGACAGCGTGCGAAATTCCTCGCCCGCCTGGGCAGCGCCAACGCGCTGGGCATGGTGCTCGGCCCGGCCGCCGCAGGCTGGCTGGCCTACACGAACCTGTCGCTGGCGCTGTACGTGGCCGCGCTGCTGCCGCTGCTGGCGCTGGCATTGCTGGCCTGGCGGCTGCCGGCTACAGCGCCCGTGGAGGGCGCGTCCGCACAGCGCCGGGCGCCGATGAGTCGCCTCGACGCGCGGTTGCGCCTGCCGCAGCTGGCAGCGTTCATCGCCATGGTTTCGGTGACCATCGCGCAGGTGACGGTTGGCTTCTTCGCGATTGATCGCCTGGGCCTGGATGCGGCTGCGGGCGCGCGCATGGCCGGCATTGCACTCACCGCAGTCGGCGTCGGCCTGATCCTGGCGCAGGCGCTGGTGATGAAATTGGAGGTACACCCACGCCGCTGGATCGTCCTCGGCGCCCTCATTTCCGGCATCGGCTTTGCTTCGGTGGCGGGCGTGCAGCAGGCCTGGCAGTTGCCGGCGGCGTATGCGTTGGCCGCATTCGGCATGGGCTTCGTATTCCCTTCGTTCCAGGCGCTGGCCGCCGATGCGGTGGAGGCGCACGAGCAGGGCGCCGCCGCCGGCACCGTGGCGGCCGCGCAGGGGCTGGGCATGGTGGCCGGGCCGATGCTCGGCACGCTGTTGTATCGCGGCGGGCCCAGCCTGCCTTACCTGCTGGTGGGCGCGCTGCTGCTGTTGCTGTGCGCGCTGGCCGCAGCGCATCGGATGAAGGAGACCCCATGAACGATTCCCTGATGCAGGGCACGTGGCCGGAGACTGCGTCAGCAGCGCTGGAGAGCACCGACGACGCGTCGCTGTTCCTGCTGCAGCACGCTGGCCAGCACGTGCACGCACGCGGTTGCCGCGCCGCGCTGCCGGCCGGTGCACTGGCGACGTTGGCAGAGCGCGTCTCGGAATTCTTTGCCCAACAGCGTGGCGGCCCGGGCCTGCTGGTTGGCGCGGTGCCGTTCGAACCGCGTGCGGACGATGCGTTGTACCAGCCCGAGCGCCTGCTGCCGGCGCTGGCACTGCAGCCGCAGGCCGCACCGCCGCTGGACGGTGCCCTGAAGGCCGAGCCTGCGCCGCAGGACTATGCGTCAGCGGTTGCCGCGGCGGTGCAGGTCCTGCGTGCGCCCGAGCAGAACCTGCACAAGGTGGTACTGGCGCGCAGCCTGCTGGCGCACACCCGCCAGGCGCTGTCCCCGGACGTGCTGCTGGCACGCCTGGGCGCGGATCCTTCGGTGGCGACCTACGCGGTGCCGTTGCCGGTGGAGCTGGGCCAGGCGCCGGCGTGGCTGGTGGGGGCGACCCCGGAACTGCTGCTGCGCAAGCGTGGCGCCGAACTGTTGTCGCATCCGCTGGCCGGTTCCGCACGGCGCAGCGCCGATGCCGCCGAGGACGAGCGTGCCGCGCAGGCGCTGCTGGCCTCGACCAAGGACCACGACGAGCACCGCCATGTGGTCGAAGCCATCGTCGAGGGCCTTGCACCGTACTGCAGCCAGATCGATGCACAGCCGCGCCCGGTGCTGCATGCCACCGCCAGCATGTGGCATCTGGGAACCCGCATCCACGCCACGCTGAAGGATCCGCAGACGCCGGCCGCCGAACTGCTGGCGCAGCTGCACCCCACGCCGGCGGTCTGCGGTACGCCGCGGTTGGCGGCGCTGCAGCGCATCCGCGAACTGGAGCCGGTGCCGCGCGGCTTCTATGCCGGCGCCGTGGGCTGGTTGGACGCACAGGGTGACGGCGACTGGTACGTGGCGATCCGCTGCGCGCGCCTGCAGGGTACCCAGCTGCGCCTGTATGCCGGCGCTGGCATCGTCGCCGACTCGCAGCCCGAGGCCGAAGTGGCCGAAACCGCAGCGAAGTTCGCTGCCCTGTTGAACGCGCTGGGTGTCCATGAATCCGCGCCCGCCATCGAGCCTGCCGCATGACTACCTCCACTGACTCTTCCCGCCTGCCACTGCAGCAGGTGTGGCCTGATGACCTGATCGCCCGCTATCGCGAGGCCGGGCACTGGCGTGGCGAGACCTTCCCGGCGTTCCTGCGCGAACGTGCGGAACGCTATGCCGACGACATCGCGGTGGTCGCCGGTGATGTCCGCCTGAGCTATGCACAGCTGTGGCACGAGGCCGGGCGGATCGGTGCCGGCCTGCTGACGCTGGGCCTGCAACCCGGCGAACGGGTGCTGGTGCAGCTGGGCAACACCGCAGGCTTCGTCACCACGGTCTGCGGCCTGTTCCGCGCCGGGCTGGTGCCGGTGTACGCGTTGCCGGCGCATCGCATCACCGAGCTCGTGCACTTTGCCAACAAGGCCGAAGCCAGTGCCTACATCACCACCGAACTGCACGATGGCTTCGATCATCGCGGGCTGGCGCGCGCGCTGCAGGCCGAAGTGCCGGCAGTTCGCCATGTGGTGATCGACGGCAATGCGGCGGAGTTCATCGCGCTGGACGCACTGCAGGGTGATCGCAGCCAGCTGCCGGCCGATCCGGACCCGCAGTCGGTGGCGTTCCTGCAGATTTCCGGTGGCAGTACCGGGCTGTCCAAGCTGATCCCGCGCACGCACGACGACTACATCTATTCGTTCCGTGCCAGCAATGACCTCTGCGGCATCGACCGCGACAGCGTCTACCTGGTCGCGCTGCCGGCCGCACACAATTTCCCGATGAGCTCGCCCGGTTTCTTCGGCGCGCTGTATGCCGGTGCCCGTGTGGTGCTCAGCCCCGGCCCCGGGCCGGATGCGGCCTTCCCGCTGATCGCCCGTGAACAGGTGACCTGCTGTGGACTGGTGCCGCCGCTGGCGCTGCTGTGGGCGCAGGCCGCGGCTACGAGCAAGCACGACCTGTCCAGCCTGCAGGTATTGCAGGTAGGCGGCGCCAAACTGGTGCCGGAAGCCGCACGGCGGGTGATCGACGGTCTTGGCTGCACGCTGCAGCAGGTGTTCGGCATGGCCGAAGGCCTGGTCAACTACACGCGGCTGGATGATCCGGAGGAACTGATCGTGGCCTGCCAGGGCCGGCCGATCAGTCCGGATGATGAAGTACGCGTGGTCGATGACCATGACCAGCCGGTGGCCGAAGGCGAGGTGGGGCATCTGCTCACCCGTGGCCCGTACACCATCCGTGGCTACCACAACGATGCGGTGGCCAATGCGCGATCGTTCACCGACGACGGCTTCTATCGCACCGGCGACCGTGTGCAGCAGCTGCCCGGAGGCTACCTGGTGGTGCAAGGGCGTGCGGGTGACCACATCAACCGCGCCGGCGAGAAGATCTCCGCCGAAGAGATTGAAGATCATCTGCTGGCCCACCCCGGCGTGTTCGACGCCGCCGTGGTCTCCATTCCCGATGAGTATCTGGGCGAGCGCAGCTGCGCCTTCGTGATTCCGCAGGGCGAACCGTTCAAGGCGCCGGCGCTGAAATCCTGGATGCGCGGGCGCGGCCTGGCGGCGTTCAAGGTGCCGGACCAGATCGTGTTCGTCGTCAGCTTCGATACCACTGCGGTCGGCAAGATCAGTCGCCGCGAACTGCGCGCGCAGCTGCGTGCGCGTCATCTGCAACAGACAGGAGGAACGCGCTGATGGCGCTGCCCCGTATCACCGATTACCCCTTGCCGACCGCCGCTGAACTCCCGCAGGCGCGCGGCCCGTGGCGCCCCCAGCGCGATCGTGTCGCGCTGCTGGTGCACGACATGCAGCGTTACTTCCTGGCCGCATTCGACGCTGGCAACGCGCCGCTGCAGCCGGCCGTGGACAACATCGCACGGCTGCTGGCGCATTGCCGTGCGCACGGCATTCCGGTGTTCTACACCGCCCAGCATGGCGACCAGGACCGGCGTGACCGTGGCCTGCAGGCCGACCTGTGGGGGCCGGGCATGCGCCGCAGCGCCGACCACGAACCGATCATCGAAGCACTGGCACCCCAGCCGGGCGAGCACGTGCTGGTGAAGCACCGCTACAGCGCGTTCCAGCGCAGCAACCTGGAGACGCTGATGCGGGTACGTGGGCGCGACCAGCTGCTGGTGACCGGCGTTTACGCGCATATCGGCTGCACCGCGACCGTGGTCGAGGCCTTCCAGCGTGATATCGAGGCCTTCATCGCCGCCGATGCGGTTGCGGACTTCTCGCGCGCCGATCACGATCAGGCACTGCACTGGATCGCACGAACCTGCGGGGTGCCAATGACCACCGACCAGCTGCTGGAGGTGCTGTGATGGCTGCTACGGGTGAGGTGCTGGATCTGGAGCGCATGCGTGCCGACGTGGCGCGCGTGCTGGAGTGCACGCCAGCCGAGATCGGTGACGACGACAACCTGATCGACCTGGACCTGGACTCGATGCGCATGCTCGGCCTGGTCCTGGCCTGGGGCAACACCGGCCTGCCGATTGAGTTCTCGCAGTTGGCCGAACACACCACGCTGCGCCAGTGGTGGAACGTGGTGCAGACGCTGCAGACGCTGCAGGCCGCGCAGAACGCATGAACGCCGTCGCGCTGGCCACGCCGGTGGCATTGACCGAGGCCCAGGCTGGACTGTGGTTCGCACAGCGGCTGGCACCGGACAACCCGTCATTCAATACCGCGCACGCGGTGTGGATCGACGGCCCGCTGGACGTGGCCGCGTTCGTTGCAGCGGCAGACCAGGCTGCGGGCGAGGCCCAGGCCTTTGCACTGCGCTTTGCTGAAGGGGCCGATGGCCAGCCGCTGCAGTGGCATGACCCAGCACACGTGCCACTGCTTTCGGTGCGTGATGTTTCCGCCGAGGCGGATGCCGCCGCTGCCGCACGCAGCCTGATGCGCGCTGACCGGTTGAGCCCGGTCGACCCCACCCGCGACCGGATCAGCCAGCAGGTGCTGCTTGAGCTGGGCGGGCAGTGCTGGGTCTGGTACCTGCGCGTGCATCATCTGGCCACCGATGGTTACGGCATGGCGTTGTTCACTGATCGCGTGTGCGCGTTGTATGCCGGTCGTACGGGTGAGCCACTACCGGGGCTGACGGGCGTGCTGGCCGATGATGCCGCTTATCGTGCCGACCCGCGCCGCACGCAGGCCGGGCAGTGGTGGCGCGAGCATATGCAGGGCGCACCGGCGGGCGTCGGCCTGGCCGGTACGCTCGCGGCCAGTGACGACGCGCTGCGCTGGGTGCAGCCGCTCGATGCGGCATTCCGTGAGCAGCTGTTACACGCTTCGGTACGTTGGCTGCAGCCCTGGCCGGATGTGCTGGCCGCGTTGTCGGCCGAGTACCTGCGGCGGATGAGCGCGGCCGATGAAGTAGTGCTGGGCGTGCCCTACATGGGGCGGCTCGGCAACGCGTCGGCGCGGGTGCCGGCGATGGTGATGAATGTGTTGCCGCTGCGCGTGGCGGCCGGCGAGGGCAGCGTCGAGGCCTTTACCTGCGGCCTGGGCCGGCAGCTCAGCCAGGGTCGCAAGCACGGGCGTTACCGCGGCGAGCAGCTGCGCCGGGACCTGGGTCTGGTGGGCGCGCAGCAGCGCCTGCACGGTCCGCTGGTAAATGTACAGCCGTTCTACAAGCCACTGGCGCTGACGGGCGTGCAGGCGACGCTGGAGGTGCTGTGCACCGGGCCGGTGGATGATCTGACGCTGGGCTTCCGTGGCGATGGCCAGAGTCTGCTGCACCTGGAGATCGAGGCCAATCCCGCGCTGTACAGTCGCGAGGATGTCGAGGCGCACGCGGCGCGGTTGCTGCATTTCGTGTCGGCGGCACTGCAGGCTGACGATATCGCAGCCGTGCCTCTGGCGACGCCGCAGGACGCGCAGCAGGTGCTGCAGGACTTCAATGCCACCGCGCACGCGCTGCCGCAGACGACTCTGGTCGAACTGCTGCAGCAGGGCATGGATCGGGATCCGCACGCGCCAGCGCTGGTGTTCGGCGACACTACGCTGGACTACGCAACACTGGAGGCGCGCAGTTTCGCGCTGGCGGCACAGCTGCGGGCGATGGATGTCGGCCCGGGCAGCGTGGTGGCGGTGGCATTGCCGCGCTCGCTGGAGCTGGTGATCGCGCTGCTGGCGGTGCTGCGTGCCGGAGCCGCCTACCTGCCGTTGGACCTTGCCCATCCCGACGAGCGGCTGGCGCGTATTCTCGCCTCGGCGCAGCCGGTGTGCGTTATGGCTGCGGAGGACGTATCGGCGCGCATGGCCGGTGTGCCGGTGCTTGCGCCGGAGCAGTGGACCGCGTTGAGTTTCGCAGCACCGTGGGCCGATCCTGCGCCCAGCGATGCGGCCTATGTGATCTACACTTCCGGTTCGACCGGCGAACCCAAGGGCGTGGTCGTCGAACACAGCGCCATCGTCAACCGGCTGCTGTGGATGCGCGAGCACTACGGCATCCGTGCCGATGACTGCGTGCTGCAGAAGACCCCGGCCACGTTCGATGTCTCGGTCTGGGAATTCTTCCTGCCGCTGCTGTGCGGGGCCACGCTGGTCGTCGCCGGGCCGGAAGCGCACCGCGATCCCACCGAACTGGCGCGGTTGATCCGTAACCATGGCATCACCACGGCGCATTTCGTGCCGTCGATGCTCGATGCCTTCCTGGCTGCGCCGGCCTCGGCGGGGCTGCAGCTGCGCCGGGTATTCACCAGTGGCGAAGCGCTGGACGCCGCGTTGCGCGACCGTTTTCACACGCGCGTGCACGCAGAACTGCACAACCTGTATGGCCCGACCGAAGCTGCGGTGGATGTCAGCTACTGGCCGGCGTCGGCGCAGGATCGTTCGCGGCCGGTGCCGATCGGGTTCCCGGTCTGGAATACCCGCCTGTACGTGTTGGACGCCCGGATGCAGCCGGTGCCGGTCGGTGTGGCCGGTGACCTGTACCTGGGCGGGGTGCAGCTGGCACGCGGCTATCTCGGTCGCGATGAGCTGACTGCCGAGCGTTTCCTTGCGGATCCGTTCCTGGCGGACGAGCGCATCTACCGCACCGGCGACGTAGCCCGTTGGCGCCGCGATGGTGCGGTCGAGTATCTCGGCCGCAGTGACCATCAGGTGAAACTGCGCGGCCTGCGCATCGAGCTGGGTGAGATCGAGGCGGCACTGCGTGAACTGCCCGGCATGGAGCGCGTGGAAGTGCTGCTGCGCCAGGACGCGCCGGGTGATGCCCGGCTGGTGGCCTATGTGCCAACCGTGCTTGCCGACGCCGTGACGCTGCGCAGCCACCTGGCAACCCGTGTGCCGGACTACATGGTGCCCTCGGCGTTTGTCGGCGTGGACCACTGGCCGGTCACCGCCAACGGCAAGCTAGACCGCAACGCGTTGCCGAAGCCACCGCAACATGAAGTTGCCGGATTGGCGCCGCGCACGCCGTTGGAACAGGAACTGGCGTTGCTGTTTGCCCAGGCGCTTGGGCGTGAGGCGCCGGTGGCGGTGGATGCGGATTTCTTCAGTCTCGGCGGTGATTCGCTGTCGGCGGTGCACCTGCTGCTGGCGATCGAGCAGCGCTGGCGCTGCGATCTGGGTTTGGGTGCTTTGTTTGCGCAGCCCACCGTGGCCGCGCTTGCGGTTCGTATTGCCGAACCGCCCGCGCTGGCCGATCACGCACTGGGGCCGGTGATCGCATTGGCTGCGACCGACGCCGCCGGGCCCACGCCGCTGTTCGTGCTGCACCCGGCCGGCGGCATCGCCTGGAACTACCGCACCCTGGCCCGGGCACTGCAGCCGGCACGCCCGGTGTACGGCCTGCAGTCGCCGGCACTGGACGCGCGGCAGCCGCTGCCGAGCAGCATCGAGGCGATGGCCAACGACTACGTACAGCGCGTGGTCGCATTGCAGCCGAAGGGGCCGGTGCATCTACTGGGCTGGTCGGTGGGTGGCATCCTGGCCCAGGCGATGGCGGTGCGGCTGCATGAGATCGGCCGCGACGTCGGCGAGCTGGTACTGCTGGACGCTTATCCCAGCGAGTGCTGGCGGGCCGAGCCGGAACCCGATGCCATCGCCGCATTGCGGGCACTGCTGGCGATTGCCGGTCATGACCCGGATGCGCATCCGGAACTCGACAGCCGTGAACGCATTCTGGCGTTCCTGCGACGTGGCGGCAGTGCACTTGGCAGCCTGCCGGATGTGGTGCTCGATGGCGTGGTGCGCGCAGTGACCGGCACCAATCGACTGATCCGCGAACACATCCACCAACCGTTCGACGGCACGCTGGTGCATGTGCGTGCGGGTCGTGATCACCAGGCGCGGCCACAGCTGCAGTCGGCGTTGTGGCGGACCCACGCGCGCAAGGTGCAGGCGCTGGAACTGCCGTTCCTGCACGCAGAACTGACCGGGCGCGATGCGGTGGCGCAGCTGGCGCCGTGGTTGTCGGCGCGGTTGCGCCAATGGGATGAGCAACAGGAGAACGCAACATGCAGTTGACCGGTTTTGAAGGCCGCGTGGTATTGGTGACCGGTGCCTCCGGTGGCATCGGAGAGGCACTGGTACGGCTGTTGGCCGAGGCCGGCTGCACCGTGGTGGCGACTGATCGCGAGGCGCCGCGCGTGGCCGATACCCGGGTGACGTCGCTCGCACTCGACGTGACTGACAGTGCAGCTGTGGACGCGCTGATGGGCCGGGTAGAGTCCAGCATCGGGCCAATCGCGCTGGCCGCCAACGTGGCCGGGGTGCTGCATGTGGGTGGCGTGACCGAGACCACCGACGACGACTGGCGTCGGGTATTCGCGGTCAATGCCGATGGCGTGTTCCATGTCGGGCGTGCGCTGGCGCGGGTGATGTCACCGCGCAGGCAGGGTGCCATCGTCGCGGTCAGCTCGAACGCGGCCGGTGTACCGCGGCACGGCATGGCGGCGTATGCCGCGTCCAAGGCCGCGGCCACCATGTTCACTCGCTGCCTGGGGCTGGAACTGGCGCCGCTCGGCATCCGCTGCAACATCGTCGCCCCGGGATCGACGCTGACCCCGATGCAGACCAGCATGTGGCAGGACGAGCACGGTGCCGAGCGGGTAATCGCCGGCAACCTGGAGACCTACAAGGCCGGCATTCCGCTGCGCAAACTCGCTACGCCCGAGGACATCGCGCACTCGGTGATGTTCCTGCTCTCCGAGCAGGCCGGGCACGTGGCGATGAGTGACCTGTACGTGGACGGCGGCGCCACCCTGCGCGGCTGAGCCCCGACGGCCGCTGGCCGGCAATCCATGATCCCTGGTAGTGCCGGCCGCTGGCCGGCAGCCTCATTCAACTTCAGAAATCTCCCAACACCCATCGAGGCACGGCCTGACAGCCAACGCCCAATGATCGACTCACCATGGGACATGAGCAGCCATCGCCTTCGCCTGGGCCGTCGCTCGAGCATCGGCCAGGCCTACGTTCTGACAACCGCCACACATCAACGCCGCCGGCTCTTTGAATGCGAAGCTGCAGTGGCATGTGTAATCGACCAGTTCCATTACATCGAACAGCAAGGGCTCGTGCAGTCACTCGCGTGGGTCGTGATGCCGGATCACGTCCACTGGATGCTCGAGCTGCGCGCAGCTCACCTTCCAGACATCGCACGCCGGATGAAGTCGTCTAGCGCGCTTGCCCTGAATCGCCTGGCGGCGTGTCGAAGTACGGTGTGGCAGCCCGGCTACTTCGATCATGCCGTGAGGGCCGAGGAGTCGCTGGCGCGGCAAGCGCTGTACATCCTGGGGAATCCGGTACGCGCCGGTCTTGCTGGGCAGATTGGCGAGTATCCGTATGCGTGGTCGGTCTGGTTGTGATGCCGGCCAGCGGCCGGCACTACCAGGCCTTCGAATATGGCGATTGCCGGCCAGCGGCCGGCACTACCCGTTGCAGTCAGGGTAGCGTGAGGCGGTACACCAGTACGCGGTTGTCGTTGTCGTACGCGCTGTCACAGGATTCGCCCTGCATGCGGCAATGGCGGGCGATGAAGTCGTTGTCGTTGCCGATCAGCAGCAGTACGTCGTTCGGGTGCTGCGGGTCCAGTGCCGGCAGCACGTCCATGGCTTCCCACTTTTCCGAGAGCAGCCCAGCATGTGGGCCGCGCTTTGTGTCCAGATCCAGCCCGGCGCGGGCCAGCTGCGGGCGGTCGAGCAGGTTCAGCAGTTCGTCGCTGCGTGCGGGCACGATGCCGTCCTTCAACACGGTACCCGCCGGGTCGGCCAGCACCGAGGCCGTACCGGACTCATAGTTGCTTCCCGCCAGGTTGCTGGCTTCGGCCACATCCACCACCAGCACCGACTTGTAGACGATCGGGTCATCGCCGTCCTTGCCCAGGCCGTTGCCGTCGCGGGCCAGCAGCAGGAAGCGATGGTCGTCCAGTGCGCGCAGCTCGCTCTGCGCGGCGGTGCGGTCCAGCTTTCCCTTGCCGTCGTGCGCGTAGGTGGGCAGGGCCATCACGTAATGGCCGATCGGCTGCGGTGGCGTCGGCGAGGCCGTCACGTCGTAGACCAGTACGCGGGTGTTGATGCGGCCCGCCGCGTTGCCCTGCGCGCTGTCCTGCAGCGTGGCGCTCTGCAGGGCCACGAACAGGCGGGTGCCGTCGGGTGACAGGCCCATGCCTTCCACGCCCTGGTTGTTGCGGCGGCCGGTCTGCGGTGGCGCCAGCGAACCGAACGCCGGCTTGCCTTCGCGCTGCGGACGGATCGCAGGCGGTGCCACGATCACACCCTGCAGCTGACCCTGCGCATCGAAGTAGTAAACGTTGGCGGTGTACTCGTCGCCGACATAGAAGTGACCATCGGCGGTGAACTGCAGCGACTCCGCATCCAGCGAGACCTTGCCCGCGCCTGGGCCGCTGGCGGGCGAGGGCAGCACCACATCGCGCTGCGTGACCGTGTGGTCACCCGGGTCCGCACCGGTGAACGGTTGGCCGTTGAAATCCTTCAGTACCACGCCCTTGTCGGGCACCATCGTCAGCGTGCCAAGCGCAGGCGTGCCCGGGGAGATGTCGATGCGCAGCTGCATGCGCTCCACGCGGCCGGTGTAGTCGTAGAACATGCCGGCCTCGGGATCATTGCGGCCGCGGTCGGGCAGGGTCCACAGCACGCCTTCATAGCCGCTGGCGGTGCGCTTCCAGGTGCCGGGCTGCACCGCCAGCGACGAGAACGAGCCCAGCGTATCGCCAAGGAAGTCCACCGTGCCCGCGGGCAGCCGCCCGGCGGCGACCAGGCCCTTGTCCACATAGGTACGATCGCCCAGCTGCAGGGTGCGTGGCGGTGCGCCAGCGGCCTCGTGCGGAGCGGAGTATCCGCTGGCGGAGAGGGTGGCCAGCAGTAGGGCGGTTGCGAGCATCGGTGGACTCCGGGGGCGATCAGAAGCGAAGGTCGATCGTACCGAACACCTGGCGCGGTGCCGAGGCATGGAACACATACAGCTTGCCGGCCGGGTCGCTGGGTGCGAACACGCTCGAATCCAGGTTGCTGGCGTAGCGCTTGTTGGTCAGGTTGGTCACGTTGAACGACAGGCGCATGCCCTTGGCGAAGCCGACCTGACCGAAGTCATAGCCGCCGGCCAGGTCGAACACGGTGAAGCCGCCGAAGCCCTGGTCGTTGGTGTAGGTGTAGAAGCGTTCGCCGGTGTACTTGCCGCGCAGGCTGGCGAACCAGCCGTTGTCACGCCAGGTGATCTCCGTGGCCAGCAGCTGCTTGGGCGTGTCGGTCTGGATCTTGCCCTTGATCTGCTGCTCGACACCGGCCTGCACGTAGTTGGAGGCGTAGGTCGAACGGTTCAGCGACGCCGAGGTGTACCAGCTGAAGTGCTCGTTCGGGGTCCACAGCACGGTCAGCTCGGCGCCTCGGCTGTCGACGCCGCCCACATTGTAGAAGCGGTTGCCGCAGGTCGGGCCGACCGGCTGGCGCGAGTCGCAGGGGTTGTACTGCAGCAGGCGGTTGTCGAAGCGCACGCTGTAGGCCGCGATCGAGGCCTGCAGGGTATCGGTGACGAAGCGGTAGCCGGCTTCCAGCGAGCGCGACTCTTCAGGCTTCAGGTTGCCCTGTGCATTCCAGGTGGCCTGGCTGACCGCCTGCGGGCCCAGCTTGAAGCCGCCCTGGAACATGGCGATGTTCTCGGCGTAGCTGGCGAACACTTCGTGATGCTCGGCCAGGCGGAAGTTGGCGCCGATGCTGGGCAGGAAGTTCTTGCTGGCCTTCAACGAACCGGTGGCGAACTGATTGTTCGAGGTCGGCGAGATCGGCGTCTTCGCGTCGCCCGGCAGTGCTTGTGCATCGGAGGTGGCATGCGGGCTCTTGGCGCCGAACTCCAGGGTCAGGCGATCATCAAGCAGGCGCCAGGTGTCCTTCAGGAAGAACTGATGGGTCTTCCAGCGCGTGCGCTGGGCGAACACGCCGACGTCGGAGGGCAGGGTGTTCATGCCGCTCAGGTCGCGCGGGCCGTCCACGGCGGTCTGGTAGCGCTCGGCACTGCTGGTGTTGCGCTCGTACCAGACGCCGCCTTCGATGCGATGTGCGCCCAGCTCCCAGTCGAACGACAGCGTGCCGCCATCGCGGTCGATGGTGTAGATGGTGTTGCGGAAGATGATCGGGATCTCCTGCGCCGTGCCCTTGTTCGACCAGGCGCCGCTGTTCCAGTTGTGGCCTTCGCCGCGGTCATCGTGGTGGTAGGCCAGGGCACGCAGGCTGAAGCCATCGGCCAGGAAGAAGTCGCCGGCCAGGTAGTAGAGGTTGTCGTCGCGCAGGATCTGCCCGGCGGTGAATGCACCATCGGCATCCTTGTCCGGGCCGCTGTTGTCGCACCTCTTCGCGTTGAGGCTGGCGGTATTGCAGTAGGCCTTGGCCACCGCCTTGTTCCAGTCCGGCGCGTAGCCGCCCCAGTCCCAGCCGAGGCCGCGCGACATCTCGTCCTTGGACAGGTAGAAGTAGTCCGCCTGGGTGGTGCGCGAGGTGTCGACGAAACCGGTGATCTGGCCGCGGCCGAAGTTCCACACACCCTTGGCATTGAACTGCTTGGTGGTGGATTTGTTGTAGGCGGTCTGGTCGTTCCACAGATCGGAGACGGCATTCATGCCGGAGACGTAGCCGGAGAAGCCGTTGTACTCGCCGCTGTCCACGCGCACGAAGGTGCGGCGGTTGGCATCGCTGCCGAAGGTCTGCACCACGCGGCCACCGAGCTCTTTGGCTGGGCGGTCGGAGGTATAGGAGATGGTGCCGCCAAGATTGCTGGTGGACGGCGTGCCGAGGCTGCCGATGCCCACTGCCAGCTCGGCGCCGGCCATGTTCTCGCTGATCAGCGCACGGTTGATGGTCAGGCCGTTGTAGTTGTTGTACGCGCCATCGCCCAGCGGCACGCCGTCCAGCGTGTAACCGAGACGGGTGGAGTTGAAGCCGCGCAGGCTGAGCGTCATCGACTGCTCGTTGGTGCCCAGCGCATCGGCCGACTGCGCGTTGACGCCCGGCAGCAGGTTCAGCGTCTTCTGCAGGCTGGTGCCCGGCGGCAGGATGTCGAGGTTCTCGCGGGTGATGCGCTGCACCTGGCGCGCTTCACCGCTGCCGATCACCGAGACCGCATCGAGGTTGGTGGCGGAGGGTGTGCTGGAGGCCGGGGCAGCGTCCTGCGCCCAGGCCGCGGGAGCGAGCGCGATCGACAGCGCGGCGGCCAACAAAGTCTTTGTCATGTTACGGACACTCAGGCAGGCATGAGCCACCGCACGGGCGCGGAGCTCATGGAGTTTGAAAGGGGAGACAGCCGATGCGACCGCGGGCGCTGCGTGCGCCGTGGGTCAACGTGAAAATGGTGCGCTAGACAGATGACTGTCTGGTGACACCGCTACCTGCCCGGCATGCCGACGCATGCATTGGTAGATGCCAACCTTGGTTGGCATGTGCCGCGTCGTTGGTGAAGCGCCAACCAAGGTTGGCGTCTACCAGGCGCGCGGATAAGGAGTGTCGTATCCAGGGGGCGCCGAACGTGGTCGGCGTCAATGTGCGATCAACCGGCGTTGCGCGGCTTGCGCGTGCGCTTCGGCTTCGCGTTATCACCACCGCTGGCGGCACCATCCTGCAGCGCCTGCAGCCAGGACAGGGTGTCCACGTAGTCGATGAAGTGGCGCAGGTAGCCGGGGCTGGTCGCCTGCATCGTGTCCAGCATGCGCTGCACCAGCACCGCCGAGTTCAGCGGGCCGCCGTCGGCGGGGGCTTCGGTGCGCAGTGAGCGGCGCACCTGCAGTTCGCTGCGCAGTTCCGACCACTCGCGCTGCACCTGCTGCAGCATCGGTACCTGCGGGTAATGCGGCAGCGAGCGCGACCCCGCATCGAGGTCGCGCACCAGTGCGCGCAGGCCCTCCAGCGCTGGCGGCTTACTTGGCATCCGGGGCCTTGGGCTTGGGAATCGGCGCGATCTCCACGCGGCGGTTGCGTGCTCGGCCGTCTTCGCTCGCATTGGAGCTGACTGGCTGCTCGCTGCCGAACGCGGCGGCGAACACGGCGTCAGCCGGTACGCCATCGGCGATCAGGGTGCGGGTCACGGTCAGCGACCGCTGCGCGGAGAGTTCCCAGTTGTCGGCGAAACGACGGTTGCCTTCGCGCACCGGCGCGTCATCGGTGAAGCCGCTGACCATCAGGATCTCTTCGCGGCTGCCCAGGTAGGCGGCCAGCGGCGCGGCCAGACTGCGCAGCAGCTCCTGGCCTTCCGGCTGCAGCTGGTCGGAGTTCAGCGCGAACAGCACGCTGCCGCTGATGCCGATGCGGCCATCCACCAGGGTCACGCGACCGGCGGCCAACGGGCCGGCCAGTGCCTGTTCCAGTGTCTGCAGGCGTTTGGCCTCGGCCTGGCGCTGCTTCACTTCCTGGTCCAGCCGCTGCGACAGTTCCAGCTGCACGGCAACCACGCCGACCAGGATCAGCACGAACGCACCCAGCAACACCGACATCAGATCGCCAAAGGCGGCCCAGATCGGGGCGTGTGAGCCGCCGTCGACCTCCAGCTCGTCGCTCATGCGCTACCGGCCTTGCTGCGGCGCGCGGCCAGCTGCTGCAGTTCTTCCATCACCTGCTTCTGCGACAGCAGGCTCAGGTCGACCACCTCGCGCGCCTGCGCTACGTAGTAGGCCAGCTGCTCATCGCTGCGGGCCAGCGAGGCATCCAGCGCACCTCCAATCTGTTCCAGGCGGCCGGACAGCTCGATGGAGGCGCTGCCGAACTGCGCGACCGCGTCGCCGAAGGTGCCGGCCAGCTGGCCGACTTCACCGGCGCTGCCATTGAGGGCTGCGGCGATACCGTCCAGCTTGCCGGTCTCGGCGGCGATATGGTCGGTGAAGCGGTTGCCGACGCGTTCCAACAGCTCGGCCGAACCGCCGACCAGCGCGTCCACGGCAGTGCGCTGCTCGTGCGAAGCATGATTGATCGCGTCCAGCAGTGTCTGCACGGTGGCCAGCAGGCGACCGCGTTCTTCCAGCATCGCGTTGTCACGCACCAGGCTTTCAGAGAGCGTACTGCGCAGCTCGTTGATGACGTCGGCAGCAGCCTTCGGCGCGGCGGCGGCAGTCTGCAGCAGGGTGGACACTTCGGCCAGCGTGGCGCTGGCCTGCGCGCGACCGTTCTCGCCGATCTGCAGTGCGGTCTCGGCCAGCGTGTCGCAGACCTGCTGCTGTTGCGCGGCGAGGCGTTCGCCGTTGGCCTGCAGGCGCTCGGCCAGGTCGGTGGAAACGTGCTGCAAGGCATCGCTCCAGCGCTGCAGGCGCTGTTCGTCACCGGCCTGCAGCTGCGTCTGAAGCGTGGCGTGCGCCTGCTGCAGTTCGGCGCTGACCGCGTCCCAGCGCGCCTGGCGTTGCTGTTCGCGGCTGTCCAGGCTGGCCTGCAGTTCGGCGTGCGCGGTCGAGGCGGCGGCCTGTGCGGCCTGCCAGTCCTGCGAGCGCTGCTGCTCGTGGTCCTGCAGCAGCGACTGGCTGGCACTGTGGCGCTGCTCCAGTGCCTGCAGCAGCGCCTGCGCGTGCTCGTCCAGCTGCTGACCGGCTGCGAGCAGCGCCTGCTGCTGGCGCTCGACCAGCGCGCTGTTCAGGGCCTGCTGCTGTTCGGCGGCGGCACGCAAGGCCTCCGCATTGTCCTGTGCATCGGCCTGCAGGCGCTCGCCGATACGTGTGACCAGCGCTTCGGCATGCGTGGCCTGGCCATCGCTGAAGGCCTGCAGGTGCTGGCGCAGATCGCCCACCAGTGCCTGCTGTGCCTGGGTCTGTTCACTCACCACCTTGGCCCAGCTGGCCTCGGTTGCAACGCGGCTGCGTTCGAAACCGTCGCTCAGGCCGGCCAGCTGCTGCTGCACGGCCTGCTCGACGCGGGCGTGCAGTGCCTCGCCGTGACGGGCCAGGCCAACCAGCGTGGTCTCGGCCATCGGCTGCAGGGCACCACCGATGGCGGCGGCGCTCGCTTCAGCCCCTTCGCGCAGCGACTGCTGCAGCGAGACCGCCAGACGTTCCTGCAGGGCCTGGCTCTGGGTCAGGAACTCGGCCTGGCCGGCCAGCAGGCGCTCATTGGCGGCTGCACTGTGTTGTTCGAAGGCGCTGGTCATCGACTGCAGGCGGTCGACCAGCGCCGGCAGCGCCGCGGACTGTGCCTGCAGCAGGCGCAACGACTCGGCGCGCTGCCAGGCCTGCGAATACGGGTGCAGGTCATCGGCAATGGCGCGGTCCAGCTGCTGCAAGGCCTGCAGGCGGTCGCGACGCAGCAGGGCAGCCAGCAGGCCGAGCATGGCCGAGCTGGCCACACCGGCGATCGAGGTGCCGAATGCCACCGCCAGGCCTTGCACCGGCGACGCCAGCGAGCCGCGGATGGCGGCCATGTCGGTCGCGCTCTGCAGGGCCAAGCCGGTGCCACGCAGCGTGTCCATCATGCCCAGCAGCGTGCCGAGCATGCCCAGCAGCACCAGCAGGCCAACCAGGTAAGGGGTCAGCACCGGCGCGGGCAGGGCGGTGCGCTCGCCTTCCACGCGCAGGCGCACGGCGTTGCGCAGGCCCACTGGCACGCGCTCCAGCCAGGGAGCGAGGCTTTCCTTCGCGCTGGACAGATCGTTCAGTGCGGTGCGCAGGCCGTTGCTGGCCTGGCGGTAGCGGTACAGCTCCACGCCACCGGCGATGTAGCAGGCCGCGATGATCGCCGCCACCGCTGCACCCAGCGGATGCACCGAAACGTAGCCAATGCCGATCCAGCACACGGCCAGCAGGCCGACAAGGAAAACAACGACATGGAAAGCAGTTCTGGACATGGTGTTCCGGTCAGTGGGAGCGCAGGGCGTCTTGCAGCCCTTCGATCGGGTGGAAGCGCAGCTGCAGCTCGGCGAGCAACAGCGTGCGCATGTCATGGCGGAAGGCCGTGCGCCAGCCGGGCTGGCCGTGCACGCGTTCAAAACGGGCGCCGAGCACCGCCGGCGCGGTGGCCAGCAGTCCGTGCTCGCGCGGGGTGAGGGTCTGTTCCATCACCGCATCGACCTCGGCCAGCCGCGCCAGCTCTGGCGAAACCTGCACCAGCTGGTCGCGCAGGCGGCCCCGCAGGCGCCCAGTGGCGGTCTGGATGGCCTGCTGCAGTACCCGGTAGCGCTGGCGCAGCGACGCGAAGTTGGGTGTGGCGGCGGCTTCGGCCAGGTCCAGCAGGCGCTCGGCCTCGGCATCCTCACTGATCGAAGCCAGTAGGCTGGCGTGTGCCTGGGCGCAGTCGGCCAGCACATCCTCGAGCGCTTCGGTGGCTTCGCCGGGCTCGGGCAGGCGTCCGCCGAGCGCCCCGGACAGAGCCACGGCACGGCTCCAGTCCACCCACTGGCCGAGGCGATCGGTCAGGGCGGGACTGGTGGCCGGCATCGCGCCGTCGCTGAGACGGGCGAGCAGGCGGAGGAACTCCGGTCCACCCAGGACCGGCTGCGCTGCGTTCGCCATCAAGGGGTGAGGGGCCAAAAACCATTGATTTTACAACCAGATGACGCCGGCTGGATGAAGGCGGGGCCGGGGTGGGGCGCCCGCAGGCGCGACAAGGCTTAGAATGTCCGGCTGCACCCATCCGTTCGACCCCTGGAGTTCCCCAATGACTGTTGCGCAGTTCTACCCGATCGGCACCCCCGGACAGCCCTGGGGCGACGCGGAACGCGCACAGTGGCGGGCCCGCCAGCAACGCCAGCGCAGCTACCACGACGACGTGGTGGCTGCCCTTGAGCGCCTGGACGACAGCTTCGACGTGATCCAGTACGGCCAGCTGGACTATGCGCCGGACCATTACCCGCTGTTCGCCGTGGTCAACCACGACTGGAACCCGGCGCTGCCGACCGCGCTGATCACCGGTGGCGTGCATGGCTATGAGACCAGCGGCGTGCACGGTGCCCTGCAGTTCCTGGAACAGCAGGCCGAACGCTACCTGGGCCGGCTGAACCTGATCGTGGCGCCGTGCATCAGCCCGTGGGGCTACGAGCGCATCCAGCGCTGGAACCCGGACGCCATCGACCCCAACCGCAGCTTCCGTGACGGCGGCCAGATCGAGGAAGCGGCTGCGCTGATGCGCTGGGTTGCCCAGCGCAAGCCGAACCTGCTGGTGCACCTGGACCTGCACGAGACCACCGACAGCGACCTGCACGAGTTCGATCCGGCGCGCTGCGCCCGCGACGGCAAGCCGTTCGAGCGCGACACCATTCCCGATGGCTTCTACGTGATCGGCAACAGTGAAGATCCGCAGGCCGAGTTCCAGAAGGCATTGATCACCGCCGTGGCCCCGGTGACCCATATCGCCCCGGCCGACGCCGAGGGCAACCTGGTCGGCCTGCCATTGCAGTCGCCGGGCGTGGTCTGGGGCGAGTCGCGTTCGATCGGCGCCTGCGCCGGCTTCACCGACGCACGCTTTGCCACCACCACCGAGGTCTACCCGGACAGCCCGCGCACCAACCCGCAGGAATGCAACGACGCCCAGGTGGCGGCGGTGTGTGCGGGCCTGGATTTCGCCCTGGCGGCGCAGTAACGCGCCACGTTCCGGGCAGCGACGGGCATCAGCCGGCGCTGCCTCGCTGGCGAGGTGGCCACAGCCGGCGAAGCCGACGCGCGGCAACCGGCGAACACATCCAGATCGCGCTGGTACACCGTGCTGTTGACCCCGAACAGGCCCAGCAGCGAGTGGAAGACGTTGTCGTGGCTGTGCGCCCGGTGCAGGGCATTGTCGCGCAGGCAGGCCAGGTCCAGGCCCGCGTTGCGGCTGAATTCCGGTGAGAACCACATCACCATCGGCACCTGAGTCTGCTCGCGCGGTGCGATGAAGTAAGGCGTACCGT
Source organism: Stenotrophomonas sp. ATs4 (assembly GCF_051861585.1). Classification (NCBI taxonomy): domain Bacteria; kingdom Pseudomonadati; phylum Pseudomonadota; class Gammaproteobacteria; order Lysobacterales; family Lysobacteraceae; genus Stenotrophomonas; species Stenotrophomonas sp. ATs4. Next base: position 326,557 of record NZ_JBLYPK010000002.1, on the reverse strand, counting down.
GCAGGTACATGCCGCGTTCGCCCAGCGACTCGCCATGGTCGGACACATAGATCAGTGCGACATCACGCTGGTCCGAATAGCCCTGCAGCAGGTCGATGGTCTTGCCCAGCATGCGGTCGGTATGGACCAGGGTGTTGTCATAGGTGTTGATCAGCGCCTCGTTGCTGCAATGCTGGATCTGGTTGCTGTCGCAGGTCGGGCTGAAGGCACGCGACTGTGCCGGGTAGCGTTCGAAGTAGGTCGGGCCGTGGCTGCCCAGCTGGTGCAGCACGACCAGGGCGTCACCGTTCAGGGCGTCAATGCGTGTACCAAGCTGATGCAGCAGCACCTCGTCGTAGCAGGTGCCGTCGGCGTTGACGCACTGGCCGGCCACCTTCAGCGCGGGCATGTCCTCGGTCGGCACGCGTTCGCACACGCCCTTGCAGCCGCCATTGTTGTTGTTGCGCCAGAGCACGCTGATGCCGGTGCGCTGCAGGATGTCGAGCACGTTCTCCTCGGTCGCTGCGCGTACATCATCGTACTGGCTGCGGGTCATCTGCGAGAACATGCATGGCACCGAGATCGCCGTTGCGGTTCCGCATGAGGAGACATCATTGAAGCTGATGACGTCTTCCTTGCGAGAGAGCTGGGGATTGGTCGCGCGTGGGTAGCCGTTGAGTTGGAAGTTCTGTGAGCGAGCGGTCTCGCCGACGACCATGATCACCAGCTTCGGACGCGGGCCCGGTATGCGCCGTGCGTCCATGCCAATCGGGCGAAGTGGCTGCTGGCGGGTGCTGTAGAGGCCTTTCAGATAACCATGGGTATGGCGCACGACGTTCAACGGCAGTACCTGATCACGGATATGACGGTTGTTGCGCAGCAGCGAGGAGTAGTCCTTGTAGAACGTAAAGCCGATTGCCAGCAGCACCAGCAATGAGGCCAGAGCGCTGGCCGGCCACACCAGCAGCGAACGTATCGAGCCCGCCCCGCTGGCGGTGGGCACCAGGGCCAACCCGGCAGCGGGCAGCACACCCAGCGCCAGCAGCGTCAACAGCAGTGGCAGTGAGAGATAGGCGTTCAGCTCGGCCTGGTTGGTCTCGAACACGTTCTGCACCATGCTGCGATCGATCAGCACGTTGTAGTGCAGCATGAAGTAGCTGCAGGCGGCGCTGATGACAACGAGGAGTATCAGCAGCGGCCTGCGCAGGAACGGCAGTGCCAGCAGTGGCGTCAGCATCAGGTTGAACAGGCAGAACAGCACCACCGGCAGGCTGGCCAGGAACAACACGCTGTGCAGGCTGTTGAGGTCGATCAACCCCCACAGCGTCTTCCAGAGGGCGATGTTTCCAATCGTGGTGAAGAACAGTGCGGCGGCCCAGATCAGAACGATCGGATGGGGCCGTGGAAAACGGAGGCATTGACGCACGAGCAGGTTCCGCGGAACGAGAGTGCGCGCAGTATTGAAACGGCTTTATCAGGAAGTTGTCAGGATTGGCGGCTCACCCCAGCAGGATCACGCTCCACACAGCACCCACCATCAACAGTGCGGTGGTCTGCGCGGCGCTGCCCATGTCCTTGGCGTTCTTGGACAGCGGATGCTGTTCCAGAGAGATGCGATCGACCACCGCTTCGATCGCCGAGTTGAGCAGTTCCACCAGCAGGCTGATGAAGCAGACCGCCAGCACCAGCGCCCGTTCGAGCCTGCTGATGTCCAGCACGAACGCTGCAATGATCAATAGCGCGTGCAGAAGCAGCAGCTGACGAAAGGCAGCCTCGCCGCGGAAGGTGGCGATGAAACCATCACGCGAATGGATGAGGGTGTGGAAGATGCGGCTCAGGCCGGTCTTGCCGTGCGGGTACTTGCCGCTGTCCTTGGGGTGCTGCATGCGGGTTCCGCCGTGAAGTGAGCCATCCCAGCATGTGCACGCGCGCGTCAGGAAACCGTCAGAGGGGCCACTCCAGGCTGAACTGGCATCCCTGCTGCGAGGAATGCACCGTCATCCTCCAGCCCAGATGCTCGACGATGCGCTGCACGATGGACAGCCCCAGTCCCTCGCCACTGTGCGGGCTGCCGGGCAGGAAACGCTCGAACTGCTGTGGGTCGATACTGGAGGGCAGGCCGGGCCCTGTGTCGGCGATGATGAGTGCGGTGTCGCGGAGGGTGATCCGGACTTCGCCCCGATCGGTGTACTGGCAGGCGTTGCGCAGCAGGTTCCAGATGATGCTGTGCGCCAGGTCCGCGTTGGTGTGCAGCACGGTGTCGTGCAGGGCATCAAACGCAATGATCACTGGCTTGCCGGAAAGCCAGGGCTGGCAGCGCTCCATGCAGGATTCGATCAGCGGACGCAGTGCCACCTCGTTGCGTGGCACGGTGCTGGGGGCGCGTGAGAGCAGCAGCAGGCAGGCCAGCTGGCGCTGCATCTCCTGGGTGGTGCGCAGGATGCGCTCGGCACTGGGAACCAGGTGGCTGTCGGCCGGAAGCTGGCAGGCCAGCGTTTCGGCAGCACCACCGATGATGGCCAAGGGCGTGCGCAGCTCGTGGCTGGCATCGCCGCTGAAGCATTGCTCGCGATGCAGGAACCGTTCGAGCTCGTCACTATGGAGCGCAAAGGCGCGGGCGAGCACGCCGATCTCATCCCGTGCGTCCTGGTAGGGAAAGGGCTTGTGGCCGTCCTGCACCGCATCGGCCAATCGTGTGATGGGCGCGATGACGTGGGTCGCTACCTTGCGCCCGATCAGGAAGGCGCCGAGCACGCAGATCGAAATGACCAGTGCCGCAAAGGCATTGATCAGGTGCTCCAGATAGCTATAGTGCGTCGCGTCCTCGAGCAGGTAGTAGCGCTGGTCGCCGCTGTCGAAGACGCTCAGATGCCACTCGTTGGGCGCCTCTTCGCCGTGATGGCCCGGGCCGTACTGGCGCAGAACGACAGGCACGTCATGGGCATCGAACAGCTGGGTCCCCGCTGGCAGGGCGGGGCGCTGGCCACGATCCAGCAAGGCCTGCAGCCTTTGCACTTCGCCGTGCTGGGTGCGCGCGACGACCGCGGCCCGGACCTGGTCGTAGTCGACCTGTTCGGCCAGTACGATGAAACCCATCGCACCGGCCATCAACAGCACGAACGAGATCGTGATGCGGGTACGCAGGCTCAGGCGGCGGTAGAGGGAGGCAGGGCTCACGCCTGCATGCGCCAGCCGACGCTGTGCACCGTGGTGATCAGCGCAGTGTCGAAGCTGCGGTCCACCTGCAGGCGCAGCTCATGGATGTGTGTTCGCAGCGCACCGCTGTCCGGTGGCTCGTCGCCCCAGACCAGGTATTCCATCTCCTGCTTGCGGACGACCGCAGGAGCCGCACGCACCAGGCACATCAACAGTTTGTGCGACGTAGGTGTGAGCGCAATGCAGCGGCCCTGCCGCCAGGCCTGGGGTGAGCGCGTGTCCACCTGCAGGTCCTTCCACGCCAGCACGCTCTGGACCTGGCGACCCTGTGCCCGTCGCACCAAGGCCTTGATCCGCGCATCCAGTTCCGCCAGCGAGAACGGTTTGACCAGGTAGTCGTCCGCGCCCAGGGCAAGGCCCTGAACCCGATCTTCGATCGGATCGCGCGCGGTCAGCATCAGGATCGGTACCGGGTTCTGGAACTCCTGGCGCAGCTTCTGGCACAGCGTCATGCCGTCCAGGCGCGGCAGCATCAGGTCCAGCAGGATGGCGTCGTAGTCGTGCTGCGTGGCCCGGCGCAGGCCGCTGGCACCGTCGCGGGCGTCGTCCAGTACGTAGCCCAGCGGTTCAAAGAAGGCATACAGGTTGGCAACCAGCTCAGGGTTGTCTTCGATGATGAGCAGGCGGGTCATGGCGGGCGTCCTTGCGCGTGGCCGAACTCTGCCCGATCACTGGCCGAATGCCAATGCCCTTGCTGAATGGATCGCGGGTGAGGGCGCCCGCATCAAGTCCTGGTCAATCGGCCGGACTGCGTGAATCGCGGACCGAATAGATCACCGAGAAGATCTTCCAGCCCTGCTCGGTCCGGATCAGCTGCCACATCTCCTTGCCCCAGTTGGTCTTCACCCCATCGTCGTGGAAGCTGTAGTCGAACGACACCGAGGCCACATCGCCATCCGTCTCGATCTTCGTGTTGGAAAATTTCTCTTCCTTTGGCTTCGGCGAGGCCACTGCCCCGTCGATCAGCGCGATGAAGTTGTTGGCGGGGATCTGCCGTGCCTTGATCGCATCGGGCTTGGCCTTGCGGATGTCCTGCAGGCGCACATCCTCGGAGACGAACTGCCAGCCGATATGTTCCGGTTTGTCGGAGAAGAACAGGCTCATGTAGGTCGGCTTGTCCTTGTTGATCAGCGAGGTACGGAAGGACTCGACCACGTGTTCGATCGCCTTTACGTCGGCGGGGACGTTCTGCGCGGCGTAGGCCGGCAGGCACGCCGGGAGGAAGAGGGCGAGGGCGGCGAAACGTGCACGTGCGTTGGGCATCATGGGTTCCTGAGGGAGGAGCGGCGGCGCAGGCGCATCACCGCGCGTAGGTTCGCCAGAAAAGAACGCGGTCTTCGGTGCTGTTGATGGCGACGAAGACTGACTTTCCGGATTCAGGCGCGCAGCGAAAGACGCGGTACGATTTGTTGAGCGTCGCGTTGCCGGGCCACCAGTATCGATTGAACGCAACAGGATCACTGTTGTTGAATGTCGTCGCCCTGCAATCCGCAGGCAACTGCAGTGGCAACGCAGGGGGCTTGGTGAAGGCCAGCGCGCTGGTGTTGGAGTCGAGGTCGTGCACCTCGCGCAGGGCGGTCGCCTCGTGGGGCACCCAGTCGGGAATCCATCCCTTGTTCACCATGTCGGAGTCAAGCGCCTCGCGCAGAGTATCGAACGAACTGTCCATCACCAGGCCGCAGGCGCTGAGTAACGTGCACGCCGCCAATGGAAAAGCAGATCGCGCCTTGATCCAGATGGTGGGTGGAAACATCGTCCTTGCGGCTCCGTGGAATGCCGTCCGACCTATCGGGTCAGCGCGTCGAACAGGCGATTGCGGTCCGCATCGGTCATCGACCAGCTCTGTCCGAGCGGGGTCATGCGAACCGATTCGGTCCGGCCGCAGGCCCGGTACTGCCAGATTTCCGAGCCATCGGGTTGGGCTGTCACGCCGATGCCCTCCAGGCGGGCGCACTGCAGCTGGGCCAGCGCCATCGGCGCGAAGTGCAGCATGTAGTGCTGCACCCGGTCGGCCGGCATTGCCGTGCCGACAGGCAGCGGATGGGCCGGGCCGTACTCGGCGAGCAGGCCAACGCAGGTCGCTGCGGCGGACAGGGGGTTGCGGCCGAAGGCGCGGGAGGCATCCCGCTCCACGCCCTTTTCCAGAGCCTTGCCCTCCTTGCTGTTGGCATAGGCCTCGGCGGCCTGCAGTTGCGCAGCGTCGAGTGTCGACAGCCAGTGCTGACGGCCCGCCTGCAACTGCAGTTTCAGGCCGGGCAGGGTCTTCTGGCAGCGCGTTGCGATCGCCTGTGTCTGCACGAAGTCCTGCCCACGATCACCGGGCGTCGCGGCCGCTGTTGCCGCCGCTGGGGCAACAGCGAGGGCCATGCAGGCGATCACCAGATTCCGTCCCATTCCATTGCGCATCCTGCACCTCATGGCGAGTTTGACGGCGCACGCTAGCACGGATGCCGGGCGCCGCAACAGGCCGGTTTGACGTTGAAGATGGTCTGTGCAGATGGTGCGCGGGCGCGCGGTGCAGGAGGGGAACTGTCAATGAGGACGCTGATGTGGGGGAGCGCCCTGTTCGTGGCGTACGTTGCCGGTTGCTCGGCTGTCTCGGCGTGGCACTCTCACGCGTTTAGCTCGTTCCGGTTGTGGAGATCGCGGCCATGAACACGGACTCAGCGCGCCACAGCTTCGGCCGGACGGCTCGCGATCCACCCTCCACCCAGGGACAGGAAAAGATCCACCTGGCGATCGACCCGTTGCGCGCGCGAGGCGGCCAATGCGGACTCGGCGTCTGCCAGCGCGGCCTGGGCCGAGAGCAGGTCCAGGAAATCGATCCTGCCGAACTGGTAGAGCCGCTGCGCCTGCTGGCTGGCTCGCGCCGCGTCCTCGCGCGCCTGCGCCAGGCTGCGCTCACGTTCAAGTTCCTGGGTACAGGCAGAAAGTGCGGTTTCAGTCTCGCGGAGGGCCTGCAGCACGGTGCCGTCAAACGACGCCAGCGCCGCATCGACATTGGCACCGGCTGCCGCAATGCGGGCCTTGGTGAGGCTGCGGTTGGGCCAGCGCCATGACAGCAACGGCCCGATGCTGGCCCCGAAGCTGTTGGAAGACAGCAGGTGACTTGCAGTACCGGCTGCGCCGGCCGAAGCTCCCAGCGTTACCTGGGGATAGAGATTGGCGGTCTCAACGCCGATCAACGCAGTCGCCGCGGCCAGGCTGCGCTCTGCTGCACGTATATCGGGGCGGCGCTGGATCAGCTGCCAACCGTCGCCGACGGGAAGTCGCTCGCCTGGTTCGGGCGGCTGCTGGCACGCTGCCGCCTCTTCCGGGTAGTCAGCCGGCACTTTTCCCATCAGTGCCGCCAGCTCGAATAGGCTGGCCTGGCGTTCGGATTCCAGGTGCGGGAGTGTCGCCGCGCTGCGATTGACGGCGGCACCGGCGCGACTGACATCGAAGTCCGTTCCGCGCCCGCCAGCGGCCAACCGGCGGGTGGCGTCCAGCGTGGCACGCTGTGTCGCCAGCACCTGCCGGGTCGCAGCCAAGGTGTGATTGCTGGAGCACACGCGCAGATAGGCACGGGTGACGGCAGCAGCGACGACCACGCGGACCTGGTCCCGTGCCGCAGCGACGGCCTCCGCGTCCGCATTCGCGGCTTCGATGCCACGGCGGATGCCGCCTGCGAGATCCAGCGGGTAGGAGAGGTGGAGGCCCAGCGCATAGGATTGCGGTGCGGCCGACGCCTGGGTGTAACCACCGGCATGGGTGAGCGTGCCCGATGCATCCACGTCGGCCTGCATGGAACCGCGCGCGCGGTACTCCAGCACGGTAGCGCTGGCGCGCCGAAGGTTGGCATCGGCGGCGCGCAGGTCGGTATTGGCCGCCAGTGCTTCGCGTACATAGGCGTCAAGCTGGGGGTCGCCATACAGTTGCCACCACCGATCCGGTGGCGCATCCTGGCTGAACGATGCCTCCTGCACCGAGAGAAACGTCCGCGCGACCCCCGGGGAGGCCGCGACCGCACTCGCAGGCAGGTGATAGTCGGGGCCGGACACGCAGGCCGTCATCGGCAGCAGCAGGGCAAGCAGCCCACCACGTACAGTTCGCAAACTCACTTGCAGGCTCCCTGTGCTGAGGGCGTGATGGTCACATTCGCAGTGCGACCGACGATCAGTCGTGTATCCGGCGGGGCATTATCGATACGGATGCGTACCGGGATGCGCTGTGCCAGCCTCACCCAGGTATAGGTCGGCGCCACGGCGGGCAGCAGGTTGTGTGTGCTTGAGCGCTGATCGTCGGCAATGCCGGCGGCGATGGTGTCCACGTGTCCGCGGACGTCGTGGTCGTCGCCCATCAGCCGGGCCACGGCGGCATCGCCCTCGGTGATGCAGGCCAGTTTGGTTTCCTCGAAGTAGCCCTCGATACGCAGGCTGCGGGTGTCGATCAGCGCCAGCGCCTGCGCACCGGGTTGCAGGTAGTCGCCCGCGTGCAGGTCCAGATTGGTGATGATGCCGTCGGTGGTCGCGCGCACCTCGGTGCGTTGCACGTTGAGCTGGGCAACGCGCTGTTCGGCCCGCGCCTGCGCCAGAGCGGCCAGCTCGGTATCGACCTTGGCGGCATTGCGTTCGCGTGTTTCCGATGCGACAAGGTTGCCAAGTGCGTTGTCCCGCGTTGATTCGCGGCGGGCCAGCGCCAGCGTGGCGCGTGCGCTGTTGACCGCTGCATCGGCCTTCTCCAGCGCGGCAGCGAAGCGCGGTTGATCCAACACCAGCAGCAGCTGTCCGGCGCTGACCCGCTGGTTGTCGTGCACCAGCACCTGGGTGACCAGCCCCCCCATGTCCGACGCAACGCGCACCACATCGGCGCGCACCCGCCCATCCCGCGTCCACGGGCGCATTTCGTAACGATTCCAGATGGAGAGCGCGGCAATGGCGGCAAGCGCGCACACGCCCAGCGTTGCGCTCCAGCGCCCGATGACAGCAAGCAGGTGTTTCATTTCATTTCTCGAGCAGGGGCGAGAGCCGGATCATCAGCTCCGCCAGGATCACGAACAGGGACAGGCCCACCAGTGGCCGTGCGGCGAACAACCGGTACAGACCGAGGCCGGCGAGCAGGCGTGAGGTCAGCATCGACAGCGCCAACGCGGCGGCGGCCACGGCGAGCAGGCCGGGGATCAGCACACCATCAATGGAAAGATCAGAAAACATGAGGTCAGTACCGATGGGTAAGCGGTGAGGCCAGCAGGTCGCGGCGCAACCCGCAGAGCAGGTGCAGCAGATACCCTCGATCGGCCTCGGCGCTGGCTGCCGCTGCCTCGCGCACGCGGTCCAGGAGTTCCAGAAGATGGGCGTCGACACGGCGTGGTGAGTGGGCGCGAACCCTGAAATGTGCGGCGACGCGTTCGATCAGCGCCGCATGAAGCGCCCGAACGCGCGGGCTGTCCAGGCACTTGTCCAGTGCGCGGAGTTGGTTGGATGCACGTGCCGCACGAACGTCCGCAAACAATGCCCGCAGGTCGTGTGCTGCACTGGAACGGCCCTGCAACCTGGGAGCGAGCAGCCCGATTCGATCCAGCATGCGGCTGAGCCAGGCGCGGGTCACATCACCTTGGCCGGCGGCATGTCGTGCGATGTCCCGACGGATCGAACGCTCCAACCGTGCGCGGTTGCGACCCGCATCGCCGGTCTGGAACAGCTGCATGCTGCACAGTGCCATTGCCGTACCGACGAACAACGCAACGCTGCTGTTGAGTGCGCCGACGATGTTGACCGTACTGGTCGCACCCAGACCTGCGATGAGCGGGAAGGTCAGTACCACGCCCAGGGCGGCCATGATGAAGGGCGGCCGGGCCAGGAACGATCCGCACAGCAGCAGCACCGGCGCGAGCGCGGCAATCAGGCCGACGAAATCGGACAGCGTGGGGAAGATCAGCAGACCGTAGAGCAGGCCGACGGCAACGCCGATGCACGATCCCACCAGATAGCGCATGACATGCGGTGCCGCCGCTTCGAGGGTGCCGAACAGGACGCATGCAGTGCCGATGATGGACACCGCCGTGGCGCCCTCCGACCAGCCCGTAATGATCCACAGCACGCAGCTCAGCAGGATGCCCACGAACGCCCCCAGCGCGCTGCGCGCGGCGATCCTGTGATCCCGGTGAATCACTGCGCCCTGCCCATTCCGCGCAAGACGGCCAGGTACCTGCAGGCGCCAGTCGGGGCGGGCAATATGCAGTTGTGCCTGCAGCACGCGGCAGTCTACGTGGGCGAGGTCGAGTTCGGCCCGTTGCGCGATGAGGCCGGCCTGCAGCAGCGCGCGCCAGCCCGTTGCATCCATTGCGCCGGCCTGCGGTGAATGCAGCCGGGCGATGGAATCTTCCACCGCGCTGGACAGCATCAGTACGTCCAGCATCCGGTCATGCAGGGCACGCAGGATCTGCACCTGGGCCACGCCGTGGGCGCTGTCGAAGGGCAGGTGGATCGACAGTACATGCAGCTCGAGCAGGTCGGCTGCCACTTTCGAGCGGTCCGTCGCCAGCACCGTGTCCGATGCACCGCCGCGCATGTCGCGTGTCCATCGTTCCGCATCATCCAGTACGGCAGCAACCCGCGCGTGCACGCGCATCGAGACCCGGCGCGGCAGCACCAACCCATGCACCAGCGTGGCGGCCAGGATGCCGATGGAGATTTCCTGCACCCGCGTGATGGCAATGGTGAACACATCTCCCGGCACCATCACCGCAGGAAAACCAATCAGACTGGTGGTATAGCCGGCCAGCAGGAACGCGTACGCACGTGGCGTGCGGTCGAGCATCGCCAGGTACAGGCACAGCGCCATCCACGTGGCGAGCGCGGCGCTCAGCACCAAGGGCGCATTGGCGAAGCGTGGCACCAGCGCAACGGTGGCGATGGCCCCGCCTACGGTACCGAGCAGGCGGAACAGACCTCGGCTGAGCGTTGCGCCGGACAACGGTTGCGACACCAGATAGACCGTGCCGATCACCCAGAACGGGCGGTTCAGGCCGATGCGCAGAGAGACATACAGCCCCAGCGACGCGGCGAGCAGGCATTTGAGCGAGAACAGCACCGCCTCCTGGTCGGTCCTGAGAGCAGGGCTTTTAAACCGTGCAAATGCCTGGAGCACATGGGGGCGGAGTGGGCTGGGGGAATGCATGCGGCTCATGCTAGTGATCGGCCGGCATGGCGAATTTCGCTACAATGACAACCAATCGCTAAAACCGGTCAATGTGAGAATGGCTCGCATTTCGCTCCCCGGCTTTGACCTGGACCCGGACGAGACCGATCGCCCGGCGGTCGCCAGCCGCCTGCAGGTAGCCGAGCACGACGCGGAAATTCCCGTGCACGAGCACCGCAAGGGCCAGCTGATTCTTGCGCTGCATGGCGCGGTGACCTGCGAAGTGGCCAATGCGTTGTGGATCGTGCCGCCCCAGTGCGGCGTCTGGATTCCGGGTGGCATGCCGCACAGCAATCGCGCCACCGCCAACGCGCGCCTGTGCTACCTGTTCGTCGAGCCTGGCATCGTCGAACTGCCAGCGCAGTGCGTGACACTGGCGATCTCCCCGATGCTGCGCGAGATGATCCTGCACCTTGCCGACGCGCCGCTGGACTACCCGCATGGCAGCCACATCGATCGGCTGGCGCGGGTGCTGCTGGACGAACTGGTGCAGATGCCGGCCGAGCACCTCTCGCTGCCGGTCAGTCATCACCCGAAGGTGCGGGCGTTGGCTGCGGCGCTGTCGGCTGATCCGGCAGACCGCAGCACCATCAGCCAGTGGGCTGTGCGCCTGGCCTTGGGCGAGCGCACGTTGACCCGCCTGATTGAGCGAGAAACGGGATTGTCCTTCGGGCGCTGGCGACAGCAGTTGCATCTGCTCATCGCCATTCGTGAACTCGCCGGTGGTGCACCAGTACAACGCGTTTCCGAGACGCTGGGCTATGAGTCGGTGACGGCCTTCATCACGATGTTCAAGAAGGCGCTTGGCCTTTCCCCGACGCGGTATTTTGCGGTGCGCCTGCGTGGGCAGTAGCAGGGAACAACCCGGAAAGCCGTTGCCTGGAACGGCTACTTCAAGGTGCCGGAGACTGATTGAATCGCGGCCACCACCGCAGCAGGATCCTCGCGCTGGAGGGTATGCCCGGTCGACAGATAGCGATGCGTACCGCGGGTGAACCCCGAGAAGAGCAGGGCGTGCTGTGCCTTCCAGAGTGCCTTGCCCGCTGCGGTTTCTTCGAAGAACAGCGGTTCGGCAGCGAGCTGGGTTGCAGTCAGCAGCGCCACGGGCACGTCCGGCATCGTGCGCGGGGTCTGCGCACCGGGTGCATCCAGTTGTTCGGTCAGCACGGCGTAGTCGGCAGCCATGGCCGGCGGCAGCATTGCCCGCAGCTGGGCATCGTCTGCTTGCACGCGGGCACTGTCGGCCTGCTTGAACGCATGGCGCTGCCCCAACGTGGCCGGGTCCACCAGCACGAGGCCCTGCAGGCGCTCCGGATGGCGGCGTGCGAACTCCGTGGCCAGCAGACCGCCATAGGAATGACCCACCAGCACAACGCGGCGACCGGGTGCGAGCGTATCGATCACGGCCGTGAGGTCGGCCAGATGCGCATCAATGCGCTTGGGGTGGCCGTCGCTGCCGGACTTGCCAAGTCCTGCACGGGCGTAGGTGATGCTGTGGTAGTCGCGCCCCAGACCTGCAACCACCTCTTTCCAGGCGCCCGCGCCCTGGCCGAAACCGGATTCAAAGACCACGGTGATCGGGCCGGCCCCCGTCTCTTCGGCCTGCAGTGCGTAAGCACCGCGATCCACCTGGATCTCCCCGGCGTGGGCGATGCCTGCAGCGGTCATCACCACGGCCAGCACCCACAACGTCAGTCGACTGCTCTTCATTGCCATTCCCCTGGGCCGTGACGCGTGCCAGCCCTTCCGATGGGTCAGGTCTGCGGCGGACTGCCGTAGCCTGCCGACCTCGCGACAGGTCTTGCTGGTAATGTGGTGAGGTATAACACCGACTCCCTGTGCAGGAAGTCATGGGGACAGGGCGCAGTCCGCTGAATCGTTACGGATGCTTGAATCTGTGATCGGTTCCGCGTCTCCACACTTGAATGTGCAAGCGTCCTCAACGATAAAGGCGGCATGTGGCAACTGCCGCATTCCGGACCAGGGACGATCCGAGGCATGACGCGGGGGAGCACCTCTGCGTTCTCGTTCCCGCCGGCGCTGTGTTCGTCCAGGAAGGAGAACAGGGATGTTGGAACGACTGAAGACCCTCTCGCGTGCCGTGCTGGCGATTGTTGCCGTCGGCTGCTTCGCCCCTGCTGTGGCGCAGGCGCAGGAAAGCAGGATTACCTGGCGCATTTCGCAGCCCGGCGGCAATTCGACGCAGTACAAGACCCAGCAGCAGGCGGTGCAGGCGATCAAGAGCCTTCCCGCACCCAGCCCGTTCCCGCCGGAGTTCCAGTTCGGCTGGCAGTCTGTCGACAAGATCAAGTCGAAAGTCGTGGACTTGAACGGAAACACGTCGATTACCTACTGGATGGGAAAGACGCAGCCCTCCGACCCGGACTGGTCCTACATAGGGCGTGACATATTCCCGACGGAAGAGGCGATGGTTGCTGATTTTCTTGCGGACCAACAAGCCAACAATCCCGTGTGCCCCGGGGCGGCGGTCACTCCGTCTGGCGATTGGTTTGCAGCCTCGCCCGATCAGGAAGGTGTCATGGAGTCACGCTACTACGATCTGACTTCAATGGCTGGCAACAATACGGCTGAATCACCCTGCACGCCGTACACCGGAACGGTGGCGGTCGCGCGTACCCGGCGCTTGAACTGCCCGGTCCCCTTCACGCAGTGGTCCAACAAGCACAACGCCTGCGTCAGCGAAGAATTCGTTGCTACCATCACCTCGAAGTCGCAGAAGTGCGACAAGGACAGCGCCGGTACGAATTGTCCCTCGGAAGAGGACAGCGAGGCGACGAATAAGGCACCTTGCGACGGCAATGTCGGCAATCCGTGTGACGTCAAAACCGGCGAGAAGTACGAAATCGCGCAGGACTTTGATCTGGGCTGGATCGCACTGACGCGTTTCTATCACTCCGGCATCTCCACCTCATCCGGTGGCTTCGGTTATGGCTGGACCCATTCGCTGGGCGCCCACCTGGCACTGGATGGCGTTGACAGTGTGGGCATCATTGAAAGCACTGGTTTCCAGCGTGCATTCAAGAAGATCGGGCAAGCCTATGAGGCGGACGACGACAGTGGCGATCGTCTGGTCCAGAACGGCAACTGGACGCTGTATTCAGCGGGCTCCATCTCTACCTTCGGCGCGGACGGGCGTCTTGCCGCCAAGCGCTTCCCGGATGGCACGTGGCTGACCTACATCTACGATGACAGCGACCGTCTTGCGGCCGTCACCCACAGCAGTGGCCGCACACTGGAGTTCGTCTACCAGTCCAACGACTATGAGGCGCTGATCAGTTCGGTGCTGGTCGAGGGCATTCCGCTCGCCACCTACACCTACACATCGCAGAACCAGGTCGCCACGGTGACCTATGCGGGTGGCGGTGTACGCACGTATCACTACGAGAACCAGGACTTCCCCCAGCACCTGACGGGTATCACCGCCGAGGACGGTCGCCGCTACAGCACCTTTACCTACGATTCCATCGGCCGTGTGATCTCCAGTCAGCATGCCGGCGGTGCCGATGGCGTGACACTGGCCTACAGCCCCAACGGCGGTGCAGTCGTGACCGACGCGCTTGGGCGGCAGACCGATTACACCCTGACACCCGGGGGCGACACCGCTCCGTCGCGCAAGGTAACCGGCCTGAGTGATTCGCAGGGAACCGTCAGCCGGACCTACTACGACCAGAGTGTCGACTTCCGCCGGCGCCTGGATACCTACACCGATCGTCGCGGCATCCAGACCAAGCACACCTATGCGCAGGGCACCGATGCGGCGAGCGGTCGTGCCGTCAGCATCCATACCGTGACCGAAGCGGTCGGCCTGCCCGAGCAGCGGGTGGTGACCACCTCGCGCGACGTCGAAACCAATGCGGTACTGACCACCCGGATCGGCAATCGTGAAACCCGCACGTCCTTCAATGCCCGACGCCAGCCGACGGCCAACACGGTGACCGACACCGCATCCGGCCAGACGCGCATCACCAGCTACACGTACTGCGAAGCCGCTGATGTGGCGGCGGCGGGCAGCTGCCCGGTGGAAGGGCTGCTGAAGAGCGTGGATGGCCCGCGCACGGATGTGGTCGATACTGTTACCTATGCCTACTACCCGGCCGATGACGCAGGGTGCGCGACCAATGGTGCATGTGGCTTCCGCAAGGGCGACCTGCGCAGTGTGACCAATGTGCTGGGCCAGACGGTCGAGACCTTGACCTACGACGCGTTCGGACGGCCGTTGTCGGTCAAGGACGCCAACGGCGTGGTCACCGATTACACCTACCACGCCCGCGGCTGGCCGACCTCGATCACCGTACGCGGTGCCAGCACGGCCGAGGACCGCGTTACCCAACTGAGCTACTGGCCAACCGGCCAGGTGCAGAAGATCGCCGAGCCGGATGGCAGCAGCGTTTCCTACGTCTACGATGCTGCGCTGCGCTTGACCGACATCGAGGACAACGCAGGCAACACGATTCACTACACGCTGGACAATGCTGGTAACCGCCTCAAGGAAGACACGCTGGATACTGGCGGCACCCTGCGTCGCACCCTGGCACGGATGTTCAACACGCTCGGCCAGCTGACCGCACTGAAGGACGCGGGCAATCACGCCACAGGCTTCGCCTACGATGCCAACGGAAACCCGCAGACGATCACCGACGCACTGCAGCGCGTGACCCGCCAGCAGTACGACCCGTTGAACCGCCTGGCCCAGACCCTGCAGGACGTCGGCGGCGTGGCGGCGGAGATCCTCAGCCAGTACAACGCGCTGGACCAGGTCACCCAGATCACCGACCCGAAAGGCCTGCATACGACCTATGCCTACAACGGGTTCGGTGACCTGACCGGGCAGATCAGCCCGGACAGTGGCGCCAGCAGCTTTGCCGTGGACGCCGCAGGCAACCGCAAGACCGCCACCGATGCGCGTGGCGTCACCGCCACCTATCACTACGATGCACTCAACCGCCTGATCGGCATCGCCTACCCCGACCCCAACCTGGACGTGGGCTACAGCTACGACGTGGCGCCCGCTGCGTGTACTGCCGACGAGCGCTTTGCCAAGGGGCGCCTGGGGCAGGTGCTGCACGCCAATGGCAGCACCCAGTACTGCCACGACCGCTTCGGTCAGGTCACCCGCAAGGTGCAGACGCTCAATGGGGTGGCCAGTACCCTGCGCTATGCCTACAGCAAGTCGGGCCGCCTGACGGCGTTGACGTACCCCGATGGCAGTGTGGCCGACTACGTGCGCGATACCCAGGGGCGCATCAGCCAGATCGGCCTGACCCGGCCCGGCCAGGCGCGCCAGATCGTGGTGAACAACGTGACCTACGCGGCCTTCGGCCCGGCGACTGGCTGGACCTACGGCAATGGTCGCCAGCTGCAGCGCCCGCTGGATCTGGACTACCGCCCGCAAGCGGTGCACGACCCGGCCGCAGGCGGCCTGTCGCTGGGCTATGGCTATGACCCGGTCGGTTCAATCACCGAACTGAAGAACGGTGCAGGCTCGACGGTGCTCGCCAAGTACGCCTACGACGCGCTGGGCCACCTGACCCAGACCCAGGACGGCGCGACCGGCACGCCGATTGAAACCTATGCCTACGACGCCACCGGCAATCGCACCGCGCTGACCACCTCGGCAGGCACCGCCAACTACACCTATCCCGCAACCAGCCATCGCCTGACTGCGGTGGATGGCCAAGCGCGCAACCATGACGCAGCGGGCAATGCCACCAGCATCGACAGCAAGACGTTCACCTACAACGATGCCAACCGCATGAACGCGGTGAAGCAGGGCAATGCCGTGTTGGAAAGCTACGGCTATAACCATCGTGGCGAGCGCGTACTGCGCACCCCAGCCGGTGGCGCAGCGCAGATCACGCTGTACGGCGAGGCTGGGCAATGGCTGGGTAACTACTCGGCCACGGGCCAGGCGCAGCAGCAGGCCATCTGGCTGGACAACTATCCGGTGGCGTTGATCAACACGCCGGCTACCGGCGTGCCGGAGCTGGCCCACGTCCAACCAGATCATCTGGGTACGCCGCGCGTGGTGATTGATCCGGTGCGGAATGTTGCGATCTGGGAGTGGAGCAACAAGAGCGAGGTGTTCGGTAACCAGATTCCGAGTGCAGACCCGGACGGGGATGGTGTGGCGTTCGAACTGGCGCTGCGCTTCCCCGGCCAGCAGGCGACGGATGCGAGCGGGTTGTTCTACAACTACTTCCGTGACTATGACCCGGCATCGGCTAGATACGTGGAGAGCGATCCCGTTGGGTTGAACGCCGGCGTCAGTACGTATGGCTACGTGATCTCGAACCCCGCCCGATTTACTGATCCGCTTGGGCTGACGACTACGCTAATAACGACATACGATTTCGGTATTGCAAGCCACTCGGCGATTCATGTTTCGATACCTGGCAAGCCTGATTTCCTGTACGACCCTTCCGGCAGCTACGCACCTGGGGGTCGTCGAGGAACCGGTGGGCTATTTGAGGGGCGCGATGCCAGCTTGGCCAGCTACAAAAAGTATCAGGTGGGAACTGGTAGTCGAGTTGAATTAACGGTAATCCCTTTGACTCCGGAGCAAGAATTAACTCTCATTGCGAACGCGGAGGAGTGGGGGGATGCACGTGGCTTCTGGTGTGCGAGCCACGTGTCCGGCGCGTTGGATGGAATGTGTGGGACAAAGCAAACACTCTTCCCGGGTGTTCTTCAAAAGAGTGCAAAGGCGGCAGAATGTCCAGTCAAATGAAGGATAGGCTTATCTCATCATTGATATGCTTCACTCTATCTGCTTCTGTGAATTTTGCGGGATGGATATGGCTATCCGCTTTCATGAAGATAGGAGCGATGCGAGTTCCCTACGTACTGCTTCTCTCACTACT
Source organism: Stenotrophomonas sp. ATs4 (assembly GCF_051861585.1). Taxonomy (NCBI): domain Bacteria; kingdom Pseudomonadati; phylum Pseudomonadota; class Gammaproteobacteria; order Lysobacterales; family Lysobacteraceae; genus Stenotrophomonas; species Stenotrophomonas sp. ATs4. The sequence goes on along the minus strand of NZ_JBLYPK010000002.1, from coordinate 309,302 downwards.
TCTTTCGGTTACATTCTATGCGCTCTCTCGATGCGAAAGTATGCGCCGCATCCCGCGAAGTTTAGTGGTGGGGTTGATCGCTGGTCTTGTACTCGGGGTCGTGGCTGTAACTTCTTCCAATCTGGCAATTGATGGGGGGGGGCGCTTGCTTCTACAGAGCCTTGAAAGATTCGGAGCAACGGCGTTGGTAGCAGACCTTTGGCCGTCGCTATTGCTTGGAAGCTGGCTTGTGGGGGCGGTCGCATTTTGCGGGGCGTCGGCTTACTTGAGGCGAGCGTTCCTGAGGATGCCCTGAATAATCGCCGCAGAGCCTTGGATTTCGACCGCGCTGAATTGATCCTATGCCTGCGGCGCCACCGGTAATGGCCGCGCTGACCACCTCGGCGGGAACTAGCAGTTAAACCTATCCAGCATCCAGCCATCGACTGACTGCAGTGGATGGTGTGCTTGGACAATCACGATCAGCTCTTCGAGCTGGAGCTGTGCAAGGTGGACTTCTCACCGATCATCGGCGTCGATCTGAGGAGCGCTTTCAGCGAGCAATGACGCCTGCTGAAAGCGAGCATGGCTGAGGAGCGCGGCGCATGCCCTTCACCCTTCGGGCTGCAACCGCCCCACCGCCTGCGCACACAGCGACTGGCAGGCCATGACCAATCCCTCCATCACCCGGTCGCCCACGTACTCTTCCGGTTCGCCGTTCTGCCGGGTGCGTTCGGCCGCCAGCAGCATTTCCAGCACTACCCGCAACCCGCTCAACGCACAATCGGCATCGGCCAAGGCCAGGCAGCGCCCGGGCAGCTGGTGCCGCTCCGGCCAGGGTTGTCCGTCGGCTGCTGCACCGGAGCCGATGCGGTTGAGATTGGCAATGAAGGTGTTTCTGTCCACTGCAGGCGCAGCCTGTGACGAACCGTCGTCGCGGGCGGTGCTGCGGTAGGCGTGCAGATGCGGGAAGTCCGATTCGTTCATGGCAAGGCTCCGTGCAGGGCAATCGGTAGCCGCCACCCATAAAAGTGGCGGACGGTACGTGGTTCGAATCCGGGTTGGTCCCAAGCCGGTGGGCGCGAACGCCCCCACGCACCGCCCGCCATAGCCGGCAGACGGATTGCCAGCCGGCGCCACGCTAAGGTGGCGCCGACTGGCAAGCGCAATCACTCAGGACCAACTCGGGATTCGAAACCCGGCCACCCTTTTCCGGTGGCACGCCATCTGAGCCCGTGGCGCTGTGCAATGCCAATCAGAAGAGTTGCAAACATCACTCGATTGCAGACGCTTTCGGCATTCTCCCACGCTGTTAAGCACCGCCAGTGCTTGCTGGCGCGGTGATCCGCCTGCACCGTGCAATCTGCGACAGGTGTCGAGGTTGGGGGACGGAGGAGGGCGGGTGGGGAGGGGCGATGGCGACAGGCAAAACAGGACGGGTAGCGCCGGGCCATGCCCGGCGAACCGACTGCGCGCGAACGTGAAGGATTCCGCCGGGCATGGCCGGCGCTACCGATTCCGTCCTTCCTTGACGTTCCCTGCCACCAAGCGCAGGCTTGTTCAGCACGTTTCCTAAACAGAAGGAGACTTATGACCGCGACCGCTTCGCTGCACCCAACCCCCGACGCCCCGGGCCGTTCCCGCCTCTGGAGTGTGTTCTGGCTGCAGGGCGTCATTCCCAGCAACATTCTGTGGGCGGTGGCCCTCTGGGCCCTGGCCAACCAGCGCACCACGCTGCTGCTGGGGGTATTTGCCGTGCTGCTGCTCTATACCGGCTGGATCATTCCGGCGGTCTGGCGGGCGGCGCCGACCGCGCACAACCCAAATCTGGGCGTGGCGGCGCGCGGGCTGACCGTCGCCTGGGGGCTGAACACCGTGCTGGTGATCTTCTTCCTGACTCTGCAGCTGGTGGCTCAATAGAACTGAACGGGCTCGCCGCCACGGTCGAAGGCGGCGAAGCGGCCGATCTGACCGTCATGGATGGCGTTGACCATCAGCTGCAGCGGGCGCGCGGCTTCGTCGCTGTTGGGTGCGAAACCGCCTCGGCCATCCAGCGCCGCCACGAACACCAGGTCCCAGTCGATGCCGGTGGTGGTCGATTCGGCCGCCAGCGCCTGGAAGCTGGGCACCTCGGCCGGCAGCTTGTCCACGCACAGCACCGGCGACAGGGTGCCGCCCTCGCGGCGGTCATGCCGGTCGCGCTGGTCACCGGTGGGCGATTCGGGCAGCTCGGCGCGCACGAATACGAACAGCAGGCGTTGCGGTTCAGCCTGCTCGCCGGCGGCATGCAGCAGTTGCTGGAAATCGTTCATCATCATGAGGGTTGTCACACACCCGCTGCACGGAAAGCCGCATGCTGCCACAACGCCTGCCGCGCGGGGCCGAACGCGATTGATTTAAGTCATGCCCATGGAACTGAAGGCCGCGTACTCTGGCAATCGTTCCAGCAGGCGAGGGTATCCGGGCCGTTCCGGGCACAGGCAAGACGGTGGAGCAACAAGGTGGACCAGCCATGAGCCAACTCACCGACGGTTTCGGACGCAGCTTTCCGTACCTGCGCCTGTCGTTGACCGAAGCCTGCAACTTCCGTTGCAGCTACTGCCTGCCCGACGGTTACCAGGCCGATGGCCGCCCGCGCTTCCTGCAGGTGGATGAAATCGCGAGGCTGGTGCGTGCGTTTGCCGCGCTGGGCATGAGCAAGATCCGCCTGACCGGTGGCGAACCCAGCCTGCGCAAGGATCTGGACGAGATCATCGCCACGGTGGCTGCGGTGCCGGGCATCCGCAAGGTGGCCATCACCAGCAATGGCACGCTGCTGCCGCGGCGCCTGCCGGGGTGGCACCGGGCCGGCCTGACCGCGCTGAACGTGAGCATGGACAGCCTGCAGCGCGAACGCTTCAAGACCATCACCGGGCATGACCGCCTGCCGGAGATCGAACAGGGCCTGGCCCTGGCGCAGGCGCTGGGCCTGTCGGCGATCAAGCTCAACGCGGTACTGCTGCGCGGCCTGAACGACGACGAGCTGCCGCAGTGGATGGACTACCTGCGCGACCGCCCCTTCAGCGTGCGCTTCATCGAGCTGATGCGCACCGGCGACAACGAAGCCTATTTCCAGCGCCACCACCTGCGCGCCGACGTGGTGATCGAGCAGCTGCTGGCCGCTGGCTGGCACGAACGGCCGCGCGCCGCCGATGCCGGCCCGGCGCGCGAGTTCGGCCACCCCGACCATCGCGGCAGCATCGGCATCATCGCCCCGTATTCGCGTGACTTCTGCAAGGGCTGCAACCGCCTGCGGGTGACCGCCAAGGGCGACCTGCGGCTGTGCCTGTTCGGCGAGTTCGGCGTGCCGCTGCGCCCGCTGCTGCAGAGCGACGATGACCACGACGCACTGCTGGCACGCATCACCACACAGCTTGGCCTGAAAGCGGCCGGGCATGGACTGCACCAGGGCCAGACCGGGCTGACCCCGCACCTGGCCTCCATCGGAGGATGAGCAATACGATGAGTGGGGAATTGAATGCGGCCTTTCATATGGCCGATGTCCGCGACAAGCGCATCACCCGCCGCCGTGCGGTGGCGGTGGGCGAGCTGCATGCCGGTCCAGTGGCCTATCCGCTGATCGTCGAGCGCCGCCTGCCCAAGGGCGATGCGCTGGTGATGGCCGAGATTGCCGGCCTGCAGGGCGCCAAGATGGCCTCGATGCTGATGCCGCTGTGCCACCCGCTGCCGCTGGAACTGGTGCAGGTGTTCTGCGCGCCGGTGCCGGAACGGCAGGCGATCCGCGTGTGGTGCGAGTGCGCCAGCGAGGCGCGCACCGGCGTGGAGATGGAGGCACTGGCCGGCGTCAACGCGGCGCTGCTGACCCTGTACGACCTGAGCAAGCCGGTGGAACCGGCCCTGCGTATCGAAGGCATCCGCCTGCTGTTCAAGGAAGGCGGCAAGCGCGGTGTCTGGCTGCACCCCGACGGCATGGACGATGCCGAGCGCACGCGTTTCAAGCCGCGTGCGCCGAAGGGCCTGGGGGGCGCGACCTGCGCGGTGATCACGCTGAGTGATCGCGCCAGCGAAGGCACCTATGAGGATGTGTCCGGCCCAACCTTGGTGACCGGCGTGAAAAAGCTGGGTGGTGAGGTCGTAGCTGCCGAGGTCTTGCCCGATGGCATCGAGCCATTGGCGGGCCGCCTGCAGGCGTTGGCTGCCGATGGCGTGCGCCTGTGCCTGTGTACCGGTGGTACCGGGCTGGGCCCGCGTGACCTGACCCCGGAGGCGCTGCGTTCCTTGAACGCGCGGCCGGTGCATGGCCTGGCGCAGATGGTGCGGGCACTGAGCGCACAGCACACGCCGATGGCCTGGTTGAGCCGCGCCGAGGTGGTGCAGCTGGGCAACATGCTGGTGTTCGCGCTGCCCGGCAGCCCGAAGGCGGCGGCGCAGTGCCTGGACATCCTGGCGCCGGTACTGGGCCACGCCCTGGCGATGGTCGAGGGAGATGGCCACGCATGATTCCCTACAGCGAGGCCTTGCAACACCTGCTGGACGCGGCCACGCCGCTGCCGGCCGAGCGCCTGCCGCTGCATGAGGCCGGCGGCCGTACCCTAGCCAGTGACATCCACAGCGGGCAGTCGTTGCCGCCGTTCGACAACTCGGCGATGGACGGCTTCGCGCTGCGCGCCAACGGCGCGGCGTTCGAGGCCGGTACCGAATTCGCGGTGCAGGGCTGGCAGGCAGCAGGCGATGCCGGTGCCGAAGGCGGCGAGGGTGCCTGGGAAATCATGACCGGTGCGCGCATGCCGTCGGGGCTGGATACGGTGGTACCGGTCGAGAACGTGGACATCCTCGCCAACGAGGAGGGACGCCCGACCCACATCGCCCTGAAGGCATTGGTGAAGCCGGGCCAGCATGTGCGCCTGCGTGGCCAGGACGTGAGCGAAGGCGAGCGGGTGCTGCAGGCCGGGCAGGTGCTGGATATCAATGCGCGCACCCTGCTGCATGCCATCGGCGTGGGCCAGGTGGCGGTGGTGGCACGGCCGAAGGCCGCGGTGATCGCTACCGGCAAGGAGCTGGTGACCGAAGCGGCGCAGACGCTGGAATCCGGGCAGATCCGTGACAGCAACCGGCCGTATCTGGTCGGCCGCCTGCAGGCCGCCGGTGCCGAGGTGGTCTGGCAGGGCACGGTGGGCGACGACGTGGCCGCGTTCAATGCGGTGCTGGATGAAGCGTTGGCCGCTGGCGCGCAGGTGCTGATCAGTACCGGCGCGGTGTCGGCCGGCCGCTACGATTTCGTTCCCGATGCGCTGCGTGGCCGTGGTGCGCGCATCGTGTTCCACAAGGTGGCGATCCGCCCGGGCAAGCCGCTGCTGTTCGCGGTGCTGCCCAATGGTGCGCTGTACTTCGGCCTGCCGGGCAACCCGGTCTCCGCTGCCGTGGGCCAGCGTTTCTTCGTCGAGCCGGTGCTGCGCCGCCTGTTGGGGCTGGCGCCGGAAGTCATGTTGCAGCTGCCGCTGCAGGCCGACGTGCGCAAGCCGCCGGGCCTGCGCTTCCACGCGCGTGCGCGCGTCGAAATGGACGGGCAGGGGCGCCTGAGCGCGCGCGTGCTGTCCGGGCAGGAGTCGTTCCGTTTGATGTCCATGCTGCAGGCCAACGCCTGGGTAGTGCTGGAGGCCGAGGGAGACCTGGCCAGCGCTGGCACCTACGTGCGCGTGCAGGGCTGGGGTCACCACGAACCGGTGCAGCTGGTGAGCCAGGAGTCATGATGAAACAGGTGAATCTGCAGTTGTTCGGTGCGTTTTCCGATCTGGATGCCAGCCGCGAGATTGCCGTGGAAGTGGCAGGTGGCACCGTGGCCGATCTGCGCCAGGCGCTGCGCGAGCTGCTGCCGGTGCGTTGGCCGGGTTTCCGTGCCGGCCTGCTGGATTACTCGGCGTTCGCCGACCAGCAACGCGTGCTGCGCGACCACGAGGCGCTGCCCGATGATGGCCGGGTGGCGATTCTGCCGCCGGTGAGCGGGGGCTGAGCCATGAACGAGAAAATCATCGCGAAGGTGGTGGACCGCGCGCAGGCGGCGATCGATCCGGCCGAGGGCATCGCGGCGGTATCCGATCCGGGCTTCGGCGGCATCGACGTGTTCATTGGCAAGGTGCGCGACGTCAACATCGGCCGGCCGGTGACCGGGATCACCTACGACCTGTTCGAGCCGTTGGTGCTGAACGAGTTCAAGCGCCTGGCCGCCGAGGTCGAGGCCACGTTCGGTCCGAAGCTGAAACTGTATGTGGCCCATGCCAAGGGCCGGTTGGGCATTGGTGATGTGGCGGTGGTGGTGGCAGCGGGCAGCCCGCACCGCGACGAGGCGTTCCGCGCGTGCCGGCAGTTGATCGAGGTGGTGAAGCACCAGTGCCCGATCTGGAAGCAGGAGCATTACCAGGACGGCGACAGCGAGTGGAGCGAGGGTTGCAGCCTGTGCCATGCGGACAGCGAACCCGCACATGCCCATGACCATGCGCACGATCACCAGCATTGATGCCGGGCCAAAGGCCATTCGGGCGGCCATTGGATTCAGTAGATCCACGCCATGCGTGGATGAGGCCTTCCCGATGCAGCCGGCCGATGCAGCCACGCATGGCGTGGCTCTACTGCGGGGCATTCGGGTGGCCATTGGATGCAGTAGATCCACGCCATGGGTGGATGGGGCCTTTCCCGCGCACCCGGCCGATGCAGCCACGCATGGCGTGGCTCTACTGCGGGGCATTCGGGCGGCCATTGGGTTCAGTAGATCCACGCCATGCGTGGATGAGGCCTTTCCCGCGCATCCGGCCGGTGCAGCCACGCATGGCGTGGCTCTACTGCGATGAGCATCAACGGCATCGTGCTGGCCGGTGGCCTGTCCACCCGGATGGGCCGCGACAAGGCACTGCTGCCGTGGCAGGGCCGCACGCTGCTGGAACACATGCGGGGCCTGTTGATGCAGGCTGGCGCGCGCGAGGTCTGGGTCAGCGGAAACTACCCGGCCTTCGGCGGCGTGCCGGACCGCGTAGCACGTTGCGGCCCCCTTGGTGGGCTCTACAGCGTGGCACTGCGCATGCCCGATGGCCCGGCCTGGGTGGTGCCGGTGGACACACCATTGCTGCCGCCGCGATTGCTGCAGCAATTGCGTGACGGCCATCGCGGTCCATGCACGATCTTTGCCGGCCACCCCCTGCCCATGCTGGTGGATATAGACGATGCTTGTCGCAACGTACTTGGATCGATGCTGGATGACCCGGACGGCCCGCGCTCGCTGCAGGCCCTGCAGCGTCGTCTTGGCGCGAATTCCGTGGCGCTGGCGCCGGTTGACGAGGCCGGGCTGGTCAACTGCAATACCCCCGAACAATGGGAGGATGTTGCGTCATGAAAGTGCAGTTGCAGGACCAATCGGTACGGCTTCGCCTGGACGAGGCCGAACTGGCGCGCCTGCTGGCCGGTGAATCGGTCGAGAACACGACCCGCTTCGGCGGTATCGAGGGCTGGGGCATGGCGGTATCGCTGCACGCCGGTGAACAGCCCGTGCTGCTGGATGGCGGCACCTTCTGCCGCCTGGTACTGCCGCGCCCGGCAGTCGAGGCCTTGGCGGCACGGCTGCCGTGCCGGGATGGCCTGCCATTCGAGATTGCCCTGGAAGAGGGCGGCCAGCTTCAGCTGCAGTTCGATGTAGACGTGCGCGACAGCGTGCGCCAGCGCGGGGTGACCCGCCGCAGCACCGCTTCATCGGTTTGACATTTGTCAGGGGCAGGGTGGAAACCGGCCCCTGATTGATCCAGATCAACCCCGTCGTCCGTGCTGCACGGCCTAATGGCTGCATGACGACGGGTTACAACTTGAAACGCAGTACCCACGTCATTCCACAGCCTTGGAGCCATGTATGACCGTCGGTAGCGATCCTGTTGTCCGCAGCACTGCCAGTCCGGGTCGCGTCATCAGCGACTGGACGCCGGAAGACCCCGGCTATTGGGAGCGCACCGGCAAGCGGGTGGCTACCCGCAACCTGGTCATTTCCATTCCTTCGCTGCTGCTGGCGTTCTCGGTCTGGGTGCTGTTCTCGGCGGTGACCATCAGCCTGCCCAAGATCGGCTTCGGCTTCAGCACCGACCAGCTGTTCTGGCTGGTGGCCTTGCCCAGCCTCTCTGGCGCGACTCTGCGCATCTTCTATTCCTTTGTGATTCCGATCTTCGGTGGCCGCCGTTGGACGGCGCTGTCTACCGCCTCGCTGCTGCTGCCCACCGTGTGGTTGGGCTTTGCAGTGCAGAACCCGGCCACGCCGTACTGGGTGTTCGTGGTGATCGCGATCCTGTGCGGCTTCGGCGGCGCCAACTTCTCTTCGTCGATGTCCAACATCTCCTTCTTCTACCCCAAGCAGAAGCAGGGCCTGGCGCTGGGCTTGAATGCCGGTCTGGGCAATGTGGGCGTGTCGGTGGCGCAGGCGGTGGTGCCGCTGGTGATCACCGTGGCCGTGTTTGGCGCGCTGGGTGGTGCACCGCAGCCGGTGGTGGATGGCGGCGCGGCGCTGTACCTGCAGAACGCCGGTTTCATCTGGGTGCCGGCCATTGCAATCTGCGCGGTGGCGGCCTGGTTCGGTATGAACGATCTGACCAGTGCGCGTTCGTCGTTCTCCGAACAGGCGGTGATCTTCCGCCGCAAGCACAACTGGCTGATGTGCTGGTTGTACATCGGCACCTTCGGTTCCTACATCGGCTTTTCGGCCGGCTTCCCGATGCTGGTGAAGAGCCAGTTCCCAGACGTGAACCCGCTGGCCTACGCCTTCATCGGCCCGCTGCTGGGCGCACTGATGCGCTCGGTGGGCGGCAGCATGGCCGACCGCTGGGGTGGTGCACGCCTGACCTTCTGGGTGTTCGCGCTGATGATCGCGGCGGTGTTCGGGGTGCTGCACTTCCTGCCCAGCCATGGCCAGGGCGGCAACTTCTACGGCTTCCTGCTCAGCTTCATGGCGCTGTTCGTGCTCAGTGGCATAGGCAACGGCACCACCTTCCGCATGATCCCGGTGATCTTCCGCACCCTGCATGAGCGCTGGTCGGCCAACGACAACGCCGAGGGCAAGGCCACGGCCGCACACCAGGCCAGCATCGAGTCGGCCGCGGTGGTCGGTTTCTCCGGTGCGATCGGTGCCTACGGCGGTTTCTTCATTCCCAAGAGCTACGGCTCGTCCATTACGTTGACCGGCAGCCCCGACATGGCGCTGTACGGATTCGTTGTTTTCTATGTCACCTGCCTGGCCGTGACCTGGTGGTGGTACTACCGGCGCGGTGCCGAGACACCCTGCTGACGACATGAAAACGCACCGCAGCCAGATGACACACACAGCCACGATGCCGATGTCCGCAAAGGGAGATCCCCGATGAGTTATTTCCTCGATCGCTTGCAGTTCTTCAAGCGCGACCCCCAGACCTTTGCCGATGGCCATGGATTTGCCAAGAGCGAGGGCCGCGACTGGGAAAACAGTTACCGCGCCCGCTGGCAGTACGACAAGATCGTGCGGTCCACCCACGGCGTTAACTGCACCGGCTCCTGCAGCTGGAAGATCTACGTCAAGAACGGCCTGGTCACTTGGGAAACCCAGCAGACCGACTACCCGCGCACGCGCCCGGATCTGCCCAACCATGAACCGCGTGGCTGCCCGCGTGGCGCCAGCTATTCCTGGTACCTGTACAGCGCCAACCGGCTGAAGTACCCGCTGATCCGCGGCACGCTGCTGCGCCTGTGGCGCGAAGCCCGCAAGAGCAAGGCCCCGGTCGATGCCTGGGCCAGCATCGTGGAGGACAAGGAAAAGGCGCGCTCGTACAAGACCCGCCGCGGCATGGGCGGCTTCGTGCGCCTGCAATGGGAAGAGGCCAACGAGATCATCGCCGCCTCCAACCTGTACACGGTGAAGCAGTACGGCCCGGATCGCGTGGTGGGCTTCTCGCCCATTCCGGCGATGTCGATGGTGTCCTACGCTGCGGGTGCGCGTTACCTGTCGCTGCTGGGCGGCGCCTGCCTGTCGTTCTATGACTGGTACTGCGATCTGCCGCCGGCCTCGCCGCAGGTGTGGGGCGAGCAGACCGACGTACCCGAATCTGCGGACTGGTACAACAGCCGCTACATCATCGCCTGGGGCTCGAACGTGCCGCAGACGCGTACGCCCGATGCGCACTTCTTCACCGAGGCGCGCTACAACGGCACCAAAACGGTGGCGATCTGCCCGGACTATTCCGAGCTGGCCAAGCTGACCGACCACTGGCTGCACCCCAAGCAGGGCACCGACGCGGCGCTGGCCTTTGCGTTCGGCCATGTGATCCTGCGCGAGTTCCATGTCGATTCGCCCTCGCAGTACTTCCAGGACTACTGCCGCAAGTATTCAGACATGCCGATGCTGGTGCGGCTTGAGCGTCGCGCTGACGGCCGCCTGGTGGCCGGCCGCTTCCTGCGCGCCAGTGAGCTGGGCGGGCTGGGTGAAGCCAACAATCCCGACTGGAAGACCCTGGCCTATGACGAGACCAGCGGCCAGATCGTGGTGCCCAACGGCTCGATTGGTTTCCGCTGGGGAGAGAAAGGTCGCTGGAACATCGAAGAGAAGGCCAGCAATGGCGCCGATACACGCCTGCGCCTGAGCTTGTCCGACGCCAATGACGGCATCGAAGCGGTGAGCTTCCCGTACTTCGGTGGCATTGAAAGCGATGGCTGGACCGCCGCGCCGGCCGAAGAAGTACTGGACCGCAACATTCCGGTGCGCCGGCTGGCCACGGCCGACGGCGGCGAGACGCTGGTGGCCACGGTCTATGATCTGCTGCTGGCCCAGTACGGTGTCGATCGCGGTTTTGGTGGTGCCAATGTCGCCACGAGCTTCGATGAGAACGTGCCGGGCACACCCGCCTGGCAGGAACGCATCACCGGCGTGCCGCGTGGCGAGGTGATCGAGATCGCCCGCGAGTTCGCGCGGACCGCCGACAAGACACACGGCCGTTCGATGATCATCGTCGGCGCGGGCATGAACCACTGGTTCCACAACGACATGAACTACCGCGGCCTGATCAACATGCTGATCATGTGCGGTTGCGTGGGTCAGACCGGTGGCGGTTGGGCACATTACGTGGGCCAGGAAAAGCTGCGCCCGCAGACCGGTTGGCAGCCGCTGGCGTTCGGCCTGGACTGGAGCAAGCCGCCGCGCCACATGAACGGTACCTCGTTCTTCTACTTCAACACCGGGCAGTGGCGTTACGAGAAGCTGCAGGTGGATGAACTGTTGTCACCGCTGGCTGATGCCAGCAAGTACAGCGGCAGCCTGGCCGACCTGAACCTGCGCGCGGTGCGCATGGGTTGGTTGCCGAGTGCGCCGCAGCTGGACCGCAACCCGCTGCAGCTGGTGCGCGAGGCCGAAGCGGCCGGCGTGGCCCCGGCCGATTACGCGCTGGGCAAGTTCAAGGACGGCTCGCTGGACTTTGCCTTTGCCGACCCCGATGCCAGCCAGAACCACCCGCGCATGATGTTCATCTGGCGCTCGAACCTGCTGGGTTCTTCCGGCAAGGGCCACGAGTACATGCTGCGGCATCTGCTGGGCACCCGCCATGGCCTGCAGGGCAAGGACCTGGGTGAGATGGGCGCGGTGAAGCCGCAGGAAGTGAAGTGGCACGACGAGGCGCCGGAAGGCAAGCTGGACCTGCTGGTGACGCTGGACTTCCGCATGTGCACCACCGCGCTGTACTCGGACATCGTGCTGCCCACCGCCACGTGGTACGAGAAGGACGACCTCAACACCTCGGACATGCATCCGTTCATCCACCCGCTTTCGAAGGCGGTGGACCCGGCCTGGGAATCGCGCAGCGACTGGGACATCTTCAAGGAAGTGGCCCGCACCGTAAGCGAGATGGCGCCCGGCGTGCTGGGCGTGGAAAAGGATCTGGTGCTGGTGCCGACCCTGCACGACACCGCCAACGAACTGGGCATGCCGTTCGGTGTGGCCGACTGGAAGAAGGGCGAGTGTGAGGCCATCCCCGGCCACACCATGCCGTCGATGACGGTGGTGGAGCGCGACTACCCGAACCTGTACCGCAAGTTCACCTCGCTGGGCCCGCTGCTGGACAAGCAGGGCAACGGCGGCAAGGGCATGAACTGGGATACGAAGCACGAGGTGGAATTCCTCGGCAAGTTGAACCATACCGTGCACGAAGAAGGCGTAAGCCAGGGCCGCCCGGCCATTGCCACGGCCATCGATGCGGCCGAAGTGATCCTGCATCTGGCGCCGGAAACCAACGGCCATGTGGCGGTGAAGGCGTGGGAATCGCTGGGCACCTTCACCGGTCGCGAGCATACGCATCTGGCGGTGGGCAAGGAGCACGAGGCGATCCGCTTCCGTGACATCCAGGCGCAACCGCGCAAGATCATCTCCTCGCCGATCTGGTCGGGCCTGGAGGACGACAACGTCAGCTACAACGCCTGCTACACCAACGTGCATGAGTTGATTCCGTGGCGCACGATTACCGGCCGCCAGCAGTTCTACCAGGACCACGAGTGGATGATCGACTTTGGCGAGGCGTTCATGAGCTACCGTCCGCCGGTCAACACCCGCACCATCGAGCCGCTCTTGAACCAGCGCTCGAACGGCAACAAGGAGATCGTGCTGAACTGGATCACCCCGCACCAGAAGTGGGGCATCCACAGCACTTACAGCGACAACCTGATCATGCAGACGCTGTCGCGTGGCGGTCCGATCGTGTGGATCAGCGAGGACGACGCGCGCAGTGCCGGCATCGTCGACAACGACTGGATCGAGCTGTTCAACGTGAACGGTGCGATCGCCGCGCGTGCGGTGGTCAGCCAGCGCGTGATGCCGGGCATGGCAATGATGTACCACGCCCAGGAACGCATCATCAACGTGCCGGGATCGGAGATTTCCGGGACCCGCGGCGGCATCCACAACTCGGTGACCCGCATCGTGCTCAAGCCCACCCACATGATCGGCGGCTACGCGCAGCTGGCCTATGGCTTCAACTACTACGGCACCTGCGGAACCAACCGCGATGAGTTCGTGATCGTGCGCAAGATGGACAAGATCGATTGGCTGGACGATGAACAGGGAAGTTCGAGTGTCGCGGGCGCAGGACGCGCAGGAGCGACCGGCGAGGCCGTGCCGGCCGCCGCCAAGGAGGTGGTGTGATGAAGGTCCGTGCACAGATCGCGATGGTGCTGAACCTGGACAAGTGCATCGGCTGCCATACCTGCTCGATCACCTGCAAGAACGTCTGGACTTCGCGCGAGGGCGTCGAGTACGCCTGGTTCAACAACGTGGAAACCAAGCCGGGCATCGGCTATCCGAAGGAATGGGAAAACCAGGAGAAGTGGAACGGTGGCTGGGTGCGCACCGGCAGCGGCAAGCTGGTGCCGCGCGCCGGTGGCCGCTGGCGGATGCTTGCCAAGATCTTTGCCAACCCGGACCTGCCGCAGATCGACGACTACTACGAGCCGTTCGATTTCGACTACCAGAACCTGCATACCGCCAAGGACAGCAAGCACCAGCCGACCGCGCGGCCGCGTTCGCTGATCAGTGGCGAGCGCATGCAGAAGATCGAGTGGGGGCCGAACTGGGAGGAGATCCTGGGGTCGGAGTTCAGCAAGCGCTCGCGCGACTACAACTTCGACCAGGTGCAGAAGGAAATCTACGGCGCCTTCGAGAAGACGTTCATGATGTACCTGCCGCGCCTGTGCGAGCACTGCCTGAACCCGGCGTGCGTGTCGGCGTGCCCCTCGGGCGCGATCTACAAGCGCGAGGAAGACGGCATCGTGCTGATCGACCAGGACAAGTGCCGCGGCTGGCGCATGTGCGTGTCGGCCTGCCCGTACAAGAAGATCTACTACAACTGGAAGAGCGGCAAGTCGGAGAAGTGCATCTTCTGCTACCCGCGCATCGAGATGGGTGAGCCGACCGTGTGCTCGGAAACCTGCGTGGGCCGCATCCGCTACCTGGGCGTGATGCTCTACGACGCTGACCGGATCGCCGAGGCCGCTTCGGTAGCCGCCGAGAAGGACCTGTACCAGGCCCACCTGGACATCTTCCTGGACCCGAACGATCCGGCGGTGATCGCCGCCGCGCGCAAGGAGGGCATCCCGGACAGCTGGCTGGAGTCTGCCAAGCAGTCGCCGGTGTACAAGCTGGCGATCGACTGGAAGCTGGCGCTGCCGCTGCACCCGGAATACCGCACGTTGCCGATGGTCTGGTACGTGCCGCCGCTGTCGCCGATCCAGTCCGCCGCCGAGCGTGGCCGCGTGGGCATGAGCGGCGAGCTGCCGGACGTGGCGTCGTTGCGCATCCCGATGCGTTACCTGGCCAACCTGCTGACGGCGGGTGACGAGGCGCCGGTGGTGCGCGCGCTGGAGCGGCTGATGGCGATGCGCGCCTGGCGCCGGGCCAAGAACGTGGACGGCGTGGAAGACACTGCAGTGCTGGAACAGACCGGGCTGAGCATCGCCCAGGTGGAAGAGATGTACCGCTACCTGGCCATCGCAAACTACGAGGACCGTTTCGTGATTCCCACCGGCCACCGCGAGTACGCCAACGATGCCTTCGGCGAGCGCGGCGGCTGCGGCTTCACCTTCGGCAACGGTTGCAATGGTGACAGCCCGGCCGACCTGTTCGGCCAGCGCAAGAGCACCAGCTTCGTGGTGAACAACGGGCCCAACCACCGTCGCAAGGAGGTGGTGTGATGAGCGTTCTGAAACTGGTGGGCGTGTTGCTGGATTACCCGCGCGAGGACCTGTGGGAGCACGGCGGGGAACTGCTGGCGGCGTGCGATGAGGTTGCGCTGACGCCGATGCGGCGAAAGCAGCTGCGCGGTTTCGTGCAGCAGCTGCTGGATGCCGACCCGCTGGATGCGCAGGCGGCGTGGCTGGCGACCTTCGACCGCGGCCGTTCGATGAGCCTGCTGCTGTTTGAACATATCCACGGCGAATCGCGCGATCGCGGCCAGGCCATGGTCGATCTGGTGGAAACCTATCGCAAGCACGGCTTTGAACTGGACGCGCGCGAGCTGCCGGACTACCTGCCGTTGCTGTTGGAGTTCCTGGCCCACCGCCCGGAAACTGAAGCGCGTGAGTGGCTGCACCACATCGGCCACATCGCCGGCATGCTGGCCGCGCGTGCGGCCGAGCGTGAGCTGCCGCATGTGCCGCTGCTGGAGATCCTGGTGGAGGCCGGCGACGGCAAGGTGAACCTGGAAGCGCTGCGGCAACGCGCAAGTGAAGAACCCCGCGACGATACGGCCGAGGCGATGGACAAGCTGTGGGAGGAGGAGGCGGTGCGTTTCGGCGCCGAAGCACCCTCTGAAGACTGCAAGCCACCGACGCGCTCGCCGGCCCGTCCCGTGCACCGTGAGGTCCAGCCATGAACTACTACCTGCATCAATTCGCCTTCCAGTACTACCCGTACATTGCCGTGGCGGTGCTTCTGATCGGCAGCTGGGCCCGCTATGACAAGGCCATGTACACCTGGCGCACCGGCTCCAGCCAGATGCTGTCGGACAAGGGCATGCGGATCGGCAGCAACTGCTTCCACATCGGCATCCTGGCCATCCTGGGTGGCCACCTGGTCGGCCTGCTGACCCCGCACGCGGTGTACGAGCATTTCATCACCTCCTCGCAGAAGCAGATGCTGGCGATGGTGGTCGGTGGTGTGTTCGGCGCACTGTGCTTCATCGGCATCAGCATCCTGCTGGTACGCCGCTTGTTCAACGCGCGCGTGCGGGCCACCGGCAGTTTCGGTGACACCCTGGTGCTGGTGCTGCTGTTCGCCCAGCTGTGCCTGGGCCTGTACAGCATCCGGGTCTCGTCCGGGCACCTGGACGGTGGGGTGATGGTGCAGCTGGCCGAATGGGCGCAGCACATCGTGACCTTCCGTGCCGGTGCCGCTGACTACATCGAGGGCGTCAGCTGGGTCTACAAGATGCATATCTTCCTGGGCCTGACCCTGTTCCTGATCGCGCCGTTCACCCGCCTGGTGCATGTGTGGAGCATTCCGATCAGCTACCTGTGGAGGCCGTACCAGGTGGTGCGCCGCCGCCAGGCCACGCTGCGCTACGGTCCGCGGGAGTAACGCCATGGGCAGCCTGCCGAAGTTCCTGCCGATCACCGTGATCGACTCCGCCGCACCGGTTCCCGCCGAGGCGCATTCGCACCACCATGACGCGGCAGCGCAGGGGCCGCGCTCGCTCGGGCAGCCGGCGCCGTGCCGGCTGTTCGTGGACGAGACCGCGATCAGCGAGGCCGACATCGCCCGCGAGATGCAGCACCACCGGGCGATGCGCCCGGAACAGTCACGGGCCGAGGCGGCACGTGCACTGGTGGTGCGCGAGCTGCTGCGTCTGGAAGCGCAGCGGTTGGGCCTGCAAGCGCCGGACGGCAACCGGGTAAGCGACGAGGAAGTGCTGATCCAGCAACTGCTGGAAGACGCGATCGAAGACCGCGTGCCGACCGATGAGGACTGCCGCCGCTACTTTGAACAGAACCCGGAGCGCTTCCGCTCGCCCGACCGTGTGCGCCTGCGCCATATCCTGCTGGCCGCGCCGGCCGACGACGTGGCCGGGCGCTTCGCCGCACGTACCGAGGGCGAGCGGCTGGTCGGGCTGCTGAAGGAATCGCCGCACCTGTTCGCCGATTTCGCCCTGCGCCATTCGCGTTGCCCGTCCAGCAGCGACGGCGGTGACCTGGGCTGGCTGCAGCGCGGACAGACCACGCCGGAGTTCGACCGCCAGGTGTTCCGCCTGCGCGAGGGCCTGGCCGGGTTCCCGGTCGAATCGCGCTGGGGCTACCACGTGGTCTGCGTCGATGCCCGCGAGGAAGGCCAGCTGCAATCGTTCGAGGCCGTGTTGCCGCAGCTGCGTGACTACCTGGAATTGCAGGTACGGCAGCGCGAGGTGCAGGCCTACCTGCTGCAGCTGCAGGAGCGCTACCCCGTGCGCGGGCTGGAAGAAATCGAAGCCGAAGCGGATATCGGCTGACCCCCCATGAACGAGGAGAATTCATGAACCAGGCCCTTGCCCCCGCCAGTGCCGGGCAGCAGCAACGTGCGCTGTGGCTGAGCACGTTCGCCTTCACCGTGTGCTTCGCGGTGTGGATGATCTTTTCGATCATCGGCATCCAGATCAGTCAACAGCTCGGCTTGAATGACACCCAGTTCGGCTTGTTGATCGCCACCCCGGTGCTGACCGGTTCGGTCAGCAGGGTGTTTCTGGGTATCTGGTCGGACCAGTTCGGCGGCCGCAAGGTGATGGCGCTGGTGATGCTGTGCGGTGCGGTGGCCACCTGGATGCTGACCCACGCGCACACCTACCCACAGTTCCTGTTTGCCGCGTTGTGCGTGGGTATTGCCGGTGGCAATTTCTCGGTGGGCGTGGCCTATGTGTCCAAGTTCTTCCCGGCCAGCAAGCAGGGCACCGCGCTGGGTATCTTCGGCGCGGGCAACATCGGCGCGGCAGTGACCAAGCTGCTGGCGCCGATGGTGATGGTGGCGGCGGGTTGGATGATGGTGGCCAAGGTGTGGGCGGTGGCGCTGGCAATCACTGCCGTGCTGTTTTTCCTGTTCAGCAAGGAAGACCCGTCGCTGGAGCAGCGCCGCCGTGACGGCGTCAAGCCGGTACCGTTCGCCGAGCAGATGGCACCGCTGAAGAACCTGCAGGTCTGGCGGTTCTCGCTGTACTACTTCTTCGTGTTCGGTGGCTTCGTGGCTCTGGCACTGTGGTTGCCGCACTACCTGGTGGGCGCCTATGGCATGGATGTGGGCACCGCCGGCATGGTGGCGGCCTGCTATTCCATTCCTGCCAGCCTGTTCCGGGTGGTGGGCGGGTGGATGTCGGACCGGATGGGCGCGCGCCGGGTGATGTACTGGACCTTCGGGGTGTCGGCCATCTGTACCTTCCTGCTGGCCTACCCGGATACCGAGTACGTGGTGAAGGGCATCCATGGCCCGATCCACTTCCATCTGGCCATCGGCGTGGTGATGTTCACCGTGCTGGTGTTCGTGCTGGGCTTCTTCATGTCGCTGGGCAAGGCCGCGGTCTACAAGCACATTCCGGTGTACTACCCGAAGCATGTGGGCGCGGTGGGCGGTGTGGTCGGGATGATCGGTGGGCTCGGTGGTTTCATCCTGCCGATTGTGTTCGGCGCCTTGAACGATGCGCTGGGCATCTGGAGCAGCTGCTTCATGCTGCTGTTCGTGGTGGTGGCCGCTGCGCTGGCGTGGATGCACTTTGCAATCCGTCGCATGGAACGCCGCCACTTCCCCCAGATCGACCGCGAGACCGATCTGCCCGAAGCCATCGATGCGGCCGCCGCCGAGCGGGTGCGCGGCGGGTGAAGAGGTAGTGCCGGCCGCTGGCCGGCATGAAACAGCCGATGCACCACGCTTGATTTCAATCAGGGCCACGCGAGGAGGAACGCCCGAAGATGTCTGCCATGAGCTTCCACGTTGACGAGAGCGAGGACACTGCGCTGCAGGCGGCATTGCTGCGGCAGCCCCGGCACGTGCTGTTTCCGCCGGCTGACCAGTTCAGTACCGGCTTCGGCGAAAGCGGGTGGCGCGCCGCCGTGCGCGCCAGCAACGAGCACCTGATCCCGCGTGGCTTGACGCTGGGCTTCCAGGCAGGCCGTGGCGGGCGCGATGTGCCGCCGCAGGCCTATCTGGACACCTTGCTGCTGGCGCTGCGGTTGCAGGCCGACGCGCTGGCCGAGGATCGTGAAGTGGTGGCGATGGTACTGCAGCTGGGGCTGGCCGAGACGTTGCCGCCGCCGCAGCTGGGCCAGCTGCTGGACGCGGTGCCGCAGCACCTGCGCACCGTGGCGCGACCGCAGGTGGAGGTGCGGCTGGATGCGGGCAGCGCACTATCGCCAGCGCAGCTGCGTGCGGTGGGCTGCACCCGGTTGAACGTGATCGATCGTGCCGATGCGCCGGGGCCGACCCTGCTGGCGCACGCGCGTGATGCTGGGTTCACCGCGCGCTACTACCAGTTGCGGGTGCCGGGCAGCGAGGACACCGGCTTCATCGAACGGCTGCATGAGGTGCTGGCCGAAGCGCCCGAGCGCATCCTGCTGCCGGCGCCGTGTGCGCTGCCGGAACAGCCCTCTGCCGTCCATTGGCTGCAGGCCTGGCGCCTGCTGCGCGCAGCGGGTTACGAACCGATCGGTGGCGATCACTATCAGCGTGGCGATCTGCCGAACCCGCATGGCCCGGGCGATGGCCAGCGCCATTGCGATCTTGCCGGCGTGCCGCGCCGCGACCGCAGTGATTTCATCGGCCTTGGCCTGTCCGCCTGCAGCCAGATCGGTGAGGTGTTCTACCGGCTGGAGGACGAACTGGGTGAATGGCGTGCGCGTCTGCAGGCGGGTCACATGGGAGTCTCCGCCGGGCTGATACTGTCCGAGGACGAACGGTTGGTGGCCGAAGTGGCGCAGAGCATCGCCTGCGACCACGCGCTCGATGCGGGCGCCTTCGAATGGCGCAACGATGAGCCGTTCGAGGAATGCTTCGCCGAACAGCTGCCCGCGTTGTCGCCGTTGCTGGCACGCGGCTGGGCGCATTGGGATACGCGCGTGCTGCGCCTGGCCGAAGAAGGGCGCCTGCTGTGGCGTATGATGGCCGCATGCTTCCGGCCGGCGGCCGCCATCGCTTGAGTCTTGCCCCGATGTCTTCAATTCCGCCAACCCAGGGCCGCCTTGGACGGGCTACACCGAACCCCGCTGCCGCCGACGATGGCGATGCACTGCATTTCTGCAGCACCTGCGCGTTTTCCGACGCATGCATGTCGCAGGGCTACGACAAGACCGCACTGGGCGATCTGCACGTGCTGGTCGACCATGTCGGTCCGTTCCATGCGGGTGACTATATCTTCCGCGCCGGCGAATCGTTCGACTCCATCGCCGCGGTGCGTGCCGGCATGGTCAAGACCTTCGTCGATGACAGCCAGGGCAACGAGCAGGTGCTGGGCTTCAGTCTGCCGGGCGAAGTGATCGGCCTGAATGCGATTCACGGCTCGCGCTTCCCCTGCAATGCGGTGGCGCTGGACACCGTGCACCTGTGCCGCATCTCGTTTCCCAAACTGAGCCTGTTGGCCACGCGCATGCCGGGGTTGCAGGCCAAGCTTTTCAGCCTACTCAGTGCGGAGATCGGCAAGGTCGCCACACTGGCCGCCAACCACCGTACCGAAGAGCGCATGGCCGCATTCCTGCTGGACATGTCCGAGCGTTACGCGCGGCGCGGTTTTTCCGCCACGCGCTTCAACTTGACGATGGCGCGTACCGAGATCGCCAATTACCTGCGGATGGCGCCGGAAACCGCCAGCCGCGTGCTGCGCCGCTTGAGCGATGATGGGATCATCGCGGTGAAGCAGCGCGAGATCCTGCTGCTGCAGCCCGAGCGCCTGGCGGCGCTGGCGGTGGCCGACGAATCCGATCCGAACTGAACCTGGCCGGGAGCCGACGATGAAGCGAGCTGGACTGTTGTTGCTGGGACTGCTGGCCGCGGTGCCGGCCTGGGCGGCCGGCCTGACGGTGTCGGCGGCGTCGAGCCTGACCGAGAGCTTCCGCGAACTGGGCACCGCCTATGAGAAGGCACACCCGGGAACCAAGGTCGATTTCAACTTCGCCGCGTCCGGCGTGCTGCTGCAGCAGATCAGCCGTGGTGCACCGGTGGATGTGTTTGCGTCGGCCGATGAAACCACGATGGATCAGGCCCAGCAGCAGGATCTGCTGGCGGCCGGCACCCGTGAGGTGTTCGCGGTGAACGCGCTGTGGGTGGTGGTGCCGCCGCAGGCCAAGGCTGCACCGCGTACCTTGAAGGACCTGGCCGGTGCCGGCGTGCAACGCATCGCACTGGGCAACCCGGACAGCGTGCCGGTCGGCCGCTATGCCAAGGGCGCGCTGGAAGTAGCGGGCCTGTGGCCGTCGGTGCAGGGCAAGACCATCACCACCCAGAACGTGCGCCAGTCGCTGGACTACGTGGCGCGCGGCGAAGTGGATGCCGGCTTCGTCTATGCCACCGATGCGCAGGCGATGCCCGACCGGGTGCGCCGCGCCTTCGCGGTGCCGGTGTCCGGGAGAATCGCTTATCCGTTGGCGGTGACCAAGGCCAGTGCGCAACCGTCTGAAGCCAAGCGCTTCACCGCCTTCGTGCGTTCGGCACAGGGCCAGGCGATCCTGGCCAAGCACGGGTTCGGCAAGCCCTGAGGCATGGATCTCGACTGGAGCGCACTGTGGTTGTCGCTGAAGGTGGCCGGTTGGGCGACCGCGATCAATCTGGTGCTGGGCGTGGCACTGGGCGCGTTGCTGGCGCGTCGGCGATTTCCTGGCCGTGAGCTGCTGGATTCGCTGCTGACCCTGCCGATGGTGCTGCCACCGACGGTACTGGGCTATTACCTGCTGGTGCTGATCGGTCGCAACGGTCCGATCGGCACGTGGCTGCAGTCGTGGTTCGGCATCAACCTGGTGTTCACCTGGCAGGCCGCGGTGATTGCTGCGGCGGTGGCTTCGCTGCCGCTGGTGTTCAAGCCGGCACGCGCGGCGTTCGAGGAAGTGGACGGGCAGCTGGAGCAGGCCGCGCGCACGCTGGGTGTGTCCGAGGCGGCGGTGTTCTTCCGCATCACCCTGCCACTGGCCTGGCGCGGCATCCTCGCCGGCCTGCTGCTGGCGTTTGCACGCGCGATGGGTGAGTTTGGCGCGACGCTGATGGTGGCCGGCAGCATTCCGGGCCGCACGCAGACGCTGTCGATCGCCATCTACGAGGCGGTGCAGGCCGGCCAGGACGGCAAGGCCAATGCGCTGGTGATCCTGACCTCGGTGGTGTGCATCGTGATCCTGCTGCTGGCTGCGCGGCTGGTGGGCGGACGTCGCCGGGAGCTGCGTGATGTGGCTTGACCTGCTGGTGCAGCGTCGCCTGCAGGCGGCCGGCCAGAATTTCGTGTTGGACGTATCGCTGCAGTGCACGCAGCGGCAGGTGGTGTTGTTCGGGCCCTCGGGCGCCGGCAAGAGCCTGACCTTGAAGGCGGTGGCCGGGCTGCTGATGCCGGGCCGGGGCCATGTACGGCTGCAGGGGCAGACTCTGTTCGATGCAGCCACCGGCGTGGATCTGCCGCCGCAACGCCGCCGGCTGGGCTACGTGTTCCAGGATTACGCGTTGTTCCCGCACCTGAGCGTGCGCCAGAACGTGGCGTTCGGTCTGCAGAAGGGGTGGTTGAATCCGCGGATCGGCCAGCGATTCGACGCGGTGGAACAGTGGTTGCACGCATTCCGCATCGACACGGTGGGCGATCTGCTGCCCTCGCAGGTGTCCGGTGGCCAGCGCCAGCGCACTGCATTGGCGCGCGCCCTGGTGACGCAGCCGCAGGCGCTGCTGCTGGATGAACCGTTCTCCGCGCTGGACCATGATCTTCGCCAGCACCTGCGGCAGGAGCTGGAGACGGTGCTGGACAAGACCGGCATCCCATTGTTGTTGATCAGCCACGATCCGCAGGATGTGGCCGTGTTTGGCCAGCAGGTGGCACGTGTAGTGGACGGCCGTATCGTCGGCGGTATCTGAGGGGTAGTGCCGGCCGCTGGCCGGCAACCACGGAATCCTGGGCAGCCGGCCAGCGGCCGGCTCTACCGATCCAGGATTTGTGCGATCCAATGGGACAGGTCAATACAACTCGCAGTGCGTGCGGCCTTCCCCTCGCAGCGCGTCCCAGTGCCCTTCGCCACCGATGGCATCGATGGCCTCGCGCACCGCGCCTTCCAGGTGGCTCTTGTTGCCGCACAGGTACAGATGCCCGCCGCGGGCCAATACATCGCGTACTTCGGCGGCGCGCTGCTGCAGCACATGCTGCACATAGACCTTTTCGGCGCCATCGCGCGAGAACGCGGTATGCAGGCCGGCCAGCACGCCACGCGTGTGCCAGTCCTGCAGCTGGTCGCGATACAGGTAGTCGTGCTGGCTGTGCTTCTCGCCGAACACCAGGTGCACTTCACGTTCGCAGGCACTGGCCTGCAGTTCCTGCATCAGGCCCATCAAGGGCGCGATGCCGGTGCCGGTGCCGACCAGCAGCAGCGGTGCCTCGCCGGTATCGGGCAGGTGGAAACCAGGGTTGGAGCGGCAGTACACACGGGCATGGTCGCCGCCATGCAGCAGGCTGCCGGTGGCAGTGCCGAAGCGCTCGCGGCCGCGCAGGGTGTAGCGCACTTCGCGCACGCACAGGCTCAGCTGGTCGTCGCATGGGTGCGAGGCGATGGAATAGGCACGTGGCAGCCGCGGTGACAGCAATTCGCGCAGTCGGGCCAGCGGCACGCTGTCCGGCGTGGCGTGGTCCTGCAGCACGTCCAGCAGGTCCAGGCCGTGCAGGTAGGCTTCCAGCTCGCGCTTCTGGCTGACCTTCAACAGGCCCTTTAGCGCCTCGCTGCCACCGAGCTTTGCCAGTTCGCGCAGCACACCCTTGCTCAGCAGGCGCAGCTCCCGATCATGCAGGGCAGCCACGGCGGCGGTGTCGCCGTACCAGGTGGCCAATGCCTGCAGCAGGGCAGGGTCGTTCTCCGGCACCACGTGCAGGGTGTCGCCCGCGCGGTAGGCCATGCCGCTGCCTGCAATGTCCAGTTGCAGGTGCCAGGCAGCGGGGGCGCTGCTGTTCAAGCGGCGACGTTCGAGAATGGGGGCGGCAAAGGCGTTGTCTTCGCCATAGGCGGTGACCTGCAGGTGCAGGTCCTGGCCAGCGCTGAGGTCGCCATCCAGCACCTGACCGAGCACCGGCTGCCATTGCTGGAAGAACTGCTCGTAGCCCAGGTCGGCATCCACGCGATGCAGCAGCGGCTGTGCCTGGCGCTCGCTCAGCGCCGCATCCAGCGCCTTGGTGAAGCCGCAGAAGCTGGGGTAGCCGGTGTCACCGAGGCCGAACACTGCATAGCGCAGGCCGCTCAGCGTCGGGGTCTGGCGCAGTGTTTCAAAGAACTGCTCGCCGTTGGCCGGCGGTTCGCCATCGCCGAACGAGCTGGAGATCGCCAGCAGCACATCGCCTTGGCCGAGACTGGCCACGTCGATGTCGTTGAACGGGAGCACCTGCGGCCCGTGCGGCTGCAGGTCCGCGCCCAGGCGCTGGGCCAGGGCGCGGGCATTGCCCGACTCGGACGCGAAACCCACCAGCAGGCGGCTGAAGGGCGTACTGGTCGGGAGGGCGTTCACGCGGCCTCGTAGAAGTCGTCGAACTTTTCCTTGCTGAACTCGACCAGGTCGTAGTTCTGCATCAGGTCGTTCACCACGCGGCGGATGCTGATGTAGGAGGTGATGTTGCCGTCGGCGTCGAACAGCGGCTGCACGGTGGTGTCGACCACGTAGAGCACGCCGCCCTTGCCGAGGTTGGGCACGATGCCGGTCCAGGTCTTGCCGGCCTTGATGGTGTCCCACATGTCCTTGTAGACGGCCTTCGGCACATCCGGATGGCGCACGATGCTATGCGGCTGGCCGATCAGTTCCTCGCGGGCGAAGCCGGTGAGCGTGCAGAACAGGTCGTTGGCGTAGGTGATGTTGCCCTGCAGGTCGGTGGTGGAGATCACCATGACGTTCTGCATGGCGTTCAGGAGCTGGGCGTTGTCGGGGGTGTAGCTCATCGCAGGGTCCTTGTGGATGCCGGTAACGCCGGCGTGTTCGGGTCCTGCATAGAAATACGCCCGCACGGCGGTGGGCGGTTTGACATTGATCAAGTGGGTGGCGGGATCGCCTGCGACCGGGTGTCGCAGGGGGCGGTCACCGCTGCAGGGGAAAGCCGATGGTCTCGTGGCAATGCTGCACGAGGTGGCGACCTCCCTCATTGATGTGCAGAGTTTCCGCGTCACCGAAGAACCGCAGCAGCGCGGTCCCTGTCGTACTGCCCGCGTGCGCGGAGCGCTTGGCGGCGGATGGCAGGAACGGATCAGCTCGCGGATCGTGTCCGCCTGGCAGATCCGTACGTGCAACTGAACCTTCGATCATCAGTTGGGCACATGCGCCTGCCAGATAGGCGTCTGGTTCCCGCTGCCCGCCGCGCCGCGGCTGCCCTGACAATGCGGTGGCGATATGCTGGAATTCATGCGCGGTGGTGGCGATCACGCGCCTGCGCAGCGAATCAGCGTCCGGGCTGGAGGGAAACCAGAAGCTGACCACCTGGCCCGGCCGCTCTGGTCCTGGCAGTTGTCGCCAGATACCGCCGCCGTCACTCACGATCGTGAGCTGATAGCGCACAGGCGCCCGTTCCTGCCCATTGGCCTGGAGCGGCAGTCCAGCGGATCGTGCAGCCGCCTCGCAGAGCCGTGACGCCTGCATGGCCGAAAGCGCTCCATCCGCCCAGAGAACCCGGGTTGCAATGGATGATCGCCCGCACTCGATGGATCGGTTGGGATACTCCGAGCTTTCCGGGCCGGGTAACACCGACACTGTGCTGATCTTCAGATGCGAGGAAGCGCCTCGCAGCAGGGTGGCATACCCTCCATCGGGACTGACCAGGTTCCGGGGAGGCAGCTGGAGGGATTGGCACGCACTTGTGGCCAGAAGGATTGCCGCCAGCCCAGCATAGAGCCCGAGGCCGGAGCCCGGTTGGGTACGCCTGGACTGGCGGCGCTGCATCAGGGGGTCAGCCCGCATTGATACGGCGATGGATACTTCGTACAGACTTGAAATTCCGAGACTGAAGCCGCCCGGGTGGCTCCGCCGTATCGAGAGGCCGCCGCGATGGTGTTTGGTCCAGGGGCTGCACCTACATCGAATGTTGCGAGCTCGTATCTCAACTCGGTCGCTGGACCGGACGCAGATGCGGCCCAGGCGTTCGCACCATCCGGATCGACAAGCCGGAGGACGGTTCCTGTTCGATGCCATTGGAACTGCTTGGCGGCGATGGTGGCTCCTTGCCGGCCATCAAACAGCAGCAGGGTTACAGATCCATTGGCTGGGAAGGCTATGGATGAACCTGTGACGTCGATTTCGAACTGCGCGGCATCTGGCACTTCTGATGTCGACGCCAGCAGAATTCGCTCGAACCAAGGTATGCCATCGCGTTCGCCTCCGCCGATCTTGCCTCCAATCCTGCCTTCTATCCGGCACTTCTTGGTTTCTTCGCACGATGCGCTCAACTGCCACTCCATTGGCCCGCAGCCAGCAGAGATGAGGGTGATACCGATTGCCGCCACGATAGCTCGTAGATTGCTCATTGGTACTCTCCACGTTTGACGTCGATTGACCGATCAGCTCAACCCGCTGGCTCGGTAGTCAATGCGTATCGACTCTGGCTCGATCAGGCAATCGGAATTGTTTCAAACACCTCCAGTAGCTGGCTCCGGGCCACGTTTGACGCGGCAGGCAAATGTCCAGGTCGTGCCAATGGCGACACTTGTGCCTCCAGTCGCACCGCGTTGTGAAGTCGCGCGTGTGTCAGCCCATCAGATAACGCAACACCCCGGCCGAGGCCACGCCGATCAGCACCGTCGGCAGCATCGACAGCCGCGTGGCGGCCAGCAGGGTGATCGCCAGCGCGGCGAGGTCGGCGGGCTTGTCGGCGACGAAGTCCGGGGCGATCACCGAGATCAGCACGCAGCCTGGCGCGGCTTCCATCACCGTCACTGCGCGTTTGCTCAACGTGCGGTTGCGCAGCGCGAGGAAGCCGACGATGCGGGTCAGGTAGGTGGCGGCGGCCATCAGCACGATGGTCAGCACCGAGGTCCAGTGGATCAGTCCGTTGAAGATCATGCCGCGTCCTCCGCCAGCAGCCAGGCGGCGGCCAGGCCGGCCAAGGCGCCGCTGGCCACGTACCACGCACCCGGAATCAGCAGGTAGGTGGCCGCAGCCACGACCAGGCTGACCAGCCAGGGCCGCGCCGCCTTCATGCCCTGCCACATGCCGCGCAACAGCACCAGGAACACGGCGGGGAAGGCCATGTCGAAGCCATAGGCGTGGATGTCGCCCAGCATCGGCCCGACGATTGCGCCCAGCGCGGTGCAGGCCACCCAGACCGTGTACAGGCCTGCCGAGACGCCCAGGTAATAGGCCAGGCTGAAGCCGAGTGCGCGTCGGCGCGCATCGGCCACGCCCATCGCCCAGCTTTCGTCGCACATGAAGAACAGGGCCGGCAGCACGCGGCGGCGCGGCAGGTGCTGCAGCAGCGGGGCCAGGCTGGCGCCCATCAGCAGGTGGCGGCTGTTGACCAGCGCGGTGATGGCCACGATCAGCGCGATGTGTGGCGGCGAGGTCCACAATTCGACGGCAGCGAACTCCGAGCCGCCGGCGAAGTTGAGGCCGGTCATCAGCGGCACTTCCAGTGCGCTCAGGCCCTTCTGGGCCGCCTGCGCGCCGAGCACCAGGGCGAAGGGAATGAAGCCGATCATCACCGGCACGGCGGCGCGCAGGCCACGCAGGAATTCGGCACGCGGCGCGGTATCGCAGGTGTCGGGTAGGGGGAGGGCAGTACGGGCGTCCATGGAACGGCACAACGAGGTGGGGGTGGCCCATGCTAGCGGTCTGATTACGAAATCGGGTTGCGTTGATGCCACTGAATTCTTGATGATTGATATTCCATGCGACTGAATCCAGCAAAGGTGAAATTCCATGCAGTACCAGCTCGACAACCTCGATCGGCGCATCCTCGACGCCCTGCAGCGCGATGGTCGTCTGCAGAACCTGGAGCTGGCCCGGCTGGTCGGGCTGTCGCCGTCGGCCTGCCTGCGCCGGGTGCGGTTGCTGGAGGAGGGCGGCTACATCGACCGCTATGTGGCCTTGTTGAACGAGGCCAAGGTAGGCCGTGGCTTCACGGTGTTCGTGCGGGTGTGGCTGCGCGGGCAGGACGAGGACACCACCAATCACTTCATCAACAGCATCAAGTCGTTCCCGGAAGTGCTGGAATGCCATCTGATGGCCGGCGACTGCGACTTCCTGCTGCGGGTGGCGGTGGCCGATCTTGATGCCTACCGGCAGTTCCAGATGCAGCACCTGAACCGGATTGCCGGGGTGCAGAACACCAAGACCGAGATTCCGATGCAGCGGATCAAGCAGACGACCCGGTTGCCGCTTTGAGGGATGGGGTTGCGGCCGGGTTACACCCGGCACCCACGGTAGTGCCGGCCGCTGGCCGGCAACCTCAACCTCAACAGCAACAGCAACAGCGGGCCTGCTGAGGGATGGCGGGGTGGGTCCGGTTGCGGGGGCCGCTGCAAGTACATCCATGTAAGCTCGGTCGCCGCATCCATGCGGCTCACGCCCCCGCAACCGGACCCACCCCGCCTTCGACAGTTTTCCGCGATCTGCCGGAACGGCGTGAGCTGCTCTTGGTGGGTGTCGACCTTGGTCGACACGTTTGGGTCGGCATGGGGTCGGATCCCGTTGCTTCGCAACGGGCTCTGACCCCCATGCGTGGATGACATGTCTGTTCGATTCATTGATTCCTGATGCGTGACTGGCTCCACGGAGCCTGGCTCGACGCCAGGCCGTGGGCGGCAGTCATCGCAATGACATGTGACCCCGGTACGGTTTGAGCCCGCTTGCTGGTCGCGCGCGGGCCGGGGTTCCGGTCGTGACGCGCGTCCACTGCAGCTGCTGTCGCTGCCGAGGGTCATGTGTTCTACGTCAGGGGGCTGAATGGACACCATGCGGTCAGAACTTGGAGGGTGGCCATCGCCGCATGGCTGCTGCTGTCCTTTGCCGCTGCCGCGCAGGACGCTGTTCATGCCTACGACATTCCTGCGCAGCCGCTGGAACAGGCGGTCGAGCGCTTCAGTGTCATCAGCGGGTGGTCGGTGATGTACCCGGGCGATCTTGCCGCGGGCCGCAGCAGCCATGCGCTGCGCGCCAGCCTGGCGCCGCTGCCTGCCTTGCAGGTGCTGTTGCAGGACTCCGGTATCGAGGCCGAGGTGATCGGCGAGCAGCGTGTGGTGCTGCGCCGGGGCACACCCTCGGCCGCCGAACCCGGTGTCGGTGCCGAACTCCCGGATGCGGAACGTCGGCGTCGCTATGGCGGCCTGCAGCAGAGGCTGCGTGCGGCGTTCTGTGACGACCCGGAGATTGCGCCCGGCCGCTATGCCGCGACGCTGCGTTTCCATGTCGACAGCGAAGGCCAGGTGCATGCGCCCGAGCTGCTGTCAGGCAGTGGCAGCACCCGCCGCGATGCACGCCTGTTGCAGGCGATGCAGGGCCTGGTGCTGACGGCCGAGGCCGCCGCGCTGCCGCAGCCGGTAACGCTGCAGATCCGACCTTCCGGCACCGACCACGACTGTGGCCGGCGCGCACCCCTTCCATGACTTCAAGGATTCGAACATGAGCAACGGTACGGCTGGGGCAGTTGACCTGATGGACCACCTTCTGGGGGCCTACGACGAGCTTAAACGCCGGTTGGTGCGCAAGCTGGGATCGGAGGAGCTGGCCGGCGACGCGCTGCAGGACACCTGGATGCGCCTGAGTGCGCGCCGTGACCGCCTGGATGTCGTGCAGAATCCCGCGGCCTACCTGCTGCGCATGGCGATGAACACCGTGATCGACCGCCAACGTGCCGACCACCGCCTGCTGAGCCTGGAGGAGGTGGATACGCTGATGGACATGGCCGACCCTGCACCGGGCCCGGCACAGGCGGCGGAGCTGGATTTCGCGCTGGAAGACATGGTCGGCCTGCTGCAGCGCATGCCCGAGCGCCGTCGTCGCATCCTGCTGGCGATCCGCGTCGACGGCCTGCAGCAGCGCGACGTGGCCGACCACCTCGGCGTGTCGCTGCGGCTGGTGCAGCGTGAGCTGAAGGCGGCCCAGGACTACCTGGCCGAACGCAACGGGCAGGGGCGCCAGGTGCGGTTCTGAGCGACGGCATCCGTCTACACTTTGACGCCGAGCAGAACCCCGCAACGTGCGGGTCCGGCATGAGCCCCCATGGATCCTGACGATCGCCCGCAACGCCCGCTGGATGCCGTTGAGCGTCAGGCCCACGCGTGGGTGGTGCGGCTGACCTCGGGCGAGGCGACCGCCGCCGACGGGCGCAGGTTCCGTACCTGGTGTGAGGCTGACCCGCGTCATCGCGAAGCGTTCGGCCGTGCGCGCCGGCAATGGGACCAGGTACGCCTGGCCGGCGAGCAGCTGCCCGCTGCCGCGCGCGAGCCGGTCGCGCCGACACCGGCCCAGCGCTGGAGCCGACGCGCCTTCTTGGGCGCCGCGATTGCCGCCCCGGCCAGCCTGGTAGTGGTGGCGGCCATCCGCCCGCCGCTGGGGCTGTGGCCCTCGGTGGTAGCCATGGCAGCCGATTTCCATACCGGCACCGGTGAGCGACTGCAGATCGCGCCCTCGCCGCAGCTGAAGATCGAACTGGATACGCAGAGCAGCCTGCGCCGTCGCGTGGACGCGCAGGGCGAAGGCTTCGAGCTGGTGCAGGGCCAGGCCGCGATCGAGACCCAGGCCGGCCTGCGCCTGGCGTTGTTCGCGGGCCCGGGCTGCGTGATTGCCGATGAGGGTGCGGTGCGTCTGGACATACGCAACACGCAGGGTCAGGTACGGGTTACCTGCCTGAAGGGCAGCGCCCGCATCGAGCATCCGCAGGGTCGGCTGCAGCTGCAGGCGGGCCAGCAGACCCAGTACGACGAGCGCCTCAGCGGCGTGGTGGCCCAGGCCGTGGCTTCGGAGGTGAGTGCCTGGACCGAAGGCATGCTGGTGTTCCGCCGCGCACCGCTGCGCGAGGTGGTGGAGGAGATCAACCGTTATCGCCGCGGCAAGGTACTGCTGGGCGAATCGGCGTTGGCGCGAGCCCCGGTCAGCGGCCGCTTCCGCATTGATGATCCGGATGCGGCGCTGGAGCAGCTGCGGCTGACGATGTCGCTGGACCTGCGTCGCTTTCCGGGCGGCATTGCCGTCCTTGGATAGATGAAGACGCTGGCCGTGCGCACCGCGCAGGGCTGTTGCAAGCAAGGAGAAGCCAAGGATGCGCAACGAGACCATCGGTGTGCTGGATCTGCGCCGCAATCTGTCGGCGCTGCTGGAAACCACGCAGCGACGGCCGTTGATGGTGCATCGCTATGGCTCGCCATGGGTGTGCGTGGTGTCCGATGCACAGTGGCAGCGACAGGCGGTGCTGCTGGATTTCGATCCGCAATCGCACCCGCTGGCGATGCTGCTGCGCCTGCAGCAGCAGGCGCTCCCCCTGTCTGAAACCGGTGCGCTGCCACCTGCTGCGCTTGCCCGCGCACTATTGCTGATGGACATGCATTGCATCGCCGATCTGGCGCAGCTGCATGAGCAGGTGTTGCACCATCGGCTGTGGCACTGGTTCGTGGCGGGTACCCACGGTGTGATGGACGGCTGGCAGCTGCCCGCGTTGCGCATTGCGATGGCGTCATGGTGCGATGACGTGGACATGACCGACGCACTGGTCGCGTTCGCCGCGCGCAGCGACGTAGCGATACTGGCACGCCGTTGTGGTGGCGAAGCACCGCGACTGGAGCGGGAAGCCTGCAGGCGGATGACGCTGCGATGACGTTGCTGATGAAGCGCCACGCAGCGCACAGAGCTGCATGCGCGCTGTCGCTTCACCTGCCTTGCTGACGTCTTCTCCAGAGTACGGCGCACCACGCGTCGCGGAGCACGGGCGGCGCCGATGGCAGACAGTCGCAGGATCAGCATGCTGGAGCTGGATCGCCACCTGAGCCAGTCACTGGAACAGGCACGGCATACGCCATTGAACGTGCAGCGCTATGGGCACTCCTGGGTATGGGTGCTGTCCAGTGACGCCTGGGCAGATGCAGCGCGCTGGGCGGCATTGGATGGTGGTGCGCACCCACTGGTGGGGCTGCGAAGAGCCCTCGACCTGCAGCTGCGGCCCTGGTCCGAAGCGGCCATGAGCCCGCTGCCGCTTGATGCGGGCGATGCGCGGCTGCTGCAACGTGCCGCCCTGCTGGTGGTCCTGCGTGATCTGAACAGTGCGCAGCGCGTATACGACGACCTGCGCTATCACCAGGCCTACCGGTTGTTCATTGGCCTCGACCATGGCACCGCGTGGTCGCCGATGCAGTGCGTACGCCTGTTGCAGGCCTGCGCACATCCTCTGCTGCGCGGTTGCATCGACGAAACACTGGCAAGCGTTCCGCGGCACCTGTTCGAGGCGGCATGTGCACCGGCTGCACGCACGGCGCCAGCGCAGGCACACGCGCAGCGAATTGCCGGCGGATGTTTATCGTACTGACACATGCACCGCTGACCATGGTGCAGCGGTCTCTTCCAGGATGACGAGGGCGGAACAATGGCAAGGCAGGTTCGTGGTCGCAAAGCTCGGCAGCAGGGTTTCAGCCTGATCGAAATCATGGTGGTAGTCGTGATCATCGGCATCCTCGCCGCATTGATCGTGCCGCGTCTGATGGATCGTCCTGACCAGGCGCGCGTGGTCGCGGCGCGCCAGGACATCGCTGCATTGATGCAGGCGTTGAAACTGTTCAAGCTGGACAACGGGCGCTATCCCAGTGCCGAACAGGGCCTGCAGGCGCTGGTCAAGCCACCGCAGGGCGGTGGCGCGATGCCGGTCACGCCCTATCTGGATCGCCTGCCCAATGACCCGTGGGGCCATCCGTACCAGTATCAGATACCTGGCACCCACGGCGACATCGATGTGTTTTCGCTGGGTGCGGACAGCAAGCCCGGTGGCGACGCCGGAAACGCGGATATCGGCTCCTGGCAGCTGTGAGGCAGGCCGATGTCAGCCCGGATGCGTTCTGTTTCGAGTGTCCGCCAACGTGGCATGGCGGTGATCGTCGCCCTGCTGGTGGTGGCGTTGGTGGCGGTGATTGCCACGGCACTGCTGACCCGGCAGTCGGCCCAGCTGCGCGCGCTGCGTGGCGACCAGTTGCGCGCACAGGTACGCATGGCAGTGGACGCCACTCTGGAGCGTGCGGCGCAGCAGCTGCGCGAGGATGTAAAGGAACAGCTGACTACGGTGCGCAGCGGGCGCTGGGCGCGCCCGTTGGAGCTGCAGGCGCCGTTGCCGGTGCAGCTGCAGCTGGTCGATGCACAGTCGATGTTCAACCTGCGCAACCTGCTGGCACATGGCAGGCCGGATCCTGAGACACGGCACGCGTTCATCGCGTTGTGTGCCGGGCAGGGACTGGGCCAGGGTGCCTGCGCGTCGGCAGCGGAGCACATCCAGGCGCGCCTGCGCGACGGCGACATCCAGGCGCAGGCACCGCTGCCGCGCGAATCACTGATCGAACAGGCGCTGCCTGGTGCCGATCCGGTGGCGTTGCAGGCGCTGGCGCGGCGCACCGTGGTGTTGCCGGCGCAGACCCTGGTCAATGCCAACACCAGCGACCTGAGCGTTCTGCAGGCCGTGACGCCCGTGGTCGAGCCGGCACGGCTGCAGGCGTTGCTCGGTGAGCGCGACGCTGGCCATTGGCTGCTCAATCGCGGCGACATCGCCAACCGACTCCAACTGAGCAACGAACAGATGGCCGTGCTTCCCCTGGGTATCCATAGCGAGTGGTTCCTGGCCGTCGGCCAGGTGCAGGCTGACGGCAGCGCGGTTGATTTTCGCGCGCTGCTCTGGCGCGAGTACCGCGACGATGGCGTGCGTGTGCAACGCGTATGGACGAGGATCGGCGCATGAACGTGCAGCTTCGGGTGCGTCTGCCTGCGCTTGAGCGCCTGCGCGCCGACAGCGAGGTGGACTGGGCGCAGCTGCACAAGGGCGAGGTGCTGGCTCACGGCCGCGACACGCTGGCGGCGCTGGGCCTGCGGCATCCGCAGGCTGCGGTGCATGCCTGCCTCGATCCGAACGACCTGATCCTGCTGGAACTGCAGCTGCCGCCGCTGTCCGGGCGCCGCCTGCAGTCGGCGCTGCAGGGTGAGGTGGAGGCGATGCTGCTGGATGACCTGCAGGAGGTGGCGCTGGCCCACGGTTCGCAGGCAGCAGACGGCACGGTTCCGGTGGCCTGGCTGGGCCAGCAGGCGCTTCTGCAGGCGCAGCAGTTGCTGGCTTCGTGTGCACTGCGGCTGCAGGCACTGCATCCGACGCCGCTGCTGCTGCCCTGGCAGGACGGCCAGGCCACGCTGCAGGTCAGCGGCGAGCACCTGCTGGTGCGTTGCGGGCGGGATCGGGGTTTCGTTCAATGGTATGGCGGACGTGACGCCTGTGCGGTGATGCAGGCGCTGGCCGTGCGCCTGCAACAGGCCGGCGTGCAGGCCGTGCAGTGGATCGATAGTGTGCCGCCGACGTGGCCGGACAGCCTGCCGGCCTCCGCCGTCACGCAGGAACGGCAGGCCTGTGGCCCGCTGCCGGGTTGGTCATTGCCGTTGCCCGGCACAGGCCGACAAGCACCGCGACTGGCGATCGGCCTGGCACTGGCGGCAGTGCTCCTGGCTGCACTCGGCCTGCAGCTGCAGGTCTCGCGTTGGCGGATCGAGGGTGAAGCGTTGCAGCAGGACATGGCACGGCAGTTCAGCGCACGCTTCCCGGAGATCACCGATGTGGTGGACCCGGTGTTGCAGGCAAGGCGAGCACTGGCCGTGCCACTGCCGGCGCCGCCATTGCCGCCACTGCAGCGTCAGGTTGCCAGCACGCTGCAGGCGGTTCCTGAGCTGGCGGGGCAGGTGCGCAGCCTGCATTACCAACCGGGCCAGCTGGACATGGAGCTGGATGCCGATGCCCAGGTATTGGCCGATGATCCACAGCGGCTAGAGCGCTGGCAGCAGGCAGTGCAGGCGCAGGGGCTGCAGTTGGCGCGCGAAGCCGGTGGACGCCTGCGGGTGAGCGGAGCTGGACAGTGACGACCCGCTCCTTGCGGCTGGGCGGGGAACTGGCGGGCCTGCAGCAGCGCTGGCAGCGCCTGCCACCGCGCGACCGGCTGATGCTGTGGGTGATGGTGGTGGCGCTGCTGGCGGCGGGTCTGTGGATGTTGTGGCTGGAGCCGCTGCTGAAGCAGCGCACGCACTGGCAGGCCGAGCTGCCGCGGCTGCAGGCGCAGGCGCGTGTACTGGCACCACTGCTGCAGGCACGCGAGCGCCAGCAGCAGACGCAGGGACAGCGCCCGACGATGGCCGGGCTGCGTGACGGGATCACGTCGGCCGGCCTTGCCGAGGGACTGCATATCGAAGCGCGCGACGGGCGTTGGCACCTGCAGGTGCAGGCGGTGCCCGCTGACGCGCTGTGGAACTGGCTGCTGCCCGTGCTGGCCGATCCGGCCATCGAACTGCAGCAGCTGCAACTGACACGCACAGGGGATGCGAACATGCCGGCGGCACGGATTTCCGGAAACATCGTGATGGCGCCCAACGTGGGTGCCCATCCATGAGGGCGATGCGCAGCCTTGCCTGCAGTACTGCGTTGGCCCTGATCGTGGGCGTGGCCCACGTGCCGGCGCCGGTGCTGGCGCAGGACACCCGCGATGAGCCGGTGCAGTTGAACCTGGTGGATACCGATATCGGCGGCGTACTGCGCATGGCGGCGCGCTTCACCGGGCGTCAGTTCCTGGTCGACCCACGGGTGACCGGCAAGATGACGGTGGTTTCCGATGGTCCGGTCAGCCGTACCCAAGCCTACCAGTTGCTGCTGGGCGCACTGCGCATGCGTGGCTTCGCGGTGGTTGAGAACGGCGGCGTCAGCCGGGTGGTGCCGCAGGCCGATGCCAAGCTGCTCGGTGGCCGGGTCGGTAGCGGTGGTGCAGGGGGCGAGATCGCCACGCGCACCTTCGCGCTGCGCTACGAGAACGCGGCCGCGTTGGTGACCGTGCTGCGGCCGATGATCAGCCCGGACAATCCGATCACTGCCAACCCGGGTAACAACACCCTGGTGATCACCGACTATGCCGACAACCTGGAGCGCATCGCGCGGGTGATCGCCAGCGTCGATACACCGGCTGGCATGGACACCGATGTAGTGAAGCTGCAGCAGGGCATTGCCGTTGATGTCGCGGCGATGGTCGCGCCGCTGCTGGATGCGCAGGGCGCCGAGCCCACGCAGAAGGTGGTGGTGATGGCCGACCCGCGCAGCAACAGCGTGCTGCTGCGTTCCAGCAGCCCCGGCCGCACCCGTCTGGCGCGGCAGCTGGTGGAGAAGCTGGACCGCGCCCAGGACGAGTCCGGCAACCTGCATGTGGTCTACCTGCGCAATGCCCAAGCCAACCAGCTGGCCGGTGTGCTGCGAGGTGTGGTGGCCGGGCAGAGCGATGCACCGGCAATGGGCAGCAATGAAGGCATCACACCACTGCCGGGTGACGCCAACCGGCCCACGCCCGCGCAGCCGTCGCAACCGCAGCAGGCCAAGACCGGAGGCAACGCGCTGGAATCGCAGCGGCTTGATCCGAGCCGCCGCGACCCGATCGATGCGGGAAGCACCGGCTTCAGCCAGAACGGCATCTCGGTGCAGGCGGACGTGGCTACCAACACGCTGCTGATCTCGGCGCCGGAGCCGGTGTACCGCAACCTGCGACGGGTGATCGACCAGCTCGACCAGCGCCGTGCGCAGGTGCTGGTGGAAAGCCTGATCGTGGAGGTCAACCAGACCGATGCGGCCGAGCTGGGCGTGCAGTGGATGCTGGGCAATGGCCGTACCTTTGGCGGCACCCACTTCGGTGGTGCTACCGGCGGCAGCGGGCTCAATACCGGTGCGCGCACCACGCTGGACGTGCTGCCCAAGGATGGCCTGAAGATCGGCGTGATCGACGGCACCATCAACCTGCCCGGTGTCGGCCAGATCCTCAACATGAAAGCGCTGGCCAACGCGCTGCAGAGCAAGGGCGGCGCCAACATCCTGTCCACGCCGAACCTGATGACGCTGGACAACGAAGCGGCCAGCATCATGGTCGGCCAGACCGTGCCGTTCGTCAGCGGCCGCTACGTGACCGACGGTGGTGGCGGCAGCAACAACCCGTTCCAGACCATCGTGCGCGAGGACGTCGGCCTGAAGCTGCGCGTACGCCCGCAGATTTCCGAGGGCGGGACGGTGAAGCTGGACATCTACCAGGAAGTCAGCAGCATCGACGCGCAGAGTGCCAATAGTGCCGCCGGCATCATCACCAACAAGCGTGCGCTGGATACCAGCGTACTGCTGGACGATGGCCAGATCATGGTGCTGGGTGGCCTGCTGGAGGACAACGTCAGCCACGGCCGTGATGCGGTGCCGGGCCTGGGCAGGATTCCGGTGCTGGGGGCGTTGTTCCGCAGTGATACGCGCAAGCGCTCCAAAACCAACCTGATGGTGTTCCTGCGCCCACACGTGGTGCGCGACCCTGCCGCCGGCCAGCGCCTGACCCGCGACCGCTACGACTACATGCGCAACGCGCAGGCCAGCGCGCAGCCGGTACAGAGCTGGGCATTGCCGGCGCTGTCCGCACCGCAGCTGCCGCCGCAGGACCTGTCTGTACTCGGCCAGGGCAATGCGCGCGATGGGAAGGGTCAGCCGCTGCAGAACACCAGCCTGGCGGCGTTGTATCCGGCCGGGGAGGGCGATGCTCAGCTGGTGCAGTTCGCGCAGGGGCTGGACCCGGCGCGTGCCAGCCAGGGCGTGGCGCAGGTGCGGGCACTGGGCCTGCAGGCCTATGCCGAAGCGACGCCGGGCGAGAGCGGGCAACGCCTGCGGGTGCGATTGCCGCGCGACCCGGCGACGCTGGACCCGGCACTGCAGCAGCTGCGCGGGCTGGGCTACACGCCGGAACTGGTGATCGGACCGTGAGCGCCGCCGCGCCGCTTCCGTACGCCTGGGTGCGCAGCCATGGCGTGATGCTGTCCGAGGCGGGCGGCGAGCCCGTGTTGCTGGGCACCGCCGACACCGCGGCGTGGGCCGTGGCCGAACTGCGCCGCCGGCATGGCCCGCTGCCGTTCCAGGCGCTGGATGCTGAGACGTGGCAACAGCGGCTGGGTGAGCAGTACCGTGACGGCGGCGATGCCGCTGCCGTAGTGGGTGCCGCCGAAAGCGAAGTCGATCTGGACCGGCTGATGCAGGACATGCCGGAGGTGACCGATCTGCTGGATGCGCAGGACGATGCGCCGGTGATCCGCATGATCAATGCGCTGCTGGCACAGGCCGCACGCGATGGCGCCAGCGATCTGCATATCGAGCCGTTCGAGACCCATTCGGTGGTGCGCTACCGGGTGGACGGCACGCTGCGCGACATGGTGCAGCCACGGCGCGCACTACACGCAGCGCTGGTATCACGTATCAAGATCATGGCCCACCTGGACATTGCCGAGAAGCGCTTGCCGCAGGATGGGCGCATCGCGATCCGCGTGGGCGGGCGGCCACTGGATATCCGTGTTTCCACGGTGCCGACCGGGCATGGCGAACGCGCCGTGCTGCGATTGTTGGAAAAGGACGCCGGCCGCCTGCAGCTGCAGCGCCTGGGCATGGCCGATGACACCCTGGCCACGTTCACCGGATTGATCCGGCAACCGCACGGCATCGTGCTGGTCACCGGGCCGACCGGCAGCGGCAAGACCACCTCGCTGTATGCCGCGCTGGGCCAGCTCGACAGCAGCACCAGCAACATCCTCACTGTGGAAGATCCAGTGGAGTACGACTTCGCCGGCATCGGTCAGATTCAGGTCAATGCGCGCATCGGCATGAATTTCGGCACGGCATTGCGCGCGATCCTGCGCCAGGACCCGGACACGATCATGATCGGTGAGATCCGCGACCTGGAAACCGCGCAGATTGCCGTGCAGTCGTCGCTGACCGGGCATGGCGTGCTGGCCTCGCTGCACACCAATGACGCGATCTCGGCGGTGACCCGCCTGGCCGACATGGGTGTGGAACCCTTCCTGCTGGCCTCGTCGCTGCGTGGTGTACTGGCGCAGCGCCTGGTGCGGCGGCTTTGCATGCAGTGCCGGCGTGCCGAGGTGGACGGCGAGGGCCGCACCGTATGGCGTGCGGTGGGCTGCGCGGCCTGCGCCAACAGCGGCTATCGCGGGCGCACCGGCATCCATGAGCTGTTCGTGGTCGACGACCGCGTGCGCGCGTTGATCCATGAAGGGCAGGGTGAGCCCGCGCTGCGCGAGGCGGCACGGCGCGCCGGCATGCGGACGTTGCGGCAGGATGGTCAGCGTTGGGTCGACAGCGGGGTGACCACGCTGGAAGAGATCCTGCGCGTCACTGGCGACGATTGAGGCCCGCATGGCACTGTTCGACTACCAGGCTGCCAATGCGCAGGGCCGCATCGAGAAGGGCCAATTGGATGCCGACAGCCCGCGCGGTGCGCGCCAGCTGCTGCGCGGTCGTGGGCTGACACCGGTGCAGGTGAGCGCGGCGCGCAGTGCGGGCAGTGGCTGGGGCGCCCGCCGGCTGTCTGCCAGCGAGCTGGCCTGGGCTACGCGTCAGCTGGCCAGCCTGTTGGCCGCCAGCCTGCCGTTGGAAGGCGCATTGAGTGCGGTGATCGAGCAGGCCGAACGTCCGCACGTGGCCCAGGCGCTCACCGCAGTTCGCGCCGACGTGCGCGCAGGCCAGCGGCTGACCGTGGCACTGGCCGCGCGGCCGCGCGATTTCCCGCCGATCTATCGGGCGCTGGTGGGAGCAGGCGAAGACTCCGGCGATCTGGCACGGGTGATGGAGCGCCTGGCCGACTACATCGAAGAACGCAATGCGCTGCAGGCCAAGGTACTGACCGCCTTCATCTATCCAGCGGCGATCAGCCTGGTATCGGTGGCGATCGTGATCTTCCTGCTCAGCTACGTGGTGCCGCAGGTGGTGACCGCGTTCGTGCAGGCGCGGCAGACGTTGCCGATGCTCACGCAGGTGATGCTGGCCGCCAGCGCGTTCGTGCGCAGCTGGGGCGTGTGGGCGGGGCTGGGTATCGCTGCGTTGGTGGTGGCGTGGCGGCTGGCGTTGCGCCGACCCGAGCTGCGCCTGCGCTGGGACGCGATGCTGCTGCGGGTGCCGATGGTCGGGCGTTTCGTGCTGGGTGTGAACAGTGCGCGCTTCGCCTCGACACTGGCGATCCTGCTGGATGCGGGCGTGCCGCTGCTGCGTGCGCTTGAAGCTGCCCGGCAGACCCTGGGCAATGCGTTGTTGGCGCGCTGTGCCGATGATGTGTCCGCGCGCGTGCGCGAAGGTGCCGCGCTTGGCTCTGCGCTGAAGGTGCAGAAGGTGTATCCGCCGATCCTGGTGCATCTGGTGGCCAGTGGCGAGAAGACCGGTTCGCTGGCGCCGCTGCTGGATCGTGCCGCACAGACCATCTCGCGCGAGATCGAGCGTCGTGCGATGGCACTGACCGCGCTGCTGGAGCCCACCATGATCCTGGTGATGGGCGGCGTGGTGCTGACGATCGTGCTGGCGGTGCTGATGCCGATCATGGAAATGAATCAATTGGTGCAGTAGATCCACGCCATGTGTGGATGCACCACGTCTCGAGCCCGTCTGGTGATCCATCCACGCATGGCGTGGATCTACTGATCCTCGATTCTCCACACAATCCTCCACACCTTTGATATCGAGCGTCAAGCGATGGCACTGACCGCGTTGCTGGAGCCGATCATGATCCTGGTGATGGGCGGCGTGGTGCTGACGATCGTGCTGGCGGT
This sequence comes from Stenotrophomonas sp. ATs4, assembly GCF_051861585.1. NCBI lineage: Bacteria > Pseudomonadati > Pseudomonadota > Gammaproteobacteria > Lysobacterales > Lysobacteraceae > Stenotrophomonas > Stenotrophomonas sp. ATs4. The sequence continues at coordinate 268,822 of NZ_JBLYPK010000002.1, read as the reverse complement.
GCTGATGCCGATCATGGAAATGAATCAATTGGTGCAGTAGATCCACGCCATGCGTGGATGCACCGCGTCTCGAGCCCGACTGGTGATCCATCCACGCATGGCGTGGATCTACTGATCCTCGATTCTCCACACAATCCTCCACACCTTTTTTTGATCTTCCACAGGTTTCTTAAGCGGCCTGTCATCGGCGCGGACCAGCATGGACACGTCGCCGCAGAGTGGGCTGGGAGGCCCTCGGCGGCAGCAGGCGTGTAGTGACCGTTCCTCCCTTGGCGTTTCCCTTCGCAGTAAACCCTTCAGGAGAAGATCATGAACAAGTACAAGACTCTGGCCGCGCTGGTTGCCACCGCGCTGCTCGCCACTGCCGGTGCCGCCTCGGCCCAGCAGTCCCTCATCAACGGTGGTGGCGCCTCGCTGCCGGCCGATCTGTACAAGGGCTCGACCGACAGCATCCTGCCGGCGAACTTCAGCTATGCCGTGACCGGTTCGGGCACCGGCAAGAAGGCCTTCCTCGAGAACACCATCGGCCTGTTCATCGCCAACGGCACCGGCAACGTGCATTTCGCTGGCAGCGACTCGGTCCTGAGCAGCACCGAGATCACCAACTACAACAACTCGGCGCTGGCCTCCACGCTCGGCCCGGTGCTGCAGCTGCCGTCGGTCGCCACCTCGGTCACCGTGCCGTACAACAAGGCTGGTGGTGATCTGAACCTGGACGTGGCCAAGATCTGCGGCGTGTTCTCGGGCAAGATCAACGACTGGTCACAGCTGGACAGCGCCCGCAGCGGCGCCATCAAGGTCATCTACCGCGGCGAAAGCAGCGGCACCAGCGAGCTGCTGACCCGCTTCCTGACCGCCGCCTGCGCCACCGAAGACCTGAGCGCCACCCGTCTGGTCGGCGGCAAGTTCCAGGTCAAGTCGACCTTTGCCGATCTGTTCACCCGCGATGCGCAGAACAACCTGCCGGCCTTCCTGGAAGCGGCCCCGGCCACCGGCGGTACCTCGCTGTACAACCGTGTCTACCAGGTTGCCGGCGCCATCGGCTATGTCGGCCCGGACGTGATCCCGAACCTGCAGGACGCGACCAAGATTGCCAAGGTGAAGGGCTTCTCGCCGGATGAAGTGAGCGTTGCCGCTACCCTGAACACCGTCGCCCCGCCGTCCGGTGCCGACATCGCCAACCCGGCCAAGTGGGTGCCGGTGTTCACCAACCCGACCGCCGGCTACCCGATCGCCGGTTACACCAACCTGGTGTTCGCACAGTGCTACCGCACCCTGCCGCAGCGCCAGGCCGTCCGCAACTTCCTGGAGAAGCACTACAACCTGGGCGTCGCCGGCAACAACGATGCCGCCGTGCGTGCGCACGGTTTCATCCCGCTGACCCAGACCTGGCGCGAAGCGGTTGCCAACAACCTGATCTCGGCCACCCCGGCCACCGGTCTGGGCAACGCCAGCACCTGCGCCGGCATCGGCCGTTGATCCACCGTACCTGCTGAACAGGGCGCCGGCCGCGAGGTCGGCGCCTTTTTTTGTGGTCGCGCCGAATGTGAAGAAGCTGTCGTTTTTCCGGCGCGGACACCGTCTATCTGATAGTGCCCGGCCGTGCCTGCGGGCAGTCGAATCTCTCCTATGCCGCAGACCGTCCGTCGGTCGCTCGAGGTCCTGATGTCGCACCCGCACACGCCCGTCCTGCTCACTGCGCCACACAGCCATCCGATGGCCTGGGCCATCGCGCTTGCCCTGGGGGCCACGCCGATGCTGCCTGCCCAGGCGCAGCAGGCATTCTCGCCGGGCTGGTTTGCCGACCGCGGTGCAGCACAGGGTACAGCGGCACAGACTGGACGCATGCCGAACGGGGCGCCGATCCAGTTTCAGCTGCCCGCGCAGCAGCAGGATGCAGCGCGGCAGAAGCTGCAGCAATCGATCGACAGTCTGGGCACCGCGGCACAGGCCATCGCCCTGCAGCAGCGACTGCAGGAACAGGCCCGGCTGCAGCCGCGTGCATCCGGCTTCGTGGTGGCCGATGGTCTCGGCAAGGATGGCCTGAAGGTTGATGAGAACCCCCTGACCCGTGGCTGGGTGAATGCACGCGAAGCGATCCAGTCGAGGGCCAGTGATGGCAAGGTGCAGGTCAGCATCGAGCAGACCGCTGACAAGGCCATCCTGAACTGGGAGACCTTCAACATCGGCAGCAACACCACGCTTGATTTCGTGCAGAGTGCGGACTGGGCGGTGCTGAACCGGGTCAACGATCCGAGCGCACGTCCCAGCCAGATCCTGGGCCAGCTGAAGGCCAACGGCACCGTGTTCGTTGTCAATCGCAACGGCGTAGTGTTTGGCAGCAACAGCCAGGTCAACGTCGGCAATCTGGTCGCGGCGGCGACACGGATCAGCGATGGCCAGTTCCGTGACAACGGCCTGTACAGTGCCAACAACAGCACGGCTGCGCTCACCGATGCGTTCGGTGCGGTCCTGGTCGAGCAGGGCGCCCGCATCACCACGCAGGCGCCTGCCTCGGCCACCCGCGGCGGTGGCTATGTGCTGCTGGCCGGCCACACCGTGGAGAATGCCGGCCAGATCGAAACACGCAAGGGCCAGACGCAGCTGGCTGCGGGCGACTCGTTCGTGATTCGCCGCGGCGTCGGCACCGCTCAGAACACCGCATCGACGACGGCCGGTAATGAGATCGCGCCACGCATCGGCGCTGGCAGCAGTGCCGGCAGCGTGCGCAACAGTGGTTTGATCCAGGCACGTGAGGGCGACATCACCCTGGCCGGGCGCACGGTGGAACAAGCGGGCGTGACCGTGGCAACCACCACGCTGGATCAGCGCGGTACGGTGCACCTGCTTAACGCGATCAGTGATCGCGCGGGCACGGTAACCCTGGCCAGCGGCGCGACTACGGCCGTGCTGATCGAAGATGATGGCAAGAACACAGCACTGGACAGCCGCCGCGATGCGCTGGTCAAGGCTTCCGCAGAGCAGGACCTGCTGCGAGGCGCCAGCAGCGCGGGGGCGTTCGACAATCTTTCGCGCATGCAGGACCGGCGTGACCAGTCACGGGTGGAGATCGTGTCCGGCGGCGACGTGAACTTCCAGGATGGTTCGCTGACCCTGGCCACCGGCGGTCAGGTCGTGGCCGATGCCGCGCGCCGGACCTATGCCGGCAATGCGGCGCGCATCGACGTGTCGGGCGCTGTCGGCGTGCGGGTTGCGATGGAAAGCAACAACGTACAGGTGAAGGTGCAGGGCAACGAACTGCGTGATTCTCCCGACAACCGTGACAGTGGCAAGCTGATCAGCAGCGAGGTCTGGATCGACCGACGCCAGCTGCAGCATGTGGCCGCAGGCACCGGTGGCAACGCCGCCGAACGCTGGTACGCCGGTGGTGGCCTGCTGGAAGTGGGGGGCTATCTCGACAACCAGGGCCATTCCATAGGCGAATGGGCCGCGCAGGGCGGTACCGTGCAATTGTCCGGCACCGAAGTGGTGACCCATGCCGGCTCGAAGATCAACCTCGCCGGTGGCAGCCTGGATGTGCAGAGTGGTGTCATCAAGCAGAGCTGGCTGCGTGGCACCGACGGTCAGCTGTACCGGCTGGATGATGCGCCGGCCGAGATGCGCTACGAAGGCCTGTACCGGGGCTTTGAAGTAAAGCAGGAACGCTGGGGAGCCACCGATGTGTTCCGCAATCCGCTGATCGGTGCCGAGCAGCGGGTGGAAAATGGCTATACCGTCGGCCGCGACGCTGGCCGGCTGCTGGTGTCCGCTCCCAGTGCGGTTCTGCAGGGGCAGGTTGCCACCGATACCTTCCAGGGTGCGCAGCAGTCGAAGACGCCCGATGCTGCACGCGACGGCTACGCGCAGGCGCAGACCGCCGTAGCGCGCAATGCCCAGCTGTGGCTCGGACGCTACGATGGCAACGGTCGCAATGCGGTGTTCGACACCCAGGTGCGTATCGTCGATGGTGGATTGCCCGCCGCCGACGTGTCCCTGCAGGCGCCACTGCCGCCGGAACAACGCAATGCGCTGTGGCTCGATGCCAACCAGCTCAGCGCGCAGCAGTGGGGACGCATTGATCTGGCCAGCGGTGGCAGCATCGCGGTGGATGGTGCGCTGCGCCTGCAGGATGGTGGACAGTTGGTACTCACTGCCGCCGACGTACTGCTGGGTGGGGACATCCAGATCGCGGGTGGACAGGTGCAGGCGGGCAATGAACTGAGCCGCGTCGGCGCGCCGGTTGCGTGGCTTCTACAGGCGGGCCGTTCACGCGTGGCTCTGGCGGAGGGCGCGCGCATCGATCTCAGTGGCCGCTGGGTGAACGCGTTGCTGGAACCGGAAGCCAGCTCCGGCATGGCGTGGACCGACGGCGGCAAGCTGCGGTTGCAGAACAGCCACGATGTCGTGGTGCCGGACAGCGACGTTCGCGTTGATGGTGGCGGTCGCGTTGATGCAAAGGGCAAGGTCACGATCGGCAAGGGCGGCGACGTCAGCCTGCAGGCAGCGAGCGTGGTCGATAGCAGTGGACGGGTCGGTCGCCTGCAGCTGTCTGCCGATGCACGCTTGAGCGCGCTCGGCGCCGGCAGCGGCACGCTGTCGTTGGGCGACGGTGGACGTATCGTGATCGGCAGGCAGCCGGCCGACGGCGCACTCACCCTGCAGGAGACCCTGTTCAACAAGGGTTTCGCCAGCTATGACATCAATGGCCAGCAAGGTGTGGGGGTGGCGGACGGAGCCATCGTCGCCGTGCGCATGCCGGGCCTGCGCCTGGCCGAAGCAGCGATGCAGGCACGCGACCGGCACGACGCATTGCAGGTCTGGTCGGCACCGTTGTACAGCGCGGACCCGATTACCGGCAGACTCAGTCAGCGCAAGGGCGCGAGCCTGACGCTGCGGTCGCAGCAGGATGAGGCCGGTGGTGATCTGCGTATCGGTCGCGGCGCCCTGGTCAGCGTGGATGCCGGTCAATCGATCACCCTGCGCGGCGCTGGCAGCATCACGGTCGATGGCGGCCTGAAAGCGGCGGGTGGTCGCATTCGCCTGGATGATATTCGCGAACCGATCAGCCTGTTCGACTCGCAGCGCAACGAGCGCACCTACCGCATCGGTGCGCAGGGTGTACTCGACGTCAGCGGTGACGCCTTCACTGCGCGTGATACCAGTGGCCGCCTGCGTGGGCAGGTGCGCAAGGGGGGCAGCATCGAGATTGGAGGCGCGCTCGACTGGGACGGCCAGGACAACGTGCCTGATCGGCCGGTAGATGCATTCGTGGTGGTTGAACGCGGTGCGAAACTGCTGGCCAACGGCAGTTCGGCGCAGCTGGACATCGATGGCGCCGGCCGCCAGGACGTGGCCAGCGATGGCGGCACCATCGTGGTGCGATCGGCCAACGCGCTGTACCTGCAGGGCGCTCTGCAGGCCGCTGCAGGCGGTGCCGGCGCGCAGGGCGGTACCCTGGGCATCGCCTTCGGTGGCAGTAGCCATGCGCGCGGGGCCAGTGATGTGGTGCTGGCACCGCGCGCCATCGTGCTCAGTCAGGATGATCAAGAGCAGGCCGTACCGGCCCAGCTGCAGTACGGGCACGCACGTCTGTCGGCGGCGCAGGTCGGTGCCGGTGGCTTCGACAATCTGTCGCTGTTCGGCAACGTGCGCGCCGAGGGTGATGTGGAACTGCGCCTCGGCCAGAGCCTGCGCTTCCACGGCCTGCAACAGGATGGGCTGGGCATGCTGCCGGGCGGCAGCGCTGGCGGCCTGCTGGCGCTGAGCGCGCCCTACGTTCGGCTCGCCCAGAGCAGCTGGTTGCCTCTGCAAGGCGGCGACCCGGTCAATACCGCTGTCGTGGCGGTGGATACCGGTCGCCAGCACCGCTTCAGCGTGGACGCGGACCTGATCGACCTGCGCAATACCACCTGGCTGGCGGGATTCGACGACGTGCAACTGCGCAGCCGCGGCGATGTGCGTTTCCTGGGCAGTGGCGCAGCGATCGGCGGTACCGGCGCGCAGCTTGTCGCGCCGCGCAGCCTGGATGTAACCGCAGCGCAGTTGTACCCGGTGGCCGATGCGGGCGGCGTGCTGGCGGCAGGTGTGTCGCAGCCGGGCAGTGCGATCAGCCGCTGGGATGATGCCGAAGGCATCGTGCGCATCCATGGTCTTGGCGGGGCGGTTCTAGCCCTGCCGTTGTCGGTGTCCGGCGGCCTGTCAGTGGTGGCAGCGACCATCGAGCAGGGCGGCATCCTCCGGGCGCCGTTGGGCGCCATCACCCTGGGTGGTACCGATGCCGACGGGCGCCGGGCCGGCTCGGTGACGCTGCTGCCCGGAAGCGTGACCTCCACCAGCGGCGCGGGGATCAGTGTGCCGTTCGGTGGCACCGTCGATGGCGTGGACTGGCGCAGGGACGGCAGCGCCCATGCCATACCGCCGGTAGGCGGTGCCGCGCGCGGCGCGGACCCCAAGGGCATCGCCATCATCAGCAGCCGTACCGAGGTGGCCGAAGGGGCGCTGCTGGATCTCTCCGGCGGCGGCGAGTTGACCGGTGCTGCCTTTGTCAGCGGGCGCGGTGGCTCGGTCGACATCCTGCGCCATGCATTGGCCGATGCGAATCCGCGTTATGGCTTCAGCGAATCGGCAAGCCCGGTATACGCGATCCTGCCTGGCTACACCGGCAGTGCGGCGCCGCTGGGCTTGAGTGATGGCACACTGGACCCTGGCATCGGCCAGCAGATCACGATTCCCGCCGGCGTGCCTGGATTGCCGGCCGGCACCTACACGTTGTTGCCGGCCAGCTTCGCGCTGCAGCAGGGCGCGTTCCGGGTGGAGCTGGGGCAGACTGGCGCGGTCGGCATCGGTGCGCCGCTGGCCACCGGCACCGGCTCCTGGAGGGTCGGCGGACATACGGGGTCAACGTTGGGTGGCCTGCGTTCTCCCTTGCTGACCGCGTTGCTGCTGACCCCGGCAGACACCGTGCGCCGGCATTCCAGCTACAACGAGACCAGCTACAACGCATTCGTGACCGCGTCCGCACAACGGTTGGGCACGCCACGCGGCTGGCAGACTGTCGATGCCAGCACGCTGCGCCTCGGGCTTGGCAATGGCGCCGGCAGGGAGGGCACACCCGCCGTCAGTTTCCAGGGCCAGACCCGGTTTTCGCCGGCAGCGGGCAGCGCGGGCATCGGCGGTTCGGTGGAAGTGAACCTGGTCAATCGGCTGGGTGAACTGGAAGTGGTGGCGGCCGGTCGCACGCCCAGTTCCACCGGCAATGGCGCCACCATCGAGGCAGACGTGCTCAACGCGTTGCAGCCTTCTCGCCTCGTGCTCAACGCACAGGTCCGCGCAACCAGCAACCAGCGCCTGCAGGTGGCCGGCGTCGGCCAGAACCTGGTGTTGCGGGACGGCGCGGTCCTGCGTGCGCCGGAAGTGATTCTGGGCGCGGTGGCCGGTGGCACCGGTGTGCGCGTGGAAGCCGGCGCAGGTATCGACACGCTCGGTCGCGGTGCCGCTTCGTTGCCCGCCGATGCCGGCTTCTACTACCAGGCCGAGGGCGGGGTGATGGTGGTGTCCAACGGACGTACCGATCTGCTGGCCGCGCCGTTGCGCGAGGGAAGCGATCCGTCGCTGGTCAGCTTCGACATCGGCACCTGCGATCCGGGGCGTCAGTGTGTGGGCCAGGCACGACTGGTGTCGGAGGGGAGCATCAACGTCGCAACCAATGGCAGCCTGCAGCTGCGCGACACGGCCAGCTACGGTACCCGCCAGCTCGGCGTCAGCGTGGCCGCGATCAATCTGGGCAGCGACGATGCCATCGCGCGGGCCGCTGCGGCCGCCGCGTTGCCGCCGGGCATGATGATGAACCAGCAGGTGCTGACCACCTTGCTGCGCGGCAATACCGCCACCGGCGCACCGGCACTGGAGACGCTGAAGCTCTCGGCGGCCGAGTCGATCAATGTATTCGGCAGTGTCGACCTCGATACGCGCGACAGCGCGACCGGCAAGTCGAGCCTTCGCAGCCTGGTGCTGGGCGCACCGGCCATCCATGGCTATGGCAACAGCAGCGATCGTGCGCGCATCTTCGCCGGCAACCTCACCTGGGCCGGTGCACTTGCGGCAAGTGGGTTGGCGGATTCGGATGCCGCGCAACCCGGTGGAGCGGCGATGGTCGACCGCCTTGGCAGTGGTCAGCTGGACATCATTGCCGATACGTTGCGGCTTGGCCCGGCACCACAGTCGTGGCCGGCCTCGGAGGTCGTGGCAGGGCGGCAGGTTCTCGGTTTCGCCGGGGTGAACCTGCGTGCCGCACAGCAAGTGGTCTTCGCTGGCAATGGTGCGTTGAATGTGCACCAGTTCCAGGGCGCTTACGACCCAGCCAAGGGCTGGACCTACAGTGGCGGCAACCTTGATATCCAGGCACCGCTGGTGACGGCGGAAGCAGGGGCGAAGCTGGCGGTGACCGCTGGCGGTTCGCTGCGTGTGCATGGTGCGGGCGCCTCGACGGCGGCCGATGCGCTGGGCGCCGAATTGACGCTGGACGCCAACGACATCCTCCTCGATACCCGCATCGCCCTGGCCTCGGGCCGTCTGGCGGCCACGGCGGCCCGCTCGGTGCAGCTTGGCAGCAGCGCCAACCTTGATCTGGCCGGGCGCAAGGTCAGCCTGTTCGATGTGGATACCTACAGCGTCGGCGGTGACGTCACGCTGACCGCAGGGGAAGGTGACGTGCGAAGCGACGCCGCATCGCGGATCGATCTGTCGGCGCAGAACAACCGCGCGGGTCGCCTCACCGTGACCGCACTGGGTACTGCCGGCGGGCATGTCGACCTGGCGGGCCGGTTGCTTGGTCAGGCCAGCGGAACGCTGGACGCCGGTGGCAGCCGGGTGCCGTACGAGAGCGGTGAGCTGGTTGTGCGTGCGCAAGAACTGGTTGACTTCAGTGGCCTCAACCAGCGCCTCACCCGCGACGGTGTCACCGGCGCGCGCAGCTTCCAGACCAAGCAGGGCGACCTGCTGATCGGTGACGAAGTGAAAGCGCGCAAGGTGGATATCAGCGTCGACGGTGGCGCACTGCGGGTGGCGGGGCGCATCGATGCCAGCGGCGACCAGGTCGGCAGCATCCGACTGGCCGCGCGCGATGGCCTGCAGGTGGACGGAAGCCTGGACGCCCACGGCACGGCACTGCGTGTGGACAGCTATGGCAAGATCATTGACAGCCCCAACCGTGCCATCGTCGAGCTGGAAAGCCGCGACGGACGCGTGCAGCTGGGGTCGGCGGCGCGGATCGATCTGCGCAGCGGCACCAGCGTGGCCATCGGTACCGGGGCAGGGCAGAACGATGGACGCGCCCGTGGCACGTTCGCGCTGAACGTGCCGAGAGTGGGCAGCGACGATGCCGGCATCGACACCGGCAGTGGGCTGCAGGTGCTTGGCGCGCGCGATATCTTCGTGACTGGCGTGCGCCGCTATGACGACGCACCCCTGGCTGACACGGCGGATGTGAACGGCCGACGCGGGCAGCTGGTTACCCAGTCGTGGCTGGATACGGTGGTCGACCCGGCCAACAGTGCATGGATGAGCGCCGCGCTGGGCAATACCGGGTTGTCGGCACGGGTGGCCGCGCTGGGAACCGTGCGCCTACGTCCTGGCGTGGATGTTGTCGGTACAGTTTCGTCCAGCAATCCGCATGGCGATCTGACCGTCGGCGGCGATATCGATCTTTCCGGCTATCGCTACGGCCCGAACGCCAATCGGCAGGACCCCGCGCGTCGCGGCTTCGGTGAAGCGGGTGCGTTGCGCCTGCGCGCAGCCGGCGACCTGTTCATTCATGGCAGCATCAACGACGGCTTTGCGCCGCCACCGGCCAGCCCGGATGATCGCGGTTGGCAGCTGGTGCCAGGGCAGAGTTTCGGCACCGGCTTTACACCGTTCGGCAGCGACATCCTGGTGCCGAATGACAACGTCGTACTGGAGCCCGGCACGCGCTTCCCGGCGGGTGTAGTGTTGAACTACGCCATTGCGGTGCGCGATACGGTCCTGCCTGCCGGCACCACGGTGCCGGTGGAGATGACGCTGGGCCAGGCACTTACGTTGCCGGCAGGGTATGTGCTGCCGGCAGCGGTTACGCTGGCCGATGGCCAGGTGCATGCCGCAGGCAGCGTGCTGGCGCAGCCACTGCAACTGCCCGCCGGTTCGCGCCTGGGCGCCGGTTTCCAGCTGCGCAGCGAGGCCAGCGTAAGGGCCACGACCTGGCCGGCCGGCGCGCGATTGCCGACGGAGCTGCGACTGGCCGCGCGCACACCGTTGGCACGAGGTTCGCTGATTCCGGCAATGACCACGCTGGAGCTGGCCGGCGGGCAACCGATCGACCTGCGCCCGGTGGGCAGCGATGGCCGACAGGGGCGCAACTGGGCGTTGGCGCAGATGTTGCCTGAAGGCACCACGTCGTGGGACCTCACCGCCGTTGCAGGCGCCGATACCGAGGCGGCCGACCCGCGTGCGCGGCGCCTGGGCAGCGGTGATCTGGTGCTGGCCGACACCCACTACGGCGTTGTGCGCGCAGCGACGATGGTGTCCACGTTCGTGCGCGAACAGCGGGTGACCGCCCTGGGCGCGCAGCGCGAAGGTGTGGATGCAAGCTGGGTCGGCAAGCCGGTGAAGGCGCTGGCCGAGCACCTGGGCAAACCCGAGTCCGCGATCTGCGCGGCTGGCAGCAGCTGCGAGGTGGCGCCCTACCTGTTCACGGCACAAGGCGCCGATGAAATGGGCGATCCGTCGCTGGTCGGCATGCCAGTGAAGGAGATTGCCGAGATGTTCGGGATGACCGAGCAGGAACTGTGTGGCTCGGTCAGTTCGGGCATCTGCGTGATGCCCGGCGAGATGCGTGACGTGGCGACCGTAGGCCAGCCGAAACATGGCACGCCGCTGTGGAGCGTGTTGCGCACCGGGAGTGGCGATCTGCAGTTGATGGCCGGCCGCGATCTGTCAATGCGCTCGGTGTTCGGCGTCTATACCGCGGGAACACCGACCGCGCTGGGTAATGGCCTCGATGCCCGTTTCCAGTCCGAGCGCGCGCCGCCGACCGGACGCGAGGCACTGCTCGGGCTGCAGCAGTCCAGTGGTGACTATGACGCCGCACTTGCCGCCTATCGCGCGTGGTATCCGGATCACGGTGGCAACCTGAGCATCGCGGCCGGCCGCGACGTGACCGGGGCAACATGGGGGGAGCTGTCGTCGTCCGGCTCGGAGGTGGGCGACCTGGCCAACCATGCCAGCAGCGCGGTCGCCAACTGGCTGTGGCGCCAGGGCACAGGTGCGGTTGCGGGCGTCGAGCAGCAGCCTGTCGCCTGGTGGATCAACTTCGGCACTTACGCCAATGTGTCCGTGCTCTCCAACCCCAGTCCGCGCATGGTCGGCTTCACCGGCTTTGGTACGTTGGGTGGCGGCAATCTTGAGATTGATGCGGGCAGGCATGCGGGTGTGACCGAGGCAAAGGGTGACGCACTGAAGAACACAAGCAGCACCCGCTTCTCCACCGCGATCAACGCGGCCGTGGGCGCGACCGGACGTGTCGATGATGGGCGGCTGGTGCTGACAGGTGGTGGCGATCTGAGCCTGCGCGCCAGCGGTGCACTCAACCCGAACCTGATGGCCACTACGCTCAATCACGTCAGCAACGAGCAGGACCTGGAACTCAATGGCACCTTCACCAACCTGCGTGGCAGCCTCAGTCTTGAGGCCTCCCGCATTGGTGGCAGTGCCGTCGGCATCTCCCAGTACACTGATCCCAGCGGTGGCCTGCGCCCCAGCGATCCGTTCCGCGCTTTCGGTGGCAAGGCGATGGGTGGTCCGGTGCTGGTGCTGGGCGACGCCGTGGCAAACCTGCACGCCCGCGGCGACGTCATCCTGGGCGGCGTAGCCGATGCCGGCCGTGTGGTGCAATTCAATGCACCGCAGGTGGCGCTGGCGGGAGGCGGTCTTGCGGCGGGTACTACCGGCTTCTCGCTGTGGACCGCGGCCACGGCAGTAAATCTGGTTTCGTTCGGTGGCGACGCCACCCCGCTGACAGCGCATGCCAGCAGCCCGGGGCAGAATCTGCGGTCGGAATCCACCGGCGACAATTTCGCCTACTGGATCTATCCCTCCAGGCTGCAGGTGCAGGCCACCAGCGGCGACATCAAGTTGGGCGAAGGCGGTGAGAACAACGTACTGCTTACCGCTCCTTCGACTACGGGCAGCTTGCAGTTGCTGGCGGGCGATTCGATCATCGCCGGCGATCGATCGCCGTACATCAGCAGCTCCGGTGCGGACACGCGCCTGCCATCCCCGTTCGATCCTGTATTCACCGCACGGGACGCGAAGGGCACCGAATTGCTCGGCAATATTTCGCTCGATGGCATCAAGGCTCTGGTACCCACATGGGGCGCTGCCATACCGCTGTTCTCCTTTGGGCCGAACCGGCCCATGCTGGCGGTGGCACGCACCGCCGGGGGCACGCCGAACCGCTTCTACGCAGGCTCGGGCGACATCATCGGTCTGCGCACGGGCGGACAATGGATGCTGAACGCCGCCAGTGGCAGCAGCCGCACCGTTCGCGAGTGGATTGATGTGGCTGCGCCGGTGCAGCTGCGTGCAGGCCAGGACATCCTGTCGAGCACCGTCCTTGCATTGAACAACAGCGCCAGCGATGTCACGGTGCTGCAGGCGGGGCGCGACATCGTGCATGCCAATGTCACCGTATACGGCAGCGGCAACGTCGATGTCAGCGCCGGCCGTCAGCTGCGCCAGGAAGACCGCGGCAGCATCGTCAGCCGGGGCGGCCTGGTGCAGGGCGACACGCGCCCCGGCGCCAGCATTGCGATGACCGCGGGCAACCAGCAGATCGACTTCGGGGCCGTGCGCGCACGCTACCTGGATGCGACCCGGTTGGCCGATCCCGCGCAGACACTGGCATCGCAGCCGGGCAAGGTGGTCAAGGTCTATGAAAAGGAACTGAAGCAGTGGTTGCAGGAGCGCTTCAACATCAGTGCTGACGGCGCCCAGGCGCTGGCCCTGTTCGACGCACTGCCGCAGGAGCAGCAGCGTATCTTCCTGCGCCAGGTCTACTACGCGGAACTGCGCGAGGGCGGTCGTGAGTACACCGATGCCGAAGGCCCGCGTTCTGGTTCCTACCTGCGTGGCCGTGAGGCGATCGCCACGTTGATGCCGGACAAGGATGCAGCGGGAGCGACGATCCAGCGCACTGGCGATATCGTGATGTACGGCGGCTCGGGTGTGCGCACCGAGGCCGGTGGCAACATCGAGCTGCTGGCGCCGGGCGGGCAGATCGTGGTGGGTGTGGTCGGCGAGGCGCCTCCCGCAAGTGCTGGCCTGGTGACCCAGGGGCAGGGTGATATCCGTCTGTTCAGCCAGGACAGCGTGCTGCTGGGCCTGTCGCGGGTGATGACCACCTTCGGGGGTGACATCCTGGCCTGGTCTGAACAGGGCGACATCAATGCGGGCCGTGGCTCGCGAACCACGCTGGTCTATACGCCGCCGCGCCGCCTGTACGACCGATGGGGCAACGTCAGTCTGTCACCGCTTGCACCGGTCAGCGGTGCCGGCTTCGCGACGCTGGATCCGATTCCTGAAGTACCGCCGGGCGACGTCGACCTGATCGCGCCGTTGGGCACCATCGATGCAGGCGAAGCAGGTATCCGTGTCTCCGGCAACATCAACCTGGCCGCATTGCAGGTGCTCAACGCGGCCAACATCCAGGTGCAGGGCGAGAGCAAGGGCCTGCCGGTGCTGGCCACGGTGAACGTCAACGCGCTGGCCTCGGCCAGTGCGGCGGCCAACAGTGCGAGCCAGGCGGCACAGGATGTGATGCGCAAGAGCCAGGACGATGCACGGCGCAACCAACCGTCGGTGATCAGCGTTCAGATCCTGGGCTTTGGCAGCGGCACCAGCAGCATCACCCCGCCGGCGCGAGGCAACACTGCCAACAGCGGCTACGACGCCAATAGCGCCTTCCAGTTCCCACAGGCAAGTCGCGACGAGGGCACACAGCGCCGGTAGGTGCCGACCTTGGTCGGCACACATTGCTGCCGATCGCGCTCGGCAGTAGATCCACGCCATGCGTGGATGCGACCGGGCCGAAAGAACGAACAGCATCGGGCCAGCCGCCACGGAACGGTGGCGGCCCCAGCCAGGACGGCACCGAGGGCAGGGAGCGGCCATCAGCGGTGAGGACCACCGACACAGCGCCGCCGGGTGCAGGAGAGCACCCGGCGGCAGGAGCGCGGTAGATCCACGCCGTGCGTGGAGGCCCGGGTCAGCCTCACGGCCGACCAACGGTCGGCACCCACCAGATCAGGCTTGGCGGTAGATCCACGCCATGCGTGGATGCGGGCAATGCCGACCAACGGTCGGCACCCACCAGATCAGCCTCAACAGTAGATCCACGCCATGCGTGGATGCGTTGCCAGGGACGAGCCCTAAAGCTCCAGCACCCGCCGGTAACTCAACGGCCCACGCCGATCGCGCAGGCCCAGCCGTAGTTCCAGGCCGGTGGCCGGCAGCACCTCGCCTTCGCTCGGCAACGTCGCCCAGCCGGCACCAGGCTGCCATGCCCGCACCTCGAACCGCTGCACCTCACGCGCCACAGCGATGCCCTTCGACAGTTCCGGCGCCGGCAACGGATACCGGTCCGTGGCCGCACCACTGGCCCGCCACAGTGTGTTCCCCTGTCGCCACCAGCGAACACGTTGCCAGCGCAGTCCATCACTGCCCGCGCTGCGGGTGATCTCCAGCGCGAAGCTCCCATCCGGGTGCCGTTCGCTCACCAGAGACGGGGGCAGCAATCGCTGCGGACGATCGGCCGGGCGCACTGCACCATTCATCAGCGCATCGTCGGCACGCATCTCGATATCGCGCTGGAACTGCTGCAGCACGGGCAGCGCAGTCGTGGTCTCGGCATCTGCCTGGCGCAGCCGTTGGTCGCTGCTGGCCACGCTGTCGAGCGCCCGCCAGCAGATCAGCGCCAGCACGCCCATGATGGTGATCGCGATCATCACTTCGATCAGGGTGAAGCCGCGCACGGAACGGTTCATTGCGCCGCCGTCCACGGCAACTGCATTCGCGCCAGCGACTGCCGTGGAGCATCCTCGGCAACCACACTCAGTTCCAGCTGCGGCTGGCCGTCGCTGCCCGTGCCCAGATGCTGAAGCACCAGGAAGCTGCCGCGCCCCTGCACACAGCGCTGCCGGGCATCCCGCGGTACCTGTCCGCTCAGGCGCAGTTCCTGCCAGCGGTCCTGCGCGCACATCAGTGCCAGGCGGCGATCCCGCAACCGTGACTGATCGTCGGTCGCCACTGCCACCGAGCGCATCACCGCAGCCAGTGCAATCGATACGATCGCCAATGCGATCAGCACTTCGATCAGGGTGAACCCGCGCATGTTCTGCTTCACTGCACGACCTGCAACTGTCCGCTGCCATCATCACGAAGACGCAGTTTGCGGCCATCCAGCGACAGTCCAAGCTCCCAGGCGATTCCGATCCACTCCGGGCTCAGCTCAATGGCGCGGGTGGGCTGCACGGCGATGCCCGTCACCTGCCACTTCTGCGGACGCAGCAGATCATCACGCTCCACAGTCACCCAGCGGCTGCCTTCGCGGCGGCTGAAGCGATAGCCGTTGGCGTCAGCCTGCCAGCGCAGGGGGCGACCATCGATACGCGCCTCGTCGCGTGCAACCTGCAGGCGCTGCGCCAATCGCTCGGCCTCCTGTCGCAGCTGCCGACCCGGATCAAGCAGGCTGCCCAGCCCGAGCCCGATTCCGGCCGTGCAGATGCCGATGATCACCAGCACCACCATCAGTTCAAGCAGGGTGAAGCCACGCGGCACGCGCTGCATCGACGTTGCCTCCTGTCCGGGTCGATACCTGCCAGCGTAGGCCCGCATGATGAAACAAAAGCGTCAGCCACAGCTGCTAGCGTAGGCGGACACGAACGTGGCGGTGGTGCGGAACATGGATGGCAGGTGCTGGGATCGCAATCGCATACTGACCCTGCTGGCAGCGACGCTGCTGCTGGCCGTGGTGGCCTATTGGGGTGTCACCTTGTCTGCGGTGGCGCCAGCGGCCTCGGCCAGCGAGGCGAAAGCCGAGGCACCGGTACGGCCGATGTTCGACGCCGTGGCCAGCCTGCCGCTGGTGCGGCTGCTGTCCCCCGGTGCAGTGCAGACTGAGGTGGTGGTGCTGGGCGTGATGGCCGGTGACCATGCGCCACTGGCCCTGCTCTCGGTGGATGGACGCCCGGCGGAAGCGTATGCGCCCGGCCAACGACTCGGACCCTGCACGGTGCTGGCCAGCATCAGTGCCAGTGCGGTGGAACTGAACCAGGCCGGGCGATCGCGCAGCCTGCCGGTGCCCGAGCTGCCGCCGGTGCCGAGCGATGGCATCGTGCCGGCCGCACTGTAGAGCCTGGCCGACGCTCGCCTGCGTGTGGAAGAACTGTCGAGCATGGCTCGACTCTACAAAATCCTGCAGGGCGTGGGCTTGGTTCTACGGCCGCGCAGGCTCAGCGCGCCGGACGCTGCGGTACCACCGAACGACCAAAGGCATCGCCCATGCGCTGTCGTGTGCCTTCCAGGTTGTACTGCATCAGCTGGTTGCCGGGCTGCCGCATCAGGCGTTCGGCCTCCGGCAGCGCCGGTGACTTCGCCGCTTTCGATGCTGGCGCGAGCTTGCGCTGCAGGCAGTCCCAGGCCGGAATCCGCTCGCCGTTGACCTGCACTTCGATGCAGGGCGCAGCTTCTTCCTGCTTCTTCGCCTCGTCGGCGCGAACCGATGGCAGCGCCAGCAGCAACGCAAGGGTGAGGGCAGCGCGGAGTTCCACCATCAATGATTCACGCATCTCGAATCTCCCGCAGCAATCGACGTTCCGCAATAGAGACGTGTGGCGAAGGCAGGGTCCGCCTGCGTGTGTTGCCGCGCTGTCAAAAGATGACAGTGCTGTCACAAAACTGTTGGCGGTTTTGACGCGACGTACACGTCCTGTTGGTAGACCCACGCGCCGCTCCATGGCCATTCCCTTCGATACGACGCGATGCCTTCGATGACTCCTGTTCCGTGCCGAGCCGTCCGCCTTCCCTTGCGCCTGCATCCCCTGATGCTGGCCCTGGCCGCGATGCCGCTGCCATTGTTCGCGCAGGAGGCGGCGCCTGCGCCCAGCGTGAACATCAATGAATACATCGTGCGCGGCAATACCGTGCTCGATCCGCGCCAGATCGAGCGCGCGGTCGAGCCCTTCCTCGGCCCGGGAAAGACCCTGGCCGATGTCGAGAAGGCACGCGATGCCGTCAGTGCGCTGTACCAGCAGGCGGGCTACCAGTCGGTCTACGTGGAGCTGCCCGAGCAGCAGGTCAGTGGTGGCGTGGTGTTGCTGAAGGTACAGCAGACACCGATCGGCCAGCTGCGGGTCGTGGGCACGAAGCACGAATCGCCCGAGCGCATCCGCGAACGCGTGCCAGCACTGGCGGAAGGCAAAGTTCCGGACTTCGACCAGGCACAGAAGGAACTGACCGCGCTGAATGAGGGCGGACGACGCCAGGTGATGCCGCTGGTGCGCGAAGGCCAGGTTCCAGGCACGATGGATGTGGACCTGCAGGTCGAAGAGAAGTCGCCGTGGCGTGCCAGCGCGTCACTCAACAACGACCACAGTGCAGACACCGAGAAGCTGCGCCTGAGTGCATCGCTGGCCTACGACAACCTGTGGAAGCGCGGGCACAGCGCCAACATCGGCGTGTACCTGGCGCCGGAAGATACAAAGCAGGCCAAGGTGTTCTCGGCCTCGTACATGATGCCGTTCGAAGGCACGCCGTGGAGTCTGGAAGCGTCCGGCTACAAGTCCGACAGCCGCGTGCTGAACGCGGGTGGGCAGGTTGGTTCCGGCACTGGCACCAATGTGATCGGCAATGGTCATTCGATCGGCATCAAGCTCAACTACCGTCTGGCGAGCAGCAGCCAGTGGTGGCGCCAGCTGAGCCTCGGCGTGGACTTCAAGGACACCGAGGAAGACACGCAGATGGGCAAGGACAGCCTGAAGACGCCGCTGAAGTACGCGCCGATCACCCTGGCGTTTGTCGGTGTACGCCAGGGCGAGCAGGATCAGTTGAGCATCAACACGCAGCTGGTGGCCGGTACCCGTCGACTGTTCGGCTATGGCAGTGATGCCATCGGGTTCGGGCAGAAGCGCTACTGGGCGGACCCCAGCTTCGTCGCGTTCAAGGCGGACGTCGCCAACACGCATACCTTCGGCAGCGACTGGCAGTGGTATGCACGCGGTTCGCTGCAGGTGACCGATGCGCCATTGGTGTCGGCCGAGCAGTTCGCCGCCGGTGGCATGTACACCGTGCGCGGCTATCTCTCGGCCGAGGCGATCGGCGACTACGGCGGCCTGGCCAGCCTGGAATGGCGCACCCCGGCATGGTCGCTGTGGAGCGGCACCAACCTGCGTGTCTACAGCTTTGCCGACGCGGCCTACCTGCGCCTGCGCCAGCCGCTGCCCGATCAGCGTGACAAGTACAACCTGGCTTCGGTCGGCCTGGGTGCGCAGCTGCGCCTGGGCGAACACCTGCAACTGCGCCTGGACTATGCCTGGCCTTATGCCGATGGCCCGGTCACGCGCAAGGACGACCCGCGCCTGCATTTCAACATCAGCACCAGTTACTGACCCTTTCCTTGAACATGCGTTCTCCGGAGACCCTTCGCATGGACCGTTTGCTTTCCCGAGTGTTGTTGCTGCTGGCCGCGCTGGTTGCGCTGCCTGCTGCTGCGGCTGATGCCAATTGGTGGCAGGCCGAATGGAAGTACCGCAAGCCGATCACCGTCGACGCCGGCCCGCAGGGCGCGGGCCTGGCTGGCGACCCGGGCCGTACGCCGCTGCTGCTGCGCCTGCATACCGGCAACTTCGGTTTCGACGGCACCCAGGATGCGGGCAACGACCTGCGCTTCGTCTCGGGTGATGGCCGCACCGTGCTGGCCCACCAGATCGAACAGTTCGACCCCAAGCTGGGTCTGGCCCTGGTCTGGGTGGACGTGCCGGCGGTCAGCGCTGCGGCACCGCAGACCATCTGGATGTACTACGGCAACGAGAAGGCCCCGGCCAGCGGCAATGGCCAGCAGGTGTTCGACCCGGACTACACGCTGGTCTACCACTTTGCCGAGGCCAATGCGCCGGCACGCGACACCACCGCCTATGGCAACAACGCGGGTGCCGTGGCGCCGCCGTCGGAAGGCTCGGTGATCGGCCGCGGCGTTCAGTTGGGTGCAGGCCCGCTGCCGCTGCCGGCCAGCGCATCGCTTGCACAGGAGGCGGGCGCGCCGCTCACCGTTTCGGCCTGGATCAAGCCGGGCGGCAACAACGCTGCACAGGCGATCTACGCCCGTCGTGACGATGCTTCCGAACTGCTGTTGGGCATCGAGAACCGCGTGCCGTTCGTGCAGCTCAATGGCCAGCGCAGCACGCCGGCGCAGCCGATTCCGGAAGGGCAGTGGGCGCATGTGGCACTGACTGCGGAGAAGGGCGCACTGCAGCTGTACCTCAATGGCCGCGTGGTCGCCCAGTTGAGCGGCGAGCTGCCGGCGCTGGGCACCGCGCCGGTGGTGGGCGCCGATGCCCCGGGCGCGGCGCAGCCGCTGGCCAACTTCGAAGGTGCGCTGGATGAGCTGCGCGTCTCGCGGGTGGCACGTCCAGCGGCACTGCTGCTGGCCGATGCCACCGCGCAGGGCGCGGATTCACGCCTGATCAGCTACGGCGCCGACGAGCAGTCGGCCGGTCAGAGCCACTTCGCCTTCATCCTCAAGGCAATGCCGTTCGATGCCTGGGTGGTGGTCGCCATTCTCGGCCTGATGATGCTGCTGTCGTGGGCGATCATGATCGCCAAGGGGCGCCACTTCGGTCGTACCAGCAAGGCCAATGCGGTATTCACCGAGAGCTTCGGCAAGCTGGGCGGGGTGCCGCTGCGCACGCTGTCCGACATGGACCGCCAGGGCAAGGCGCCGACCGCGATGCATGACGGTTCGCTGTGGCGCATCTACCAGGTGGCCATCGATGAAATGCAGCAGCGCCACCAGCGCGACGGCAACAGTGGTTACCTCAGTGGCGCCACCATTGCGGCGATCCGCGCCTCGATGGATGCGGTGATGGTGCGCGAGCAGGAGGCGATGGCGCGGCGCATGAACTGGCTGTCGACCACCATCGAAGGCGCGCCGTACGTGGGCCTGTTCGGTACCGTGATCGGCATCATGCTGGTGTTCGTGGTGGCGGCGATGGCCGGCGCGGTGGACATCAACTCGGTGGCACCGGGCATGGCCGCGGCGCTGCTGTGTACGGCGGCCGGCCTTGGCGTCGCGATCCCGGCGCTGTTCGGCTACAACTACCTGGGCGCACGCGCCGAGGCGATCGGCGCGGACATGGCGGTGTTCATCGACGAGTTCGCCGCACGCCTGGCCGAAGAGCAGGACGGGCGCGGCCCGGCCGCGGTCCAGGGCTGAGGGGCGCGCCATGGGCCACAAGGCGAAGTTCGGCATCAAGAAGCGCGAGAAGGGCATCAACGTGACGCCCTTCGTCGACGTGCTGCTGGTGGTGCTGGTGATCTTCATCCTGACCAGCAACGCCTCCATCCCCGGCATCGAGGTCAACCTGCCGAAGGCGAGCAACAGCGTCGCGCTGGAGAAGCCGAAGACCAAGGCGATCACCATCGACCCCAGTGGCCAGGTGTTCCTGGATGCCTACCCGGTGACGATGGCCGAGCTGGAAGACCGCCTGCGCACCGAGCGCGCGACCACGCCGGATTTCCCGGTGATCGTGCGCGGTGATGCACAGGTGCAGTACGCCCGCGTGGTCGAGGTGCTGGACCTGCTGCGGCGGCTGGAGCTGGCCCAGGTCGGCCTGGTCACCGGCAAGGCGCAGGGCTGAGGCATGACAGCCCATCAACCCCCTCGGCCGGAGCCCGGCATGCGCGGTCGCCAGTTGCTGGTGACCGTCGCGCTGGTGCTGGCCGCGTTGCTGGTGCTCGGCATCGCCGTGTGGTGGATGCTGTTCAAGGACACTGCCAGTACCCGCCGGCCGGTGGTGCAGCCGCCGATGCTGGCGCTGCCGCCGCCCCCTCCGCCGCCACCGCCGCCACCGGAAAAGCCGCCGGAACCGGAAACGCCGCCGGAAGAGACCATCCCGGAGCCGGAGCCGCTGGATCAGCCGACGCCGGCCGAAGAGCCGACCCCGACCCCGGACAACGCCGACCCGGTGACGATGAACGCCGATGCGCAGGCCGGTGGCGACAACTTCGGCATCCAGTCCGGTAGTGGCGGGGGTTCGTCCGGCGTCGGCCGTGGCGGCGCCGGCAATGCCACGTATGGGCGCTACCTCGGCTACCTGATGCAGCAGGCGATCTCGCGCGACGACAAGGTCAAGCGCCTGGCGTTCCAGCTGCAGGTGAATGTGTGGCTGTCCAATGATGGCCGCCTGGAAAAGGTCGAGCTGGTGCGCGGCAGTGGCAACGAGGAGGCCGACGCGGCCGTGCTCGACGCGCTGCGACGCATCGGCAAGGTCGACCAGGCACCGCCGCCGTCGCTTGATTTCCCCGCCCGCGTGCTGATCCAGGGCCGCCGGCCCGGGGCCTGATTTCCGACCTCCGTGATTTCCCTTCTTTCGATGAGAACCGTGATGAACGACCACGTCCGCGCACGAACCGACTCCCGCCGCCCGCGGCCGGCCCGACGGGCGCTGCTGTGCTGCGCCGTGCTGCTCAGCCTGGCCGCCCCGGCCGGTGCGATGGCTGCCGAAACCACCATGGTCAAGCTGATCAAGGGCCTGATCGCCAGTGGTGCGTTGAAGCCCGAAGACGGCCAGGCATTGCTGGTGCAGGCCGAGGCTGAAGCAGCGGCCGCATCGCGCACCGCGACCACCGTACCTTCGGCTGCCAGTGGTGGCGTGGCCCTGGAAGCCGGCGACGTGCGCGTGCCCTACGTGCCGCAGAGCGTGCGCGACGGCATTCGTGACGAAGTGCGCCAGGATGTGATGGCGCAGGCCAAGTCGGAAGGCTGGGCGGCACCGAACGAAGTGGCTGAGTGGACCAAGCGCATCAAGGTCACCGGTGACATGCGCGTGCGCAGCGAGTCGCGCTTCTTCTCCGAACGCAACAGCGACATCGTGAGCAACTGGTCGTCGATCAACTCCGGCAACGGTTTCGATACCAACCGGAACACCAATCCGCGTCAGATCCCGCCGCTGCTGAACACCCGCCAGGATCGCCGCAACCTGTGGCGGATCCGTGCCCGCCTGGGCATCGAAGCGACCATCGGTCAGCACACCACGGCTGGCGTACGTCTGGCCAGCGGCAGCAGCAACGGCCCGGTGTCGACCACGGAGCAGCTGGGCGGCGGCCTTGGCAAGAAGGACGTGTGGCTGGATCAGGCCTGGCTGGCTTACAGCCCGGCCGATTGGGTGACGGTACGCGGTGGGCGCTTCGGCAACCCGTTCTGGAGCAGCGATACCCTGTTCTCCAACGACCTGAACTTCGACGGACTGGCCGCCAACCTGAAGTACGACTTCAACGGCGGTGACCTCGACCTGTTTGGCACCCTGGCGGTGGTCCCACTGGAGTACACCTCCGACAGTTCGCCCAGCCAGAGCCTGGTCAAGACCCCGAACGAGAACAAGTGGCTGTCCGGCGCGCAGGTAGGTGTGAACTGGCGCTTCAACGATGACAACACGGTGCGCGCGGCACTGGCCTACTACGATTTCAAGAACATCAGCGGTCGCCTGTCTTCGCCGTGCGCGCTGTTCTCGGGCATCGATGGCTGCGACACAGACTGGTCGCGCCCGGCCTTCATGCAGAAGGGCAACACCCTGATGCTGATCCGCGACGTCGCGCTCTATCCGTTGGATCCGGCCAATACGCCCACTCCGCAGTATGTCGGCCTGGCCTCGGCGTTCCGCTTGGCAGCGTTGAACCTTCGCTGGGATACACAGCTGGCGCAGGGCATCGGTCTGCGCCTGGATGGCGATTACATCCGCAACCTGGCCTACGACAAGCAGGCCATGTTCAGTCGCGCCCAGAACGGCATCGTCAACAACTACGGCGCCGGCGACACTGTCGGCATCGATACCTTCCGCAGCGGCGACACCGCATGGATGGTGCAGGCCACCTTCGGTGCCACCGACCTGAAGGAGAAGGGTCAGTGGCAGGCGCTGCTGGGCTACAAGCACATCGAGGCCGATGCGCTGCCGGATGCCTACAACGATCCGAACTTCCACCTCGGTGGCACCAATGCCCGCGGCTACTACGTGGGCGGTGCCTATGCGCTGGATGCACGCAGCTGGATCAGCGGCAAGTGGATGGCGGCCAAGGAAGTGTCCGGTGCACCGCTGTCGATCGACGTGTTCCAGCTGGAGTTCAACACCGGGTTCTGAGTGGCGAGCGTGATGCAGATCACGTAGTGCGTGGCGGGGGCGCAGCGATGCGCCCGTCTAAGGAAAGGAGACCACGCGTTGTTCAAAAGGAGGAGTGGATGAGCCGTCGCAAGCTGTTCGAGAGTCCCGAACCGTCCAACCAGATGCTGGGTGTTGGACCGGCCTATGTTTCCGTGGAGGGCCTGCGCCAGCATCTGGCCGAGTTCCTGCTGTATGCGGGCAGGCCGGTGGTGATCATGCGCGGGCGCAGCGAAGTGGGCTATTTCCTGCCGGCGCGCTGCTGGCGCCAGCGTGACGACGATCCGCTGGCGGCCGCCGCCGCCGACCAGCTGCTGGATGCGGCCGGTTTCCAGGCCGAGGACATCCAGCAGGTGGAGAAGGAATTCAACGCCATGCGCCAGCGCACCGTGCTGCATTCACGGCGCTGAACCTTCGCCTCTACAGTAGATCCACGCCATGCGTGGATGGGGTTACTGCCCCCCGCGCTCACTGGTGATGCGTGCACCCTCGCGCATCACCAGGGTCACCGGGGTCTTCTCCACCACCTCCAGCAACCGCTGCCACTGCGCATCGCTCAGCTCGGCGGTTGCATGCAGCACGCGGTGCACATGAAAGCGACCATCCGCGTCACGTTCCGAGCGCAGCTCGGCATGGAACTCGCCCAGTTCCCAGCCCTTGCGCTGGGCATACATGCGCAGGGTGATGGCGGTGCACGCCGCCAGCGAAGCCAGGTACAGATCGAACGGTGCGAAACCCTTGCCCTGGCCGCCCAGCGAGGTGGGCTCGTCCGCATCCACAGCGAATGTGCCATTGCTGATGTGGTGAAGGTAATTGTCGGCGGTTGAAACAATGCGTGCGTAGGCCAATACGTTCTCCATCTGTCTGTAGCGTCGAGCCATGCTCGACCAATCCCAACGGCGGCGCCAGCCAGGACCGACGCCGCCACGCAATCACTCGGTACGATCGTACGAGAACTGGATACCCGCCGTACCACCGGTTTCGATGAAGAGGTTCATGAAAGCCGGCACCGTTTCCGACCGGGCCCAGTCGCGCTGCAGCTCGCAGAACAGCTGCGGCACGCTGATCAGCTGGCCACCGGCCTGTTCGATGCGACGCAGCGCGGCATCGTGTGCGGCCAGTGAGGTGCCGCCGACGGCGTCGACCACCACATACACTTCATAGCCTTCCTTCAATGCGTCCAGCGCCGGGAAGGTCAGGCAGGCCTCGGTCCACAGCGCGGTCATGATCAGCTTGCGGCGGCCGGTGGCTTCCACCGCCTTGCGGAATTCGACGTCCTCCCAGGAGTTGATGGTGGTGCGGTCGTAGGTGGGGTAGTCACCCAGCACTTTGCGCAGCTGCGGGATGGGCGGCTTGTTCAGGCCGGTCTTGACGTTCACCGTCGAATGCACGATCGGCAAACCGTAGGCGACGGCGGCTTTGGCGGTGCCGACGATGTTGTTGACCAGCAGCTGGCGGTCCATCGAGGCGATGGAGTTCACCTGCACCGGCTGGTAGTCGATGATGACGAAGGCGGAATTCTGCGGGGTCAGCAGATGATCGCTGGCCGGGTCGCGGATCGGTTCACTGGACATGATGGTTCTCCATTGCGGGAGCGGCGCGAGGCCGCGGGGGAATGCCCGGGGCGGGCAGAGGCTGGACGGCAGGGCGCGGGACGTGAGCAACAGACTGCCGGCCGGGTGTTTCAGCGCGGTGCGTACGGGACGCGGCTATTCGGCATCGAGGGCGCCGCTGTCGTGCACGATGCGGCCGCCGACCAGGGTGAGCAGCGAGCGCAGCGAATGGATGCGATGGGCCGGCATGGTCAGGTAAGGCTGGTCGAGCACAGCAAGATCAGCAAGTTTTCCCGCGGTGAGGGAGCCACGCTCGTCTTCGGCGAACGACAGCCAGGCCGCATTGCGGGTGAACAGGCGCAGTGCCGCATCGCGGGTGATGAGGTTGTCCTCGCTGCGGCGCACGCCGGCCAGTGGCTGGCCCTCGACGTGGTACTGGATGGCCTGCCAGACGCCCGCCACGCCGATGCGGGTGGAGTCGGTGCCGCCCGCCACCGGAATGCCGAGCGCCATCGCGGCACGCACCGGGGCGCTGGAGGCCGCAACCTGTGCGGTGTTGGCGGCGTGGATCGCCGTGGTCTCGAAATAGGGCCCCATCTGTACGCTGTAGGCCAGCCCGAGCCGGGCCATGCGCTGCAACGTCTGCTGTGACCCGGTGTTCAGGTGCGCTATCGCCCAGCGCAGCGGCCGCAGGTCATGATCGCGCGCCACCACCTCGAAGGCGTCCAGGATGGCACCGGCGGCATCATCGGTATATGCATGGATCTCCAGTGGGATGCGCCGCTCCGCGGCCAGCCGTGCCACCTCGATCAGCTCCTGCCGGGCTCCGGCCGGCGGATCGAAGCCAGGCCCCATCAGAACGCCGTCGTTCATGGCGGTGACCAGGTTCTCACCCAGGCCGAGGAAGGCGATGTCGCCATCGTCGTGCCGGTTCGGACGGAACGCCATGACATTGCGGAACCACTCGGCTTCATCGCCGTGGGTACCGGCCGGAATGCGGTAGCCGGCACGTAGCGTCAGCCCGCCCTGGTCGCGTAGCTTGAACAGGGGTTCGTAGGACTGCGGTGGGCCCGCCGAGGGATCAATGAAACCGGTCACGCCCTGCGCGTTGAGGGCAGCGAAGAAGGCCCGCAGGCTCTTTTCGTGATCGGTGTTGGCACTGACCTGCGCGAACAGTGCGTTGAATGGGCCGATGCCACCGAACAGGCGGCCGGTAGCCTGTCCGTCTTCGTCGCGCTCGATGGTGATGCCCGGGGGCAGGCGGGGCTGGTCGCCCTGCAGATCCAGCGCCGCGATGCCGGCACGATTGAGCTGGGCGTAGTCGTACAGATGCTGCACGTAGACCGGCCTGTCCGGCAGGGCGGCATCGAGCTCGGCGCGGGTCGGCGCCCGGCCCTCCGCGAACTGCTCGGGATGCCACGCACCGACTACGGCGGCCCATTGCCCGTCAGGTTTGCGTCGGGCATCCCGCTGCAGCCGCTGCAGCGCTTCGGACAGCGTGGGTGCGTCGAACCAGTAGGTTTCGAAGGTGAAGGTCTGGCCGCCACGGATCGCGTGGATGTGCGTATCGATCAGGCCCGGGACGACAGTGCGCCGTTGCAGGTCGACGACCCGGGTGCGAGGGCCGATATGGCGCTGCATGGTGCGGTCAGTGCCAACCGCCAGGATTCGCTCACCGCGGATCGCAAGCGCGCTGGCACGTGGCGTGGTGCCATCCTGGGTCAGCAGCAGGCCATTGCGCAGCACCAGATCGGCCGGCTCAGCCGATGCCGCAGCCGCGACGGCTGGCAGCACGAGTGTGAAGAGGAGGAGCAGTACTCGCATGGAAGTGTCTCGCTCTGGGGGAGGGGCAATCGTCGCGGGGCGTGGGGGTGGCGGAGGCAGCCAGTGCTTCCACGGTGATGTGGATCCGCCATCGGCGGGTTGCGGGAATGCCACGGCCTCAGTAGCGCCAGAGCGCTTCAAGACCGATGAAATGGACGGTGTCGGCGCGTCCGGTATCCCGGATGAAGCGACCCGGCTTGAAGATCGAATAGGCCGCTTCGACGCTGAGCTGGCGGGATATCTCGCGCCCCAGCACCAGGTCCGCCTGCGTGCCGATGTACCGCGCGCGGCTGTTGCCCGCCGGCCGCAGCAGGTTTCCGGCAACGCCATACACGCCGTCGCGCACGCTCTGCCGCCAGTAGAAGACGACCGCACTGGCCAATGACCAGCCACCGCCCAGATCCAGTTCCAGCGAGGGGTGCAGGTTGATCAGGTTGGTCGGGCCGACCTGGCCGCTTTCGCCGAAGTACTTGCCTTTGGGGAACATCACGTTGAAGGTCTGCAACGCGCGATCGTCGGGGTCACGGTCGCCGCTGATGATGTTGGCCTTCAGGCCGAGCTGTGGCGTCAGCGGCCACGCATCGAAGCGATGGCGCACATCGCTGGCGAGTGACCACGCGCGTACCGGCACGCCGGCGAAACTGCCGTACTGGAAGAACCCCTCCAGGTCCCAGTTCCATCCGTTGCGACGGCCAAACCAGCGACTGCCCAGCGTATTGCGGGTTTCGGCACCTTCGCCCTGGTCGTAGCGCGCGTGGTCGTTGGACAGGCCCAGGTAGTAAACGTCCACGCCGGTATCGCGATGGTTTCCGGGGTCCTGGAAGGTGGTGTACACGCCCCACAAGCGCCGCTGCGGATCACCACGGTCATTGAAGGAACCCATGGCATTGCGTACCGGGCGCAGCAGGAAGGCTTCGGTACGGGAGTGCGACGTCCGCCACGCAAGCAGGCCACCATCGAATGCGCGCAGGACATTGGGTCCATAGCGCACCGAAACCAGGCGCTCGCTGCCGTAGGCCAGTACCTGCCGGCCCACGCGCAAGGTCGCACCCGCGTCGCGCGAGGGCAGCGAAACATCGACGAAGCCCTGCAGGACCTCTGCGCCGGTATCGTCCACCGGGCCAACGGTGCTGTCGTTGCGACGGGCATGGGTCAGGTTGAGCTGGGTGAAAATCCTGGCATGCTCGTTGAGCTTCAGATCTGCATATGGCAGTGCACGATAGAGCGCACTGCCGTCGCGTTTGACAGATGAATGCCCGAACTCGTTGCTGGTGTAGTGCTCGTAGCGCGCACGCAGCTCGGCGCCGACGGTCAGACCGCCGGATGCGCCGAACGGCATCCACTTTCCCTTCTCCCACCAAGCGCCGGAACGGAAGGCCGGATCCTGCAGGTAGCGGTAGTCTTCGCTGTAACGCCACGGATCGATGGCGGGTGGTGACGGCACGATCTCTTCCGCGCCGGCCGCAGCGGCGAACAGGGTGGCAAGCGCGCCCATCGAACGCGCCGCGATGTCTGCTGCAGGGGAACCTGGCCAACGCATGATCGCCTCCGGTGCAGGATGGAAGAAGGAAGGGCAAAGCAGGGCGGCGGCGCTGTGGCGCACCGCCCCGCGTGGCGTCAGCTGCGCTGCGAATCCAGCTGTTCGTGGTTCTTCTGCACGTCCTGCGCCTTCAGGTAGCTTTCGATCAGCAGCTGGTAGTTCGGGAAGATCTTCGTGTAGACCTCGGCCCACTGCTGGGCATCGTCGCGGTTCCAGGTCCGCTGGATCTCCGAGGCCACCGCGGCGGTATCCATCGGCACCACGCCGGCCTGCACCACGCGGGCCAGGGTGATCTCCTCGGCCATCTTCGAGTAGGTGCCCGATGCGTCGATGACCGCGAACACCTGGTAACCATCGGCAACGGCGGCGATCGACGGGAAGGCCATGCACACGCTGGTGATGGTGCCGGCAATGATCAGCTGCTTGCGGCTGGTGGCCTTCACCGCAGCAACGAATTCGGGGTTGTCCCAGGCGTTGATCTCACCCTTGCGCGCCACGTACTGCGCATGCGGGGCGGCGTCGTGGATCTCAGGGATCAGCGGGCCGTTCGGGCCCTGCGGCACAGAGGCAGTGGTGATCACCGGCATCTTTGCCAGCGTGGCCATCTTGGCCAGTGCGGTGGCGTGGGCGCGCACGCTGGTGAACGGCATGTCACCGATGGTCTGGAACAGGCCGCTCTGATGGTCGATCAGCAGCATCGCGGCGTTGTCCGGATCGATCACCGGGCGGGCACCGTTGAAGTTGGCGGGGGTACTCATGGTCAGTCTCCTGGAGAAGGTGGGCGATGGCCCGGAAGGTGCGGCGGGCCAGTGCCCGCCGCATTGAAACGATCAGTGCGCGATCTGGCCGAAGCGGCCGCTGTTGAAGTCGTTGACCGCCTGCGCGATCTCGGCCTGGCTGTTCATCACGAACGGGCCATAGCCCACCACCGGCTCGTCGATCGGCTCACCGCTGAGCAGCAGCAGGGTGGCGTCACTGTCGGCGTCGACGAACACGTCCTCACCGCTGCGGTCGAAGGTGACCAGCTGTGCCTCGCCGACCGGCTGGCCACCGTTGATCCGGACCGTGCCCTTCAGCACCACCAGCGCCAGCGTGCGGCCATCGGCCACCGGCAGCTCGGCGTGGTGGCCCTGCCGCAGGCGGATGTCCCAGACATCCATCGGCGTGTGGGTGCGCGCCGGGCCGGCGTGGCCGTCGAAGCGGCCGGCGATGACCCGCACGCGTCCGGCGTCTTCAGGCAGTTCAACCGAGGGGATCTGTGCGTCGAGCAGCGTCTGGTAACCCGGTGCCCCCATCTTGTCCTGCGCCGGCAGGTTCACCCACAGCTGGACCATGTCCAGGGTGCCGCCGCGCTTGCTGAATTCCGGCGTGTGGAATTCCTCGTGGAGGATGCCGGAGGCAGCGGTCATCCACTGCACGTCGCCCGGGCCGATGGTGCCGCCGGCACCGGTCGAATCGCGATGCGCGACCTCGCCCTCATAGACGATGGTGACAGTCTCGAAACCGCGGTGCGGATGCTGGCCGACGCCGCGCGGGGTATCACTGGGCGCGAAGGTGTAGGGGCCGGCATAGTCCAGCAGCAGGAACGGGCTCAGGTGCTGGCCGTGGGTGTTGTAGGAAAACATCGAACGGGCGGGGAATCCGTCGCCCACCCAGTGCGGGCGGGGGGCGCTGTAGGTACCGGTGACACGCTTCATGGCGATCTCCTGGCCGGGGCTGCCGGCCGCTGTTCTTCGTTGCGAAGACGATATCGCCGTGACAATTGGTCCGGTAGACGCCAATATTTGCCGTCATAGTCCTATCTGGTGAACAATGGGTGCGGGCCTTGCGCCGCAGGAGATCGCCCCGTGTTCATCGCAGATATCCGCCGTTGTGACCTCAACGACCTGTTCTACTTCGCCATGGTGGTCGAGCACGGGGGCTTCTCGCAGGCCGGTCGGGCGCTGGCCATGCCGAAGTCGAAACTGAGCCGGCGCATCGCGCTGCTGGAGGAACGGTTGGGCGTGCGCCTGATCCAGCGTTCGACCCGGCGTTTCTCGGTCACCGAGGTCGGCCAGGACTACTACCGCCATTGCAAGGCAATGCTGGTCGAGGCCGAAGCGGCCGAAGAAGCGATTGCGATGTCACGCGCCGAGCCGCGCGGCACGATCCGCCTGGCGTGCCCGATCGCGATCCTGCATGCGCGCATCGGCACGATGCTGGCCGACTTCCTCGCCCTGCACCCGCAGGTGACGGTGCAGCTGGACGCCACCAACCGGCGCGTGGATGTGGTGGGCGAGGGTGTGGACGTCGCGATAAGGGTGCGTCCGCCGCCGCTGGAGGACAGTGACCTGGTGGTGCGCGTGCTGGCGCGCCGGGTCTGGTGCACCAGTGCCAGCCCGGTGCTGCTGCAGCGGCTGGGCACGCCGCAGGTGCCGGCCGATCTGGCAATGATGCCGACCGTCGATCTGGCATCGCCCAGCCAGCAGCATGTCTGGGAATACACCGGGCCGGACGATGTGCTGGCCAGCGTGCACCATCGCCCGCGGCTGGTCAGCGATGACATGATCGCGCTGCGTACCGCTGCCACGGCCGGAGTGGGCTTGCTGATGTTGCCGCGGATGATGATCAGTGAAGAACTGGCGAGCGGTGTGCTGGTGCCGGTGCTGCCGGAGTGGGTGCCGAAGCATGGCATCGTGCACGCGGTGTTCCCGTCGCGACGCGGCCTGTTGCCGGCGGTGCGTGCGCTGATCGATTACCTCGCCGAACGCTTCGAGGCGCTGGAGGAACCCTAGGTCTTCCATCCACGCATGGCGTGGATCTACTGACCGGGGCTCTGGTAGATCCACACCATGCGTGGATGAAGGAGCCCACAGTAGATCCACGCCATGCGTGGATGATGTCGGGGACACGGCTTGCCGCCTGTGGCCGTGCAGCCCACAATCCACCTCCGGACCGTCGCCATCACGCCCATCATTCCCCGGTCCGGCCTTGGCACCTATGTCTCCCAATGCCCTGGCGCTGGTCGAGCTGCTGATCCGCGAGCGCCGTGCGTTGTCTCGCTTCATCGCGCGCTATCTCGACCCGGCCAGTACCGAGGACGCCCTGCAGAACCTGTACCTGAAGGCCAGCAGCGTGCCCGGCGACCCGCCCATCCTGGAGCCGCGCGGCTATCTGTACCGGATGGCCTATCACCACGCGCTCAACCGCAGCCAGGCAGACGCCCGTGAACGGCGTGCGATGGCCGAGTACGCCATCGACATGGCCGAGGCCAGCCGCGATGGCGAGGCGCAGGCGCTGGACCAGGCGCAGCTGCGCGAGATCACCCAGACCATCCTCGCGCTGCCGGCCCAGGTGCGTGAGTGCTTCGTGCTCAACCGCTACCTGGGTCTGAGCGAGCGCGAGATCGCCGCCCGGCTGGGTATTTCCAAGAGCCTGGTCGGCAAGCATGTGCTGCGCGCGGCACTGTTGATCCAGCAGCACCAGCAGGGAATGCACCGATGAGCTGCGATTGCCGTGGGCAGATCGCGCCTGCCGTTGTCACAACAGGAAGGCGCACCCGTTCGTGGTGCGGCAGGCCACAACCATGACCACGTCCGAACCCTCGCCGCGTCAGGCCAGGCAGGCGTTGCGCTGGGTGATCCAGTGCAGTGCAGGCCCGCTGCCGGAACGCCAGCAACGAACCCTGCAGCGCTGGCTGCAGGCCGATCCTCGCCATGCGCTGGCATGGCGCCAGCAGCAGGCCTTCTGGCAAGGGTTGGATGCCGCCGGGCCGGAGGTGCTGGCCGCGCTGCCCGGGCTGACGGCTGATCGAGAAGGGTTGCGCCCGATCGCACCGCGTCGCCGCCTGCCGTGGCTGCTGGCCAGTGCCGCCTCGGTCGTGCTGATGGTTGCCGCTGCGCCGCACGCGCTGCTGCTGGCACGCAGTGATCTGCGCAGCAGCGATGCACCGCGCGTGGTGCAGCTGGACGACGGCAGTACCGCCGTACTCGATGCGGGCACCGCATTGGCGGTTGAGTTCGATGGCCAGCGGCGGCACTTGCGCCTGCTGCGCGGCCAGGTCTGGTTCCAGGTAGCGCACGAGGCGCGTCCGTTCCAGGTCGAGGCGGCGGGCGGCCTGGTCCGCGACATCGGCACTGCCTTCAGCGTGTCGATGCAGGACACCACGGTCCTGACCCAGGTCAGCGATGGCGTGGTCGATGTGCGCCCGGGCGATGGCAGTGTGCAGCGCCTGCATGCCGGGCAGGCACGTGTATTCCGTGACGGTCGCTGGCTGCAGTCGATGCGACAGGCCGATCCGGATGCCGTGGCGCCATGGCGGAGGGGCGAAGTGGTGATCGACGATCAGCCGGCCGCGCAGGCCATCGCCGATCTGGCGCGCTACCGCCGTGCACCGGTCTGGGTGCTGGGCAGGAAGGGCGCGGACGTACGGGTCAGTGGCCTGTTCCATCTGCAGCAGCCGGAGACCGCCATCGATGCAGTGGCCGCGCAGGCGGGACTGCGTGTGCAGCGCTTGCCCGGCGGCGCGCTGGTGGTGTGGTGAGGCTCGCGCAATGCCCGGATGAACCGGCCGCATGAAAAAAACATGAAAAAACCGTGGGCAGTCGCCACACCGCGCTGTCTATAGAGGTATAGCCAGAGCGAAACACCGTTTCTCCTCAAGCCAGACATGCCACCGGCACCGGACGTGCCCGTGGTTCCGCCACGCTTGAGGAGTTCCTGTCCATGCCGTCCACGGCATCCGCCTGTCATCGTCGCGCCACCGCTCTGGCCCTGGCCATCTCCACTGCATTGCTGCCGCTGGCCTGGGTGCCGGGCGTGCAGGCGCAACCGGCGGTCGTCGCGCCGTTGCGCCAGTACACGATTCCGGAACAGCCCTTGGCCGACGCCGTGCGTGCCTTTGGCCGCCAGGCCGATGTGCAGGTGGTGTTCCGCAGTGACCTGGTGGAGGGCCGCCGCTCCAGTGCAGTGAAAGGCGAGTACAGCCAGATGCAGGCGCTGCAGCAGCTGTTGCGCGGCAGTGGCGTGCGCGCGCAGCGCGGCATGGACGGCACCTGGAGCCTGCGGGCCGCAGCGGAGGCGGGTGGGGGGGAAGGGGTGCGGGTGACCGAAACACTGGACGTCGCCGGTCGCCTTCAGTCGGAAGGGGGCGAGGCGCGTGATCGGCGCGGCTACGATGATGTGTTCGCGCTGGACCTGACCACGGCGTATTCGGGGCGCGACCGGGTGGAGCGCTACCGTGGCTCCAATCCGGCCGACGTGGTCAAGGATCTGGTCGGTGTGTTCAGTGGCGATGCGCGCAACAGCGGCGCGCTGGACATCAACATCCGCGGCATCCAGGGGCCGGGGCGGGTGCCGGTCAGCATCGACGGTGGCGAACAGGCGCTCACGGTCTGGCGCGGCTACAACGGCGTCAGCAACCGCAATTACATCGATCCCAACCTGATTGGTGGCATCCAGGTCATCAAGGGGCCAGGGCTGGTGCGCGATGTGCACAGCGGGATCGGTGGCGCGCTGGTGATCAAGACCATCGATGTCGATGACATCGTGAAAGCGGGTGAGCGCTTCGGCGGGGAGCTGAAGATCGAAGGCAGCAGCAATGCGGTGGCGCCGCGCCTGCCGCGACTGCACACCGGCGAGGATTACCGTACCGTGCCGGGCTTCCCGCAGGGCTCGCCGAACTCGCCCTATGACGACCGCACCCTGGTGGTGCCGGTGAAATCGCGCAGTGGCAACAACCCCTTCGATGGCGAGGACCAGGCCTGGCGCCTGGCGCTGGGCGTGCGTGGGGACAACGTGGACCTGATGGCCGCCTATGCCTGGCGCAAGCGCGGCAACTACTTCTCCGGGTCCAACGGTAGCGCCTACTACGACCAGGACCGGCGCGAGCAGTTCGAGTACCAGGGCATCGACTACATCACCACACTGGCGCGCTACTTCAAGCCCGGCGATGAAGTGCCCAATACCTCCAGCGAACAGGAGTCCTGGCTGGTCAAGGGCAGCTGGCAGATCAACGATGACCAGCAGTTGAAGGCGACCTGGCGGCGCACGCTGTCGCACTACGGCGAGATCATGCCGTCGCGCATTCTGTCCGCGCCGGACTATGGGCGCATCCAGTGGCCGCTCAGCCGGGTTGCGTCCGATGCCTGGAACCTGGAGTACCGCTTCCAGCCGGCCGGCAGCCGCTGGCTGGACCTCTACGCCAACCTGTGGCGCACCGAGACGGACAGCGATACCTACTCCGCAGGCGGCTTTCCGAACTTCGCCCCGGGCAATCCGGACTGGAATGCCGGTGCCAGCCCGATTCTGCGCAACACCGCGCTGGCGAATGCGAGCAACGACCGGACCGGCCTGACCCTGAGCAACCGCTTCGCCCTGCATTCCACCCTGGACCTGACCGTGGGCGGCAACTGGCAGTACGAGAAGCTCGGTTCGCGTGACCCGTATTTCGGCCCGTCCGATGGCTGGCGCATGTACCCGCGCGCTGGCCGTCGCCAGGAGGGCGAGGGCTACCTCACTCTGGAATGGCGTCCGGTCGACTTCCTGACCCTCAATGCCGGCGTGCGCTACAGCCGTTACTGGGCGTTCGACGACTTCCTGCAGGCCCACCCGGAACTGCAGACGACCTCGATCGTGCCGCGCGAAGCGCAGTACCGGGTGAATGAACTGCCGCCGCGGCCGGACAGCCTGCAGGGCGAGATCGACGCAATCGAGAGCGAGCGGGAATTCTGGAACAGCATCGGCATGGGCTGGATCGTCGATCAGTCGCTGGCTGACCTGCTGCGCAGGTACGAGACACCCAGGGAGGTCCAGCACGGCATTCCCTGGTTGCCCGATGCCAACGGCAACTACAGCCGTGCCACCAATCCCTGCCTCAACGGCCAGGTCGCCGCCATCCCCGGGCTGCTGCCGATGGTGCTCGGCACCGACATCCGCTGCAGGATCGGGGGCGGGGCGATGCAGTCGGTGGCCGGGCGCAACGAACGGCACCGCGATCACGCCTGGTTGCCCACGTTCTCGGCGACGGTGCGTTTCTCGCCGGCCGCGCGTGCCTATCTGCGCTACAGCGAGGCAGTGCGCTTCCCCAGCATGTTCGAAAGCACCATTGCGTTCTCCAGCAGCCTCAACCCGCTGTATCCGCTCAAGCCGGAGCATGCCTACAACTACGAGCTGGGGTACGTGCACAACCTTTCCGGGCTGTTCGGCAACACCGCCGATGCCGACGTCAAGCTGGCCTACTACGTACACAAGACCCGCAATGTGATCGAGCGTGATGCGTACTTCATGTTCGACAACATCGACAAGCAGACCATCCGCGGCCTCGAGCTGCAGGCGCGCTTCGACAACCGCCGCTTCTTCACCGATCTGGGCATCAGCCGCATCCTTGAAAACGAAGTCTGCGATGAAAGCTCGGCGGTACGGTTGGATGCGGATCAGGGGCGGGTGCCCAACTGCGTCCAGGATGGCTTCGTCAGCGGCTATCTGCTGACCCAGGCCACGCCGAAGCTGTCGGTGAACTGGTCACTCGGAACCCGCCTGTTCGATGAGCGCCTGGAACTGGGCAGCCGCATCGTGCACTACCAGCGGCACGACAATCCGGACCTGCAGGCCTACCGCGACCGCCTGGTCGCCGGTGGCAGCAGCCTGCTCTGGCAGAACGTGCCCTTCACCTGGGGAAACATCACCACGGTGGATGCCTACGCCCGCTGGCGTTTCAACGAGCACGCCAGCGTCGAACTGGTCGGCAGCAATCTCGGCAACCGCTATTACGTCGACCCGGCAACACGCTCAACGCTTCCGGCACCGGGCCGCACGATCAAGCTTGGCGTCACCGCGCGCTTCTGAGTTCGCATTCGACAGGGAGAACCACCGATGAAACAGCACCGCACCCTTGTACTTTCGATCTGCCTGCTGGCTTCCATGCCGGTCATGGCCGCCGACATCGCGGGTGGGCAGAGCCCGGCCCAGGACGGCGTCCATTACATCAACGCAGGCGAATCGACACTCAATGCCGGTCCGCACCGTTCCGGTCGCGCAGGCATTTCGTTGGGGCCGTATGCCAACGCGGCACGAGTGGACGTGGCCAGCCTGGTGCCCTATGCCACGGCGGTGGTGCGTGGCGCGACCACGGTCCGCACGCTGGGCCCGGACGCAGGCCTGCCGTTCCCCACCGCTGGCGTGGGCCACTTCAGCTTCGTGCAGGTGGGCAATGCAGATGTCTGGTTCGGTGAATGGTCATCCAGTGGCGCGCAGGCGGGCTTCAATCACCGCCAGGTGTTCTTCGTCGGTGACCGTGCCGGTACTTCGCTGCCGGCCGGCGTCGTTACCTACACCCTGGCCGGCATCAATCGCTTCGATGGCAGCGGCGTGCTGGAAGGTGCACTGCGGGCGAATTTCGATACCGGCACCGTCACCGCCGGCCTGGCCGGGAACGGATACAGGCTTGCCGCGAGCGCCACGCTGGATCGCGCCACCGGTGCATTCAGCGGTTCGGCCATTGCCAATGGATCGATCATCGGTACCAGCCGCGGCCAGTTCTTCGGCACTGGTGCCAGTGCCGTGACCGGCATCGCCACCTTCGCCGGCAACAGCCAGTTCGATACGTCCTTCGGCGGTCAGCGCAACTGATCCGCCGCCGTTCCTTTTCGTGTTGTACCCGTAGTTCCCTCAACCCAAGGAGCAATACCATGAAAATGATCAACCGTTCCCTGCTGGCCGTCGCCGCTGCGCTGGCCCTGGCCGGCACCGCGCAGGCAGCCGACATCGTCGGCGCTGCCAGCCCCGCGACCGATGTGCAGCTGTACGTCAAGGTCGGTGCGTCGGAAGTCAACGGCGGCCCGCACTCGGCCGGCAAGGCCGGTATCGGCGTCGGCACCGTGTCCAATGCCAAGCCGGTCGATTTCCAGGGCCTGGCGGCCTACTCGGCCCCGACCACCGTCAATGGCGTCACCGTGCGCACCCTGGCCATGCCGATCACCGGTACCCCGGGCAGCCATTCCGGCATGGGCCACTTCAACTTCGTCAAGGTCGGCAGCGGCGATGTGTGGTTCGGCGAGTGGTCCAAGGATGGCGCCGCTGGTGGGTTCAACAACCGCCAGGTCTACTTCGTCGGTGATCGTGCCGGCACCACGCTGCCGGCCGGTGTGGCCACCTACAGCGTTGCGGGCCTGAACAAGTTCAACGGCAGCAACCTGCTGTCCGGCACCTTCCGTGCGGACTTCGGCAGCGGCAAGCTGCTCGGCGGCCTGACCGGTGGCGGCCTGGCGATCAACGTCAACGCCAACATCAACAGCGCCAACGCCTCGTTCGCGGGTACCGCCACCGCCAACGGCAGCGTTGCCGGCTCCACCCAGGGCCAGTTCTTCGGCGCCAACGCCGCCACCCTGGCCGGTATCGCCACGTTCACCGGCAACAGCCAGTACGACACCGCCTTCGGCGGCAGCAAGAACTGATCGCCACGCCCCTGACGGGGCAGGGCAGGGACAAGCCGCGATCCGCCAGTCCCTGCTTCGGCCCGCTGCATGCACCACCACGGATCGACCATGCGCCATTCCATCTTCCTTGTCGTACTGCTGTTGGCTGCCACCGATGCGCGCGCCCAGCAGGACGATCTTCGTCGTGTGCTTGAGCAGGGCACCGAACTGCGCCACCAGCAGCAGGACCAGCAGCGCCTGCAGCAGGCCGAGTCGGAGCGGCCGACCATCACAATCGACGGCCAGACGCTGCGCGTGGAGCGCACCGTCGATGATCTCGGCCAGGCCCTCTACCTGTCGCTGCAGCATCAGCAATGGCAGGCCGCCGCTGCGTTCCTTGACGAATACATCGAACTGCCCGGCCACGATCCGCTGCTGCGCCACTACGCGCAGGGTGGCCTGGCGCGGGTGGCCGGCAATCATCACCGCGCGGCCAGTGAATACGAAGCGCTGCTGGCGCTACAGCCGGATTTCCTGCCGGCCCGCCTTGAATTGGCGCGTGTCTACGCCGAGGACCAGCGCGACCGCGATGCCGTGGCATTGTTCAACGCGATCGCCGCAGGCATCAATGCCGATGATCCAGCCACCGCGGGCGTGCGTGGGCGAGTGGGGGGCTACCTGAGTGCGCTGCAGGCCCGCCAGCGCTGGAAAGGGGCCTTGTCTGCCGGCCCGGCATGGAGCGACAACATCAACCGCAGTTCCGCCAGCCGCACCTGCCTGTTCGGTGTCGGCGACACCTGCATCATCGAGCGGAAACTGCCCGACGCAGAGCGTGCCTTCGGTCTGGACTATGACGGCAGTCTTGAGCGGCGCTGGGCGCTCGGTGGGCATCATGGCCTGTATGTGCGAGGCCTCGCCTTCGGCCAGGCATGGCGGGGGCAAAGCGCCTACAACGAACTCAATGCCAACGTGCAGGCAGGTTACAGCTGGCGCAGTGCGCGACAGACCGTGCAGCTTGCATCCAGCTATGACTACCAGGGCCTGGGCAACCATGCGCTGCAGGGTGGCAGCGGGCTGCACGGCGAATGGCAATATGCGCTGGACGCGCGCAGCCTGCTCAAGCTGGAGGCCGACTGGAAACGCCAGCGCTATCGCCAGCGGGGCCTGGCCAGCAATTACGACGGCGAGCTGGCAGCGTTGTATGCCACCTGGTTCCGCGCGCTCAATCCGCGCTGGACGGTCTTCGCCGGGCTGGACGTGACCGCCAGCAGCGCCGCCGATCAGGCCAACGGCTACCGTCAGCGCGGCCTGCGCCTGGGCGCAGCACGGCAATGGAACGGCACCACGGCCACCGTGTTCGTGTCATTGCGCGAGCGCGACTACGACGCGTGGAGCCCGCTGCTGGAGGCGCGGCGCCAGGACGACGAACAGAATCTGATCGCCATCGTCCGCAGTGAACGTCTGGCGGTGGCTGGCCTGGTGCCCAGCCTGAGCCTGCGCTATGCACGCATCGACAGCAATGTCGACTGGCTGTACAGCCACGACCGCAGCCTGCTCAGCCTGAAATGGGAGCGCGCTTTCTGAAGCCTGGGCCACCAGTGCCGATGCATCGGCGGGGTGAAGGGGGCTTGGCCGCCGCCTTCATCGATCGTCACGCGCTCTTGTAGACCGGATCGCGCATCCTGCCCTCGTTGCGACCGCAGGCGGGTCGCGTGCATCGAGGAGCGAGCAACGTGCTGGAAGCGGGCAACAAATCGGAGGGACTGAAGGGGCTGAGGGTTCTGGTGGCGGAAGATGAATTCGCCATCGCGATGTTCCTGGTCGACTACCTCGAACTGAAGGGCGCGCAGGTGGTCGGTCCGGCCGGTGATCTGCAGGCGCTGGGGCAGTTGGTCGATACGCATCCGATCGATGTGGCCCTGCTGGACATCAATCTCGGTGGCGAGCAGGTGTATCCGTTGGCCGATCGGCTGGCCGAGGCCGGGACCCCGTTCCTGCTCACCTCCGGCTACGATGACAACCTGCCCGCCCGCTTCGCAGCGGCGCCGCGCTGCACCAAGCCTTATCACATCGAAGTCCTGGTCCAGCAACTGGCCGGGCTGGTGGCGGCACCGCAGGCCTCTGCGGGCATCGCCTGATTGCGCGGCATGGGGCGTCGCGTCGAAGGCCTCCACAGCGATGATCGGCGCAGCGTGATGCCGCCCGCATTGCGGCTGCATGCCCGGCACGATGGCATGGCCGCGCGTATCGCCCGGCATGACTGGTCACGCAGCCCTTTGGGTCCGATCGAACGATGGCCCCCG
This sequence comes from Stenotrophomonas sp. ATs4, assembly GCF_051861585.1. NCBI lineage: Bacteria > Pseudomonadati > Pseudomonadota > Gammaproteobacteria > Lysobacterales > Lysobacteraceae > Stenotrophomonas > Stenotrophomonas sp. ATs4. Next base: position 228,754 of record NZ_JBLYPK010000002.1, on the reverse strand, counting down.
CACCTGCGCGCCACCGTCGACCTGATGCTGGCCCACGGCTTCCCCATGATCGTGCTGTGGGGTGAACAGCTGGTGCAGCTGTACAACGATGGTTACGCCGAGATCCTGGCCGACAAGCATCCCGGCGGGCTCGGCCAGCCGACCCGTGAGTGCTGGCCCGAGGTCTGGCACATCAATGGTCCGCTCTACACCCGTGTCTGGCAGGGCGAGACGGTCACCTTCGAAGACAAATTGTATCCGCTGGCCCGCCATGGACGCCTGGAAGACGTCTGGTTCACCATCACCTACAGTCCCATCCGAGGCGAAGAGGGGCGGATCAACGGGGTGCTGGTGACCATGTTCGAGACCACTGCGGCACACATGGCGCTGGTTGCGCGCGAGCGCGAGGAACTGCGACGGCGCGAGAGCGAACGGCGCCTGGAACTGGCCTTCAGGATGCTTCCGGTTGGCCTGTGCATCGTCGACCTGCAGGGGCGCATGCTGCTGTCCAATGATCAGATGCGCGCCTACCTGCCCAGCGGCAAGGTGCCTTCGAAGGATGTGGACAACCAGCATCGCTGGCACGGCTGCCATCCCGATGGCACCACCATTGCACCGGACGACTTCGCCATCGCGCGTGCGATGCGTGGCGAGACCGTGGTGCCGGGGCTGGAGTTCCAATACCTGCACGATGACGGCCGCACCCGCTGGACGCGGGTCGCGGCCGCCCCTCTGCGTGATGCTGACGGCGAGGTCAGCGGGGTGTTCGCCATCGCGGTGGACATCGACGACCTCAAGCGCGCCGCCGAGCGCCAATCGGTGCTGCTGGCCGAGCTGCAGCATCGGGTCCGCAACATCATGTCGACCATCCACGCCATTGCCTGGCGTACCCGCGAGTCGGTCGGCAGTGTGGATGAGTATGCCGAACGGTTGTGTGGGCGGCTGATGTCACTGGCGCGTACCCAGAGCCTGCTGACGCGGGGCGCCAACGCCGGGGTCTGCCTGCGTGGCATGCTGGACGAGGAGATCGCGGCACAATCCCCGCCCGCTGCGGTCTATCGCCTGCAGGGCGAGGATGTGTTGCTGCCACCGAAGGCTGCCGAAGTTCTGTCGCTGGCCATCCATGAGTTGGCCACCAATGCGCTCCGGCATGGTGCGCTGACCCATGAGGACGGGCATATCGACGTGTCCTGGCATCTGCAGGTGCAGGATGGGCAGCCCTGGCTGGGTTTGCACTGGTGTGAACGGCATGCCGAAGTTGAAGGCTGGGAACTGCCCCGGCAGCGCGGGCTCGGCCGGTCCTTGATCGAACAGCGCGTGCCCTATGAACTGGCCGGCAGTGGCGAGCTGCGCTTTGGCGCACAGGGGCTTGACGCCTGGATCCGCTTCCCTCTGCGTGAGCGCGACAGCCTGCTGCAGACCGACGCGCCGCAGGCAACCTCCGGCCGGTGAAAGGGTATTTATCCCCAATTGGGCCAAATTGGGCATAATGGCCTCAACTGTCCCCGTCTGGAGCCGTGCCATGACCCTGCCGCTGGATCTGCCTGGCCTTGAGAAGGCCCCGGCCTCGTCGGTGAAGACCCGTGGCTGGCCAAGCCTGATGCGCACCGTGCGCGAGAAGCAGGCGCTGGTCATCACCAACCACAACCACCCCGAAGCGGTGATCGTGGACATCCGCACCTACCAGGAGCTGCTGGCCAAGGCCGCCGGCAGCGATGCCGGTGAGCGCAGTGAAGAACTGCTGCGCCTGCGCGGCGAATTCGACCAGACCTTGGCCGGCCTGCAGCGCGGTGAGGGGCTGGGCAAGGTGCTGGGCCAGCCGATCCGCCGCGGCCGCAAGGTCACCCTCGGCCGTCCGCTCTGACCGATGGGGCGGATCCTGGTGCTGGCCGGCGTCAACGGCGCCGGCAAGAGTTCGCTGCTGGGTACCTGGCTGGAAGCCGAAGGGCTGGGCTGGTTCAACCCCGATTCGTTCACCCGCCGCCTGGTCGAGGCCGGCTGGCCGCTGCCCGACGCCAATGCCGAGGCCTGGCAGGAAGGCACCCGGCGGTTGCGCCAGGCCATGGCCGACGGCACGGACTTCGCCTTCGAGACCACGCTGGGCGGCAACACCATTCCGCGCCTGTTGCGCGAGGCCTGCGAACACCATCACGTTGCGATCTGGTTCTGCGGCCTGGCCACGGTGGACCTGCATATTGCCCGCGTTGCAGCGCGGGTGGCCGCCGGCGGCCATGACATTCCTGTGGAGAAGATCCACGTCCGCTTCGATTCGGCGCGCGAGAACCTGCTGGATCTTCTGCCTTATCTGGCCGAGCTGCATGTCTACGACAACAGCGCACCGGCCGATGCCGACGGCTGCGTCGATCCGCTGCCGGTGCTGGCGATGGCGCATGGCCAACTGCAGTACCCGGTCTCGGTGGCCGAGCTGCTGCATACGCCGGACTGGGCCAAACCCATCGTAATGCGTGCGATGGAGTTGGACACCCCGAATGTCGCCGGGCATGGCCCGGCGCTACCCGTTCAGTAGATCCACGCCATGCGTGGATGGCGTTTCGCGCCCACCCTCAGGCCGGCTTCACCTGCTCAGGCTCCGCAGCCTCCGGCAGTGGCGGCAAACTCGGGTCCACCGTGACCGGCACATCGCTCTTCAACAACGCGGCGGCTTCCCTGTCGCTGCCGACGGCCGGCGGTGAACCGCGCAGCGGCAGGCCGGCGGTCTCCTTCACGAACAGCATGGTTACCAGGCCGATCACCGCCGCGCCCATCAGGTAATAGGCCGGCACCAGCGGATCGCCGGTGCGCTCGACCAACCATGCGGTCACTAGCGGCGTGGTGCCGCCAAACAACGACACCGACACATTGAAGGCGATCGACAGCGCGCTGTAGCGCACCGGGGTGTAGAACAGCGCCGGCAACGTGGATGGCATCGAGCTGGTGAAGCACACCAGTGCCAGGCCAAGCAGCATCAGGCCGAGGAAGATCAGCCAGTCATTTCCGCTGCCGATCAGCAGCAGGCAGGGCACGGCCAGCACCAGCAGCGCGATGCAGGCACCGATGATCATCGGGCGACGGCCAAGCTTGTCACTGAACAATCCGCCGACGATGTTCAGCGGCATCATCACCAGCATCACGATGATGATCAGCAGCAGGCCCTTGCTCTCGGCGTAGTTCATGGTGACGCTGAGGTAGCTGGGCATGTAGGTCAGCAGCATGTAATCGGTGACGTTGAACACCAGCACCAGGCCCATGCACACCAGCAGCTGGCGGCCATGTACCTGGAACAACGCACCCAGCCCCGGACGTTCATGCTCGCGCTTCTCGGCCTCCTCGGCAAAAGCACGGAACGCTGGGGTTTCCTCCAGCTTCATGCGCATGTATAGGCCGAGCAGGCCGAGGGGACCGGCCACCAGGAACGGAATGCGCCAGCCCCAGTCCAGCATCTGCGCGTTGCTCAACAGCATGTGCAGTGCGGTGACCGTGCCGGCGCCGGCGATGTAGCCGCCCAGGGTGCCGAACTCCAGCCAACTGCCCATCAACCCGCGGTTGCGGTCGGTGGAATATTCGGCGATGAAGGTTGCCGCGCCACCATATTCGCCACCGGTGGAGAAGCCCTGCACCACACGCGCCAGCAGCAACAGCACCGGTGCCCAGATGCCGATGCGCTCGTAGGAAGGAATCAAGCCGATCGAGAACGTACCGAGTGCCATCAGGATCATGGTGAACGCCAGTACTTTCTGGCGCCCATAGCGGTCGCCGAGCGGGCCGAACACCAGGCCGCCGAGCGGGCGCACCAGGAACGCCACGGTAAAGGTGGCGAAGGCTGCGATCACCTGTGCGGTGGGGTTGCTGGACGGGAAGAACACCTGGCCGATGGTGACGGCGAGATAGCCGTATACACCGAAGTCGAACCACTCCATGGCATTGCCGAGTGCGGCGGCGCCGACGGCGCGCTTGAGCATGGGCTTGTCGACGACGGTGATCTCATCGACCTTCAGGTGGCGGCGGCGTTTGAACCAGCCGAAATGGGCATGGGAATCAGGTGTGTCCTGCATGGGGGCTCCCTTGTAGGTATGGAATTGGGATGGGCGGTGGGGTGTGTCCCGGAAATCGGAAACGGCGATGCAGGCGCAGGTGGCGCAGGGGCATCGGTGAGTGGCGTGGGGGCCGGGGAATGTGTGCAGGCGCAGCGCCACGCGCACGGCAAAGCACCGCCGCAGGGGCGGAAACGCAGCAACGGGATCACTGCGGCCGCGCAGTCAGCGGCCGAGCATCACATCAGCGTAGGGGTGCAGGCAGAGGGCCTGCGGGCGTCATCCGCCGGGATCCAGCGCAAGGCGATGGAAATGCAGGGCGGGAGCATTCGTGGCAAGCGAAGCGCCTGTCGGCAGTGCTTCCCACGTAACAGGTGCGCCCGTCACGTAGTGGGTCTTGTCGATCATTGATTCATCATAACGGCATCGGCGTGAGCGTGCAGCGAAGCGGACTGATCTGCACGCTGTGTTCCACGCTGCCTGTTCAGATGCCTCAGGCCGATTTCGCCATCAACCCGAACACGGTGCAGGCCATCGCCAGCGCGCCGGGCAGCGCCAGCCGGCGCGAGACCAGAGCAGCGCCGATCATTGTCAGTACGGAGAACATGATGGCCAATGCGAACAGCGGTTGGCCCAGCAGGAACTGATGGATGCAGCCTGCGCAGCCGGCGATCGCCAGACTGGTGGCAAAGCAGACGTGGAACAGTGAGCCAGCGTACACAGAGGTTCCTCGCGATGATGGAGGCCATAGCGGCAGGCAAGCGGACAAATTTAGCGCTGATTGCAGATTGCGATGATGGGATCACATCCTGTGCGCGCTCTGGTGACATCGGCGTGCATAAGGTGGAGCGCACACCCACTTTTCGGATGGATGGAGGATGCAATGGCGCGGACGATTCCCGAAGGAACGCTGATCGTGGTAGCCGACGGTGGTTCGGCACGGGTATTCACCAACGTGGGCAGTGCACAGCAGCCCGCACTGAAACAGGAGGGCGAACTACGTCTGCAGGACATCAGCGAGCAGGGCGTGTCCGGGCAGGGTCCGGCCGGCGCTGTACCGAAAGACATGTCGATTTCCCAGCTCAACGAGGCCACGTTCGCCAAACAGGTGGCAGAACAGCTCAACGAGGATGCGTTGAAGAACCGCTATGCACATCTGGTGTTGATTGCTGATCCGACCACGCTGGGGCGCATCCGGCCGCTGCTGCACAAGGAGGTCCAGGCCCGGCTGCTCGGCGACATCGCCAAGGACCTGACCAACGCACCGCTGGCGGATATCCAGAAGGCGCTGGTGGCGTAGCGCGGATGCCTTTCATGCGCGATCACTTGTCGCCGGAGCCCAGCCGCTCCGATGTGGAGGCGCAGGTCGGCTGGCAACTCCTCGAGTTCGGCGCTCCCTGGTGTGGCCACTGCCAGGCCGCGCAGCCCGCGTTGCAGGCCTTTGTCGAAGCGAACGATCTGCCGCATTGGAAGATCGAGGATGGCAAGGGAAGGCCGTTGGGGCGAGCGTTCAAGGTCAAGCTGTGGCCGACGGTGGTGCTGCTGCACGAAGGTGAAGAGGTCGCGCGCGTGGTGCGGCCGGTGGACAGCGCGGACCTCATGTCGTTGCAGAGCGCGCTTCCCGATTGAGGTCCGAAGGCAGGTTGAACGGGGCGCGGGAAGCCGGGCAGCCGCACTGCAACATGCGGCGTGACGGACCCGGTGCTAGCATCGGGTCATCATCTGAATCGATCCAAACGCCGATGCCCACGCTGGACCGTCGCCTCCTGATCGCTGTCGCCGCCACGGCGATGCTCGCTTCCGGCCTGGCTTCGGCCGCTCCTTCCAGAACTGCCGCCGACAAGGCCTACGCTTCGGTCGACCCGTTCATCGGCACCGGCGGCGAGGGTCACACCTATCCGGGTGCCACGGTGCCGTTCGGGATGGTCCAGCTCAGCCCGGATACGCGTGTCCAACCACGCGAGAAAGCCTACGATTGGGCGGCCGGCTACCGCTACGACGACAGCAGCATCGTCGGCTTCTCGCACACGCATTTTTCCGGCACCGGCCATTCCGATCTGGGCGACATCCTGCTGATGCCGTTCACCGGCAATCCCGGCCTGGAGCGGGGCGATCCGGAGAAGCCGCGCAGCGGTTATGCATCACGGTTCCGCCATGCTGACGAGAAGGCCGAGCCGGGCTACTACGCGGTCACCCTGGACGACTACAAGGTGCGCGCCGAGCTGACCACCAGTACCCGCGTGGGCGTGCATCGCTACGCCTTCCCCAAGGGCGCCGACGCCAAGGTGCTGCTGGACATGCGCACCAGCATGTACGACTACCCGGGCAAGGTGCTGTGGTCGCGGGTGCGGGTGCGCGCCGATGGCACCGTGACCGGCTTCCGAGAGACGCGCGGCTGGGCACCGGGTCGCCAGCTGTACTTCGCGATGCGTTTCTCGCGTCCGTTGGCCGGGCATGAGCTGCACAACACCGAGCAGGACATCGTCTACAAGGGTTTCCCGCCGCCGGGTGAGAAGGATCCGTCCCAGCGCGCACAGATCGAAGGTCGCCAGCTGGTTGGTACCTTCGCATTCGGAAAACTGGATGCACCGCTGGTCGTCAAGGTCGCCATTTCACCGGTCAGCGAAGCAGGCGCCATCGCCAACCTGGATGCCGAGGTGGCTGACTTCGATTTCGATCGCGTGCGTGCGCAGGCGAAGCAGGAATGGACGCAGGCGCTGTCGGTACTCGATATCGATGCGCCGGAACACGCGCGGCGAAGCGCCTATACCGCGCTGTACCACACGATGCTGGGACCGACGCTGTTCATGGATGCCGATGGCCAGTACCGCGGCTCGGACAATGCCGTGCACAAGGCTGATGGCTTCACGAACTATTCCACGTTCTCGCTGTGGGACACCTACCGCGCGCTGCATCCGTTGCTGACGCTGGTGCAGCCGGAGAAGCGCAACAGCGACTTCGTCAATTCGATGCTGGCGCACCATGAGCATAGTCCCTACGGCATGCTGCCGGTGTGGTCGTTCCATGGCCTGGAAGACTGGTGCATGATCGGCTACCACGCCGTGCCGGTGATCGCCGATGCCTATGTGAAGGGCATCCGCGGCTTCGACGCCGACAAGGCATTGAAGGCGATGGTCGAGACCGCCAACTACGGCCCCTACGACGGCATCGCGCAATACCGCGAGCTGGGCTATGTGCCGATCGACGAGGAAGGCGAGGCCGCCAGCAAGACGCTGGAATACGCCTTTGATGATTGGACCATCGCGCGCATGGCGCAGGCGATGGGCAAGACCGACGTGGCGGCGACCTTCGACAAGCGTGCCGGCAACTGGCGCAACGCCTTCGACAAGGACACCGGCTTCATGCGCGCGCGCAAGCGCGATGGCAGCTTCCGCACGCCGTTCGACCCCAGCGCCAGTGGCTATGGCACCGACTACACCGAAGGCAACGCCTGGCAGTACTCGTGGTACGTACCGCAGGATGTGGCGGGTCTGGCCGCAGCGCACGGTGGCAGCGACAAGTTGCTTGCGCGGCTGGACGAGGTATTCAGCGCCAAGGTGGATCCGTCCATCTTCGAGCACATGGAAGACATCACCGGGCTGATCGGCTGGTACGCGCATGGCAACGAACCCAGCCACCATGTGGCCTACCTGTACTCGTATGCCGGCCAGCCGTGGCGCACCCAGGCGCGCCTGAAGCAGATCATGGACACCCAGTACGCTGACCGCCCCGATGGCCTGGCCGGCAACGATGACGTTGGCCAGATGTCGGCGTGGTACGTCTTCACCGCGCTGGGCTTCTACCCGGTCGCACCGGGTTCGGGCGAGTACATCCTCGGCCGCCCGTTCCTGCCGAAGACCGCGATGCGATTGCCGAACGGCAAGACGTTCACCATCGTCGCCGATGGGCTGGATGACAAGCACACCTACGTCGGCAACGTGAGCCTCAACGGCAAGCCGCTTCAGCGCACCTTCCTGCGCCATGACGAGATCCTGGCAGGTGGCGAGCTGCGTTTCAGCATGCAGGCCGAGCCGAACAAGGACTGGCCGGGGCAGGGCGCGCAGGCGCCGTATTCGATGAGCCGGTGATGCTGCGCGGCGGTGCCCTGACGCCGTCATTGCCCTGCACGTGGTAGGTGCCAACCTTGGTTGGCACGCGGGAGGTCACCGGCGCCCACCAAGGTGGGCGACTACCGGAATCTTCCGGTCGGGATGTCTTTGGTAGGTGCCAACCTTGGTTGGCATGCAGGACCTCAACGGCGCCCACCAAGGTGGGTGACTACCGGAATCTGCCGGTCGGGATGTCTTTGGTAGGTGCCAACCTTGGTTGGCACGCAGGACGTCAACGGCGCCCACCAAGGTGGGCGACTACCGGAATCTGCCGGCCGGGTGCCTTTGGTAGGTGCCAACCTTGGTTGGCATGCAGGACGTCAACTGGAACGAAACCGCAACCCCACCCGCGCGCCACCGATCGGGGCGGTATCAATCATCAGGGTTGCGCCATGCCGCTGCGCGATCTCGGCCACGATCGCCAAGCCCAGGCCGCAGCCGTCGCCTTCGCTGCTGGCCCGGTAGAAGCGTTCCGTGACGCGCGTGCGTTCGGCCTCGGCGATGCCTGCGCCGTCATCGTCCACCCATACGTGTACGCCATCGGACTCCTGCCGAACGCCCAGAGTGATCACCCCGCGCGAGGCGCCGTAGCGCAACGCGTTGTCCAGCAGATTGCCGAGCGCCTCGCGCAACAGCTGTGGGTCACCCTGCACCTGCACACCCTCGTCGGGGCCGTCATAGCCAAGATCGGCACCTGCAGCCAACGCGCGGTCAGCGTAGCGTTCCACAACGCCACGCGCCAGCGCGGCCAGGTCCAGTGGCTGCAGCGGCAGCGCGCTGCCATGCGGGTCTTCGGAGCGGCTGAGCATCAGCAACTGGTTGACCAGATGCTGCAGACGCGCCAGTCCGGACAGCGTGCCGGACAGCGCCAGTTGCTGGGCCTGCGGATCGTGCTGGCGCAATGAACTCTCCAGCTCCACCTGCATTGCTGCCAAGGGCGTGCGCAGCTGGTGCGCGGCATTGCTGACAAAGCGCCGCTGAGCATCCTGCATTGCGTCCAGGCGCTGCAGGAGTGCGTTGTAGGCCTCAACCGCCGGCCACAGTTCGCGCGGTGCCTCCTGCGCCGGATCCAATGGTGCCAACGGATCCGGCCGCGGGCTGGCCAGCTTCCGCGCGACCAGATTGGCATGGCGCGCGGCGGCGCCTGTACCGGACCACGCCAGCCACGCCGCCAGTGCAAGGATTGCAGCCTGGAACGGAACGCTGGTCAGCAACAGCTTGCGCTCCAGCCGGTGGCGTTTGCGCAGTGTTTCGGCCACGCGCAGCCGGATGTCGTGGCCCGGCCCGGCGCTGACCACCACTTCGACCATGCGCACGGCCTGGCCACGCAGTCGCGCGTCGTAGTAGACGGCGTCGTCATCATTTCCCGCTGCGATTGCGGGGCGTGGCAGGGCTTCGGGCAGGTCGCCATACAGACGCCCGCCCTCGGCATCGACCACCTCGCCATGCACTTCGTCGGCGGTGTCCCAGGTGAACATGCGCGAGACCGCCGGAGTGATCTCGATCGAAGCGCGACCATCCTGCACCGTCACCAGCTCGGACAACGACATTGCCGAATCCAGCAGCCAGCGGTCGTAGACCTGGCCGGCGTAGAACCGCGCCAACGCGAACGAACCGACTGCGCTGCACAGCAGCAGCACCAGCAGCGGCAGCCACAGGCGTCTCAGCAGCAGGCCACGCAGGCTGTGCACGCGCTCAGTCACCCACGGCCTCCAGGCGATAGCCCAAGCCACGCAGCATGCGGATGCCGACGCCGGCATGTGCCTGTTCCAGCTTGCGTCGCAGGCGGCTGACATGCACTTCGATCACCGACAGGTTGGCGTCGTGGTCCCAGCTGTACAGCGCGTCGAACAGGCGTTGCTTGGTAACCGTGCGGCCCGGACGCTGCATCAGTGCCTCGACCAGCGACAGTTCGCGTGCGGTCAGCTCGACGCGTTGCCCTTCAACCTGTACTTCATTGCGGATGCTGTCGAAGCACAACCGGCCCAGGCGCTTCTGCGCCGGTGCATCACTGCGACGGCGCGACAGCGCACGCAGGCGCGCTTCCAGCTCACCCAGGGCGAACGGCTTTGCGAGATAGTCGTCGCCACCACGGTCAAGGCCAAGGATGCGGTCCTCCACGCCATCGCGCGCAGTGAGGATCAGCACCGGCAGGGTGACGCCGTCGTTGCGCAGGCGCGAGAGCAGGTCGAGCCCATCGACGTCGGGCAATGAAAGATCGAGAACCATCACGTCATACGGCGCGCTGGCCAGTGCAGCCGGCGCGTGCAGCCCGCGCGAAAGGTGGTCGCACAGATGCCCGGCGCCCTGCAGGGCGCGGATCAGTCCATCGGCCAGAGCGGCATCGTCTTCGATCAGCAGGATTCGCATTGCAAGCTTCGTGCAAGGTTGGGGCAAGTTTGGCGCAAGTGCTTCACCTTACCGTGACTCGCATGAATTCCTCCCTTCATATCGTGGCTGTGATGGCCATCTTTCTGTGCGCACCTGCAGCGTCGGCATTGTCCCTGCAGGAAGCGCAGCGTGCGATGGAAGCACACAACCCGGACCTGCGTGCGGCGGCGCTGGAACTGCGTGGGGTGCAGGGCGATGCGCAGACGGCGGCGTTGCGCCCGGCCACCGAGCTGTCGATCGGCACCAGCAAGATCAGCCCCAAACACGGCATCGGCCCGGGACGCTGGCAGGACAAACGGGTGGACAGCACCGTGGGCGTTGGCTGGACCTGGGAACGCGGTGGCAAGCGCATGTTGCGCATCCGCCAGGCCGATGCGCTGCTGGAAGTGGCCGGGCTGGAGATGCTTGATGCGCGGCGCCGCCAGCAAGTGGCGTTGCATGAAACCTATTTCGGCCTGAAGGGCGCGCTGGAGCGGGTGCAGATTGCCGATGCCAACCGCCAGAGTTCGGCCGAACAGATGGCAGCGGCGGACAAGCAGGTTGCCACCGGGGCGATGGCGCCGGTCGACCGCGCGCGGCTGGCGGTGGACGACCTGGCAGTAGCCGACGCGGCGCGCGAGGCGGCGCTGGATCTGCGCGACGCGCGGCATGCGCTGGGCCTGCTGCTCGGCCGCGACGACAGCCATGATCTCAGCGCCGATGATCCGTGGCCAGACGCCGCAGACAGGGCCGATACGCGCGCGGTCGATCCGCAGCAGCGTGCCGATCTGCGCGCGGCACGCTCGCGCCTGGCCGCGGCCGACGCCGGTGTGGCGCTGGCACGCAGTGAGCGCCACCGCGACATCCAGTTGGGTGTGGAAGCCGAGCGCGAGCCGACCGACATCAGCGGCGTCACCTGGGGTGTGTCCTTGACCATTCCGCTAGGGGGACCGTCACGTACACGCGGCGCGATCCAGCGTGCCGAGGCCGACCGTGACAGTGCCGCGCTGGAGCTGAAGGTGCTGCAGCGTGAAGCGCGCGCCGAACTGGACCAGTTGCAAGCCAGCGCGCAGTCCGCCGCGCAGCGTCGCAGCGACTACGAAGGATTGCAATCCGATGCCGCACGCAAGGCGGTGCAGGGCATCGAACTGGCCTACCGCCGCGGCGCCGCCAGCCTGACCGATCTGCTGGATGCACGCCGCAGCTGGCGCGATTTCGAGGCCGCGTTGATTGAAGCGCGTGCCGACCATGCCATTGCCCTGGCGCGCTGGGAAGCGGCCACATCCGTTGCTGAAGGAGAGTCCCGATGAAGTTCACCGTCGCTTGTCGCCCGCAGGCGCGACATGCCGTGCTGCCGGCCTTGCTGGCGCTGGCCCTGCTGGGCGGCTGCGGCCGTGAGCCGGCGTCGTATACCGAGGACGCACCGCAGGTCAGTGCTGGTCAGATCCAGTTTCCTGCCGGTAGTCGCCAGCTGGACGTGCTGCGCAGCGAGGCGGCGACCGCCGGCGCCAGCGCAGGCCTGCAGCTGCCGGGGCGGGTGGTCTGGGACGAGACGCGCTCCAGCGCGCTGCGCACGCCGCTGGCGGGGCAGGTGGCGCGCATCGAGGCACAGCCGGGGCAGAAAATGAAGGCGGGGCAGGTGATCGCCTGGATCATCTCGCCCGAGTTCGGCCAGGCCCAGGCCGACGGTGTGCGTGGTCGCGCCGAGCTGCAGCAGGCACGCCGGGAACTGGACCGCACCCGTGAACTGCATGCGGCGGGAGTGGCATCCGGTCGCGAACTGGACGAGGCCGAGGCCAATTTCGCTGGCAGCCAGGCCGATCACGCGCGTGCGACCGCCTTCGCCAAGGTGTATGGCAATGGCCAGCACGTCGACCAGCGCCTGCCGCTGCGCGCGCCGATCGATGGCGTGCTGGTGGAGCGGCGGATGAGCCCTGGCATGACAGTCAGCCCTGACAGCGAACAGCCGTTGGCGGTGATTGGCGATCCGGACCGCTTGTGGCTGTTGCTGGATGTTCCCGAGAGCCTGGCCGGACGCTTGAAGGCGGGCATGCAGGTAACCGTGCCCGGCGCCGATGGACAGCCGCTGCAGGCGACCCTGCAGCACGTGGATGACTTCGTCGACAGCGAACGCCGTGTGGTGCAGGCGCGCGCCGAGCTGGACAACCGCGCACGCGGCCTCAAGGCAGGGCAGTACGTGCGCGCCCAGGTGGCGTTGCCGGCCGACGGCGGTGTCTCGCTGCCCGATGCGGCCGTGTTGTTGATCGACGGCAAGCAGGTGGTGTTCGTGGAGGAGGGCAAGGGCCGCTTCGTGCGTCACGCTGTGCATGCCGAGGAACTGGGCGATGGCCGGCTGTGGGTGCGTGAGGGCCTGGCCGCAGGCGCCAGGGTGGTGGTCGAGGGCGGCCTGCTGCTGCAGCAGCTGGCGGACAGCGCGCCGGCCGCCGCCAGCATCGGCACGGGGCATGCCGCCCCATGATCGATCGCCTGATTGCCTACTGCCTGCGCCAGCCGCTGATGGTGATGCTGGCACTACTGCTGTTCATCGGCGCTGGCATTGCCGCGTTCCGCGTGCTGCCGGTGGAAGCCTTCCCGGATGTGTCCGACACCCAGGTGACAGTGGTGTCGCTGCACCCGGGTCGTGCCGCCGAAGAGGTCGAGCGCGAGGTGACGATGCCACTGGAAGTGGCGTTGTCCGGCATCCCGCATTCGGTGCGGGTGTTCTCGCATACGCAGTTCGGCCTGTCGATGATCATCCTCACGTTCGACGACAAGGCCGATGACTACTTCGCGCGGCAGCAGGTGCTGGAGCGCCTGCAGGGCGTGGAGCTGCCGGAAGGGGTGACGCCGGAACTGGAGGCGATGAGCTCGGCGGTAGGTGAGATCTACCGCTATGTGCTGAAAGGCCCGCACATGACGCCGACCCAGTTGCGCACCGTGCAGGAATGGACGATGGAGCGCAGTCTGCGCACCGTGCCGGGCGTGGCCGATGTGATCAGCTTCGGTGGCTTCGCGCGCACCTTCCAGGTCAAGCCGGACCTGGACAAGCTCCGCGACCGCGGCATCAGCCTCGGTGAATTCGCCGACGCGCTGGAGAAGGGCAGCTCGAATGCGGGCGGCGGTTACGTGGAGCGCGGGCAGCAGCAGTTCCTGATCCGCGGTGTGGGCCTGATGCGTTCGCCGGCCGACATCGGCAACGTGGTGGTGGCGCAGCGCGGAGGCACGCCGATCCTGGTGCGCGACCTCGCCGGCATCGCCGATACAGGCCTGCCGCGTCAGGGCCTGGTCGGCCAGGACGACAACGACGATGCAGTGTTCGGCATGGTCCTGATGCGCAAGGGCGAGAACCCGTCGGATGTGCTCGATGCCCTGCATGCGCGCATTGCCGAGATCGAGGCGAGCCAGCTCCCGGCGGGGGTCAGCATCGAACCGTTCTACGACCGCTCGTGGCTGGTTACGACCACGCTGAAGACGGTCTTCCGCAACCTGCTGGAAGGTGCAGTGCTGGTGTTCCTGGTGTTGTGGCTGTTCCTGTACAACGCCCGCGCGGCGCTGATCGTGGCGGCGATGATGCCGCTGGCGCTGCTGTCGACCTTCCTCGGCCTGCATCTATGGGGCGTGCCAGCCAACCTGCTGTCGTTGGGTGCGATGGATTTCGGCATCATCATTGATGGCGCGGTGATCGTCACCGAACACGTCGTCTCGCGGTTGTCGAAGCTGCCACCTACGGCCGATCGGAAGACGCGGTTCTCGACCATTCTTTCGGCTGCATCGGAAGTGGGTCGGCCGACATTCTTCTCGATGTTGATCATCATCGCCGCGCACATCCCGATCTTCACCCTGCAGCGGCAGGAAGGACGCATGTTCGCGCCGATGGCGTACTCCGTGACTTCGGCGTTGATCGGTGCGTTGATCCTGGCGCTGACCGTGGTGCCGCTGTTCTGCTACTGGTGGCTGCGGCGCGACCGCATGCGCGATGGCAATCCGCTGATGGACCGCCTGACTGGCTGGTACCGGCCGATCCTGGAGCGTGCATTGGCCCGACCGCGTGCGGTGGTACTGACCGCGGTTGCGCTGCTGGTCGGCACGCTGGCATTGGGCACCCGGTTGGGTTCGGAGTTCCTGCCCGAGCTGGACGAAGGCTCGATCTGGTTGACCGCCACGCTCGACCCCAGCACCAGCCTGGCCGAAGCGCAGCAGCAGTCGCGGCGCATCCGTGAGCTGGTCGGCACCTTCCCGCAGGTGTCGACGGTGGTGGCCAAGCTGGGGCGCCCGGAAGACGGCTCCGATGCCAAGGGCGCCAATCAGATCGAGGCGCTGGTGGCGTTGAAGCCCGAGAAGGAGTGGCCGAAGGGCGTGGACAAGCGGCAGCTGGTGAGTGATCTGCAGCGCACGCTGGAGCAGCGCATTCCTGGGCCGGAATTCTCGATCTCGCAGCCGGTACGCGACAACATCCTGGAGAGCATCTCGCAGATCAAGGGCCAGGTGGTGATCAAGGTCAGTGGCTCGGACCTGGACGTGCTGAACCAGCAGGCGCAGGCGATCCTGGGCCAGGTACGTGGCGTGGAGGGCGTGGAGAGCGCCTTCATTGACCGGGACGGGTCGTTGCCGCAGCTGCAGATCGAGATCGACCGCGACCGTGCTGCACGCTACGGCCTGAACGTGCGGGACATCGATGAGGTGATCGAGACCGCACTGGGCGGGCGTCAGGTCGGTGAGCTGTGGGAAGGTGACCGAAAGTTCCCGATCACGCTGCGCCTGGACGACGCCGATCGCGACCTGCAACGGCTGCGCACGGTGCCGGTGGGCATCGGCGACGGCCACACGGTGACACTGTCCGACGTGGCAGATTTCCGCATGGCCAGCGGCGCGATCAACATCTCGCGCGAGAACGCACAACGGGTCAAGGCGGTGAGCATCTTCATCGCCGGGCGCGACATGGGCAGCGTGGTGGCCGACATGCGCAAGCGCGTGGACGCCAGCGTGCAGCTGCCGGAAGGCTACCGGCTGGAGTGGTCCGGCGAGTTCGAGAACCAGCAGCGTGCAATGAAGCGGCTGGGCTGGGTGATCCCGCTGTCGGTGCTGATCATCTTCGTGCTGCTGTTCGATGCGTTCAAGGACATCAGCAGCGCCGCGCTGATCCTGGCCAACGTGCCACTGGCGATGATCGGCGGCATCCTCGCCCTGTGGTTGACCGGCATTCCACTGTCGGTGTCGGCGGCGATCGGCTTCATCGCATTGTTCGGGCAGGCAGTGCTGAACGGGGTGGTGATGCTCAGTCGCTTCGCGCAGCTGCGTGAGCAGGGCATGGACCTGCTGCAGTCGGTCGTGCAGGGCTCGCTGCAGCGCCTGCGCACCGTACTGATGACCGCGCTGCTGGCGATGTTTGGTCTGCTGCCGATGGCCACCTCGCACGCGATAGGTGCCGAGACCCAGAAGCCGCTGGCGGTGGTGGTGATCGGCGGCCTGCTGTCGGCGATGCTGCTGACCCTGCTCGTACTGCCCACGCTGTACTACTGGGTACACCGCCGCCGCGAGGCCCGCGCCGGATGATCTGCACGGTAGATCCACGCCATGCGTGGATGCGGCCCCGCCGCCGGGCATGATCCGGCGCTACCGATGCATCGGGTGGATGGACATCTCCACCGCCGGGCATGGCCCGGCGCTACCGATGTCCCCGTGGATGGTAGATCCACGCCATGCGTGGATGCCGTCCGCGCGACCTACACCATCCCGCCGTTGGCGCGCAGCACCTGGCCATTGATCCACCCGCCATCGGCACCGGCCAGGAACGCCACCGCACCGGCGATGTCCTCTGGCGTACCCAGCCGCTCCAGGGGGTTCATCTTCGCCAGCCGCTCGATGAGTTCCGGCGATTTGCCATCCAGGAACAGGTCGGTGGCGGTCGGGCCGGGGGCCACTGCGTTCACGGTGATGTTGCGCCCTCGCAGCTCCTTGCTGAGGATCGCGCCCATCGTCTCCACCGCTGCCTTGCTGGCCGCGTACACGCTGTAGTTCTCCAGCTTGATACCGACCACGCTGGTGGACAGGGTGATCAGTCGGCCACCGTCGCGCACCCGTCGCGCGCTTTCGCGCAGCACGTTGAAGGCGCCCTTGAGGTTGATGCCGATCACCCGCTCGAAAAGGGCGTCGTCGGTATCGGCCAGTGGTGCCAGCTGCAGCACGCCGGCGCTGTTGACCACCACGTCGATGCCGCCGAAACGCGCCTCGATGGCGTCGAACAGCTGGCGGACCGCCTGTGGATCGGCCACGTCGGCCTGCAACGCGATGGCCTGCGCACCGGCTTTGTTGAGTTCGGCCGCCAAGGCTTCGGCGTCGTCGCGGCGGCCCGCATAGTTGATCGCGACCGCGTGGCCATCGGCGGCCAGGCGGCGGGAGATGGCCGCGCCGATGCCACGGGAACCGCCGGTGACCAGGGCGACAGAGCGGGCGGGGGAGAGGGTCATGGTGGCTTCCAGCAGGGCACGCCGGAGTGGCGCAGGGCCATCTTCACCACATTATCCTTTCGGATAATCCTGCATAATCCGCCAACATCATCCGGATAGCCGAATAATGGACCGCTTCACGGCCATGCGCGCCTTCGTCCGTATCGTCGAGCGTCGCAGCTTCACCCGGGCCTCCGAGGACCTCGGCCTGCCGCGGGCCACAGTGACCGACGCGATCAAGGCGCTGGAACAGCGGCTGGGCGTGCGCCTGCTGCACCGGACCACGCGGGTGGTGGTGCCGACGCTGGAAGGCGAGGCCTTCTATGGCCGTTGCCTGCGCCTGATCGCCGACATGGACGATGCCGAGGCCGCGTTCCGTGATGCGCCGCCGCGCGGCCCGTTGCGCATTGACGTGCATGGCACGCTGGGCCGGCATCTGCTGTTTCCGCACCTGCCGGAATTCCTGCAGCGCTACCCGGAGATCGAACTGGACGTCAGCGAAGGCGACCGCTATGTCGACCTGCTGCGCGAAGGCGTGGATGCGGCGTTGCGGGTGGGGACGCTGGCCGACAGCGACCTGGCGGCGCGCCGGTTGGCGATGCTGCGCGAGGTCACGGTGGCCTCGCCGGGTTATGTGCAGGCGCACGGCCTGCCCGATACCATCGAATCGCTGCAGGACGGCCACCAGATGGTCGGCTACCGCTCCAGCGCCACCGGCCAGCTGATTCCTCTGGAGTTCCAGCAAGGCGGGCAGGTGCGCTACGTGTCGCTGCCGGCGCGGGTGCGTGTTTCCGGCGCGGACGCGTTCCTCGGTGCCACGCTGGCAGGCCTGGGCATCATCCAGGCGCCGCGCTATCGGATGGATCCCTACATTGAGCGCGGGCAATTGGTTGAGTTGTTGCCGGAGGCACCACCGACGCCAAGCCCGCTGAGCCTGGTCTACCCACGCAACCGCACGCCGTCGCCGCGCTTGCGGGTGTTCATCGACTGGGTGGCGGGGGTGTTCGACCAGACCGGGGTTGCCGGCCAGCGGCCGGCACTACCGAAGCGGCGCCCCTGAGACGCTGCGGCGGGCTGACCGTGCTGGGTAGTGCCGGCCGCTGGCCGGCAACTGCAATGCGCTTGATGCTCCAGGGGTGCCGGCCAACGGCCGGCACTACCGGGCTGCGGTGCTCGACAGCACCAGCTCGAACATGGTGCCGGTGTCATCTGACGCAACACTCACGCTGCCGCCGTGCGCCTGTGCAATCGCACGGGTGATCGCCAGGCCCAGCCCCGCACCTTCGTGGCGGCCACGCTCGCCACGGTAGAAACGATCGAACAGGCGGGGCAGCGCTTCGGCGGAAATCGGGGTGCCGACGTTGTGCACGCTGACCCTGCACACGCCATCGGCCTCGGCCAGCCGCAGCCGCACCTCGCTGCCGGCAGTGGCGTGCTTCAACGCATTGGACAGCAGGTTGGCAATCGCCCGGTGCAGCATCAACCGGTTCCCTTCCACGCTCGCCGTGCCTTCGCGCCGCAACGTCAGTTGCCGGTCCTCGGCCAGCAGGTCGTAGAACTCCAGCAGCGAATCCACCACCGCGTCCAGCGCCACCGGCTCGCGCGAGGGCAGCGCGCCCGGTGTCTCGGCCTGCGCCAGGTACAGCAGGTCGCCCACGGTCTGCGCCAGTTGCTGCAACTCCTCGGCACACGACGCCAGCGTCTCGCGGTAGGCCTCGTTGCTGCGTGGGTGCGCCAGCACCACCTGCACCTGGGTCAGCATGTTGGTGATCGGCGTGCGCAGCTCGTGGGCGAGATCACCGGAGAACTCGGTCAGCCGCGCGAAGTCCTGCTGCAGGCGCGCCAGCATGCCGTTGAGCGTCTGTGCCAGTTGCTCCAGCTCGGCCGGTGCACTGCGTGCACTCAGCCGGCGCTGCAGCCGACCGGCGGTGATCTGCCGGGCCTCATCGGCCAGCGTACGCAGCGGTCGCAACGTGCGCCGAACCACGTAGCCGCCGAGCAGGCTGCTGGCCACGGCGGCGCCGATGATGGCGATCGCCAGAAGATGGCGGAAGCGCTGCAGGAAATCGGCATGGCGGTCGTCATCGATGGCCAGCAGGGTGACCAGCTGGCTGCCGTCGGCCAGCGCCTGGCGCAGGTGCAGGGCATGCATGCAGCGACCATCGGCGAGGATCCAGTCGTGCCGCCGTGGCGCGGCGTCGATGGGCTGGCTGCGTGCATGCTCGCGCAGCAGTGCCGGTGCGGTGGAGAACAGCACCGCGCCGCTCCCATCAACAATGTGGAAGGCGATATCCGGATGATGGCCCAGCGCCTCTGCCAACCGCTGCCCGCGTGCGGATGCAGGTCCATTGCCGGCCAGGTCACGGATCAACGCAACCTTGTTCTCCAGTTCGATGAAATCCTGGGCGACCAGGTCGTGGCGGGCACTGACATAGATCGCCACGCCCAACGCGGCCAGCACCAGCGTAGCCACGATGGCGAACAGCAGCGTCAGCCGTACCGCAATGGAACGGCGCAGGCTCATCCGTTGCTCACTGCACCGTCGTCCGGTGCCTCCAGCACATAGCCCATGCCGCGCACGGTGACGATCAGCTTGGTGTCGAAGTCATCGTCGATCTTCGCGCGCAGGCGGCGGATCGCCACGTCGATCACGTTGGTGTCGCTGTCGAAGTTCATGTCCCACACCTGCGAGGCGATCAGCGAGCGCGGCAGCACCTCGCCGCGGCGGCGCGCCAGCAGTTCCAACAGGGTGTATTCCTTCTGGCTGAGGGCGATGCGCTGGCCGCCGCGTTCGACCCGGCGGCGCAGGGTATCCACCACCAGGTCGGCGATGACGATGCGCTCGGCCTGCGGCAGCGCCTGGCCACGACGCAGCAGGGTGCGCACGCGTGCCAGCAGCTCTGCGAAGGCGAATGGTTTGGCCAGGTAGTCATCCGCGCCCAGCTCCAGGCCCTGAACGCGGTCGGCGATGCTGCTGCGCGCGGTCAGGAACAGCACCGGTACCTGCCATCCGGCCTCGCGCAGCCGCGACAGCACGTTCCACCCATCCAGGCCGGGCAGCATCACGTCGAGAATGACCAGCTGGTACTCGCCGCTGCCGGCCAGGTGCAGCCCGTCGACGCCGTTGCAGGCGAGATCGACCACGTAGCCGGCCTCGATCAGGCCCTGGCGCAGGTAGTTGCCGGTCTTGGGTTCGTCTTCGACGATCAGCAGTTTCATGATGCGCCCATCATCGCAGCTTGGGCCCGTGCTGGAACGGATGAGTCATGCCGATGGGTCCAGCGTGCCGAGCACCGCCACGCAGGCCAGCACCAGCAGCGCCAGCACCGATTCGAAGGCCAGGCTGTGGCGAAGTGAGCGCAGCGGCCTGGGTTGCCAGCCGCCGCGGATGGAGACCGCCAGCGCCGGCACCAGCCGCCAGCGATGCAGTGCGGCAAACCCCAGCATGCCACCGACCAGCGCCAGCTTGAGCAGTAGCCAACGCCCATGTGCGGCGCCGGTCAGGGTCTGTATGGAACCGCCGAGATCGACATAGGTGTAGGTGCCGGTCATTGCCAGCAGGGCGACGATGATCGTGCCCGGCACGGCGAAGCTGTGCGCGGCCTGCCACAGTTCGCGGGTACGTTCGCGCAGGCGCAGGCCCTGTGGACGCAGCGCCAGCTGCAGGATGGCGGTGATCGCACCGACCCAGGCGCCGGCGGCCAGCAGGTGCACGATGCCGGCCGCCAGCCGCAATGTCCCGCCGAATCCATCACCGGCGGCGGCGTGACCATTCCAGGCGAGGCTGGCCAGAGTTGCCGCCGAGAGTGCCAGCAGGGCCAGACGGCGCAGGCCCTGCACCGGGCGATTGACTGCCAGCAGCGGCAGCATTGCCAGCAGGGCCAGGATGCGCAGCAGTCCCGCCTCACCCACCGGCGTACCGGTAAGAAACCAGCGCGCCGTCTCGCCATCGATGTCGACCGCTGATATGCCGAGCACGCCGGACAACCGGCTCACGGCATCGGTGACGACCAGGATCAGTGCAGCCACGGCGAGCGTCAGCGAGATGCTGCGCGGCAGTCCGGGGCGGACGAACAGCAGCCGCCCGAACAGCAGCATCAGCACCAGGTATAGCGCCAGCCGCAGCGCATACGGCGAGAGCTCGGCCATGGCGGCGGCCTTACTTCACGGTGAAGCGGTAGTTGCCGGTGATCGGGTGGCTGTCCTGGCCGACCGCGCGCCATTGCAGTGCGTAACTGCCTGCGGGCAGCGGCTTGGCGAAACGCGCGCGCAACGTGTGGCCATCTTCGGAGAGGTCCTGCGCGGTGGTGGGCATGGCCATCTTCATGCGGCCATGGTCCATGCTCAGTTCGATGCGGGTGGCACGCGGCATCACCTTCTCGCTGAACTGCAGTTCGATCTGGCTGGCCGGAGCCACCGTGGCATCGGCGGCCGGCGTCGAACGCACCAGGCTGGGATGGGCCAGTGCCAGCGGCGCAACCGCGAGGCCGGACACGAGGAGGACAAGGGAGGCGGAGCGGAGCAGGGGACGGGTCATGCGTGGCACACCTGTGGAAGACGTGGCCCACAGGGTGGAGGGCAGCGCCTTTCGCCGCCCTGACCCGCACATTACCGATCTGTAATGTTTCGTCTGCCAACAGGTAGTGCCGGCCGCTGGCCGGCATCACAGCGCTGCCAACGGCCCCTGCATGCGATGGAAGCTGCCATCGGTGGCGGTGAACCAGGCAAGCGAACGCCCGCCGACGAAGTCATCGACATGCACGACCGTAGCGCCATCGGCTTCCTGCCACGAAATGGCATAGACCCCTTCGCTGATCCGCTGCCACTCGCAGGCGGCTTCACCCTGCGCACCGGCATAGGCGCCAGAGACGATGGCGTACTGCACGTGGCTGCCATTGGCGCTGTAGACATTGTCTGCGGCCAGGCCGTCATAGCTGACGCGGAAGCGGCGGCCGGCGAACAACGGCAGGGCAGGGGCAGTGCTCATCGGATCGCCACCGGGTTGATGTTCACCTGGGTCGAGCCGACGTACAGCGGCTGGCCAAGTACGAACAGGAATTCCCAGGCCTTGTCGCGCACCAGGGCACGGCTGTCGATCAGCTCCAGGTTGTAGATGCCGCGCTTGGCCAGCATGTACTGGTTGATCGGGAACTCCTCGGTACCGTTCGGGTTCGGGTAGACCTCCGAGGCCCAGGTGTCGCCACCGAAGGCGACGATGCCCTGGTCGGCCAGCCACTTCGCGGCCTCCATGCCAATACCCGGTTCCACTTCCAGGAACTGCGTGTCGTCCTTGCCGATCAGTTCCAGCCAGCCAGTGTTGAACAGCACCACGTCGCCCTTGCGCAGGCTCAGACCCTGCTTCTTCAGCACGGCCTGGATGTCGGCCACGGTGAACTCGGTGCCGCCGGGCACGATCGCCTTGCCGTAGTAGGCGGTCATGTCCAGCACGACGCCGCGGGTGACCATCGGCGGCACCTTCTCGACGCCGAGCTTGCGCACGCCGTCCACAGTTACGAAGTCGGCGGCCTTGTTGCCGTTGTAGTAGACATTGTCGATACCGATATGGCCGATGCCGTTGAGCTGGGTGCCAACGCCGGTCCAGGCGTTCACCAGTTCATCGTTGAAGGTGAACTTGTTGGGGCCCAGCGACTTGCCGGCCTGCTGGCCGACCTGCACGTTGTACAGGCGGAAGCTGCGGTGGCGGAACGCGGGCAGGTTCTTGTCCACCGGCACCGCCAGCGGATAGGTCTTGCCGGTCCTGACCAGCGATACCGCGTGCTTGACCACGTCCGCGGTCAGCAGGTTGGCCGCGCCGATCTCATCGTTGGCGCCGTAGGCAGAGGGATACCAGTCCTCGGCAGTGGCCTGGAAGGACAGCGGCAGGGTGGCCAGCGCAAGCGCGGCCAGGGTCTTCATCTTCATGGCAAAGCTCCGGTAACTGTCAGGCCGTCGCGGGGGCGGCAAGCGGGGCGTGCGACGCGGCGGCGCCGGCATGGGCCGGGAAGTGCGGCAGCACGTACTCGGCGATTTCGTGGAAGGTCTCGGCCAACGGCCGTTCGTTGCGGCGGAACTGCAGGCCGATGTGGTCGACACCGGCCGCCTGCATGGCGTGCAGCTCGGCCAGCAGGGCGTTGCGGCCGCCGCGCAGGCCGAATCGCCAGCGCTGCAGGGGGGCATCGGCATCGGCCACCAGGTCCAGGTGGATGAAGCTGGCATACGGCTTGTTGCCGGCCACGGCGCGCCAGGTCGCCACGCGTTGGGCATGGTCCTGTGGCGTGCCCGGGTAGGCCAGGCAACCGTCCATGTGCTGGCCGATCCACGCCGGTTGCTGCTGGGCCAGCCCGGCCACGAACAGCGGCAAGGCCGGGCCATCCGCGGGCAGCACCTCCAGGCCCTGCGGCAGGTGCGCGGCGGCGCCTTCGCGC
Organism: Stenotrophomonas sp. ATs4; assembly: GCF_051861585.1. Taxonomy (NCBI): domain Bacteria; kingdom Pseudomonadati; phylum Pseudomonadota; class Gammaproteobacteria; order Lysobacterales; family Lysobacteraceae; genus Stenotrophomonas; species Stenotrophomonas sp. ATs4. Next base: position 205,394 of record NZ_JBLYPK010000002.1, on the reverse strand, counting down.
AGCAGTGCGACCTGCTCGCGGAAGCGGCTGCCACGGGTGTCGAAGTCGCGGCCGAACAGCGGGTACTCCACCGGGCGGTCGCCACTGGCCACGCCCAGCAGCAGGCGGTCACCGCTCAGCCGCTGCACGCTGCGCGCCGACTTCAGGGTCAGTAACGGCTCACGGATCGGCAGCACCACCGCACCAGTACCCAGCAGGATGTGCTCGGTGATGCCGGCCAGGTAGCCGAGGTAACTGAATACCTCGAACACCTGTGCCGCATCGCCGAAGGCCGGGTCGTACACCGGTACGTCGCGTACCCACAGCGCACGGAACCCGAGGCGGTCGGCCAACCGTGCCAGCTCCGCGTGGCACTGCAGGTCCGGTTCGCCGGGCAGGCGTCGCGCGGCGCGTCGTGCCTGTTCGCCCAGCGGCGTCCAGTCATTGTCCAGCGGTGCTTCGATGCCGATGCTGAAACCACCGGCCTGCAGCCGCGTCAGCGCACTGCCCATGGCGAGGCTCCTCAGTCCCAGGCCGGGGCCAGGCCCGGCGGATCGACTTCGCGGCCGTTGCGGTCAAGCGCGGCGATCGCGGCCATGTCATCGGCATCCAGGTGCAGGTCCTGTGCGAGCAGGTTGCTGGCCAGGTTCTCGCGCTTGGTCGAGGACGGGATGACCGAGTAACCCAGTTGCAGCGCCCACGCCAGCGCGACCTGGGCCACGGTGGCCTGGTGCTTGTCGGCGATTGCGGTCAGCACCGGATCCTTCAGCACCTTGCCGTAGGCCAGGGTCATGTAGGAGGTCACGGTGATGCCCTGGTCCTGCAGGAAGGCGGTCAGTGCCGGGTTCTGCAGGTAGGGGCTCAGTTCGATCTGGTTGGTGGCGATCTCACCGGCGCCGACCACCTCGATGGCCTGCCGGGTCAGCTCGATGTTGAAGTTGGATACACCGATCTGGCGGGTCAGGCCCTGCGCCTTGGCTTCGGCCAGTGCGGCCATGTACTCGCGTAGTTCAACGCCATTGCCCGGCGCCGGCCAGTGGATCAGCAGCAGGTCCACGTAGTCGGTGCGCAGCTTGGCCAGGCTGTCGCGCAGGCTCGGGATCAGCTTGTCGGCGGCGTAGTTGTCCACCCAGATCTTGGTGGTCAGGAACAGCTGGTCGCGTGCTACGCCGGATTCGGCGATGGCCTGGCCGACGTCGGCTTCGTTGCCATAGATCTGCGCGGTATCGACCGCACGGTAGCCGACCTCGAGGGCGTTGCGCACCGAGTCGATGACGGTCTGGCCGGTCAGGCGGAAGGTGCCGACGCCAAAGGAAGGAACGCTCATGATGGACTCCAGGGACTTCGTTGAGAGCCGGTGGGCTCGGGACAGGGCGAAGTGTGGGCGCTTTACATTTGTTGATTAAGCTGTGTATACGGGAAACGCTTTTGCGCCGAGGTAAAAAATGAAAACCACCCTGGATGAGCTGAAGGCCTTCGTGGCCGTGGTCGACAGTGGTTCGATCACGGCGGCGGCCGAGGCGCTGGAACTGACCATCTCGGCCACCAGCCGCACCCTGGCGCGACTGGAGGACAAGCTGCAGACCACGTTGCTGCGGCGGACCACGCGGCGGCTGGAACTGACCGAGGAAGGCGCGGCATTCCTGGAGTACGCGCGCACGATCCTGGCCACGGTGGACGAGGCCGAAGAACAGATGGCCGCGCGACGGCTGCAGCCGGTCGGGCGCCTGCGCGTGGATGCGGCCACGCCATTCATGCTGCACGTGATCGTGCCGCTGCTTGAGGGGTTCCGTGAGCGCTACCCGCAGGTGGAGCTGGAGCTGAATTCCAATGAAGGCATCACCGACCTGATCGAGAAGCGCACCGACGTGGCGTTCCGCATCGGTGTGCTGCGCGATTCCACCCTGCATGCGCGGCCGATCGGCCACAGCCGCATCCGCGTGGTGGCCGGCCCCGAGTATCTGCGCCGGCATGGCACGCCCACGCGGGTGGAGCAGCTGCGCGAGCATGACCTGCTGGGCTTCACCCAGCCCAGTTCGTTGAACGAATGGCCGCTGCACGATGCCGATGGTGGGCCTTTCGTGATCGAGCCGGCGATCGCTTCATCCAGTGGCGAGACACTGCGGCAGATGGCGGTGGCGGGGTTGGGCATCGCTTGCCTGTCCGACTTCCTGACCCGCCAGGACCGGCGTGATGGCCGCCTGGTGCAGCTGTTCGCCAAGCAGACGCAGGAAGTGCGGCAGCCGATCAACGCGGTGTACTACCGCAACACCGCGCTGGCTGCACGCATCACCTGTTTCGTGGACCACGTGACGCAGACGCTGGGGCAGCGACCATTCGACGAGTGAGGGGCATGGTTTGCTGGGCAGGGCCCGGCGCTACCACGGGCTGCGGTGCTGCGTGGCCCACGCAGACGGTGAGCAGCCGACTACGCGCCGGAAGGCCGCGCTGAACTTGCTCGGGTTGGCGTAGCCACAGGCCAATGCAACCTCGGTGACGTTGCGCCCCTGCACAAGCTGCGCGCGCGCCCACTGCATGCGGCGCTGGGTCAGGAAGGCATAGGGTGGTAGCCCGGTGGCTGCACGCAACGCACGGCTGAACGTCGATGGGTCCATCTGCAGTGCCGCCGCCAGCTGTGCAACCGCCAGCGGTTGGCCGTACTGCGTGTCGATGTACTCCTGCAGGCGCTGCAGTTGCCGCACGGACAGCGCGGGGCCCCTTGGCGGCGTCGCTCGCGCATGTCCGGCGAGTTGTTGCAGGCGGTGCAGCAGCACCTGCGCGCCGTGCTCGAGGAATCCGGGAAGGCAGGCATCGACCTGCGCGCTGCACCACAACGCCTGCAGCACGGAGGTGACCACCGGGTCGCGCTGCAGGCGCGCCGCCAGCGGTTGCAGGTCATGCAGCTGGTGCATTTCCAGCGGAGGGCGGCCGGTATCGATGGCAAGGCCGAGCACTTCCACTGCAGGGCTGGCATAGGTGCCGATGTCACCAGGCAGGACCACGTTGAATTGACCAGGTTGCCAGACGCCCTGCAGCAGGCCGCTCTGGCTGCGCTGCTGCAGGCGCCCGCCGCCACCGATGGCCATGCCCAGGCGCAGCTGATGTGGATGGCCAAGGCCGCCTTCGCTCGGTTCGAAGCGGTGGCGCAGCAGCACCACCGCACCGTCGTCACTGGTCACCATCGCGGGCGGTTGTGGGCCGGTTTCCTGCAGCAGCTGGTCGGCGAGGGCTCGCATCAGGAAAGCACGCGTCATGGATCCGGAAACGGAGCAGGGCTGCCAGGAATGGAGTGGCGGCACTGCGTGAATGTTACAGGATAACACTCTTGTCCTGCGCTGCCGCCGCCCGCGCATCCGCCACCCCATCCGTCGAGGTTCCCGCTTTGAAGTCGTCCACGCCTGCTGCCGCGTTCATCGCGGCATCCCTGCTCATTCCCGCCATCCCCGCTCTGGCCCAACAGGCCGACCCGGCCACGCTCGACGGCGTCCGGGTCACCGGCTCCAAGCGCGACACTCCGTACCTGAAGAGCGACCTGTCGGTGACGGTACTGGACCGGCAGGCGCTGAAGGAGGCGGGTGTCACCGAGTTCCGCGACCTCGACAAGCTCGCGCCCAACGTGAAATTCAATGCGATGGGCCAGCTCAGCAACATGTTCATCTCGATCCGCGGCATCGAGTCCAATCCGTTCCTGGTCAACCGCGCCTCGGTCTACATCGATGGCATCCCGTTTCGCGAACTGAGCAACGCGGTGCTCAACCAGGTCGAGTCGGTGGAAGTGCTGCGCGGGCCGCAGGGCACGCTGTACGGTGCCAACAGCGAGTCGGGGCTGGTGCTGGTGCGCACACGCGGCCCGGCCGATGCGCGAGAGGGCGAGGTCAATGTGCGCAGCACCTGGTTCGGCAACGGCAATGGCACCGCTCTCGATGGCTTCCTGGCAGGGCCGTTGAACAAGACGGGCAGCCTGTCCGGCTCGGTGGCGTTCATGGGCTCGGATGAGGATGCCTACCTGAAGAACCTCACGCCGTCCGGTGCGCGCGGCAGGGTGGGCGAAGGCTATCTGCAGGGCAAACTGCGCTGGCGGCCAAGCGACTATGTTTCGGTGAACGCGCTGGCCTATCACCTGCGCACCCGCGCGCCCGGCATGTTCGAGTACGAGTACCTGCCGCTGGATACCGGCCTGTACAACCGCACCTACGGCACGTCGCTCAACGGAGGCCGCCATGCCGGTGACTTCACCTACATCAACGACGCGCCCAAGCGCACCGAAAAGGATGAGTCGGTTGCGGGTCTGAGCGCGCAATGGCAGCTGCAGGCCGGCACGCTGGACGTGGCCGCCTCCTGGCGCAGCGAGGAAGTGACCTCCGCGGGCTATGACTTCGACATGACCCAAAGCCCGGCACTGGCAGGCCGCATCTACGACCGGAAGCGCGAGTGGACGGCCGAGGCGCGCTTCAGTTCGCCCAGCGACCAGGCCCTGACCTGGATGGCCGGCGTGTCCACCTACCGCAACAGCAAGGATTCGATCCTTGGCACGTTCGTCGGCCCGGTGCTGCATGGGCTGGACAGTTACAACCTGGCGCCGCGGCAGACCTCGAAGGGCGAGGACTACAGTGTGTTTGCTACCGCCAGCTATACCTTCCCGGCATTGCCGAAGCTGACTGCCAGTGCGGGCCTGCGGCATGAGCAGGCGCGGCGTTCCACCGAGCAGCGTGCCGGTGCGCTGGACCTGGGTGCCGGTGGCCGCGTGCTGTACCGCGATGCCGCGCTGGCGCACACCTTCTCGGCCACGCTGCCGCGGGTGTCGCTGCGCTACGACGCCACCGACGACCTGTCCTTCTATGCCGCTTCAGCCAAGGGTTACATTCCAGGTGGCTTCAACCTGGCCGCAGCGCAGAGCGCTGTGGTCAACGACAAGGTGCTGCGCTACGAATCCGAACGCATGTGGAGCCACGAGCTGGGGTTCAAGATGAATCTGGCGGGCGGTCGCGGCCACATCGGCGGCGCGCTGTTCCACATTACCTCGGACAACTGGCAGGAGATCCAGGTGGCCACTGATGCCAACGGCCGCCCGATTTCGTCGGACTACGTGGGATCGGACGCCTCGATCCGATCACGGGGTGCAGAACTGGAGGGTGTGTTCGAAGTAGTGCCTGGCTTCACGCTGATGGCGAATGTGGGCTACGTCGATGCGAAATACACCAAGCTGTGGGTCAGCGTGGACCGGAATCTCGACGGCAAGCGGGTCAAGTTGACGCCGCATTACACCGGCTACCTGGCTGCACGCTACCAGTTCGAATCCGGGCTTTACGCGCGGCTGGAGTCGCAGTTCACCGGCTCCAGCGCACTGGACGAGCGCAACCGCGCCTTCCAGCCGGCCGTCGCCGTGCTGGGTGCACAGCTGGGCTACGAAACCGGGCCGTGGAGCGCACGGGTCTTCGTGCAGAATCTGACCAACAAGCGTCGCATCAACGGCCTTATCTTCGACAACCTGGCTTTTGGGCGTGACGGTAACTACTACGGCCCGGTCGACAGCCCACGCATCTTCGGTGCGGAAGTAGGCTATCGCTTCTGATGATGGGTAGTGCCGGCCGCTGGCCGGCATCTTCGGGGCGCCGGCCAGCGGCCGGCGCTACCGGCGGTTACGCAGCGCCCGTCGATTGCCGATGTGCGCTGCCGCCAACAGCACGCCACCACATGCCGTGGCCACGCCATGCCAGAGCAGCGATTCCTTCAGCGGCAGGTACAGGGAGGCCGACAGCAGCAGGATCGCGCCGGCGCAGGCCAACTGCACAGGCCGCCAGCGCCGATGCCGGTGCACCCCGGCCGAGGTACTCGCCAAGGCCAGCGACGAGGCCAGCAGCGCGAACAGCCATTCCCAGCGCGACATCATCAACAGCAATGTCATCGCGCCATGGCCGGGATGCTGGAACGAGCGCAGTGCCATCATCGCCGCCGGCACGAAGGCCAGCAGCAGGGGCAGGGCGATGCAGTGGGCGGCGCAGGCCAAAGACAGCCAGGCACCGGCAAGATCGAAGCGGGGGTGCCAGCGTGCCGAACGTGGCGGCTGGGCCAGGGCCCTTGCGGACGTCGTGGGGATATGGTCCATAATGTTACATAGTAACAATTGGAGACTCCCCCATGAAGCTTCCTGCTGCTCTTTTCCTGCTGCTGGCTGCCAGCGCCGCACAGGCCCATGACATTCGCCAGCATGCACCGCACGTGCATGGCCAGGCGACCGTCGATGTTGCGCTTGACCAGCAAACCCTGGAATTCGCCCTTCAGGCCCCCGGCATAGGCATCCTTGATTACGAGCGACCGCCCGCCAATGCAGCCGAGCAGGCCGCGCTGGCACGGGCCACGTCGTTGCTGAAGGGCGGTAGCTGGGTCACCTTGCCCACCGCTGCAGGGTGCCGTCTGGCCACCCGTAAAGCCGATGCCGAGGGCTTCGACGCGACGGCCGCCGCGCCGCCGCCAGGTCAGCACCGGCACGCAGGTTTCAGCGCAACGCTGCAGTACCACTGCACCAAACCTGCCGAGCTGCGCGCCATCGTCGTGCGCCTGCCCGTGCTGTTCCCAGGCCTGCATGAAGTCATCGTCAACAGCGCAACCGCCAACGGCCAGGATCGCAGCGTGCTCACGCCCGACAACCTGCGCGTGGTGCTGGCACCGTGAGCGCGGCACCGGTGATCGCGCTGGAGAATGTGCAGTTCGGCTACGCAACACGCCTGGTGCTGGATATCCCGCAGCTTCTGATAGAGCAGGGCAGCAGCGTGTTGCTGCGCGGCATCAGCGGTGGCGGCAAAAGTACCCTGCTGGGCCTGTTGGCCGCTGTGCTGCTGCCTGGCAAGGGCCGTGTCGAGGTGGCCGGCCAGGCACTGCAGGACATGGGGGGGGCGGCGCGGGATCGTTTCCGTGCCGACCACCTGGGCGTGATCTTCCAGCAGTTCAATCTGCTGCCGTTCCTCTCCGTGCGCGACAACATCGCGCTGGGCCTGCGCTTCTCGCGCCTGCGCAGCGCGCGCATCAGTGGGCCGCTGGATGCCGAGATCGCCCGCCTGCTGCAGGCCCTGCAGCTGGACCCGGCGCTGATGCAGCGGCGCGCAGGCACGCTCAGTGTTGGCCAGCAACAACGCGTGGCGGCGGCACGCGCCCTGATCGGCCGCCCGGCGTTGCTGCTGGCCGATGAGCCCACCTCGGCGCTCGACCGCGAAGCGGCGACCGCCTTCCTGCAGCTGATGTCCGCGCAGTGCCAGGCGGCTGGCACCACGGTGCTGGTGGTCAGCCATGACGACAGCCTGCAGCCGTTGTTCGACCGCACCATTTCACTGTCCGAGATCAACCAGGCAGGTGCCGGCCATGCTTGAGTTTGCCTGGGCCAGCCTGCGCAGCCGTGCGTTGAGTGTCGGCCTGACCGTGCTGGTCATCACCCTCAGCGTGGTGCTGCTGCTGGGCGTCGAGCGTGTACGCACGCAGGCGCACGAGGGGTTCGCCAGCACCGTATCGGGCACCGACCTGATCGTCGGTGCGCGCTCGGGGCCGGTGAACCTGCTGCTGTACTCGGTGTTCCATATCGGCGACCCGACCAACAACGTGTCCTGGCAGTCCTACCAGGAGCTGTCCGCATTGCCGCAGGTGAAGTGGGCGGTGCCGTTGTCGCTGGGCGATTCCTGGCGCGGCTACCGGGTAGTGGGTACCACTGGCGGCTACTTTGAACACTATCGCTATGGTTCCGGCCACGAGCTGGCCTTTGCACAGGGGCGGCCCTTCGATGATCTGTATGACGCGGTGATCGGCGCGGAGGTAGCACGGGCACAGAAGGTCGGCCTCGGCGATGAGATCGTGCTGGCGCACGGCACCGGTGCGGTCACGCTGGCCACGCATGCCGACAAGCCGTTCCGTATTGCCGGCATCCTGCAGCGCACCGGCACGCCGGTGGATTCGTCGCTGCTGGTCTCGCTGCCGGCCATCGAGGCGATCCATGTCGACTGGCGATCGGGCGTGCAGCTGCGCAGCCAGAGCGTCAGCGCCAAGCAGGCGCGCCACCTGGACCTGACACCGACCAGCATCACCGCCTTCATGCTCGGCCTCAACTCGCGCATCGCCACGTTCTCGGTACAGCGCAGGATCAACGAGTATCCGGACGAGGCGATGCTGGCGATCCTGCCCGGCGTCACGCTGCAACAGCTGTGGCAGTCACTGGGCACCGCTGAGCGGGCGTTGCAGCTGATCAGTGCAATGGTGGTGCTGCTGGGCATGGTCTCGTTGGTGGCGCTGCTGGTCTCGACCCTGCAGGAGCGGCGGCGCGAGATGGCCATCCTGCGTGCCACCGGCGCGCGGCCAGGTTACATCGCCGGCCTGCTCGTGGTGGAAGCGGTGGCGACCAGTGCCGTGGCGTGCGTGCTGGCCCTGTCGCTGCTGGTGGTCGCCAGCATTGCCGGGCGTGGCTGGGTACTGGCCACCTTCGGTCTGTCGATCACCCATGTCTGGCCGGATGGCCGCGAGCTGGCATGGGCTGCGGGCGTGCTGCTGATCAGCGCCGTGGCCGGGCTGGTCCCGGCGTTGCTCGCTTACCGGCGCACCCTGGCCGATGGCCTTTCACCGGGAGGCTGAGCATGCGCTGGATGTGGGTAGTGCCGATGGTGCTGGCGCTGGCCGCCTGTGAGCGGCCGGTGGATACCGGCGTGCAGGCCTTGCCACCCACGCCGGTTGTTGACCGCGATGACTCTGCGGACGGTGCGGAGCAGGAACTGGACTGGCTGCAGATGATGCCGAAGGACGAGCTGGCGGCGCTGGAGCGGGGCGAGGGCCTGGAGGTCGAGCACAACGGCAACCGGCGCATGCCGCAGTTCGGCACCTTCCGCACGGTGGACACGGTGCTGCAGCGGCCGGTGCGCCTGCCGGGCTACGTGGTACCGCTGGCCAACGCGCAGGACGGGCGGCTGACCGAATTCCTGTTCGTGCCGTACTACGGCGCCTGCATCCACGTGCCACCACCGCCACCGAACCAGATCGTGCATGTGGTGCTGCCACGCCCGATCGAGATGCCGGATATGTACTCGCCGTTCTTCCTGGCCGGCACCCTGCGCGCCGAACGGTTGGATGACGATCTGGCCGGTTCGGCCTACACCATGCGTGACGCACAGCTGAGGCCCTATGAACCGTAGTCACCTGTTGCTGGCGTTGGGATGCCTGTGGTTGACGGGCTGTACGGCGCCGGGCGGCGATACCGTGGCGGTCACGCCACAGGAAAAGTCGGCACCCTCGGTCACGGCCGAAGCCGCCATTGATCGCTGGGACGCGCTGCGGCCGGACGAAGTGACCTACCAGCGCCCACCCCCGCAGATCGGCCTGTCACGCAACGGCATGGAGGGCGTGGGTGGCCTGATTGACGACACCGGCTCGGGCACGCCGCCGGGGCTGGAGATCGACCATTCCAGCCCCGACCGTGCCAAGCAGTTCGGCTCTTCGCGCGTGGTCGACGCTGTCGACGGTCGCGCGGTGGATCTGGATGGCTACGTGGTACCGCTCGGCACCAACGATGCCGGCCTGGTCGATGAACTGCTGTTCGTACCGTTCTATGGCGCGTGCATCCACGTGCCGCCACCACCACCGAACCAGATCATCCACGTGGCCCTGGCCACGCCGATCGCGCTGGGCGATCTGTGGGACCCCTACCGGCTTGCCGGCCGCCTGCAGGTAAAGCGCTTCGATGCAGACATTGCCAGCGCGTCCTACGATGCTGCTGCGGCCACGCTGACGGCGATCCGCAACTGATGCGCAGGCGCTGGCTCATGGCTGCCGGGGGACTACTGGGGGCAGTGGTGCTGCTGGTGTGGTGGCAGCGGCAGCGCGCACCCATCGCGCCGCCGGCGGTTGCGTTTCCCGCGCCGACGTCCGACGCCAGCCAGCGCATCGAACAGCGCCTGGCCGATGACCACACGTTCCGCAACGACGTGCTGTTCCTGCTCGCGGCAACATTGCGCGACCGCTGCCAGCCGGCGCAGGTAGGTCTGCTGGCGCGCATGGCCAATCGTGCATCGCTGCCGGTGCTGGCGGCGGTCAGTGCGGTGACCCAGCGGGACCCATCGCTGGACCGGCCGATCTACCAGTACATCCAGCATCGCGCAGATGCGACGCAGTGCGGCCAGCCGCTGCAGATGCCGCTGGCCGGTGGGCGCAGCATGGCCGTGGACATCGAACAGTACGCGCGCACCTTCCCGGACAGCTACTTCGACCCGCAGCGCAGCAGTGAACCCCGGGATTTCGGTGGACTGTCGCTGCAGCAGCGCGCTGGCAATGCCTGCAACAGCGTGGTGTATTCCGTGCTGCCGCTGGGCGGTACCGATTGGCGGTGCAGCAGCCTGCGCGCGAATGCCCGCGCGCGGGTGCGCGGCCTGTGCGAGGACGAGCTGCGGCGCCAGCATGGTGGCATCGGCGGCGAGCTGGACATGGCCGTGGGGCAGGGCATGCAGTCGGCGGTGGTATCGGCGATTGCCGCGCTGCCGGAAGACTGCCGGTAGAGGTGCACCAGTAGAGCCAGGCCATGCCTGGCTGACCGTTCAGTCGAGCAAGCTCGCCTCTACAAAAGCTGAATCGGCTGATTCTGAAGGCCATAACTATACAGGACATCCGGTATAGTTATGATCGTACTCCACCCCCATCAGGTTCCCCCATGGCTTTGTCCCAGCCCTTGGCCGGTGCTCCGGCCCTGTCGCGTGCCCGTCGCTGGGCACTGTTGTTCACCGTCGCCGCCGGCCTGCTGCTGGTTACGCTCGACAACTCCGTGCTCTACACCGCACTGCCCACCCTGACCGAGGAACTGTCGGCCAGTGCCGGCCAGGCGCTGTGGATCATCAACGCCTATCCGCTGGTGATGGCCGGCCTGCTGCTGGGCGCGGGCACGCTGGGCGACCGCATCGGTCACCGGCGCATGTTCCTGATCGGCCTGGTGGTGTTCGGCGTCGCCTCGCTGGCAGCGGCGTTCGCCGACACCGCAACGCAGCTGATTGCCGCGCGTGCATTCCTGGCCATCGGTGCCGCAGCGATGATGCCGGCCACGTTGGCGTTGATCGGACTGAGCTTCCACGAAGAGCGCGAACGCAACATCGCCATCGCGATCTGGGGTTCGGTGGCCATCGTCGGCGCGGCGCTCGGCCCGATCATTGGCGGCTGGCTGCTGCAGTACTTCTGGTGGGGCTCGGTGTTCCTGATCAACGTGCCGGTGGTGGTGGTCGCGTTCGTGGCCACGCTGCTGCTGGCGCCGGAAGGACAGCGCGACACCTCGCGGCCATGGGACCTGGTGTCTTCAGTTCTGGCATTGGCTGCACTGTCCGGCCTGGTGCTGGCGATCAAGTCGTTGATCGCTACGCCGCCGTCGTATGCGCTGGGCGCAGGCGCGCTGCTGTTGGCCGTCGTCAGTGGTGCGGCGTTCGCGCGCCGTCAGCAGCAGCTGCCGTACCCGCTGCTGGACTTTGCGATCTTCCGCAACCCGGCGTTCCTGGCCGGCACGCTGTCGGCGGTGTTCACCCTGTTCGCGATGGCCGGCCTGCAGCTGGTCACCACCCAGCGCTTCCAGCTGGTGGCAGGTTTCACGCCGCTGCAGGCAGGCCTGCTGGTCTCGGTGGCGGCGCTGGGCAGCCTGCCCAGTGCGCTGCTGGGTGGCAGCATCCTGCATCGGGTGGGCCTGCGCCCGCTGATCTGTGGCGGCCTGGCCGCAGGTGCGTTGGGCGTCGGCGTGGTGGCGTTCGGCTTCCCGCACGGCCTTGGTTGGGTGGTGGCTGGCATGGCCATCACCGGCTTCGGCATGGGTTCGGCCATCTCGGTGGCGTCCACTGCCATCCTCAACAACGTGCCGGCGCACCGTGCGGGCATGGCGTCTTCGGTGGAAGAAGTGTCCTATGAGTTCGGTGGCCTGCTGGCGGTGGCGATGCTGGGCAGCCTGAGTGCCGCGATGTACAGCGCGTTCCTGCCGGTCTCGGCCGACATGCCCGCGCTTGCCCGCGAGGGTTTCACCCAGGCGCTGCATGCCGCGCGCGAGAGCGGGCAGGGCGAGTGGTTCGCACTGGCTGCGGCCGCGTATGACCGTGGCTACCAGATCGTCCTGCTGGTGATCACTGCAGTGCTGGCGCTGGGCGCGACGATCCTGGCGCGCCTGCTGCGGGGCCGCGTCGGCAGCCGCGAGGGCGCGGCCGATCGCGTAAAGTGAGGCAATGAGAACCAGCAAGCGCGACCGCATCCTCGACGCCGCCGTCAACGTGATCAATCGTGACGGTGTGCGTGCGGTGACCTTCGAGTCGGTGGCAGCCGAGGCCCAGCTGACCCGCGGCGGCCTGCTGTACCACTTCCCGTCGCGCGAGGCGCTGCTGCGCGGCATCGACGAGCACCTGGTGCAGGCCTGGGAAACGTCGATGGAAACGCTGCTGGGCAAGCGCGCGGATGAAGCGACGGCACTGGAGCGCTACCAGACCTTCGTGCGCGTATCGGCGCAGAGTGCCACCCGTGCCGAGCTGATGTTCATGCTGGAATCGGCCGACCCGGACGCCGATGAGCGTCCGTGGGGGCCGGCGGTACGTCGTTGGGCACCGCTGCCGCCGGAGGCGGGTGCAGGGAATGACAGCGCCGCGCTCGACAATTTCGTGGCGCGGCTGGCCGCCGATGGCCTGTGGATCTACGAGGCGATGTACGAAGGGCAGCTCGATGAAGGCGTGCGCGCCCGTGTTGCCGAGCGCATCGCCGGGCTGCTGGCGAAGTCTGATGGAACGTCCAGTTGAGCGGCCAGCCGGCGCGCAGACATCGCCCGTGGTAGAGCCGACCGCTGGTCGGCTGCCCTTCGGTCAGACAACGAAAATCCCGCGCTTCGCGCGATAGTCGACCAGCGGTCGACTCTACCTACCCAGCCTGCGCTGCGCTCGCGGCCAGCCACGCCCTCGGCGATGCCCCCAGCCGCTTGCGGAACGCCTTCGATAGCGAGGCGGTATCGGCAAACCCCACCTCGATCGCCACCTGCTTGACCGCCACGCCGGCCCGCAGCTGCGCGCAGGCCAGGCTCAGCCGCCAGTCCAGCAGATAACTGGCCGGCGTCGCCTGCATGACGTCTTTGAACACGGCCGCGAAGGCACTGCGCGACATGCCGGCGGTCGCAGCCATGCGTGGCAGCGTCCAATCGTCCTGCGGCGCCTGGTGCATCGCCACCAGCGTACGAGCCAGCCGCGCATCCGACAGCCCCCGCATCAACCCATGGCTGACGCCGGCCGCATCCGGGTGGTCCACCACCCAGCGCAGGATCTGGATCAGCGCCACCTCGAACAGGCGGTTGGTCAGCAGCCGTGAACCGCAGCGCTGGCGATCGGCCTCGGCGAACAGCAGGTGCAGGGTGTCATCCAGTTCGCCGATCGCGGCCAGCGGCACCACCATCACCGGTGGCAGCGACTGCACGATCGGATTGCGCGCGCCGCCATCGAAATCCAGCGTGGCGCAGGTGAAATCCGGGCCATCCAGCGGTGCATTGAAGAACACATGGTGCAGCGGCTGCGGATACAGCAACAGGCAGGGTGTGTCGATCTTCAACCGGGGCAGCGCGATATCGCCGTCGGGATGACGGACCTCCATTTCACCCTGGCGCAGGATGTGCAGGAAGGCACGACCGGGCTGCGGCTCGAAGACATGGCGCCCGCACAGCGGACCGCTGTGAAACAGCGCGGCCTGTACCCGGAAGCGTTCCAGCAGGGAGGAGAGACGGTCGGGTGCGGAGGTGTCGGCGGGGAGGGTCATGGATGAATGGACAACATGTGTGGCTAATTACGCCTGATGCGTCCACGCAGTCTACCTAGGATGAGCGGGTCGTCCAATCCCGGGCGCTTTCCCAAGGAGATCCACCATGTCCCGTGTCCCCCTGATCGATGCCGCCAACACCACCGCCGACCGCCAGGCCCTGCTGGGCCAGGTTCACGCCGCCTTCGGCGCCACTCCGGCCATGTTCCGCGCCGTGGCCAACTCGCCAGCCGCCCTGCAGAGCATGTGGGGTTCGTTCGGCGCGCTGGGCGGCGGTCGCCTGTCGCCGCTGCTGGGCGAGCAGATTGCCGTGGCCATCGCCAACCGCAACGCCTGCGAATACTGCCTGGCCGCCCACACCGCGCTGGGCCGTAAGGCCGGTGCCAGCAGCGAGCAGATGGCCGCCGCGCAGATCGGCCAGTCCAGCGATCCGGCCACCTCGGCGGCATTGGACTTCGCGCTGAAGGTGGTCGAGCAGCGTGCGCAGATTGCCGATGGCGATGTGCAAGCGCTGCGCGCGGCCGGCTTCGATGATGAGCAGATCGTTGAGATCCTCGCCCACGTCGCGCTCAACCTGTTCACCAACTACGTCAACGTAGTGTTCGACGTGCCGGTGGACTTCCCGAAGGTGGCGCTGCGCTGAGATGCGGTTCGGCCCGGGGGGGCAGTGGGCCGCCCGGGCTGGTCGGAACAGGGCAGATGAGGCGGGGCGACTCTACCCTTCGTCTGCCTGCAGCCGCTCGGGGTGCGTGTACACATTGAACCCGCTCTCCCGCGCAAATCCGACCAGGCACAGGCCCGCACTGCGGGCCAGGTCGATCGCCAGCGCGGTCGGTGCCGAGACTGCGGCCAGTACGCTGACGCCGGCCCGCACGGCTTTGCTGACCATTTCGTAGCTGGCGCGGCTGGAAATCACCAGCAGCCCACCCTCGATCGTGTGTTCATTGTGATGCAGGGCGCCGATCAGCTTGTCCAGCGCGTTGTGGCGGCCCACGTCTTCGCGCACCCAGCCGATGCGACCGCTGGCATCGGCCCAAGCCGCAGCGTGGGTCGAACCACTCACCGCATTCATCGGCTGATGCTGCGCCAGCGTGGCCAGCGCCCGTTGCAGGGCTGCCGGTGGGTAGGTCCGCCGTTCGCGCACCTCGGGCAGTGGCCGCAGCACCTCCTCCAGCTGCCGCGTGCCACACAGGCCGCAGCCGCCGCGGCCGGGCAGCAGGCGGCCATTGGCCGGATCCAGGTCGGCGCCGGGCGCATCGTCGGTCACGGTCATCTGCAGTTCGATGCCTTCCAGCTGCGGGCGAATGTCGATCGACAGCAGCTGCGAGGGCGTAGCGATCAGTCCCTCGCTGAGCGAGAAGCCCAGCGCAAAGTCCTCCAGATCGCAGGGCGTGGCCATCATCACCGCGAAGGCGGCGCCGTTGTAACGCAGCGCCACCGGCACTTCCTCGGCCACCACGTCGACCTGCGGCTGATGCCCCTCGCTGCGCCAGCGCTGCAACGGGCGCTGGGCCGTGCCGGCAGGCGGGGTGTGCGGTGGGGGCGAATCAGGCATGCAGCGCGTCCGGACAAGGGAGATACGCAGGTGGTGGACCACCCACGGCATCGAGAATAGCGCAGTGGCCATGCGCTGACGCAGGTGTAACCGTTGTCATGGCAGGCTGCGCTGAAAACAGCGTGCACCCACTGGCGAAGCCGCGCCGGCCGTGCTTGACTGTGGGGCTGGCCGTGCGATCGAAAGCGCCGCCGGACCGCGTTGTGCTGTTTGTTGCTGCGTTCCTCCCGTCAGGTTCCCGAACATGTCCGAGCAGAAGCCGCCGCGTTACAAGCCCTACAACCAGCCCGCCGGTGGCTGGGGTGCCGCGGGCGCCACGGCCAAGGTGCTGCTGCAGCAGAGCGTGATCGGCAAGGGGTCGAAGGCATTGCTGGCGATGAACCAGCCCGGTGGCTTCAAGTGCCCCAGCTGCGCCTTTCCCGATGCCGACGAACGCAAGAAGCTGGAGTTCTGCGAGAACGGCGCGAAGGCACTGGCCTGGGAAGCCACGCAGTTCCGTGCCGGTCGTGAGCTGTTCGCACAGCACACTGTTACCGAGCTGATGGCGCAGACCGACTACTGGCTGGAGATGCAGGGCCGGTTGACCGAGCCGATGCGCTACGACGCGGCGACCGATCACTATGTGCCGTGCAGCTGGGACGATGCCTTCGCGTTGATCGGCCGCCACCTGCAGGCGCTGGACAGCCCTCACCAGGCCGAGTTCTACACGTCCGGCCGCACGCCCAACGAAGCCGCGTTCCTGTATTCGATCTTCGTGCGCGAGTTCGGCACCAATAATTTCCCGGACTGCTCGAACATGTGCCACGAGCCGACCAGTCGTGGCCTGCCGCCAGCCATCGGGGTGGGCAAGGGCACCATCGTGCTGCAGGATTTCGAGCACGCCGAGGCGATCTTCGTGATCGGCCAGAACACCGGCACCAATTCGCCGCGGATGATGAGCAACCTGGTCGACGCGCGCAAACGCGGCATTCCGATCGTGGCGGTCAATCCGATGCCCGAGCGTGCGCTGATCCGCTTTGCCGAACCGCAGGACATGGTGCAGATGGCCACCTTCGGTTCGACCGAGATCACCAGCGAGTTCGTGCACATCCGCATCGGCGGCGATCTGGCCCTGACCAAGGGCATGATGAAGGTGATGTTCGAGCGCGAAGCGCAGGGCGAGCGCGTGCTCGACCACGATTTCCTGTCAGAACACACGGTAGGCCTGGAGGCGCTGCGCGAAGACGTGATGGCGCAGGACTGGGATGAGATCGTGCAGGTGTCCGGCATTTCGCAGGCGCAGATCCGTCGCTGTGCGGAGATCTACATCCGCTCCAAGGCCACCGTGATCTGTTACGGCATGGGGCTGACCCAGCACCAGTACGGCTCGCGCCTGCTGCAGCAGGTCGCCAACCTGCTGTTGCTGCGTGGCAACTTCGGCAAGCCCGGTGCTGGCATCGGGCCGATCCGTGGCCATTCCAATGTGCAGGGCGACCGCACCGTCGGCATCGACGAGAAGCCCAAGCCGGCCTATCTGGACCGCGTGCAGCAGGTGTTCGGCTTCGATCCGCCGCGCGAGCATGGCCACCACGTGGTCGAATCCATTGAGGCGATGCTGGACGGCAGCGCCAAGGTGTTCATCGGCCTGGGTGGCAACTTCATCCATGCCGTGCCCGATACGCCGCGTGCGTACGAGGCCATGCGCGGCCTGGACCTGACCGTAGGCATCGCCACCAAGCTCAACCGTGGGCATCTTGTTCATGGCCGCGATGCGCTGATCCTGCCGGTGGTGGCGCGCTCGGAGCGCATCGTGACGCCGGCGGGCGAGCAGTTCGTCACCATTGAAGACGCGATGTCCAATGTGACCGCCTCGCGCGGCGTGCTCGAGCCGGTCAGCGCCGATGTGTTGCCCGAGGTCGAGATCGTCTGCCGCATGGCGATGGCCGCGCTGCCGCACAGCAAGGTCGACTGGGCAGGCTGCATGCACGACTACGCACCCATCCGTGAGCTGATCGCGGCCGTGTACCCGGAGATCTACACCGGTTTCAACGAGCGCATCCAGCAGTCGCATGGCTTCCACCTGGACATTCCGCCGCGCCGCCGCGTCTGGCCTACACCCAATGGCAAGGCCAACATCCTGGTGATGCCTGGCCTGGACGTGGACGATCCCGTACATGACCCGGACATGCTGCGGTTGGCCACGGTGCGCTCACACGATCAGTACAACACCACCATCTACAGCTACAACGACCGCTATCGCGGCGTGTACAACGATCGCATGGTGCTGTTCATGAACATCGAGGACCGGCTGGCGCGCGGTCTGGAGAAAGAGGTGCTGGTCAGCCTGGAGACGATCAGCGGTGATGGCGTGCAGCGCCGCATCGAGGGTCTGACCGTGTTGGACTACCCGATGCCGCGCGGCGCGCTGGCCGGTTACTACCCCGAACTGAACCCGTTGCTACCGCTGGACTACTACGACCGGATCAGCGGCACACCCGCAGCGAAGTCGATCCCGGTGCGGATGCGGGCGATGGCGGCGGCGATTGCGTAGCACGCGCATCGGCTATCATCGGCGTGTGAACCTGCCTGGCCTGCTGCTGCGATGGATGTTGCTTGTCGCCTTGGTGCTGAATGCACCAGCGCTGGCGCTCGCCGCGTCTTCGTACAGCGGCCCGGCCAGCCAGGACCATTGCGCTGCACCGCACTCGGCCGCGATGGCGGCAGCGGGCTGCTGCGATGATGCGGCCCCGGCGGCCTGCCAGAGCGGTGAGTGCGAATGCCCGCCGGCCTGTCTTGGGATGCTGGCGACATTGAACGGAACACCGGCCTCGCCCTGGCGCGAGGCGCCTGTTCCGGCCAAGACCCAGCAACGCGCATCGCCGCCGATACTGGACCCGTTGCGTCCCCCCATCGTGTGATTTCCTGCAGGCCTCAAGCGCCTGCCATGACTGCTCGACTTTTTCTCGACTCTGCTTGCGCCTTCGATGCGTGGGCGGCGGGCCACGTTGCCCGCCTCTGCAAAGGAATCACTAATGAACCGTACTCTCTCCCTCGGCCTGCTGCTGGGCACCGTGTTGGCCACGACCGCCTGCGCTCGTGCCGCCGAAGAATCCTCTGCGGCGCCGGTCGCCAGCGAGGCGTCGGCACCGACCCAGGCCAGCCCGGCCAAGGTCGATCCGGCTTTGCCGGTGGCCATCGTGCACAAGACCGCCAGCTGCGGTTGCTGCGGCATCTGGGTTGATCACCTGAAGGCGGCTGGCTTCCAGGTCGATGTGCGCGACACCGATGACATGAACCCGATCAAGGTCCGGCTGGGTGTACCGGTCGGCAAGGCGTCCTGCCACACCGCCGAGATCGGCGGGTATGTGGTCGAGGGCCACATCCCGGCCGAGGACATCAAGCGTCTGCTGGTCGAACGCCCCGCAGCGCGCGGGCTGGTGCTGCCCGGCATGCCGGCCGGTTCGCCGGGTATGGAAATGCCGGACGGCTATGTGCAGCCGTATACCGTCGAGCTGGTGCGTACCGACGGCAGCACCGAGCCGTTTGCCCAGCACGGGCAGGGCGGCTGACAGTCAGTGGCGGTGCCGGTCGGTCTGACCGGCACCTTTCCACGCGGCCGGTTTGCTCTTTGTAGAGTCGAGCCACGCTCGACTGCTCTTCGCTTCAGTCGAGCAAGCTCGACTCTACAGATTCAACGGGCCCCGGCCGTTTCCTTGGCCAGCTGCGCGTCGAACTTCTTCTCGGCCGCATCCGCGTAGGCGTTGCAGGTCAATGCCTTGGCGCTGGCCTTGCTGCCGGCAGCGTAGTCCCAGTTGCTGGAGCCCGGGTGTGGGGTCAGCAGCAGATCGCAGGGCAGCGACCGAACCGTCGCGAAGCTGCGCTTGTAGTCCTCGATCAGGCGCGGATAACGGGGGTTGCCCTTCAACTGGTAGCCCGGTGCACTCAGGCTGTCGGCGTAGGCGATGCGCACCGGCTTGCCATCGCGGGTATCGGTCCAGGTCCAGGCGGTGCTGCCCGGGGTGTGCCCCGGCATGAAGTGCGCGGTGAACGCGATGCCACCCACCGTGACCACTTCGCCATCCATGATGATGCGGTCGGCGCTGGTGGGCGGATAGGTGATGCCGTCGCCAAAGTGCAGGTCGTCGCTACCGCCGCGCGCCAGCAGTACCGCCGATTCGGCGTTGGCCACCACGTGCGCGCCGGTGCGACGCTTGAGCTCGGCCACCGGGCCGGCGTGGTCGGCGTGCGCATGGCTGAGCAGGATCAATCGCAGGTCCTGCGGGGCCACGCCGCGCAACTTCAGGTTGTCCAGCAGGTGACCGGCCATCTGTGGCATGCCGCCGTCCAGCAGCACTGCGCCTTCGGCGGTCTGCACCAGCAGCGCGGTCAGGTTCTCGGTACCGATCTGCCAGGTGTGGTCGGCAATCTGCAGCGGCGCCATCGGCTGCAGCCAGGACGCATCCACGGTGTAGGCCCGCAGCTGTGGCAAGGGCGCTTCTGCGGCGCTGGCGTGGGTGATCGGGAGTGCCGCCGCGAGCGTGAAGGCGAGCTGGTTCAGGCGCATATGAAGGGCGTGCTGTGAAGGTGGATCGAGGCTAGCACGGCACTTTCCGATGCCGTTTCGATGATTTCTCATGCCTGCCATGAGCCTGGGTTACGGGTGTCGGAATACTGGCGCGACTGCTGCCGTGAAAGGGCGATGCGGTTCGCAACGTGTTCGCATCGCACGGGGTAGCCTGCACCGACCACAAGGAAGGAGCAGGCGCATGTGCATTGTGTGCAATCCAGGAGCTGCGGCATTCCTGCAGGCACGTCGCGAGTTTCTGGGCGGAATGGTCGGGTTGGGTGCGGGGGCGCTGGTCGGGTCGGCCGTACCGCTGGCAGCGTTCTCCGCTACGCCGGCGTCGAACCTGACAGGGCCGGCGGATGTGATCTTCCATGGCGGCCCGATCCACACGCTTGGGCCAAAGGGCAAGGTGCAGGCCATCGCGGTTCGCCAGGGGCGGATCCTGGCCACGGGCAGCCACGAGGACGTCATGCTGCATCGAGGGCGCCAGACCGACGTGGTCGACCTGCGCGGCAGGACGCTGCTGCCAGGCTTCATCGACCCGCATATGCACTCGGCGATGGCGATGCTGTCCGACTGGGTGGATGTGACGCCGTTCAGTACCGGCACGTTGGCCGAGGCGCTGTCGAAGATCGGTGCCGCCGCGAGTGCGGGCAAGCCCGGCGAATGGGTGGTTGCGCAGGGCATCGACCCGTCGCTGATGCCGGGTGAGCCGATCACCATGACGGCGCTGGATGCGGTTGCTGCGGATAATCCGGTGTTCGTCCTTGAATCCAATGGACACGTTGCCTACAGCAACAGCAAGGGCTTCGCCGCAGCCGGAGTCACCGATGCAACGCCGGATCCGGACCAGGGACGCTACGATCGCGACGACGGGAAGCTGACCGGACGCATGCAGGAGTCTCCTGCGATGAAGCCATTCATGGCGGCAATGCCGATCCCCGACGAGGATCGCTACGTCGCATTGATCCAGCAGCTGTTCTCCGACGCGGCCAAGGCCGGCTGCACAGGCCTGCATGATGCAGGCATCGGGTCCGGCGGCGTAACCGATCTCAAGGTTCTCAATCGCGTGATGGCGAAGAATCCGCCTATCCGCTATTCAGGCTTTCTTACCTCGGACCTGATGGACGACTGGGTTGAGCTGGGGCTCAAGCCAGGCCACGGTGATGACCGCTTCCGCCTGACGGGTATCAAGTTCTGGTCCGATGGCTCCAACCAGGCGCAGACCGGCTACCAGCGCGTGAACTATCTCGGCTCGGACAAGCGGGGTTCGCTGAACTACACGCAGGAGCAGCTGACAGAAGGTGTGCAGCGCGCCCACGATCTCGGTTGGCAGGTCGGTATCCATGCCAATGGCGATGCGGCCATCGATACCACCCTGAAGGTTTACGAGACCGTGCTGGCCAACACGCCACGTGCCGATCATCGCCACCGCATCGAGCATTGCAGCGTGCTGCATGGCGACCAGATCACGCAGCTCGCCGAGCTGCAGGTTTCGCCTTCGTTCCTGATCGGGCACGTGTACTACTGGGGTAAGGCCTTCCGGGACAACATCCTCGGCCCGCAGCGCGCCGATCTCTACGATCCATGCCGGTCGGCGCTGGCGGGCGGGCTTCGCATCTCGCTGCATTCGGATTTCAACGTCACCACCATCGAGCCGCTGCGCTACATCGACAACGCGGTGAACCGGCGCATGCGTGATGGCGGCGAAGTGTTGAACCCAAATGAGTGCATCAGCGTCGAACAGGCCCTGCGTGCAGTGACCATCGATGCGGCATGGCAGTGCCGAGTGGACGACATCGTCGGCAGCCTGGAGCACGGAAAATATGCGGACATGGTGATCCTCGACCGCGATCCGCTCACGATCGACCCGGCAAGGATCATCGACCTGAAGGTGATGGAGACCTGGCTGCAGGGTGAGCGTCGCTACGCCGCGTGACCCGCAGATTCCAGTGGGACCCGGGGCAACGCCGCCCCGGGCCCTGCGCGGACTCAGTAGCGGTACTGCCACCCCAGCGTCAGCACCCGACCGCGGCCGGAGAAATAGCTCGGGTTCGACGGCGTGGTCTGCGAGTAGTAGCTGATGTACTGCTTGTTTGCCAGGTTCTGCACGCCCAGCGTGAAGGCATGCTTGTCCAACGTGTAGCGCGCGACCAGATCCACGGTGGTGTAACCCTTGAACTCCGCCACCTGCGTGCCACGCAGGTCGAAGTCGCGGTCGAAGGCATGGCTGGCCTGCAGGCGGGTGCTGAGCTGCGGCGTCCAGCTCTGTTCCCAGAACGCGGTCAGCCGGTTCGGTGCGATGTTCACGCCAGCCAGGTCGCTGTCGAGGCGGCCGTCAACGTCGGCATCGTAGCGGCCGTTGGCGCGCGCATAGCCCAGGCCAAGCCGGCTGTCGCCCAGCCGCAGGCGCAGGTTGCTTTCAAAGCCTTCCACGCGGGTGGCCTGGCGCTGCACCGCATAGGCATCGATACCCGGATCGTAGATCAGTACCGAGCCGAGCTTGGATTCGGAGGTGTAGTAGGCAATGTCACCGCTGAAGCGGCCATCGTCGTACTCCAGGCCGATCTCGCGGTTGTCCGACACCACCGGTGACAGGTCGATGAGGCTGTCCACGCGTTGGCCGTCGCGGTTGATGGCGCGCAGCACGCGGCCGACGTCGGCAACGGTGTAGCCCTCCGAGTACGAGGCGTAGGCGTTCAGGCGGTCGTTGATGTACCAGACCGCGCCGAAGTTGGGCAGGGTCTCGCTCATCGTCGGTTTGCCACCGGCCACCTTGCGTGCGCCGTAACGGGGCAGGGTGGTGTAGTCGCCCACCTCCAGCTCGCCCTTTTCGTAGCGCAGGCCGCCGGACAGCATCAGGTGGTCGGTCGGCCACCAGTGCAGCTGCAGCAGCGGTGACAGGCTCTGGTAGGTGGTCTGCGGCACCCAGTTCATGCCACTGGCCAGCAGCACCTGGTGGGTGCGGTCGCGCAGGCCGTCCAGGCCCAGGGTCACGTCCAGCGTTGTGTCGGCGATGCGGCTCCAGCTCTGGGTCAGCTTGAAGCCGCGCTTGTCCGATTCGTTCTGGGTCTGGTCCCAGGCGGCATTGGCACCGGTGTTGCCCCACGGATCCCACTGGCTGGCGCCATAGCGGCCTTCGAAATCCACTGCGAAGGCCTGCGCCTGGAAACGGCCACCGAGCAGGTCGGCGGCGCTGTAGTCCACGGTGAGCGAACGCGAGCGGTTCATCGGCGGATCGAGTGGCGTATCACCGGGAACCGAAATGGTCGGGCGACCGGTCCGGTAGTCACCGTTGATGGCCAGGTAGTTGTCCAGCCCACGCAGTTCGTAGCGGTTGGCCATCACCTGCAGGCGGTGGCCCTCGGCAATGTTCCAGCCCAGCTTGGCGAATACGTTCGATGAGGTCGAGTCCATCAGCTCGCCCTGCGCGTTGGTGCCGATCGATCGGCCCTCGCCGTCGTGGTACAGACCCTGTTTCTCATAGGCCAGGCCGGCCACCAGGTCGAACAGCTCGCCGCGCACGCCCACCAGGGCCGAGCCGCGCTGGCCATTGTCATCGCTGCGGCTGGGCAGGGCGGAGCTGTAGCTGACGTTGGTGTCGAGCAGGAACGCCCCTGGCTCACTGGGCGCGCTGCGGGTGATGATGTTGACGATGCCGCCGGTACCGCCGATGCCCTGCAGCGCGTTGGCGCCGTGGATGACCTCGATGCGCTCGATCATCGCCGGGTCGATGGTGTGCGAATCACGCGAGCCATCGCGCAGCGGCGTGGACTGCGGCACACCGTCGACCATGTACAGGATGCCGCGGCCACGCATGGTTTCGCCGTAGTTGGACATCTTCTCGCGCGCCGGGGCAAACGCCGGGATCTGTGACGACAGCACCCGCGACACATCCGAACCCAGCGCCAGCTGCTGGGCGATGTCCTCGCGGGTCAGCACGGTGATGGTGTTGGGCATGGCGGTCTCGCCCTGCGGCATGCGCGCGGTCGAGGCCGATACCGTGACGCGGGCCAGCGACGTCGTCGTGGCTGATGTCGGCGCCGATGACGCGGCCCGGGCCGGGGTGCGCGGCTTCGCCGGCGCTGGCGCGGCACTCACCACGAACACACCCGGCGAACGTTCCTGCATCGCCAGGCCTTGCCCGGCCAACAGGCGCTGCAGGGCGTCGTGCGGGGTGTAGCGGCCGTCGAGGGCGGGCGCATTGCGGCCGCTCACGCTGTCGGCCGCGAACAGCAGCTGGATGCCACTCTGCCGGGCCAGCGAGTTGAGCGAAGCCTGCAGCGGGCCGGCCGGCAGGTGCAGCTCGACGGGTGCGGGCGCAGCGGTCTGCGCCGTGGCCGGCAGGGCTGCACACAGGCAGGCAGCGAGCAGGGTGGGGGCCAGCCGGCGCAGGGCGGCAGGCGGAACAGGGCGGGTCATGCGGGGGTCCTTCGGAAGGGTTCAAGCACTTGCCGGATGGGACGGCGCGCAACCCACCCTCGGCAGGGCATTCAATCGCGGGCGCGCAGATGCAGGCTGCCATCGGTGCCGGCATGCACCTGCACCGGCAGGATCTCCGGCAACAGGGCGACCGCAGTCTCGGCACGATCAGCATCGAAAACGCCCGACACCTGCAGCGGTCCCAGTGCGGGGTCGTCCAGCACGATCGGGCGGTCGTGATAGCGCTGCAGGATGCGCAGCACCTCGGCCAACGGCATGCGGTCGAACTGCAGCCGGCCACTGGTCCAGTCGGCCCGATCCGGGTCCACCGCTTCCGGTGGAGACAACGATCCTGGCTGGGCCAGCAGGCGCTGGCCCGGCTTCAGGCGTTGCTCGGCACCACCGCCGTCCACGCTGACACCGACCTCGCCACGCCACAGCGTGACTTCGCTGAGATCGCCCTGGCGGTCAACGTCGAATACCGTGCCGTAGTTGCGGACCTGGACAGGCCCGGCATCGACCTGGAAGCGGCGCCACGACGAGTGCTGTACCTCGAAGCGCGCATGGCCCTGCACCAGCAGCACCTGTCGCGAACGCAGGTGGCGACGGAGCTGCAGCTGGGTTCCCGCGTCGAGCAGCACGCGGCTGCCGTCCGGCAGGTTGATGTCACGACGTTCGCCGACAGCGGTCTGGTAGTCACGCACCTGCCAGGCGGGGTCAGCCAGCAGCAGTGCGCCGGCCGCCAGCAACAGCAACGGTAGCGCCCGTTTTGCGGTAGCTCCTCCACGGCGCCGTTGCAATTGCTCCGGGTCCGGCAACGGGAAGCGCTCTTTCAGCAGGTCGCGGTGCTGGTCGAGCATGTCCTCGGCAGACGGTTCGGCGGGCGACGACGGGGGGAGCGGGTCAGGGGACGCAGGGCTCACCGCAGTGCACCGTGCAGCCGGCAGTCGGCCATGGCCAGGCGCAGATGACGCTCGACCGCCTTCAGGCCGATACCCATCCGCTGCGCCACCTCGGCCTGGGGCAGCTCATGGATCTTGTGCAGGACGAAGACCTGCTGCCGCCGGCACGGCATGCGCTCGATGCTGGCGGTCAGCCACTGCAGTGCCTGCTGGCCCTGTGCCTGCCGCTCGGGCCCTGGGTGCTCGCAGGCGCCCTCGGGAAGTTCGGCGCGGGGCTCGACCCAGTGCCGGCGCAGATCCTCGGCGCGGCAGCGGTCGACTGCCGCATCGTGGGCGATCCTGCGCAGCAGCGCGATCGGTTGGCGGGCATCATGCACGGCCGGACGTTCCAGCAGGCGCACACAGACATCGTGCACCACTTCGCGGGCCAGCCCGGGCGAGCGGAACCGGCGATGCAGGTAGTCCACCAGTTCCTCGTAGTGGCGCACCAGCGAGGACACCAGCGGCAGCGCAGGTGGGTAGGGATGTGTCGGCGGGGGCATCCGGACGGGCAGCAAGGGTGAAGGGCGGGCGCCGGGAGGTCATCCCTGCGTGATGACGCAATACTAATGGGAACTGTTCTCGTTTGCCATGCGGTTCTTGCCGCGGGGATTGTTCGCCGCGTCTGGAAAGTGAATCCACGATCATCGGCTGGAGCGCAGAATCGGCCACGGCTAGCCTGCCTGCAGGCTCAAGGAGGTGAATCATGCATGTGCTTCTGGTGATGGTGGGTGGCGTGGTGCTGCTGGGCGTGTTCCTGCTGTTCGGGCGTCTGTGGAGCGTGGGCACGTCACAGCTGCCCACGGCGCTGATCGCATTCATGGCGACCTGGCTGCTGGTGACGGTAGCCAACATGTGGGTGGGTGTCAGCAAGGCCGGTTATGCGGTGCGCGAGGAACTGCCGATCCTGCTACTGGTGTTCGCGGTGCCGGCCCTGCTGGCCGGTCTGCTCTACTGGCGCCTGGCGCGCTGAAGGACGGCCATGAGTACACCACTGCGATTGCCGGCGTTGCGCCAGCGCGACGGCCACCATGCACGCGTGACCTACGAAGAGCTGTTCTTCGACCTCGTCTACGTATTTGCGGTTACCCAGCTCAGCCACCATCTGCTGCATCACCTGGACCTGGCCGGCGTGCTGCAGACGCTGGTGCTGTGGTTTGCGGTGTGGCTGGGCTGGCAGTATGCGTGCTGGATCAGCAACTGGTTCGACCCGGAAGCGCCGCGTATCCGCGGCCTGCTGTTTGCCACCATGCTGCTGGCCTTGCTGATGTCCTCGTCCATACCCGAGGCCTTCGCCGACCGTGCCTGGGTGTTCGCCGGGGCGTATGCCACCATGCAGGTCGGGCGCACCGTGTTCGTGCTGCTCGAGGTTGGCCGCACGCACGCGCTGGCGCCGAACTTCCGCCGCATGCTGGCGTGGTTGAGCGTGTCGGCCTGTTTCTGGCTGGCAGGCGCTGCGGCCGACGGTAATACGCGGCTGGCGCTGTGGGCAGTGGCGGTGGCCTGCGAGTACGTCTCGCCGATGTTCGGTTTTGCGTTCCCGGGGTTGGGGCGTTCGCATACCCGTGAGTGGACCATCGAAGGCGGGCACCTGGCCGAGCGTTGCCAGCTGTTCGTCATCGTCGCGCTCGGCGAGACGCTGCTGGCTACCGGTGGCGTGCTCAGCGAGGTCGAACAGTGGAGTGCTGCGGTGGTGTCTGCGGTGCTTGCCACCTTTGCCGGCACCATCGCCATGTGGTGGCTGTATTTCGGCATCTCCAGCCGCGATGCCACCGAGGCCATCAGCCACGCCGACGACCCGGGCCGGATGGGCGCCAATTTCCACTATGTGCACGCGCTGCTGATCGCCGGCATCATCGCCACAGCGGTGGGCAACGATCTGGTCATGGACCATCCGGGAGCGGTGGTGACCGCGGTGTACGCCACCGTGCTGGTGGCCGGCCCGTTGATCTACCTGCTCGGCAGCGCCTTGTACAAGCGGATCGTGTACGGACGGGCGCCGTATTCGCATCTGATCGGTGCCGTGGCGCTGGTCGTGTTGGGCGTGGTCTTGCCGCACACCCATCTGCTGGCCGCTGGGTGGCTGACCAGTGCGGTGCTGCTGGCGGTGGGGTTGATGGATACGCGGTTGAAGCACCGCCTGCGACGGGCCTGAGCTGCGCTGTCCGCCACGGTGCTTGCACCGGCGGTGGATGGGCGTAGCGTGGCGACAAAGACCCTCTGACACGGGAGTGGCGCGGCATGCAGAACATTCCGCAATGGCTGGTCTGGGCCGGGTTGTCGGCGTTGTTCGCGGCAATGACCGCGCTGTTCGCCAAAGCAGGAGTCAAGGGCGTCGACTCTGATCTGGCCATGGCCATCCGCACCCTGGTGGTAGCGGCGGTGATCCTGCCGCTGGTGGTGGTCACCGGCAAATGGTCCAATCCGTTGTTGCTGCCGGGCCGCACCCAGTTGTTCCTGGTGCTGTCGGCACTGGCCACCGGCGCTTCATGGCTGTTCTATTTCCGCGCGCTGCAGAGTGGCGAACTGGCCAAGGTGGCGGTGGTCGACAAGTTCAGCGTAGTACTGGTGATCGTGCTGGCCTACCTGCTGCTGGGCGAACGGCCGAGCCTGCGTGAATGGAGCGGCATTGGCCTGGTGGTGGCCGGGGTGATCGTGCTGGCGACGAAGAAGTAGCCGGATCCAGCTTGTCAGCGGGGCGTGCAGGATGCAGGTCTACCTCCTCCGATGACGGTGCCCAGGATGCGGGCTAGCCGAGTGCGGCGGCCATCGCCGCAAGCTTGCCGACCGTGTTGAGATTGCGGGCGGTGCCTTGCTGGGCATAGGGAGTCCGCAGGCGCGAGTCGGCCATGCCGTCGCCATAGTGGATGAAGAGCTCACGATCGCCGAGTGCCAGCTGCTCATCGCGCAGGCCAGTCACTCCGGTCAAGGGATCGGCGGGCAGTGTGGCATCCACGAACAACGCGACGACGCGATTGCCGGCGGCGTGCGGAAACGGATTGCGTGCGGCAACCGCCGCGATCTCAGCTGCCGAGCGCACCAGTACGCCCAGCGGTTTGCCGGCGTAGGCCTGCAGCCGTTGGCCAAGGGCCTGCCGCACACCGGCTTCGTCAAGCCCGCTGCGGAACACCACGTTGCCGCTGGAGATATAGGTACGAACGTCGCTGAAGCCTGCGTCCTCGCACATCGCCACCAGTTCAACCATCGGCAGTTTGCCGGTGCCGCCGACATTCACCGCACGCAGCAGCGCAACATGCACGCTCATGCGATGCCCGCCTGCAGCCGGTCGTACATGCGCACCAGATCAACCAGGGTACGTGCGCCCATCTTGCGCATCACCTGTGCGCGGCGCACCTTCACCGTGATTTCGCTGACCCCGAGGTCGCCGGCGATCTGCTTGTTGAGGCGGCCGCGCACCACGCCATCGACCACCTCGCGCTCGCCGGCATTGAGGGTGCCCCAGCGCAGCTGCAGCGCGCCGAGTGCCTCGCCGTCGCGGCGGCGCTGGCGGTCGATCTCGATGCCCTTGTGGATGGCATCGAGCAGTTCCTGGTCGCGGAAGGGTTTGGTCAGGAACTCGATGGCGCCGTCCTTGATCGCGTTGACGCCCATGGCGATGTCGCCGTGGCCGGTGATGAACACCACCGGCAGCTGCAGGCCGTGGCTGCCCATCGTGCGATGGAACTCGAGGCCGCTCTGGCCGGGCATGCGCACGTCCAGCACCAGGCACGCCGGCGCGTCTTCCAGTTCGTGTTCGAGGAAGGCCTGGGTGGAAGCGAAGGCCCGCACCTGCAGGCCCATCGAGGCCAGCAGGTCTTCCAGTGCGGCGCGCACCGACGGATCGTCGTCGACCACATAGACGATGGGTGCTGAATCGATGGCTGGGGCAGCGGGCTTACGCATGTTGAACATCCGTGGCGACGGGCAGATCAAACACAAAGCAGGCACCGCCGCCTGCTGGTCGTTCGGCGCGGATCTGGCCGTCGTTGGCCTCGATCATCGAACGGCTCAGGCTCAAGCCCAGGCCGAGCCCATGTGATTTGGTGGTCCAGAACGCATCGAACACGCGCTCGGGATGATCGGTGGGCAGGCCGACACCGCGGTCGCGCACGCTGAGGCTGACCCTCTGTCCGTTGCGCTGGGTCAACAGGGACAGGCGTCGGTCGGCGGTCGGCATCGCTTCCATCGCATCCACCGCATTGAGGATCAGGTTGCCGATCACCTGCTGCACCTGCACACGATCGGCCTGCACCGGGGGCAGGTCGGCATCGAGCAGCAGGGCCACGGCCACGCCGTGCTGGTCCAGCTCGCTGCGCGACAGCGCCAGCATTTCCTCCACCGCCAGGTTCAGGTCGAAGGCGCGCCGTTCCGGAGCTGCGCCCTGGGTGAGTCCGCGGATGCGGGCGATCACGTCACCGGCACGGTGCGCGTCGGCCAGGATGCGGGCCACGGTCTGGCGTGCCTTGTCCACGTTCGGCGGGTCCTGTGCCAGCCAGCGCTGGCAGGCTTCGGCGCTGCTGGCGATGGCCGCCAGCGGCTGGTTCACTTCATGCGCGATGGAAGTGGTCAATTCGCCCACGGTGGAGGCGCGCGCCACCCGCAGCAGGCGGCCCTGTGCTTCCTGCACGGCGGCCTTGGCCGCTTCCATCTTCAACGCAAGATAGGTGGTGATGGCAATCACCAGCATGCCGATCACCGAATTGACCAGGCCGATGCGGTAGGTGCCGAAGCGGGTGAGGAAAAAGCTCAGGGCGGTGAGTGCGATGCAGGCGAGGGCAAGGCGGACCAGCCCGCGTGTGCCAAGTACGCGCGACGCGGCGAGGATGACCGCTGCGTAGAAGCAGGCCGCAGCCACGGCGTAATCGGTAACGGTGTCGATCAGGAAGATCGCCGCCATCACGACGATCAGGGCCAGCAGCACCAAGGGGCGACGGGGCGACAGCGATGGCATCGGGATAGTTCCCTGGCGTGGGCGGAAAGGATAGCAAAGCGCTGTTCGGTAGATGCCGACCTTGGTCGGCGCGAACCAAAACGATGCCTGGTAGTGCCGGCCGCTGGCCGGCATCCGCACGGTGCTTCGGGGTGTCACGGTGTTGCCGGCCAGCGGCCGGCACTACTCCTCCAGGCTGGCGTTCCAGAACCCCTGCAGCACGCCGGGCGTGGTCGCCAGCGTGGCCAGCACGGCATCGAGCTCACCGGCATCCACCGTGGTGGCATACAGCACCGCTTCGATCTCCACATCACGCTCGCCAAACGGGCGCTGGTCCACCGCCCGCACGGGGTACTGCGCCTGCTCAAGCAGCAGCAACAGCTGGTCCAGCACCTCGGCCTGCTGCTCGCGCTGGCAGACCACGTTGATCGCATAGGTTGCCTCGCTGAACGCTTCCGGCAGCGGCTGTCGCTGGATGCGGTTCACCACCGGTCGCAACAGGGTGTTGGCGGCCAGCACGAACACGGCCGCCAGCACCGCCTCCGGCAACAGCTTGATGCCGGCGCAGGCACCCACCGCCGCAGAGCCCCACAACGTCGCGGCGGTGTTCAGGCCGGACACCTGCGCACCATCCTTCATGATCGCGCCAGCGCCGAGGAAGCCGACGCCGGAAATCACATAGGCCACCACATGCAGCGGCGACGGCGGGCCACCGTAGAGGTCATGGAAGCGTACCGCCAGATCGACGAATACCGCCGCAGCCACCGCCACCAGCGTGTTGGTGCGCAGGCCTGCGGTGCGTTGGCGCAGCTGTCGCTCCAGGCCGATGATCGTGCCCAGCACGAAGGCCACTGACAGGCTGATCAGCGAGCTGAGCGTGGCGCCGGCGTTGAACGCCGGCAGGTTCGGATTGAGGTCCATCGTGTTTCTCCCTGCGCGGGCCGGTTACTGCCAGCCGTAGCGACGGATGTAGATCCTCTTCAGTGCGGTGGTCAGCACCGCATAACCGAACAGGATCGCCACCAGGAACGGCCAGTAGCCGGCCGGTAGCGCCTGCAGCTTGAAGTAGCCGGCCAGCGGGCTCATCGGGAGGATCACGCCGATTGCCATGATCAGGCCAGTCATCAGCAGCAGTGGCGGAGCCGCGATGCTCTGCAGGAACGGTACCTTCGGCGTACGGATCATGTGCACGATCAGGGTCTGGGTCAGCAGGCCGACCACGAAC
The DNA here is from genome assembly GCF_051861585.1 of Stenotrophomonas sp. ATs4. Taxonomy (NCBI): domain Bacteria; kingdom Pseudomonadati; phylum Pseudomonadota; class Gammaproteobacteria; order Lysobacterales; family Lysobacteraceae; genus Stenotrophomonas; species Stenotrophomonas sp. ATs4. Next base: position 174,026 of record NZ_JBLYPK010000002.1, on the reverse strand, counting down.
CAACCGGATTGGAACAGACCCTGGTCCGCCGGCGTGCGTGCATCGAACACGTACCACATCAGCGCGAAACAGCTCAGGTCGAAGATCGAGCTGATCGGCCCGAAGAACACCATGAAGCGGCCGATGTCTGCCGGGTTCCACTTCAGCGGCTTGCGCACCAGCTCCTCGTCCACGTTGTCGAACGGAATGGCGATCTGCGAGATGTCGTACAGCAGGTTCTGCACCAGCAGCTGCAAGGGCAGCATCGGCAGGAACGGCAGGAAGGCCGAGGCCACCAGCACCGAGAATACGTTGCCGAAGTTGGAGCTGGCGGTCATGCGGATGTACTTCAGCATGTTGTTGAACGTGCGCCGGCCCTGGATGACGCCTTCCTCCAGCACCATCAGGTTCTTTTCCAGCAGGATGATGTCGGCGGCCTCCTTGGCGATGTCCACCGCGCTGTCCACGCTGATGCCGATGTCGGCCGCACGCAGCGCCGGTGCATCGTTGATGCCGTCGCCGAGGAAGCCGACCACCTTGCCCTGCGCGCGCAGTTCACGTACCAGCCGTTCCTTGTGCAGCGGCGTCAGGCGGGCGAACACACGATGCTGCTGCAGCGCCTTCGCCACGTCGGCGTCGTCCATGCGCTCGATCTGCGGGCCGGTCAGGATGGTGTCGGTCTCCAGACCGACCTGCGCGCAGACGCGGGCGGTCACCAGCTCGTTGTCGCCGGTAAACACCTTCACTTCCACGCCATGCGCGGCCAGCGCCTGCAGCGCCTGCGCAGCCGATTCCTTGGGCGGATCCAGGAAGGCCACGTAGCCGACCAGGGTCAAGCCGCACTCGTCGGCCTGCGTGTACACAGTCTGGCTGGCCGCGGTTTCCTTCATCGCTACCGCCACCACGCGCAGGCCCTGTTCGTTCAGTTCTTCGGTGGTCTGCCGTACGCGGGCCAGGCGATGTTCGTCCAGCGGCATGTCCTGGCCGTTCTCGCGCACCGTGCTGCATACCGCCAGCATCTCCTCGACGGCGCCCTTGCAGATCAGCTCGTGGTGGTCCTCGCGCTCGGAGACCACCACCGACATGCGGCGGCGCTCGAAGTCGAACGGGATCTCATCCACCTTGTGGTAGTCCTGCGACAGCCGCAGCGAACTCTGCAGCTCCACGTGCTCCAGCACCGCGCGGTCCAGCAGGTTGATCAACCCGGTCTGGAAATGGCTGTTGAGGTAAGCGAACGTCAGCACGTCTTCCGAATCGTGGCCGAACACATCGGTATGACGCTCCAGCGCGATCTTGTCCTGGGTAAGGGTGCCGGTCTTGTCGGTGCACAGCACTTCCATCGCGCCGAAGTTCTGGATCGCATCCAGGCGCTTGACGATCACCTTGCGCCGCGACAGCAGCACCGCACCCTTGGCCAGGGTGGAGGTGACGATCATCGGCAGCATTTCGGGGGTCAGGCCCACTGCCACCGACAGCGCGAACAGGAACGCCTCGGTCCAGTCGCCCTTGGTCCAACCGTTGATCAGCAGCACGAACGGCACCATCACCAGCGCGAAGCGGATCAGCAGCCAGCTGACACTGTTGACGCCGGCCTGGAACGCGGTCGGTGCGCGATCCGTGGCGGTGCTGCGCTGGGCCAGCGTGCCGAAGTAGGTGCGATTGCCGGTGGCCAGCACAACGGCCGTGGCAGTACCGGACACCACATTGGTGCCCATGAACAGCAGGTTGTGCTGTTCCAGCAGGCCAGCCAGACCGTCGCCGGGGTGCGCGAACTTCTCCACCGGCAGCGACTCGCCCGTCATTGCGGCCTGTGCCACGAACAGGTCCTTGGCGGTCAACACGCGGCAGTCGGCCGGAATCATGTCGCCGGCCGACAGCACGATGTGGTCACCGGGCACCAGCTCGCGGATCGGAAGGTCCAGCAGGCGCGCCGGGCGGCGGCTGTGCAGGTGCGCACCGAAGTACTGGTCGGCCACATCGGCGGCCTCGGTACCCGGATTGCGGCGCAACACGCGTGCGGTGTTGCCGACCAATGCCTTCAGTCGCTCGGCGGCACGGTTGGACCGGCCTTCCTGCACGAAGCGGATCAGCGTGGACAGCAGCACCATCGCACCGATGACCACGGTAGCCTTGATGTCCTCGGTCAGCCAGGACACCGCCGCCAGCACGGTCAGCAGCAGGTTGAACGGATTGCGGTAGCACTGCCAAAGGTGCCGCCACCACGGCAGCGGCTTTTCGTGATCCACCTCGTTGGGGCCGAGCGTAGCCAGCCGTTCCTCGGCCTCATGCGGGCTGAGACCATCGGCATGCGACCCCAACGTGGCCAGCAGCTCGGCTTCCTCCTGCTGCGCGAGGGTGACCAGGCCGGTGGTGAGCGCGAACGGTGCTGCTTCGGCACTGCCCGGGCCAAAACCGGCTTCGGGCATCGCACGGCGACGGAACAGGTTGCCTGCGCGACGGCTGCGCAGGAAGGCATTGAACCAGGCGTTGAGCAGGCTCATGGGACTCTCCTCGAATGTCAGAGCCGGCCGCGGCCGGAACACGAACGGAACGGATGAAACAGATCAGGCGTGGCGCATCGCCAGCACCGCCGGTGACCACGGCTGCATGTGCAGGCGCTGGCTGCCGCCGATGCACAGCGGCTTCATCGCATCGCGCAGGGGGTAGGGCAGGTGCCGCAGCACGGTGATGCGCTCGCTGATCGGCAGCAGCGACAGCGCGTCGGCCACCACGCGCGGCGAACCGAGCGACAGCGAACGGGCGAACATCACGGGGCCGTGCTGCAGCAGTTGGCTGCGCAGGCCGGCAACATCGCGCTCACCGATCAGGCGGCGCAGGGTGATGTAGAGGATCTTGTAGGACATGGGGTGCTCTCCAGGCAGACGGCGCCTGGCAGTCCCCCGTCACTCAGGCAGGCAGGGACCGGCGGGCAGGCGCCAGGAACAGGCAACAAGCGGTCATCCGGGGCGCGGTGCGCCCGGCAGGGTCGGGGTCCATCTGCGTCTCCATGAGGGGAGGGGGCCGGCCAGGATTGCCCGGGCCAGTGGCGCTATTGTCCGCCCCTGAATGGGGCAGTCCTAGAGGCTCGTGGGTTAGCCCGGCTATACCTTGGTATAGCCGGGCATGCGCAGCGCCAATCGATGGTTCAGTGATGGCTCAACGCGAAGCGCTGGTCTGCTTGCACACGTCGTACTCGCCGCGGCTCAGCGTCTTGTTGCGGTCTGTGTCGCAGGCATGCAGTCGCTCGGCCCAGTCTGGCGCGACGGCGTCCACCTCGGCCAGCGTGACGATGCCGTCCTTGTCCTTGTCCAGCGATTCGTAGGCAGGGATGAGCCTTACTTCGGTCACGTCCTCGGCGGCCGTTGCCTTGCTGGCCTCCTGGGTCTTGGAACAGGCGCCCAGCAGCAGGCCCGCACACAGCGAGAGAGCGATGGGAAGGCAGCGATAACCGGTCATGGCGTGCTCCTGAGGAAAGGGCGAACCACCGGTGCGGTGGCCACGGCCGGATCTTCTGCGCGGGGCTGTAAGCGGGCTGCGAAGAATGGGGCCCGTGAAGCGTCGCCAGTGGGTCGCCATTCACCGGGCCCGCAGCAGCGATTGCGCACGGACGCCTTGGGGGGAGTCGACTCTATCGAGCGGTGGGATGCCGGCCAGCGGCCGGCACTCCCCATCTGCTCAGAAGCGGTCGGCGAACTCATCCGTCGCGCGCACCAGCGCATCCACCGTGGCCGGCTCGTTCGCACTGTGGCCGGAGGTCACCATCTCCAGCCGGGCTTCCGGCCAGGCCTTGGCCAGATCCCAGGCGCTGCGCGGCGGGCAGATGATGTCGTAGCGCCCCTGCACGATCACGCCGGGCAGGTGGCGGATGCGATCGACGCCACGCAACAGCTGGTCCGGCTCCAGGAAGATGCCGTTGCGGAAGTAATGCGCTTCGATACGCGCCTTGGCCAGGGTGTCCAGCGGATCGTCAGTGGATTCGGCATTCACATCGTGCTGCAAGGTGGCGGCGTTGTCTTCCCAGCCCAGCCAGGCCTGTGCGGCTTCGATGCGGGTCGCTTCATCCGGGCCGTCCAGACGCGCCCAATAGGCCGAGAGCATGTCACCGCGCTCGGTTTCCGGAATATAGGCCTCATAGCGGTCCCAGCGTTCCGGGAAGATCCAGCGCGCGCCGCCACTGACCTCGGCGAACCAGCGGTTCTCCATTTCGCGGCCGAGGAAGACGCCACGCACGATCAGGCCGGTAGCACGCTCCGGATGGGCCTGCGCGTAGGCCAGCGACAGCGTCGAACCCCACGAGCCGCCGTAGACCAGCCAGCGTTCGATGCCCAGGTGTTCACGCACCTTCTCGATGTCGGCCACCAGGTCCTGCGTGGTGTTGTCGCGCAGTTCGCCAAACGGCGTGGAGCGGCCGCTGCCGCGCTGGTCGATCAGCACGATGCGGTAACGCGCCGGATCGAAGAAGCGGCGATGGGTCGGCGAGATACCGGCGCCCGGGCCGCCGTGCAGGTACACCACCGGAATGCCCTCCGGGGTGCCGCACTCTTCGATGTGCAGCGTGTGCAGATCGCTCACCGGCAAGGTGAACTCGCGGTACGGCTCGATGGCGGGGTACAGGGTGCGCATGGCGGGGGCCTCACAATCAAGGGCGGCCAGCATACCCCCACCCGTGGCACCCGGCAGCGCTGGCTGCCTGCCCGGTGATGGAAATGCGCTTGCCGATGCGCATAAGCTTCGATGATGCACGCGACCCCGACACGGATGTTCACCTTCGACCCCGGCCTCAGCAGTGGCGCGCGCGAGCTGCTGAAGTGGATCGCACTGCTGGCCATGACCGGCGATCACGTGGCCAAGGTGGTGTTCGGTGGCTACGTGCCAGTGGTCAGTGAACTGGGGCGCATCGCCTTCCCGTTGTTCGCGCTGGTGATGGCCTGCAACCTGGCCCAGCCAGGGGCCGACCTGCGCAAGTCGATGCGTCGGCTGGCGCTATGGGGGCTGATCGCGCAGCCATTGCATGCGCTCGCATTTGGTTCCTGGCTGCCGCTCAACATCCTGTTGACCTTTGCTCTGGCCGCAGTGGCCGTGCATGCGCTGGCAAACAATCGGCCGGTGCAGCTGTTGCTGGCCGCCGGTGTGCTGCCGATGCTCGTGGATTACCAGTGGGCCGGCGTTGGTGCTGTGCTGCTGGCCTGGATCGCGTTCCGGCATCGCGCGTGGTGGCTGTTGCTGGTTGGGCTTGCAGCGGTGTGCTGGGCCAACCACAACGGCTGGGCGCTGCTGGCCGTTCCGGTGGTGCTGTTGGCCGCGCGGGTGCCGTGGCAACTGCCGCGCTGGCGCTGGGCGTTCTATGGGTACTACGTGGGGCATCTGGCGGTGCTGGCGTTGATTGCCCATCTGCTTGCGTAATGTCGGAACCGGCATGTCGCATGTCTCGAATGCCGGACGCAGTCAAAGAATGCGCGTCGCAGGCATGGGTGAAGCATGCCGCCATTGGCGTGGTGCAAGTTATTGAATTTTCGGCGCGATTGTCGATATGCGACAATGCTGCCACTGCGTGAACGTTGCTGTCTTTGCACTTGGGTTGTTGGCGCCTGCCACCCCGTTGTGCACATGATGGGGTGCCATTGAAAAAGGATGGCCGGGGGCTGGAATCCCCGTTGGTTGTGTTGTTCGCGCTTGTCAGCCGGCGTCGCCTTGTGCGGCGCCGGCTGACAACCCGTCCGCGCCTTATGGCGGGCGGTGCGTGGAGGTGCGCGCAAGCGTGCCTACCGGACTGTCTTCACACAACCACCGGATTCCAGCCACGTACCGTCCGCCGCCTTTGTTAAGGGCGGTGGTCCCGCATGCCTTGCACGGAGACCTGCCATGAACGCATCGGAGTTCCCCCATCAGCACGCCCCGGCCAATGCCGATGAGGGGCACGACATCCCGCCCGATCCCAACAGCCTGATGGCCCTGCTGCATCGCGTCGGGTTGGGCGCGGCCGCCGACGGGCAGCCCTGGCCCGAGCGCCATCAACTGCCAGGCCGATGCATGGCGTTGGCCGATGCCGATGGTGCGCTGGCCGGGCTGCGCATCGTGCAGGAAATCCTGCTGGCGGCTGAGCGCGCCCGCCAGAACGGCGGCCCGGACCAGTACGTCGGCGATCGCGTGATGGAAGGGCTGAAGCTGGCGGCATTGGCCTTGACCAGCCACGCCATCTACCGCCTGCAGCCGGAATGATCCACGCCCTGCGTGGATGCTCCTGGCGGATCATCGCTACGCCAGCCAGGCATGGCCTGGCTCTACCGATGATGCATTTCACCATGGCGCCAGCCAGGCATGGCCTGGCTCTACTGATGCATTTCCAGTAGATCCACGCCATGCGTGGATGCCTCTCAGAAGTCCATCGTCGCCGACACCAGCACCGTCCTCGGCGCACCCAGCGCCAGGCTCGACAACAACGGCATGCCCCAGTACGCCTTGTTGGTCACGTTGTTCACGCTGGCCCGCAGCGCAAGCGGTCGACCCGCCACGGTGGTGCTGTAGCGCGCCCCCACATCGAACAACGTGCGCCCCGGTACCGACAGGCTGTTGTCGGCACTGATGTACTGCTTCGACATCGCCGTGGCATTGCCGGTCAAGGTGAGGCCCTGCAAGGTAGGCACATCCCATTCCACGCCCAGCTTGGCCTGCCGCTGCGCCACGGCGGTGGCGATGCGCCCCTCATTCACGCCGCCTGCCGTGCGGGTCAGCTTTGGTTGCACGTAGGCCACGCCACCCAGCAAGCGCACGCCATCCAGCGGCGCACCGAAGAAGCCCCATTCCACACCGCGGTTACGTTGTTCGCCACCAAACGAGAAGATATTCGTGACCGGATCGGTGTAGCTGCTCGGTCGCTTGATCTCGTACATGCTGAAGGTGTGCGCGAAGCTGCCCAGGTCCAGCTTCAGGCCCAGCTCCTTCTGCTTGGTGCGGAACGGTGCGAACACATCGCCGGCATTGGCAGCGGTCATCGGCGCGGTGGCGCCCTGGCTGAGGCCTTCGATGTAGTTGGTGTAGAGGGAGACCGTGTCGGTAGCCTTCACCAGCAGCGCCGCCGCCGGCGTGGTGGCGCTCTCGTCGTAGCGCGAGGTGCGCGCACCGCTGGCGACATTGAAGGTCTCACTGACCACCTGCTGGCGGCGCACGCCCAGCGTCAGCTGCACGCGGTCATCGGCGAAGGCGAGGGTGTCGGCGAAACCGATGCTGTCCAGCTTCAGCTCGGTATGCGAGATGTGCGGTGCCACGAACGGCGCGGCCGGGCCCCACACCGGGTTGTACAGATTGGTGGTCCAGTCCCAGCCCGGCACGCTGCGGCGGCCGTAGTCGTTCTGGGTGTGCTGGTAATGGGTTACGTTCGCGGCCCACTGGTGGCCGACGCTGCCGGTGTGGAACGAACCGCGCAGGCCGGCATCTGCAGACTGCTTCTTGATATCGAAGGCGAGCTGGCCGATCACCGTGCTGAAGTCGCCGGCTGGATTGAGGATCTGCGCGCTGATCGAACCGTTGTAGCGGTAGTCGGTCTTGCTGGTGCCGTAGGCCAGGTAGGCCATCAGGCTATCGTTGATATCCAGTTCGCCGCGCAGCATCGCGCCCTTGTCCTGGCTGTCCACATAGGCCCAGTCCGGGTTGATCAGCGTATCGCCACGCGGCGGCCGCGGAATGGCCACGCCCGGTGCCAGGCCTACGCCACGTGCCGGGCCGTCAACACGGTCATCGGCGCTGTACAGATCGGCCGACAGCCGCGCACGGTCGCCGCGCCAGTCCAGTGCCAGCGAACCGAGCTGTACCTTCTTGCTCTGCTTGCCCACGGCACCATCACCGTCACGGTACGCGCCGTTGAAGCGGATGCCGAACTGCTTGTCGGCGCCGAGGCGGCGACCCGCATCCACATGGGTGCCGAACTGCGCATCGGAGGCGAAGTTGGCACTGACCCGCAGCAGCGGTTGATCGCCGGCACGCTTGGGGACCAGGTTGACGCTGCCACCAACCGAACCGCCCGGCGGCATGCCGTTGAGCAGCGCGGAGGGGCCCTTCAGCACCTCGATGCGTTCGAACATTTCCGGGGAGGTGCGGTAGTACGGCGCCATGCCGCTGAGGCCATTGAAGGTGGTGTCGCTGGTGTTGGAGGCAAAGCCTCGGATCGCGTAGTTCTCGCTCCACGAACCGGTGACGCCGTTGCTGAACACCGTGGGGTCGGTGGCGGCGATGACGTCGGTCAGGTCCTTGGCCTGGCGGTCGCGGATGAAGGACTCGGTATAGCTGACCGTACTGAACGGTGTGTCCATGAAGTCCTTGTCGCCGAGCAGGCCGACGCGGCTGCCGGCGGCCACCTGGCCGCCCGCATAGTCTGCAGTGACCCGGCGCTGTTCCTGCACCTGCACCGAGGGCAGGGTGGACGGCGCGGCGTCGGCCAGCGCGGCAAACGAGGCCAGCAGCCCCAGCGCCAAGGCGGACACCCGGTATCGCCGGGCCATGCCCGGCGAATGCATCAGACCGGGGGATGCGGCGGCAGCACGATGCTGCGGAGATGAGGAGGGGTACACGTTCATGCCAGATTCCTGTGAATCGCAGGCGCGAGCGCGCCTGGCGCGCTGCCGACGGCAAGCACGGGGAGAGGGCGCAGCGCAGGGTTGTTGGCTGGGTGGGGACCTGGCGGGAGGTGAGCCATGGGCTCGGCTACGGGCAGCGTGCTGGACGCATTCCGAATTAGTTGAGTAAATTAAACTAAATCAATCGTAGCGGACAAGAGGGTCCCTTTACTGGCACCCTCAGCAGGGTATGAGCACGCAACGTATGAGCACGCACCCCGATCCAACGGCGCCGACCCGTGGCCGCCCGCCCACCATCACCCCGGAGCGCCTGGCCGACATCGGCATCCGCCTGGGCCTGCCCAATCTGACCATGGCCAACGTGGCCGCCGAACTGGCGGTGACCCAGGCGGCGCTGTACAAGCGCGTGGCCAACCTGGAGGCGTTGAAGCGCCTGGTGGCGGAGGCGGTGTTCCAGCGCTGGCAGATTCCGCGCGCGTCGGGCGATGCGCCGGGCAGCCTGGAGGCCTACCTCATGGGGTTCGTGCAGTCACTGTGCGAGGTGGTGAAGGCACATCCCGGGCTGCCGCCGTACCTGCTGCGGCGCACGGTGGCGACCGCGCCGATGCTGGAAAAGATCGCCTCGCATCAGGCACACGTCGCTGATGTGTTCGGCCTGCCGGTGGACAAGGCGCGCTGGCTGCTGGCCACGATCGCCTTCTATTGCATCGCCGGCGCAGACACGATCTACGCGATTGCGGACGACGAAGAAGGGCAGGTGATCACCGAGTTCAAGCAGGGCATGCGGGCGCTGGTGATCGGTTCGCTGGAGGTGTCGGCGCTTCGGTAGATCCACGCCATGCGTGGATGATCCTGGCCGTTCACCATGACGCCAGCCAGGCATGGCCTGGCTCTACTGGACGGATCGCGTAGTGTCGAGAATACAATGCGGCCATGCCTGCCACGCCTACTCTCGATGATCTTCGCCGCTACGCGGTGGCGCGCACCCTGTTCAAGCCGACCACGCTGCTGACCGCGATACGACGTCTGGGCTTCGTGCAGGCCGACCCGATCCGGGCGCCCGCTCGCGCGCAGGATCTGACCCTGCGGCACCGGGTGAAGGATTACCGCGCAGGCGATCTTGAGCGCCGCTATACCCGTCTGCCGGTGGAAGAGGATTGCCTGGTGAACTACGGCTTCCTGCCGCGTGAGCATCTGGCACTGATGCACCCGCGCGTGTCCAAGCGCGAGTGGGACGCCGAGACCCATCGCCGCGCGGCCGACGTGCTTACCTTCGTGCGCGAGCGCGGCAGCGTTCACCCGCGTGAGGTAGACCAGGCGTTCGCGCATGGACGGGTGACCAATTACTGGGGCGGCACCAGCAATGCCAGCACCCATCTGCTGGACGGCATGCACTACCGCGGCCTGCTGCGCGTGCAGCGGCGCGACAGTGGCACCCGCATCTATGCGGTGGCCGAGCATGTCGAGCCGGATGCCAGCGAGCAGGCGCAGATCGAACGTGCTGCCGCCCTGATCGATCTGGTGGTGCGCAAGTACGCACCGCTGCCGTCGGCCAGCCTGACCTATCTGGTGCGCCTGCTGGGCTATGGCGCACCGCATCTGGCCGAGCAGACCCGGCAGGCATTGGCGTTGGCCAAGCAGCAGCTGGCCAGCTGCACGGTGGAGGGCACCACCTGGTACTGGCCCGTGGACGAGAATCCGCGTTCGCGCCGCCATGCGCCGGACGAACAGGTGCGCCTGCTGGCACCGTTCGATCCAGTGGTGTGGGACCGCCGCCGCTTCGAGCTGCTGTGGGGATGGGTGTACAAGTTTGAGGCCTATACGCCTGCGCCGAAGCGCCAGTACGGCTACTACGCGCTGCCGGTGCTGTGGCACGACCAGGTGGTGGGCTGGGCCAATCTCAGCGTGCGCGACGGTGAGTTGGCATCGAGTGTGGGCTATGCCGGCAAGTCGCTGGCGCGCGACAAGGTATTTCGTGGCGCGTTGGACGACGAGCTGCAACGCATGGCGGAGTTTCTGTAACGCTGAGCGGCGCATTGGTATCGATCGCTCCTGGTAGTCGCCCACCTTGGTTGGCGCCGCTTTCCATCGGTGCCCACCAAGGTGGGCATCTACCAAAGCAACGCTGCTCAGGCCTGGTAGTCGCCAACCTTGGTTGGCGCGGCCTTCCACCGGTGCCCACCAAGGTGGGCATCTACCGGAGCAACGCTGCTCAGGCCTGGTAGTCGCCAACCTTGGTTGGCGCTGGCCTCCACTGGTGCCCACCAAGGTGGGCATCTACCAAAGCAACGGTGCTCAGGCCTGGTAGTCGCCAACCTTGGTTGGCGCGGCCTTCCACCGGTGCCCACCAAGGTGGGCATCTACCGATTCCACCGCCCATGCGCCACCATCGCCAGCACCACCGCGCCAGCGGCGACGCTGGTGTGACCGGACAGCGCGGCCAGACCGAAGCCGACGCCCAGCCCGCGCATGGCCAGCACCGCAGTGAACACCAGAAGCGCCCAGCCGACTGCGCGCAGTTGTTGGACGGCCTGCGCGCTCAACACACGACGCAACACATCGCGCTGATGGCGCTCCATCGCCAGCGCCAGGCAACCGAACGCGGCCAGTGACAGCACAAACAGAATGACGTGGATCATGCGCTGGCCTCCGGTGCTGCAGTGCGTGTTGCGGCCGGCGGGCGTGCGCGCTTCACCTTCGGCGCGTGCTTCCAGGTGCGCCACGCCAGCAACGCATGCAGAACGGCTAATGCCAGCAGGGTCAGGTCGGTACCGGCAAACGCCCAATCACCTGCGGCCAAGGTGCGCCACAACGGATGTGCCGTCGTCATCGCCGTCAGCAAAGGCAACAGCGCCAACAGCAACGCGCCCAGCACGAACTGTTCGATCCACGCACGCTTGGGTGTGCGCAGCGTGGCATGCACGAACATCGCCGCCCAGGCCAGGAAGAACACATGCACCTCCCACGCCGGGCGCCCATCCATGGCAGTCGGCAGCAGCCGGTTCGCCCACAGATAGGCCGCCATCGCCACCGACAGGCCAGCCACCGAGGCGATGTTGAGCCGCTCCACCAGCCGGAAGCCGAAGTAGGGCCGTTGCGGGTCGGGCAGCTGGGTGCGGCGCTTCACCGTCCACAGCACCAGCCCGGTACCGACCATGGCGGTACCGGCAAGGCTGACGACGAAGTACAGCCAGCGCAGGGCGGCGTCGGCAAAGCGCCCCAGGTGCAGGCCATACAGCACGCCCTGGGTATCAGCGGCGACGCCCGAGCGCTCCTTGATCTGCAGTAGTTGCCCATCGCTGCCATCGAACATCAGGTAGTTCGGCGTGGTCGAAACGCGGCTGGACTGCGCACGCACCACAGCCACGCGTGCGTTCTCGTCGCCGGGGTTCTGTACCTGCACGCTGCCTACCGTGCCGGTTCCCCAGCGCTGTTCGGCCTGTCTCACCAGTGCGCCGATGTCCGTAAGTGGAGCGGCGTGGCCGGCGGCCTTCTGAGGCGGCAGGAACAAGCGCATCTCGCTGACTACCTCGGCCTGCTGGCGCTTGTCCGGCAGCTTGGCCAGGCCCCACGGCATGTACAGCACTGCCAGCATCACCAGGCCACTCCAGGTGATCATGAAATGGAAGGGCAGGCCGAGCACCGACAGCGCCGCGTGACCATCCAGCCACGAGCGCTGGCCCTTGCCCCAGCGAAAGGTGAAGAAGTCGGCGAAGATCTTCTTGTGGGTGATCACGCCGCTGACGATGGCCACCAGCATGAACATCGCGCAGACGCCGACGATCCAGCGACCCCACATCGCTGGCATGTAGTGCAGATTGAAGTGGAAGGCATAGAAGAAGTCGCCACCGCCGGTATCCCGCGCCTGCAACGGCGCACCCGTGCTGGCATCGAACAGGCCCGAATCGAAACCATGTCGGCCGCGCCCACCCGGGCTGGCCCACATCGCCGACACCCAGGGCATGCGCGTACTTGGCAGGCTCAGGTTGATCTGGCTGGCTGCCGGTGCATCGGCCATCAGGTTGGAGACCGTGCGCTGCGCGACCATCGCGGCCTCCGGCAACGTGGACGGCGTGGCGATTTCAGGGCGAGTGTAGCGGGACAGCTCGTCGCGGAAGTAGCTGGCGGTGCCGGTGAGGAACATCGCGTACAGGATCCAGCCGGCCAGCAGGCCAACCCAGATATGCAGGTCGGACATGGTCTGGCGGATCCCGCGTGGCTTCGGGGTGCGATCGGCCTTGCTCATGCGCCCGCTCCCTGGCCGACCGTTTGCGCGACCAGCCACAGTGGCAGGGCGATCACGATCAGCCCGATCCATGCGCGCCGCGCCGAGCGCACCGCGAACACCCAGACCACGGCGCCGGCGTACAGCAGGAAGCTGGCCAGCATGCCGGTGAACACGGCCTGGCGACCATCGATGGGTAGCGCCAGTGCGGCGATGCTGCTCAGTGCGGCCAGCGCATAGCCGCCGAACAATGCGGCGATGATGCGTGAGACCAGGGGCAGCCAGGCCAGTACGGAAGCGGTACGGGAAACGGTCAAAGCACTTCTCCAGGGCACCACGCGCAATGGCGTGGTGCCCTTGAAACGAGGATCAGAAATCGACGGTGGCCGACAGCAGGGCGGTGCGTGGCGTGCCCAGGCCGGAGCCGAGGCTGCCCGCCCAGTACGCCTTGTTGGTCACGTTCTGCACGGTGGCGCGCAGTAGCAGCGGATGGCCGGCCGCCTGTGTTGCATAGCGGGCGCCGAGATCGAACACGGTGCGGCCCGCCACCCATTGGCTGTTGTCGGCATTGATGTAGCCCTTGGACAGGCTGACCGCGTTGCCGGTGAGGGTGAGGCCGGTCACGGCCGGCACGTCCCATTCGACGCCCAGCTTGCCCTGCCATTGCGGTGTGGCCGTCGCCAGTCGGCCTTCGTTGATGCCGCCCTGGGTGCGGGTCAGCTTCGGCTGCAGCCAGCCGATGCCACCCAGCACGCGCAGCTGTTCGGTGGCCTGGCCGAACACGGTCCATTCCACGCCACGGTTGCGCTGCTGGCCGCCGAACGAGAACACATTGGTAGTCGGGTCGGTATAGGAGCCGGGCTTTTCGATCTCGTACACGCTCAATGCACTGGCCAGACTGCCGAAGTCGAACTTGGCACCGACCTCGCGCTGGCGGGTCTTGAACGGCGGGAACACTTCGCCCGCATTCGCTGCGCTGACCGGGGCGGTGCTGCCCTGGCTCAGGCCTTCAATGTAATTTGCGTACACCGACAGGCGATCGCTGGCCTTGAACAGCAGTGCACCGGCCGGGGTGTTGGCGCTGGCGTCGTAGCGTGCGGTGCGCTTGCCGGTGCTGCCGTCGAAGGTGTCGCTGAGCACGGTCTGGTGACGGATGCCCAGGGTCAGCTGCACGCGATCGTCGATGAAGGACAACGTGTCGGCGATGCCGAAGCTGGTGGTACGCACTTCCGCGGTCTTCGGCAGCGACGCATCACTGAAGCTGCGATCGATGGCCGGGCCCCACTGTGGGTCGTACAGGTTGGTCACCCAGTCGCGGGCCAGCAGATTGCGCTTGAAGCCGAATTTCTGGTCGTGCTGGTACCAGGCGGCGCTGATCGCCAGTGCGTGATCGACCGCGCCGGTGCGGAAGCGTGCCGAGAGGCCGGCTTCGGCGGTGTCCTTGCTGTAGATGAAGCGCTGGTGGGCGAAGTTGTTGCGGAAGTCGCCGGCGGTGTTGGTGATCAGCGTGGTGGCACTGGCGATGGAATCGAAGTTGGTATGGCCGTGGCCGTAGCTTGCGTGCGCCTGCAGGTGGTCATTGATGTCGAACGACCAGCGCAGCGCGGCGGCCGAGTCCTTGACGTTGCTGAAGGTCCAATCCGGTGCGAACAGGGTGCTGGCCTTCGGTGGGCGGGGCACGGCCAGGCCGGGCGCCAGCGAAACGCCACGATTGAGGCCATCCACATGGTCACGGCTGCTGAACAGGTCCAGCGAAACCTGCGAGCGCTCTCCACGCCAATCCAGGCCCAGCGATGCCAGCTGCGTCTTGTGCTGCTGGTGGTCGGTGGCGGTGTCGCCATCGCGATGCATGGCATTGAGGCGCACGCCGAACTGCCGCTGCGCGCCAAAGCGACGACCCACATCCAGATGACCGCCGAACTGCGCGTCGCTGCTGTAGCTGGCCGTGAAGCGGGTCAATGGCGTATCGCCCGCGCGCTTGGGCACCAGGTTTACCGCGCCGCCCACCGAGCCGCCTGGCGGCATGCCGTTGAGCAGCGCCGATGGCCCCTTGAGCACTTCGATGCTCTCGGCCAGTTCGGGGGTGACGCGGTAATAGGGGATCAGGCCGTAGAGTCCGCCGAATCCGATATCCGACGAGGCGACTCCGAAGCCACGGATGTTGAAGTAATCGGTGATGCCGCCGCTGGATCCACTGTTGTAGACGCTGGGGTCGGTCAGCGCGATCACCCGTACCAGATCCGGTGCCTGGATGTTCTCGATGAACCCGGCGGTGTAACGGGTGGTGTTGAACGGAGTGTCCATGAAGTCGAGCTCGCCGAGCAGGCCGACACGGCTGCCGCGGGTAACCTGGCCTCCGGCATAGGCATCGGTAGGCGCGGTCTTGTCGGCGCGTACGTTCACCGTAGGCAGCTGGCGGGCGCCATCGGCGGCTTCCTCTGCATGGGCGAACGGGGCGAGCAGCAACGCCGGCAGCAGCGCTGCCTGCGCGGCCAGAGATAAGGTCGTGCGGCGTGGGGAGGGCAGGATTCGGGTGGGGAGGGACATGGCAGTTCTCGTGTGGTGGGTCGTGCGATCGGCCAGCACGGCGCCGTCGATGACCTGCAGAGGCAGGACGACGCAGGCTGTGGAATGGCTGGCAGAGGGCACGGCACTGCCGCTGGGGCAGGCTGCACGCGAGGTGCTTTGGCGATCTGTGGCTGGGTGGTGCGAGGTGTTGTGTCTGTTGCTGCCGAGAGCGTTGGCTCAGATGTCGTCGGCGAGGTCGTCGAGGTCCTGCAGGCCGCCGCCGCGCGCCAGCACATGCTCGTAGTTGCGACGGCGGCGCTGGTCGGTTTCGGTGGTGGTCTCGCCGCGTTTCCAGTACCCGGCCACGGCGACGTCGGTGCGCGGCAGTCCGACCGTTTCGATGAAGTGGCGGCGCAGGGCGCGCATTTCCTCGCGCTCGCCGGCGGCCCAGACGGTGCTGTTCGCCCCCATGTGCAACCGGCGTGCCTGCTGCAGCAAGGGCGTCGCGCCCGTGGCCAGACGCTGCACGCAGACGCCCTCGACGGCGGGCAGTTCGTCTACCGGGAAGGGATCATCCGAAGCGATCCAGGCCCGCGCACGAAGGCCTCCGGGCCACTGCTGCAGCAGCGCAAACAGCGCGGGGAGGGCGCTCTGATCGACGAACAGCAGGGCAACGCTGCCCTCGCGATGCGGCACCTGCAGATGCGGGCGCGGACCGGTGAGATCGAAGGCGTCGCCGGGCTGCAGTGCACGCACCCAGGTCAGCATCGGCCCCGGTGCCTCGTGCAGCACCACGTCCATCGTGAAACGGCGCGTCTGCGCGTCGACGCTGCGCACGGTGTAGATCCGTGACACATCGCCGAACGCGGCACCCAGCTGGATGCGCACGGCGGTGTTGGCACGCTGCCAGGGCGCAAGCTCGGCCTGTGGTGGCAGCTGTACGACCAGCCGGAGCAGGCTGGTGCAGGACTGGGTGACGTCAACCACGTGGACGCGAAGCGCCTGCAGGCCACGGTCGTGGTCTGCGCCGCGCAGCGGCCCGGCCGGGGTGGTGGGAAGGGTGGACGCGGACATCGACAACGATCCAGAAGGCTGCGAATGCGAATTAGTTACATCATAGTAAACTAAATTGATCGCCCCGCAACCCAGGCCTGATGGAAGCGTATGCAGCGCGTTGACCATTGCGTTGCCGCAGACCACCATGACAGGCCTTGCCAGCGCGCCGCGCAGGAACCGCAACAGCATGGCTGCACCGAAGAAGACCGCTGCCCGTGGGCGACCGCCCACCATCACCCGAGAGCGTATCGCCGACGCTGGCATCGCGATGACCCTGCCGGGGTTGAGCTTCGTGGGCGTGGCAGCAGCGCTGGGGGTCAGCCACATCGCGCTGTACAAGCATGTGTCGAATCTGGCGGCGCTGCGCGAGCTGGTGGCTGAAGCGATCTTCGAGCGCTGGCAGGCACCGCCGCTGGATGCCGGTGCGGGACGCGGCCTCAACGAGGATCTCTGCGCGTTCCAGCGTTCACTACGGATGCTTGTGGACGAGAACCCTGGGTTGGCCCCGTTCCTGGTGAGCCACGGTGCGAAGACGCCGGAGATGGTGGCGCGCATCCAGTGCCACCATGCCGAGTTCAGCCGTGTGCATGATCTACCGCAGGAACAGGCAGCGTGGTTGCTGTCGACCGTGGCCTACCATGCCGTGGCGCTGGCCGACACCGTGTACTCGCGGCATGCCGTCGTGGACACCACGCGTCGGCCACTGGATCGGGTGGTGCAGGAGGCCGAGTTTGATCGCAGCATGCAGGCATTGATCATCGGTGCCTTGGCCATGTGTGGGCGCACGGCAGCCGCGAGGTAACCGCCAATTCTGGTTGGCGCCGTTGCCCGGGTAGTCGCCAACCTTGGTTGGCGCCGCGGCGTGTCGGTGCCCACCAAGGTGGGCATCGACCGGTCACGCGGCGTCCTTGTGCTCCGCATCGCCCATCCCCGGGCTGACTCGCCGGCCGATGTCCTTCAGCCGCGCGAGCTGATCCACCATTGACGGTGCATCGTCCAGGCTGCCGGCAAAGGTCCAGAGATAGGTCATCACCGCATAAACGTGACCGGGGGTAACGCCATCGGTGGTGGCGAGGCGGCCGATGGTCAGCGCGAACAGGGCCGCTGCCGTCGCGCCCACGGCCAGGACGGCACCGGCTTCGCGATCAGACAACAGGATGCGCAAGCGCGACAACGTGGTGTAGTGACGGCGCAGCACCGACGGACTGACCCGGTCGACCAGGCGGATCTCATGTTCCAACCGATTGTTGAGGCGCCCATGCAACTGCTCGTTGCGGCGCGCGAACGACGGCAGCAGCAGGAGAGCGCCGAACAGTGCGATGAGAGCAGCACCGCCGACCAGCGGTTCAATCACGAGCAGCATGGCCGCTGCACCGAACATGGATACCAGTGCAGTGGCGATGATGGGCACGTGCTTTTCAAAGAAGTCCACGAACTCGCGGGCCAGCACGACGCGGGCCGCCGAGGTGGAGGTGGCCTGGCCCAAACGGCGCTGTGCCTGCACCACGTTCACCGCCAGGTCGGCGTAGATGCGGGTGAAGGTACGGGTATCGACCGCACGGCGGGCCGCGCCGACCAGCCAGAACAGCAGCACCACGCCGGCGTAGGAGATGGCATGGCCGATATCGCCGCGGATGATCGCGTCCACTGCGAAGCCAGCGAACAGCGGATAGGCCAGCAGCAGCGCGTTTTCCAGCGCCACCAGCGAGAACGTGCCGGCGAGCTGCCACGGGTAGGTGCGAAGGATGGCCTTCAGCGTGGCGGCAGCATTCTGCTGGCCGATGCTGCCGGCGGCGGCCGCTGGATCGTGGGGATGTTTCATGGGATGCCTGGGTGGGTCGGGGACAGGGCAGGGGACGGATGCCTGCCATCTCCCGGGTCGCGCCCAGTATCGGCAGCCCTTTGGAGTGGGCATGGAGGGACGATGGAGATTGCGTGGAGAAACCGGAGCCGTTCAGCGACGCGCGTGGTGCCCACCCAGGTGGGCAACTACCAGAGCCGTGGTAGTCGCCAACCTTGGTTGGCGCTGGCGCAATTTTCAACGACGCGCATGCACCGGCCAGCGGATTTCGAAGGAACTGCCGCCGCGTTCGGTGGCCCGGCACTGTGCTGTTCCGTGATGGGCCACGGCAATCGCACGCACCACCGCCAGACCGAGCCCGGAACCACCACTCTGCCTCGAACGCGAGACATCGGTGCGCTGGAAGGCTTCGAAGATGCTGTCGCGCAGTTCGTCCGGCACGCCGGGGCCGCCATCCTCTACGGCCACGGTGCAATGACCCTCGGCCAGCGTGACGGCTACCCGCAGCGGGCATGGAATGGCATGCCGTCGTGCATTCTCCAGTAGTGCCAGCACCGCCTGGCGGATGCGCGCTGGATCGCAATCGGCCAGTGACGGCCGCGCGTCCAATGTCACCGAGAAATCACTGTCGGTCAGCGCCTCGGACATCGCTTCCACCACTGCCGCCACCTGTATGCTGACGTCGCTGCGCTGCAGGCGCAGATCAAGGTGGCCGCTTTCGGCCAGACTGACCACGCGCAGGTCCTCGATGATGCGGGTCAGGCCCTCCAGCTGGGTGAGCATGCTGTTGAACTGCTCCGGTCCGGGCTCGAACACGCCCTCGGCGATACCCTGCAGGCGGCCACGCAGGATGGTCATCGGTGTGCGCAGTTCATGGGCGATCGCGGCGTTCCAGAACACCCGGTTCTCGGACATCCGGCTCAGCCGCTCGGCCATGGAGTTGAAGTCGCTGACCAGCGTGGCCGCTTCGGTCATCGAGGTATCGCCGTCACGCGCACGCGCCTCCAGGTCGCCGCTGGCGACCTTGCGAAGGCTCTCGGCCACCGAGTTCAAGGGTGTGATGATGCGCCGGGTCAGGCGCGAGGCGACCAGCGTGGCGAAGATGGCGACAACCGAGGCGGTCAAGCCGATCCACAGCCATTCCAGTCCGGACGGCATGATGGTCTCCGGCTCGTCATACCAGCGCGGATAGAACACCTCCATCAGGTAGTAGAACAGGTAGAAACCACTGATCGACAGCACCGTGGAGCACAACGAGGCGACGGTGATGGACAGCGTGATCTGACGACCGATGCTCTTGCCCTTGGGATTCATCATTCAGTCCAGGAAACGGTAGCCGACGCCACGAATGGTGGCGGGAATGCCAATGACGCCCACTTCTTCCAGCTTGCGACGCAGCTTGCTGACGTGGCTGTCCACGGTGCGTTCCTGGGCGTCGCCCTCCGGCAGGCAGGTCTGCAACAGGTCCAGCCGGCTGTGCACCTGACGCGGTGCACGGGCCATATGTACCAGCAGGCGGAACTCGGTGAGCGTGAAGTTCAACGCGTGCACATGGTCCCCGGTACGTACGGTGACCTCGTGGCTGCGCAGGTCGATCTCGAACGGCCCCTGGCGGATCAGCCCGTTGGGTTCGTCTGCAATGGGCTTTGCGCTACGCCGAAGCACGGCCTGGATGCGGGCGACGATCTCGGCTGGATTGAACGGCTTGGCCACGTAGTCGTCGGCACCGACGCGCAGTCCGGTCAGCTTGTCCACGTCCTGGTCGAGCGCGGTGAGCATGATCACCGGCGTGTTGCCGCGCCGGCGCAGCTCACTCAGAACCTGCCAGCCATCCAGCTTCGGCATCTGCACATCCAGCAGCACCAGGTCCGGGCGCAGTTGGCGGTGGCTGGCCAGGGCAGCCTCGCCATCGGCTGCACGGGCACTGCGCAGGCCGGAGCGGGCCAGGTAGGCGCCGAGAATGTCTGCGATCTCGCTTTCATCTTCGGCAATCAATACCAGAGGCGGTTGGCGGGTGCGGAGATCGTGTTTCATGGGGTGCTGCGGATTCGGAAAGAGAGTGGGCAGGTGCGTCGGCAGGGGCAGCGTCATCGTCGGCGCTCCATGGCCTGTGCTTCCTCATTGGCGGCCCACGCCAGCGTTGCCAGCACCAGGGTGCGATGCAATGACGGTTGCATCGGGTCCTTGCTGAGTAGTTGCTGTGCAGCGAGTACGGATACCGCGGCGGGCAACTTGATCCAGCGTGCCGCCATCGCGGTTGCATCCACACGCGCCTGCAGGCGCGTTGCCATGTGCAGGACGGCGCGCAGACGGAGCGCCGCCAGGGCGGAGACCAGTATGGCGGCAGCGATGATCAGCAGATGCAGCGGAGTACTGCTGGCCGGGTGGGTCGCCCACCATGCCGCCAGGCCGATCATGACCAGCGCAGCGGGCGTCCCGAGGCGGTTCACACGGCCGGGGCCATCGCTGTGGAACCACACCAGTGCGGCCGCGCCGAAGCCCGCCAGCAGGGGCGGCAGTGCATGCGGGCTGGCCAGCATCCAGGCGCTGGTCGAGGCCAGCACCAGCACGAGCAGCCAAGGCGAAGGCGCGCAGCAGGCCAGATAGGCGCGACGCACGTCGATCGAAGGCAGGTCTGGATAGGGAGGGGGCACGGTGCGGAGGCAGTCGACAAGGGTGCCGAGGCTAGCCTCCATTGATGGAGACTTGGTCGAGATTGTGTCGAGATTGCGTGGACGCGGAGAGCCCGATTCAGCCGGCGGTGGCGCGCCTGAACCGCGGCCGCGTCTCCATGCAATCTCCACAGTGGCTCCAAGAAACGTCCACTCCGGGCTCGCAGACTGCGGCCTCAGCGGTCGCACTGGGTGGCCGCCCGAAGCCGGGCGTTTCAATGAACAACCGCAGGACCTGGATCATTGCCGCGGCCGTAGCTGCCGTTGCAGGCACCGCCGGCTGGTGGGCATTCACAGGCGGCGATGATGCCGCGTTGATCACTGCGCCGGCAAGGGTTGCGGATCTGGAGAAGACCGTACAGGCGGTGGGCCGGGTCAACCCGAAAGAGTTGGTGGCGGTGGGCGCGCAGGTGTCCGGCCAGGTCAAGCGCCTGCATGTGGCGCTGGGTCAGCGCGTGCAGGCCGGCGACCTGATCGCCGAGGTCGACTCGCAGCCGCAGCGCATCGCGCTGCGCAGCGCTGAGGCGGCGACCAGTACGCTGCATGCCCAGCACGCCGCAAGCCAGGCCCGCTATGCGCAGGCCAGCCGCGTGTATGAGCGTCAATCGCAACTGGTGGCCTCGCAGCTGGTGTCACAGGAGGGGTTCGAAGGCGCACGGGTGGCGCGTGATGCCGCGCGCGCGGACGTGGCGGCGCTGCAGGCGCAGATCGACCAGGCCGTGACCCAGGTAGAGACCGCGCGGATCAACCTGGGCTATACCCGCATCGTCTCGCCCAGCGACGGCTACATCGTGGCCATCGTGACCAAGGCCGGACAGACCTTGAACTCCATGCAGACCACGCCGACCATCGTGATGCTGGCGCAGATGGATACGATGACCGTACGTGCCGAGATCGCCGAGGCCGACGTGGAACTGGTCGCCCCCGGGCAACCGCTGTGGTTTTCGACACTGGGACCGAGTGGCCGTCGCTATGAATCCCATCTGCAGCAGCTGGAGCCTGCGCCTTCGACGATTGCCGATGCTGCCAGCAGCAGTGCGGGTGGCTCAGCGCAGACACCCAAGGCGGTGTACTACGCCGGCCTGTTCGATGTGGCCAATCCGGGGCTGAAGCTGAAACCATCGATGACGGTCAAGGTCACCCTGCAGTTGGCACGCGCCGCCAACGCACTGCAGGTGCCGTTGACTGCATTGACCGAATCCGAAGGCAAAGACGGCAACCACGGCACCGTGCAGGTGGTCGACGCCAAGGGCCGTGTCTCCGCACGCGCGGTCAGCACAGGGCTGCGCACGGCTACGGCGGTGCAGATCCTGTCCGGTCTGAAGGCCGGTGAGAACGTGGTGGTCGGCCAGGCGCCCAGCGGCGCCGAGCCGGAAACCGCCAGCCTGTTGGGGATGTGAGCATGGCCGACGCTCTGCTGGAGCTGCGCAGCGTCTCCCGCGCCTATCATTCGGCCGCGGGTGAAGTGGTGGTGTTGAAGGATGTCTCGCTGCGCATCGACGCCGGTGAGTTCATTGCCATCATCGGTCCGTCGGGCTCGGGAAAATCCACGTTGATGAACATCCTCGGCTGCCTGGACAGGCCGACCGAGGGCAGCTATCGCGTGAACGCCGAAGCCACCGAACAGATGCCGCCGGATGCGCTGGCAAGGTTGCGCCGCGAGTACTTCGGCTTCATCTTCCAGCGCTACAACCTGATGGAAAACCTGAGCGCGACCGAGAACGTGGCGCTGCCGGCGGTTTATGCGGGCGTGGGTGCGGAGGCGCGCACTGCGCGTGCACGCGGGCTGCTGGAAGCGCTGGGGTTGGGCGAACGCACCGCGAACCGGCCGAGCCAGCTGTCCGGCGGCCAGCAGCAGCGCGTGTCGATTGCGCGTTCGCTGATGAACGGCGGCGCCATCGTGCTGGCCGATGAGCCCACCGGCGCGCTCGATCACGCCAGTGGCCAGCAGGTGATGGCCGAGCTGAAGCGCCTGCATTCGCAGGGTCACACGGTGATCCTGGTGACCCATGACGCTGCGATCGCGGCGCATGCCGGCCGGGTGATCGAGATCGCCGACGGGCGGGTGGTCGCTGATCGTGGCGTAGGGGGCCGGGTGGTGGTGCCGGTGGCATCCACAGCCGAAGGCGTACTGCCCCCCATCGCAGAACGCCGTGCCCGCCTGGATGCGGTGCGAGAGGCCGCGCGGATGGCGGTGCGTTCGATGCTTGCCCATCGGCTGCGCACCTTGCTGACCATGCTCGGCATCATCATCGGCGTGGCCGCCGTGGTGACCGTGGTCGCACTGGGCAAGGGCGCGCAGGCACAGGTCGAATCGCAGATCAACGAACTGGGCGCCAGCACACTGGAGATCTTCCCGGGCGCCGATTTCGGTGATCCACGCTCGGCGGAGATCGAAACACTGGTGGTGGGCGATGCCGATCATCTGGCCGCGTTGAGCTATGTGGACAGCGTCAGCCCCAATCTGAGCGGATCGGTGGCGGCGCTGCAGGGCAGCCGCCGTGCCAACACCCAGGTACTGGGCGTGGGCGCCGACCTGCCGCGTGTGCGTGGGCTGCGGCTCAAGGCCGGCCGTTTCTTCACCGATGCCGAAGTGGATGCGCATCGCGCAGTGGGCGTGGTCGACCAGAAGGCGGCCAAGGCGCTGTTCACCGGCAACCCGATCGGCAGCACGGTGCTGTTGGGCGGCATGCCGGTGGAGGTGATCGGGGTGGTTGGTGCCAGCGCCTTTGCCGGTGGCGCAACGCCCACGGTCTACGTGCCGTACACGTCGGCGGCCTCACGGCTGTTGGGCAGCCAGCGTCTGGAGAGCATTACCGTACGTGTGCGCGACAACGTGCCGACCACCGCGGCCGAGGCTTCGCTGGCGGCCGAACTGCAACGCCTGCATGGCCGGCGTGACTTCTTCATCTACAACGCCGATCAGATCCGCAAGGCGGTGATGAAATCCAGCCAGACCATGGCCGCGCTGGTCTCGGCCATTGCTGCGGTGGCGCTGGTGGTGGGCGGCGTAGGCGTGATGAACATCATGCTGGTGTCGGTGAAGGAGCGCGTGCGGGAGATTGGCGTGCGCCTGGCGGTGGGCGCGCGGCAGGGCGATATCCTGCGCCAGTTCCTGATCGAAGCGGTGCTGATCTGCCTGTTCGGTGGTGTGCTGGGTGTGCTGTTCGCGTTCGGGGTGGGCGCCTTGTCCAGGGTGCTGTCACTGGGTGTGCCGTTCCTGTTCACGCCGGGGCCAGTGCTGGCCGCATTGGCCTGCTCGTCGGCCATTGGCTTGGGCTTCGGTTACTTCCCGGCGCGCAGTGCGGCTCAGCTGGACCCGATCCAGGCACTGGCGGCGGAGTGACCTGGCTAGTGGGCGGGGAACGCGATGACGATGTCGTTCAGAGGGAGCTGGTGTTCACGTGGCGCGGCCGCGGCCGCTTTCCAGGCATCGCCCTGACCGAACAGCTGCGCCTCGCTTTCCGGGCCCAGATAATCGAAGTTCTGGAACACGTAGGGAATGCCCTCGGAACCTTCGAAGGTCGGTTTGTCCGAAAGCTGGAAATGCAGGTGAGGTGCGCCTGAGTTTCCAGATTGGCCGAGCTGGGCCAGCACCTGTCCGCGCTGGACCCGCTGCCCGGGTTTCACGCTGACGCTGCCGGCGCGCAGATGGGCATAGCTGGCGAAGACATCTGGCGCGATTTCCAGCACCACGTAATTTCCGAACAAGCCTTCGGCGGACAGCGATGCCGGCTCCGGTTGCGGGGTCAGCGGCGCATGCTCCGGTTGTCCGTCACGGATGGCACGCACAGTGCCGTCGGCTACGGCCAGCACAGGCGCCGCGTAGCCCACCCAGTCCGGGTGGCGGATGTGCTGAAGATCCTTTGCATCGGGTCGCACCGCGCGGCCTTGTTCGTCCACACCCACCAGATCAAGCGCGAAGCGCTGTGGAATGGTCAGATCGCCATTGACCGCAACCAGGCTGCCCCAGTGATGTGACTGCGCTGCGCCCGGTCCTTCATGCGCGAGCCAGCGTCCACCTTGCAGTGGCGGTCCGAGTGCCAGCACTGGTGCTGGATTGATCTGCACACTGGCCCCCTCCAGCAGCACGGTGCCCTGGCGCTCGGTACCCAACAGCATGTGGTGGCGCAGGGTGTGGGGAACCGGCACCGTGGGCGGCAATGACAGCCACAGGAAGACCACCAGCCGCTTGCCCGGCGCAATGCTGAGGGCCACATTGTCGGCCGGTAACGGGCGCACCCACCCGCGCAGGGCAGGGCTGTCGAGCGTCAGCAGCGGCGTTGCGGCGTTGTCGGCGAACACCTGCAGCGACTGCGGCTGCAGGGCTCCGGTGTCGCCGTAGAAGTTGGTGATGTGCAGCTCGTAAGCCAGATGGCGCAGGCCGTCGCTGCCGATGAAGGGCGTCGGTGCAAAGGGCACCCTCGCTTCGACCGGTGCAGGGACGGGCGCCGGCAAGGCCAGCGAAGGAAGCAGCAACAGCAGCAGGACAAAGCGGATGCTGCGGGTCATGCGTGTTCCCCAGGGGGGCCGTAGGTGGCCGCTGCCGAGCATAGCGCCAGACCGGGGACGCAGGTACACGGGCGGATTGCTGCCAGCCGGGCACTGCGGCCGATATCAGGCCGGCGGCCGGGGATGCTTCCGCACGCGTGCCCGCTCGCGGTACAGCCGGCTGTCGGCGCGCTGGAGGGTGTCGGCCACCGTCTCGCCAGATGCGTGGTGGGTCGCGCCCAGCGAGAAGGGCGTGGGTGACTGTTCGGCGTGCTGCGCATACCACTGCTCCAACGCGGCCAACCTTCCCGGTTCCGGGGCGGTCAGCACCACCATGAACTCGTCGCCGCCCATCCGCACCACATTTTCCTCCTTGCCCAGCGGTGCACGCAGGAAGGCGGTGAACTCCACCAGCACCGTGTCACCACGTGCATGGCCCTCGGTGTCGTTGATCTGCTTGAAATGATCGAGATCGAACATCAGGCACGCCCATGGCCGGTCGGTCAGTTCGTCCAGGCGCGGCAGGAAGCGTCGGTTGTAGCTTTGGGTGAGCGGGTCCTTGAAGGACATCTCGCGTAGTTGCTGCTCCTGCGCCCGCAGTGCGGTGACGTCCTGCGCATGACCAAGCACGTAGGGTGGGTTGGCCTCGTTGTCGAGCACGTTGTGGTAGGCCCAGTAGTGGCGCACCCCGTCAGCGGCGATCAGCTCGATCACCCCGGCATCGGTGTGGTTGGACGTGATGCGCGCCAGATAGGCCTTGAACGCCTCGCGCTTTTCCGGCGGCATCAGGTCGCACAGGCTGCGACCGATCATCTGGCGTTCTTCGAAGCCCAACGATTGCACTGCCGCCGGGTTGACCGAGGTCAGCGTGCCATCCAGGGTATGCGTGCAGATCAGGCCCAGGCTGTAGTGGAACAGCCGCCGGTAACGGGTCTCGCTCGCTTCCAGCGCATCCAGTGCGGCGCGCTCTTCGGTGATGTCCTGGATGGCGCCGACCAGCCGTGGGTGTCCATCAACCTGTTGCCGTCCACCGACGACCCGCGTCCAGATGGCACGCCCGTCGGCGGTGGTCATTGGTAGTTGAACTTCCCACGAGGTGCCTTCCTCGACACAGCGCTGCACCGCCGTGCGGATGATGCTGCGGCTGTCTTCGCGATAGAACGACAACGCGGTGTCGAGCGTGGGCTCGAAGTTGCCGCGTACGCCATGGATCTGCTTGGTTTCACGGGTCCAGCGGACTTCGTTGCTGACCAGGTCCATCTCCCAGCCGCCCACCCGCGCCGCCCGATTGGTGCGCTCAAGGAAATCTTCGCTGCGCTTCAGCTCGCGATGCAGTGCCTTCGCCTGGCCGACCTGCGCCATCAATGTGCTGCGTTGCTCCAGTACCTGGGTGGTGACCCGGGCAAGATGCACCATCAATTCGCGTTGCGACGGCGACAGTACGCCGGGCATTGCATCGAGAAGGCAGAGTGTTCCAATACGGGCGCCATGCGCCGAGCCCAGCGGTATACCGGCGTAATGGCGGATGCGCGGGCCGCCGGTCACCAGCGGGTTGGTGGAGAAACGCGGATCCTGGCGCGCGTCCGGTACTTCAAACAGTTCATCCTGCCGGATCGCATGCGTGCAGAACGAGATCTCGCGTGCGGTCCCGCTGACGCCCTCCAGCCCGATGTTGGCCTTGAACCACTGGCGTTCGTCGGCCACCACCGAGATCAATGCAATGCTCATGCCGGTGGCGGCACGGGCCGCAGCCACGATCGCATCGAACACGGGTTCGGGTGGGGTATCAAGCAGGTGCAGTCGGTCGATTTCAAGCAGTCGTTCGGCTTCGTCCATGGCACGGCGTGGCTGGGTGGCGAGGGCGGGTGCGGCGGCTGTTGAGCCCTACGTTAGGGCGCACGGTGTTATGTATCGCCACGACCGGGTGATGCCAACGTGAGGCGCTCGCCTCAACGTTTCTGCCCAGGACGCGATGGGCGCACCGAAACGTGACGGTGGTCGCGTACATGCCAGCGCCACGGAAAATCCACGGCGCGCGTGATGCCTATCCGGGGGCCGACGACCGGGTCGAGCGGTGGCGTTGTACCGTCGCTGGCAATGATGATCCCCTGGTTTCCGGTCACCAGGTCGGCGCCATCGAAGCTGCGGTCCAGCCCGAAGGCCTGGGAGAGCTTGCCCGGGCCGCTGGCCAGATCGTGATCACGCCGGGCAGCCGGTCGGCACTCACGCATGCGCTCCAGGCCCATCAACGGTTCGGCAGCGCGCAGCAGAACAGCGACGCCTTCGCCGATCTCACCGCAGACCACGTTGCTGCCCCAGTGCATGCCATAGGTGAAGTAGACGTACAGGTGGCCGGCTTCGCCGAACATGCTTGCGGTGCGCGGCGTTGGTCCGCGGTACGAGTGCGCTGCCGGGTCCACGCTGCCCGCATAGGCCTCGACCTCGACGATGCGCGCGGCGCGGCCATCGCTGCGCACCAGCAGCTTGTTGAGCAGCTCGGGCGCGACATCGGTGGACGGGCGCTGGTAGAAGCGGCGGGGAAGCACTTTCCAATGGTCGGGCAACCCGTCGGGCACGGCTGTGGCGCGCTTCGCAGAAGGAGCACACAGTGTGGCGACCATCAGGTGAAGCCGTTGCGGACGACGCGTCAATCCTGCCGGGGCGGCGCGGCCAGTGCCGCACGGCGGGCGGCATACACCTCCGGCGTCTGCGGCTTCACGAACAGTGCCACCAACTCCGGATACTCGTGCTTGACGGCCTTTTCGATACGGGTAATGCATGCCTCGATCTGCGGGGTGCGGCGGTCATCCTCGAACTCGGCGCTGAGCATGGCCACTACCTGCTGCGGTCCCATCTGCAGGGTGGTCACGCCGTTGGCGCGGCGCAGGTCTGGATCGGTTTCAGCGACCGCAAGGATGCGTTCGGCCACTGCCGGATGCGCTGGCTCGCCGACCAGCAGGCCCTTGGTTTCGCGCGCCAGCAGGAAGGCGGTCACCGCCAGTACGCCGGCAATGCACAGCGAGGCAACGCCATCGAGGATGGGCATGTCCAGCAGCTGCGCAGCGATCAGGCCCGCCAGCGCAAAACCGAGGCCGAGCAGGGCGGCACTGTCCTCCAGCAGCACGGTGAAGGTGGACGGATCCTTGCTGCGGCGGAAGGCTTCGAAGTAGCCGAGCGTGCCCTTGGTGCGCCGGAACTCGCGCAGCGCGACCCACCACGAGGCACCTTCGAAGAGGATGGAGATGCCCAGCACGCTGTAGCTCAGTGCATGGTTGGTGGCCGGTTCCGGCCGGCGGATATGCTGGATGCCCTCGTAGGCTGAGACACCGGCGCCTGCAGCGAATACCAGCAGGGCGACAATGAAGCTCCAGAAGTACAGCTCGCGTCCGTAGCCGAACGGATGCACCGGGTCAGGGGCCTTGCCTGCACGGCGCAGGCCGTAGAGCAGCAGCATCTCATTGAGGGTGTCGACCAGCGAATGCACGCCCTCGCTGAGCATGGCCGAACTGCCAGAGATGCCGGCCGCGATGAACTTGGCCACGGCGATGGCCAGGTTGCCGGCCAGGGCGGCGTAGATGACGAGGCGGGAACCGGTGGGAGCGGACATTTCAGGCGGTGTGGGGGCAGATGGGTGATCTTCCGGGTCGGCGCGTACCTGCGGTGTGCAGGCCCTACCTGGCCTTGGGATTGAGGTAGAGCCGCGCGCCATCCGATTCACGGTACCCCGTCCAACGCCCGCCGCCCGACGCTCGGAAGCGCCCGAATACGGTGTTGCTGCTGTCGGTCAGCAGCAATTGGTTGCCCGACAGCACCCAGCGGTTGGCCGAGAAGAAGCCATCCGGGCAGCCGGCAGGCACGTAGGCACTGTAGCCACCGAACCACTCCATGTTCTTCAGCTCGATGGTGCAGTTGCTGCCGTTCTCCTGGCCCAGTGTCCAGCTGCCGAACAGGTCGCTGTCGCGCACATCGCGGTCATCGCGCCGGCGGCCATGGCCCCAGTCGTCGTTGTTGGCGTGGACGCCGAAGCCCACGTCGATCCCTTTGCTTTCGCTGCGCGACTCGGACTGCGAGCTGCCACTGGTGGTGGTCTGCGTGGTCATCGAGCCACTGTTCTGGGTCTCGGTGCTGCTCGATTGGGTGGTCTGGTCGGTACGGGTGGTCTGTTGGCCGAAGCCGAACGAGGCGTCCTGGGCCAGGGTGGGCAGGGCCAGGCAGCACAGTGCGCACAGGCAGGTACGGGCAAGCACGGCAGCCATCGCAGGATCCTCGGAAGGGTGGGCCGCGCGAGTATCGAGCCGGCGGGGCGGGAGACGGTGTGATGATGTTTGCTCCCCATGGGGACGCAGGGAGGGCGGGGGCTCAGCAGGTGAGGGGCCTGCTGGCAGGTTTCCGCTTCCTTGCCGGCCCCGCTTTCTTTTCCTGTGGAGGGGGCGATGGTGGCACTACAGCCTTCTCCGCCTGGGGTGGGGGCGAAGGCCGCTCGGAGCGTTCATGTGCCGCGTACCAGGTGAACACTTCACTACTGGGCAAGGGCACCGTGCGCTTGGGTGAAAGCACCGTCCAGCCAGGCTCGGCGATCACCACTTGGCTCCCAAGGCGGTTGAGGAGCAGGACGTTCTCGATCTCGTTGAGTGGTTTGCCTGGACCCTCTAGTTCCCGGCATGCCGAGACAACACCGGATGCCTTGGCCATCCGGCAACCTTCAGCGGTCACCACAACACTTTGCCCGGGAAGTAACCCAAGCTGAAAGACCTTCGCAGCCCGGTCCAATGCTTCGAAGATGGTCCCCGCCAATCCGAGCAGGAACACGACCAGGACCCCCGTGATGACGGCGCGGGTGCGGAAGGGAAGCTTCCGCATCGAAAGAATGAAAAGATGTACGCAGGGTATCCCCACCGCAACCGCAAAGATCGATTCACCCTTCATGCTGGCGGCGGCGGAATGGGTTCCAAACATCACAGCGGCGATCAATGCGTAGGCGAACAGGTACAGCCCGGTAGACAATACGAAAAGTCTCGCGTACCAGAAGAACTTTTTCGACGTCGTTACGGTTGCAGTGGTGGCTGCGGCGGGCCGGGTTCCGATCACCAGCAGTGAGCCCAGGACACCAGCAGGGAGCATTCCCAGTATCCACAACAGGTAGGGATCATCCTGTGCCGTGTACAGTCCGCGCCACAACAGGTACAACGCCGTACCAGTGCCCAGCAGATAAGCGCATCTGCTCCCCAGTGCAGGTGCTATCCATCCTGGCCCGAGCGGCCGCGGGGTGGCTCCATCCGTGATGACGCCAGCTGCCTCCCATTCCACCAGTACCATCGCTGGCAGCAGACCCGTAGTGAGGACCACCGCGATCATCAAGGTGGAGAACACCACGATTGCGAACGCCACCAGCCCTATATCAGTAAGGGTCAGGCTCGGCAGATATCGGATGCGCCAGAAGAAAACGACCATCACCAGGGTGCCGAGAAATCCAAACGCCCACTTGTGTTTGTTGATCTCTGCCAGGATTCCGGAGATGACGGTCCAGAGAGGGGAATGCGGTGCAGGTCGTGTCACGGCCTTCGTTCCTTGATCGGCGCTCAGGCCGGGGTTATCGGCCTGAGCGCAAGGGACTTGAGCGGGCGCGAATCAGCCGCCGCGAACGGCGGCGCGCATTCAAGCCAATTCCTGCGGCTGCGCGCTGTCAGATACGCAGGCCACAGGGTTTCACGCATGCCGGCATCCGTCTCCGAACGGTCTTCAACCTGGCGTCAGACCTTCCACAGCACGACAGCGCGACTTGCGAAGTGCTGAGATCGCTCTTCGACCTGCTTGAACTTGAAGTGCGGCAACCCGGCGACATCCCGAGTCAAGCGGATGTTCGAATTGACGTATTCCTTCTTCTTGGACTGGAAGGGGTTGTTCGAGGCAACCACATTCAGCTCGTCCGCAATCAGGGTCATGTTGCCGATCCGATGCAGCATTTTTGCGTGTCTGGATTTCCATCCTTCGCCAAGATAGCTCGGCCAATCACCAAGCTCCTTCTTGGTGCTGGCCTTGTCTGCAGCCTTCGGAATGATGTGTTCGAGCTCAAGCTCCTCCGGATCGGCGAGGTAGTACTCGTTCTTGTGGCCAATCGCATCGTACTCGAGGACCTGCAGCGCGTACCTGGCACGATTGATCACGGCGGGCACGAAGGGGAATGCGGCGAAGGCGGCGCCGAACTCGTCGTCGTCCGGTGTGTGCTCGCGCAACGTGCGGATGGCAGTCTTCTCGTAGTCGGCGTCATCCAGGCCTGTCAGCATCGCGAAGATTGTTTCGAGCTCGTTGGATCGCTTCTCACAGATATGCCTGCGCATCATGAAGGATTCCAGGGTTCTGAGCAGGCGGATCTTGGCCTTTTCATCGAGGCTGCCCCTCCCGAACATGTCCAGCAGCCACGTGAATGCCTGGAAGGCCTTGATATCCTCGAGGTTGCCGATATGCCGATCCAGCTTGGCAGAGCCGGTCTGGCACCAGAGCAGCTTCGAGTAGAGTTCGGCAGACTGGCGAAGCGCCCTCGCGAATGCGACCAGCTTGACCTTCCGGGGCTTGCCGGTCTTGGAGCCGGCATCCACGGCATCGTCCTCATCTGAAATGGCAGCAACCCCATCCTCCGCATCCTCGTCGTCCTCTTCGTCCTTGATGACCGAAGAGAGGAATTCGGTCATGGTTTCGGCCTCAACCACGCTGCGCAGGTAGTACCACTTGAAGTCGCCCACCAGCTTGGTCTTTGAGACCTTGCGATGGAGCTTTCCAGCCAGCCACTGGCGGAAGAAGACGTCACTGTCCAGCCCGTCGAGGGCCACAATCAGCTTTCGCCAGTCATCCTTCACCTTGTCCAGCATGGCCTGCGAAAGCGAGGATGCATGGCCGAGCAGGAAATTCTTGATGATGTCGGTGGGCTTCAGGCGCAGTCCGCGGTTGTTGATGGTCTCGAAGAGCTTGTAGGCATCCTTTGCTGCGCCGACGTCCAGGCGGATGATGGATGCATTGTTGAGCAGCTTGTGGGAGAACTCGTTGAGCTCATCGGTCGTCAGCTGCTGGACCCAGGCGGTGAAGTTGACTTGGGCGCCCTTCAGTCGTTCATTCTCGACTTCCGAGACATCCAGCGAGTCCATGATGGACGTGTAATCGGAGTGATCCAGGTCGCCAAGATGGAGCTTCGGCTGGGTCTTGCGATCCATGCCCCGGCACTGCAACAGCTTCTCAAGTTCCTGCGCGGCCTCCTTGTCGCCATCCTTTTCGTATCTGCGGGCAAGCACGCGCATCAGGATGGTGAGGGTGGTGACGCGTTGCTGGCCGTCCACCAGTTCAAGGTGATTCACGCCGGGAGTGTGCGTGTCCGACAGCAGCAGTACGGTGCCGAGCAGATGCGCATCGCCCGCGGGCAGCAGGCGGATGTCGTCGAACAGTTCGCGCTGCTGACGCGGCCCCCAGGCGTACCGGCGCTGGTAGGCCGGTATCAGGAACTGCTCGTTTCCCACCGAGAAAAACTGCTGAAGCGTGAGCGTTGTCGGGGTGATCTTCATGATCTACATTCTCCAGGCCTTCATGCGGGCGTTTCGTCGAAAGTGTGTTTGCACCAACCCTCCGGGGCCGGATGCAGATCGCTATTATGCGGTTGCGTGCGGAGCACGCATGTCAGGTTTTTCCTGACATCCTACGGCCCGCCCGGGAGCAAGCTGTTGCAGAATCGAATCAGTCCCATTAGACGCTGGCTGGGCTTGTTCAGAGGCCGCGGTCGTGCATCGAACCCGTACGAGTTCGGTCCGTTGCAGCAACGTGACCGTGTGGCCGCGACCGCAACGCTCAGAGCACATGGTTGCGCGCCCCTGGGGCCAGCGAGCACGCTTGGCCCGGTATTCTCGGTGGCGGGCAAAGCTCAGGATGGAATGGAGATAGTCAGCGCCGCATTCGCCGGCGTCCGTCAGGGTTTCGGTGGCGCACCTCATCTCTTCCGGCCTGGACGGCTATGCGGATTCGTGACGGATTCTCCGTACGCCAACGGCATGGCCTGGCGCATACATCCGGATGAACCCGTCTATGGCCTGTCGATTACCGCAGGCAGCCTCCTGGAAACCGTCGTCGCGGCCTATCGGGTTCTGAGTGTTCCCGGGCTGGATGCAGCGCTTCCAATGCAGGGTTTGGTGGAGGCGGCGATGGAGTGGCCACGTGCGGAAACCTTCCTCATTCCCGGCAGTCAGCAGAGGAGGGATCGAGGCATCCGCTACGCACACTGTGGATTCCTCGCGATCTTCATGCATGAGTTTGCGCATGTGGCAAGGGGCCACCTTGGATATGAGGCGGTCACCAATGGCAACCTCTATATGGACGAGCGCCCTGTGAAACCGGCAGCCGGCCAATCCGCGATGCGCCTGTTCATCGAGTCCGATGCGGACGAAATGGCGGGAAGGCTGCTGGCGACCCGCTTTCTTCGATCCCGGCCGTCCGTCGATCCGATGGATATGAAGCAGAAGCTTTCGATCGCCTATGACTTCCTGGTAGGCATCACACTGGCCTTTGCGGCGTTCCCGAGAGCGCAGAATGCCTATCACACAGGTACGTTGCGTGCGCGGGTGATGATGGGTGCGATGCTTGAATGGGGCGGGATCGAGGTAACGATCGCCGACAAGTGGATCGAATCCAACATGCTGGATGTCCTGCAGTGCATGCAGGCGGCGGGATATCCTGCACAAAGCTACCTCTACTCTGCGGCGGAGGCGAGGGAGTTCATGACCACCACATCGGCCGGCATACGCAGTCATCAGCGCGATTGGCTCCGTTGCGCCCCATTCCAGCACGAGAAGGAAGGCCTTGCCCTGCCGGAGTGATCCGGGGCATGCCCTTCAATCGCCCGTCACCCGCCCGATGGCATCAGCCAGCAGGGCGCGCAGCCGCACCGGCGGCAGGTCCGGGTCGCGCACGGCACGCATCGCCAGGCCCTCCACCAGCAACCGCAGCAACAGGGTACGGCCGGCAATCTGCTCTTCGTCCAGAGCCCGGCCAAGGCGCGCATCGCGCTGGCGCAGCCAGGCCTGGATGGCAGCGCTGGTCTGCTTGTCATGGGTACGCAGCACGCTGGCCAGCTCCGGGTCGCGGTGTGCCTCGGCGTTGATTTCCGCGTACAGCGCCACGCTGGCGATGGCGTTGCCGTGGATCGGCAGCACCTCACCACGCGCCCATTGCTGGTAGCACTCCAGCAGCCCGTCAACCAGATCGGACGCCGCCGGCATCTCGCTGATCGAGGCCTGGTCGTGGCGCAGCTGGCGCTCGATCAGGGCCAGGATCAGGGCGCGCTTGTTGGCGAAATAGCGGTACATCAGCCCCTGGCTGATCTCGGCCTCGGCGGCGATATCGCCGATGGAACCGCCATGGAATCCGTGGGTGATGAAGCACTTCTGGGCGGCGTCGAGGATGCGGCGGCGCTGGGCCTCGGCATGGGCCGCAGCGGGATCTTCGGAGGTCGGGACTACGGCGGATTTCGGCGTCATTGCGTGAGGTCAGGGCGTCCAGAGGCGGGATAGTACGTCACAAAAGGTGTGAATGAACGGTCATTCATTTGTAATTCCCACCTCCCAGACTGCGCCGGCCTTCTCCTTCCGCGAATGAGTCCGATGCGCCACGCCACGCTGCACCGCCCGTTGCTCACCCTCGCCATCGCCGCCGCTCTGCCGGCGCTGGCCCATGCCGAAGACAGTCCAGGCGCCGACGCCAGCGCGTCCGCCGATGCGGCACGCACCGTGGTCGCTCTCGACCAGGTGATGGTGACCGCGCAGAAGCGCACCACCAACCTGCAGGAGACGCCGATCTCGGTGTCGGTGATCGACGCCGAAGCGCTGAAGGACCGCAGCGCGATCTCACTGGGCAGTCTGTCTGATGGCTCCATTCCGTCGCTGCGGGTCACGCCCTTCGCCACCCGCAGTTCGGCGCTGAACATCGGTATCCGTGGCATCGGTGCCTCCGGCGACGCCAACCAGCCGGCGCGGGATGCCGGCGTCGGCATCTATGTCGATGGCGTGTTCATGGGCCGTGCGCAGGGCCTGGGCAGCATGCTCTACGACGTGGAGCGCATCGAAGTGCTGAAGGGTCCGCAGGGTACGCTGTTCGGCCGCAATACCGAAGGCGGCGCGGTGAGCATCGTGACCAAGGCGCCTACCGGCGAGTTTGGCGGCAGCGTCAGCGCGGGGGTGTCCAACTTCAGCGGCTACAACAGCGCGCTGCACCTGGACTTGCCAAAAGTGGGCGATGTCAGCTTCAAGATCGACGCCGTGCAGGCAAAGCGCGGCGGCACTACCGACAACCCGATGCGCGGCGAACGTGACTTCAACAGCTATGACAAGCGCGGTGCTCGCCTGAGCGCGCTGTGGCAGCCGAGCGATGACTTCTCTTTGTTGTATGCGTTCGACCGCGCCTACGACGCCACCACGCCGTACCATACCCAGGTGCTGGTACCAGGCGCCTACCTCAGCCCGCTGCAGAAGGCCGGTGCCAGCCAGGACCGCCGTGACAGCGCCATCCTGGGTGGACCGCAGGAAGACAACATCGGCCGCACCAGTGGCCACCTGTTGAACCTGTCGTGGGTGTTGAATGACACCCTTGAGCTGAAATCGATCAGTTCCTACCGGGAACTGACCCAGGGTCAGTTCGACATGGGCCTGGTCGATGCGATCTCGGCCTATGGCGGCGCTGGCACGCCGTTCGGCCGTTACAGCCTGGCGCAGGTCTACCAGCACCAGTACAGCCAGGAATTCCAGCTGATCGGAAACACCTCGCAGGTGCAGTTCCTCGGTGGTGCGTTCTACTACCACGAGACTGCCGGTGACAATGCGCAGACCCCGAACATGCTGGTGTGGGGCCCGGGTGGCAACAGCTACACGGTCAATCCGGCAACCAATCCGCTGGATCTTTCGCGGGTGCGCATCGACCGCGCCAGCAAGGCCTGGACCGACAGCCTGGGCGTGTTCGGGCAGGCGACGTGGACGCCCGAGGCGCTGCAACGGCTGCACCTGACTGCGGGCGGTCGCTATACCCGCGACGACAAAAAGGGCAACCTGTACATCGTCAATGGCGCGGCGACCAGCCTTGCATTCAAGGACCGCTGGAGCCGCTTCGACCCGATGGTCAACGTCGCCTACGACCTCGGCGAGCACGCGATGCTCTACGCCAAGTACAGCACTGGCTTCAAGGCCGGCGGTGCCAACTCGCGCTCCACCAACTACAGCGCGTTCGGCCCGGAAGAGGTGACCGCCTACGAGCTGGGCTTCAAGTCGCAGTTCTGGGACAACCGCGCGCGCCTGAACCTGGCCGTGTTCGATTCGACCATCGCACACAAGCAGATGGACTTCTCGCTACCGTTCGACCCGAACAGCGGTGAAACCCGTACCACCATGGTCACCACCAATGCGCTGAGTGATGGCAAGTCACGCGGCGCAGAGCTGGAATTCAACGTGATGCCGGTGGACAACCTCAC
Organism: Stenotrophomonas sp. ATs4; assembly: GCF_051861585.1. Taxonomy (NCBI): domain Bacteria; kingdom Pseudomonadati; phylum Pseudomonadota; class Gammaproteobacteria; order Lysobacterales; family Lysobacteraceae; genus Stenotrophomonas; species Stenotrophomonas sp. ATs4. Next base: position 137,233 of record NZ_JBLYPK010000002.1, on the reverse strand, counting down.
GCTAGGCCTCAACTACGCCTACACGAAGATCGATGCGCAGACCGCGACGGACCCATTCGGCGCAGGCGTGCAGGTGACCGTGCAGCCGCTGCTGGCCCCGAAGAATGCGGGCAGCCTGTCGGTCGACTACCTGGTGCCGTTCGCCAACTTCTCGGCACTGAAGTTCCATGTGGATGGCAACTGGTCCGATGGCTACTACACCAGCGAGTACGACCAGATGCTCACCGACAGCTCGTTCGTGGTGAACGCCCGCGTGGCACTGGTCGATGTGCCGGTCAACAGCACCGGCACCACGATGTCGTTCTCGCTGTGGGCACGCAACCTGCTGGACGAGCAGCACCTGTTCTACAAGATCAACAGCGCGGCGCTGGGCCAGAGCGGCATCTTCAACGACCCGCGCACCTTCGGCCTGGATGTGGCCGTCAACTTCTGATGCAACTGGAGATACCAATGAAGAATGTTCGTACCGAACTCGCCCTGGCGTTGATGCTGACCCTTCCGCTGGCTGCCCCGGCGGTTGCCGCCGGTGCACCGCAGCCCGTCGCTGCGAAGCAGGTTGCTGCAGCCAACATAGAGCCTGTAGCTGCCGATGCACAACGGGTGATCCCGCTGCAGGGCGCCTGGAACGTGCGCACGTTTGCCGGCCTGCAGGGGCACCACGGGCCGATCCCGGCCGACGCCTTCGTGCGCACCGCCGACCTTGGCCGCCTGACCGACGCCGACCGCGATGCATTGGTTGCCGCTGGTGTGAAACTGGACATCGATCTGCGCACTGCCGATGAAGAAACACAGTCACCGGACCTGTTGGCCAGGGACGATCGCTTCGACTACCAGCGCATCTCGTTGATGGGCACCGAGAAGATGGACCTGCAGAAGATGATGACCAGCTTCCCCGATACCCTCGGCGAAGCCTATGTGCAATGGCTGGGCCACAGCAAGCCGCAGTTCAAGCAGGTGTTCCAGCGCATCGCCGCGCAGCAGGACGGTGCGGTGCTCTTCCATTGCACGGCCGGTAAGGACCGCACCGGCATCATCGCCGGGCTGCTGCTGGACCTGGCCGGGGTGCCGAAGGCCGAGATCGTACACAACTACGCAATCTCTGCGCATTACCTGGAAGGGCAGCCGAAGGACAGTGCGATGAACACGCAGATCATGGCGCTGGTCAAGCAGAACCCGGAGATCGGTCGCAGGATGGCGGGCATGGCCGGCACCGCGCCGGACAACATGGAGCAGTTCCTCGCGGCGCTGCACAGCCAGTACGGCGGCGCTGAGGGCTACCTGAAGTCGATCGGAGTCAGTGAGCAGGAGATCCAGCAGTTGAAGGTGCGGCTGGGTCAGGCTGGCTGAAAGCTGCCATGCCGAAGGCAGGTGCCGGTCGGCGCCGGCACCTGCCGTGCATCATCACGGTTGCAGCGGCGCCACCAGGATGGCGGCGTCGAGCACCGGGAACGTCTGCGGTGCCTGGCCAGACGATGCGACCAGGCGGATCTCCAGCGTGGTCGTTCCACCATCGGCGGCCTTGAGTGCCTGCAGGGCCCCCAGCTTCTGCGGCAGTGGCACCGCGAACGTGGTGGGATGGCTGTGGTCCATCCCGGCCATGGTGGGTCCGAAGAACGATACAGTGCCGGCGTAGTACGGGCTGTCGGCCGCCACGGACGCGGTGCCGGCTGGTGCGTTGATCAGCACGTCGAACTCGCGCGTATTGTTCAAGCCACGTGGTCGCTCCAGGGTCACTTCGGCAATCAACTGGCGCGGGCCCGACGAGGTCAGGTGCGCACGCACCGCCTCATTGGGCACAGCCACGCGGACGGCGCCATCGGAACGTGTGCCTTGCACCAGCCGCACCGCACCGGCCGCCGCCGGCAGCGCGGTCGCCTTCAGCAGGTCGTTGCGGCCCCCGTAGACGTAGTCGTAGTCGAAGGCCGTGGTGGAGAAGAACGCGCTGGCCGGACGCTCGCCAACGGGCCTTCCCTGTGCATCGACGAAGAAGCGGAACGGCTCATTCATGAACTGACGCCGCTGATTGACGTCGATGGGCATGATCGGCTTGCCGCGGGATTGCTGCAGCTGGTTCCACACGTCCCACAGGCGGTCCATGTTGGCGTGGTGCAGGTAGAAGATCGGATCGAGCGGCGACAGGAAGTTGGTCATGTTGCCGTAAGGGCCGGGGTCGACTGCACCGACGCCGCCAATGCAGTTGTGCACCTTGTTGTGCGGGAAGCCCTCCAGTACCGAGAATTTTGTGGCGCCATCGGGTTGCACCACGTGCGAGGCAGTACGCGAGCTGGTGAAGCTGCGACTCACATCGGCGTTGTAGAACTCGATCGGCGACAGCCCCGCATGAATGGTATCGGGAGACACAGCCGAAGCTGTTTTTGCATCGAAGCCGGGGTTCTCGCGCCAGAGATAGCGGGCGCCGCAGGTGATCGCATACGCCGCATTGCCCGAGATACCGGTCTTCTCCGCGACGCTGTAGCCGGTCACATCGTTCCAGACATCGTCCGCGGTGAGATAACCGCGGAACTTCAGCTGATCGCGTTGGCCTGCATCGAGCTTGTCCCAGTAACGCTGCAGTGCTGGCCGCATGAACCGGGTGAAGACCGCCAGGTTGCGCGTATACGGCGCATAGGCGCTATCAGTGGGCGTCAGCACACCGTCGAACATCGCCGGGGGAATCCGTGGCAGCTCGGTCCAGTCCCAGTAGGGCATGGCGAACTGCGGATCACCGCTGAGCGTGCGGATGGTCTGTTCAAAGTAGCCGACATAGCCACGGTGCCAGACATAGAACCACCAGTTGCCGTGCGGGCAGTCCATCAGGTGTACGAAGGCGTTGCGGAACCAGTTACGTGGATCGTCCGCCGGCAACGCGAGCATGGCTTTGATGCCACGCGCGTAGCTGGCCAGCATGCGCTGGCCTTCGGCGCTGGTGACGTTGTAGCGGTGGTAGCGTGCCTGCGTGGCCTTGTCGATCGGTGCAGCGCCACTGGCCCAGGCCCCGGGTGCGACCAAGGACGCCAATGAAGCGCTGGCGGTGGTTGCAAGAAAATCACGACGTGTGTAGCGCATAGCCTTCCCCCTGGTGATTGGTTGAACCGCGTTGGGTTACAAATCACTGGCAGGGCCGGCGGCAGCATGGCGGCCGGCCCGACGGGGACATCCAGCCCCGCCGCTTCCACCGGCAGGTGCAGCGATGGCCGGGGTGAAAGCGGCGGTAGTATAGGCATGGCAGGCAGGACTGATCTGCGAAGCAGGCCACAGTCGCGGGTGCGTACACCTTTGCCCGGCTGAAGCTGTTCACCGTCGTCGTTGCTGCGTTGTCGATCAGCCAGGCATGGCCTGGCTCTACTCAACGGGTTTCACTCGAACAACCCGTTTCCGGTACTCATACACGTTGTCACCGCGGATGCGCTTGTCTTCGGTGCCGGTGATCCGGTCGACCTTCTGGTCCGAGCCTGTTACCGGCTGGGCCTCGATCTCGGTTTCGTGTTCGAAGGAGTGCGATTTGTCGGTGTTGCGGTAATAGCGGTACAGCGCCCAGTACAGCGCGGTTGCGCCGGCTGGACCTGCCGCCAACAGCCAGAGGCCACTGTCGTCACTCATGTCGATGCCACCAGGAAGGCAATTGCGAGGGCTTCAATGACGGTGCCGGTGGCCAGTGCCGCCAGCAGCATCTTCCATTGCTGCACGGGCACGCTGCCCATGGTTTCGCCGGTACGGCCGTTCACCGCGATGTAGTGCAGCATGCCGCCGTTCTTGCCGGGCTGGTGATACGAATACAGCCACACCGGCAGGTACATCGACACCCAGCGGGTGCCATGCACCTCCAGCTGCTCCTGCTCCCAGCGCACGCCACGGTTGTAGCGCTTCACCGAGCCTTCCACCTGCGCGCGGGCAATCGACAGCAGCTGATCTTCCAGCCGTGGCCGCAGCTTCTCCACATCCAGATTGCGCTTCTCCGAAGTGAAGCCGGCCAGGTACGAGGCGTTCCACTTCACCGCGTTCTTGGTATCGAACGGCAGGATGGTGTTGATGATGTTGTTGGTGTTGGCGCGGGTGTCCAGGTTGCCGCGATCGGCCGACGATTCCAGCGGAAGATCATCCACGGTGAAATCGACATGGCGCTCGATCTGGTAGACATCGGCGTCGTAGAGGGTGCGCTTGTTCTTTTCGCTACCGACCGTGTATTGCCGGGTCTGTACCTCGCCCTTGCCGGCCACGGCAGCGCTGACATTGCTGTCGACGATCATGTACGGCAGGAATACACCCACCACGTTTTCCGGGGTGAACTGGTCCTTGAACGCCTTCAGCGCGAACATCCGGCGCTTGTCGACGAACTGGCGGATGCGCGCGACGGCATCGTCCTTCTTGATATGGAAGGGCAGCACTGCATCGGGCACCGCGCCGTTGGCGATCTGCTCGTTGACACCGAACACATGGCGGCACCAATGGCAGCGCGCTGTCATCGTACTCTCGGTATTGACCGTGACTTCGGCGCCGCAACCGGTGCATTTGAACGTCATCAGTGCCGATGTGTCGGCATCGATGTCACGTGCGCCCGAGGCGATGACGGTGCCGCGCAGCTGGTCGATGGCTTCGCCCAGGCCGAATTCCTCCTCGACCCGCGCGCCATGCCATTCGTGACGGCAGTACAGGCAGACCAGGATATCGGTCCCGGCCTTGGGCCGGATGTCGGTGGCGCCGCACTTCGGGCAGCGGTTGAGGCCGTCCTTCAGCTCGCTGGCTGAGGTATCGATGGCCACAGGATCGGGCGCTTCCACTTCATCGCGGATGGCCTGCGGCAGCTTCGAGGTGTCCAGCGGGAAACTGCCGGGCAGGGGAGGGACATCCTGCGGTGAACCGGGCCCATCCAGCGACGCCGCCGGCAAGGGCGGCGGCGTCGAGGGCGCGGATCCGGGCAGCGGCGGTGGGCCGTTTCGGGGATCGGACATGTTGGTTGTGCGTCCTGGCGGTTACAGGCCCAGTGCCTTGGCCTTGAGCGCGTCGTAATCGCTCTGGGTGATCAAGCCCAGATCGAGCATTTCCTTGGCCTTCTTCAGTTTGGCGACCGGATCGTCGGCAGCTGGAGTGACCGGCTGCTGCATGCCGCCAACACCGAACATGCCCGATGCCATGCCGACACCGACCAGACCCGCCGCACCGCCATTCTCGCCGGCCGACTGGATGCCCTGTGCCACGCTGGCCTGCAGGTTGGAATTGCCGCGCGAACCCGACAGGGCATCGGCGCGCTGCACGGTCTTCAGCAGCTCGCGGGTGTTGGCGTCGTACTCGATCGAGACGATAGCGGTCTTGACGATGGCCAGGCCGCGGTCGGACTTCCACTGGTAGCCCTGCTCGACCGCGGCCGACAGGCTCTGTGCGAAGCCCAGCGAGTCCTGCTGCAGCTTGGTGATGCGGTTGCCCTTGCTGGGATCGTTGGTGTACAGACTGAAGGCGGGCGCCAGCGAGCCAACCACTTCATTGAACAGCTGGCTGGCGGCAGCGTTGTCCAGATCGGTGAAGTCGAACACCTGGCCCGGCTGCAGGTAGCTGGCCGGCACGAAGTTCTTCACGAACAGGATCGGGTCGACGATCTTCAACGTGTACGAGCCACGGGTAACCGCGCCGACCTGGGTGTTGAGGAAACCGTCGTCCCAGTAGATCTCCGACTGGGTGCCGAAGCGGTTGTCCGGCAGTTCCTTCAGCGAGACGAAATACGCTGCCTGCTGCGAGCCCGGCTGGCCGCCGAACTTGAAGCGCTCCCAGCTCTGCTTGATGAAGGTGCTGACCAGGCCGTCGCCGGCGAAGATCGACTGCGAGTTCAGATCGTCCGAACGCCACTCGTAGCCACCCGGTTCGGCGACGAACGCGGTGATCGCACCGTCCTGGAACAGCAGCAGGCCGTAGCCTTCCGGAACGACGATCTTCGAGCCGTTGCTGATGATGTTGGACGAACCGCTGGTATTCGAGCCGCGGCCGGCGTTGGTGCCCTGCGGCACCGCCGCGAACAGCGCGGCCGTGGACGGCAGGCCCGTCGGCACGGTGTAGAAGTCCTTCCACTGGTCAGCCAGTACACCGCCAACCGCACCCTTCACCGCCTGTACCAGACCCATGTCCAACTCCCTGTGATTCGAGGCAGGCACCATGCCTGCCGAGCTGGACTGACTATAGAGGAGCCGGGTGGCCTGCCGCCACCGTCGCCGGCAACTCCCATTCATGTGCATCCCCGGGCATATACATACCCGCTGGAACGTGCAGGGCAGTATGGGCCGCAGCCCGCGCGTTCACTTGTTCACACCGCGGTATTGCTGGCACATGCGCGACAAATGTCCGGCGCCGGTATTCACGTCATTATCATCCTTATTTTCTGGAAACTCGCTCTCCATAATCCAGGAATGTGACGGCCAGGCAATATCGGGTCGGCACAGCATCGGCAGTGCTGCCCGTTGGCGCACGACCCAGGCCTGGACCACGTCCGCCTTGCCGACCTCCAGCAGCGAAGGCAGTTCCCGCTACATCGGGAGCGGACAGCGTGCACGGCAACAGCGGTGCGACCCGTGGGCACAGCATGCGGCGTGGACGTCGCAGCATCCCGCGATGCCGCCATATCGGCCCATATCGCGTGATCGCCCGTTGCAGGTGCAGCGGGTTGCCATACCAAAGGGGAGTTTCAATGCACAGGCAAGTCAGTGAGATGCTGCAGCGCGCTTATCGGCCTTACCCGTCGTTGCCCGAGTTGCTCGGTGCATTCGTGCAGGAGCTTTGCCAGCACAAGATGCTGCGGGGCGGACAGGTGCAGCTGCAGGGCACGGTGGCAGGCACCTCGGTGGGGATGCTGCCAGCAGCCAGGGACACCGCACAGCGTGCCTTGCAACGGGTTCCGATCCGCTATGGCGGTGAAGTGCTGGGTGAACTGCATCTTGAGGGAGAAGATGGGAGCCTGGACGGCAATGCGTTGGCATTGGGCGAGCAGTTTGCCCAGCGTTGCGCGCATCTGATCAAGCGTTACGAAGCCAAGGCCTGGGCCGAGCAGGCGTTGAGCCGGCCGTTGCTGCTGGTGGGTGCAGGCGAGGCGCTGAAGCAGATGGATGAATTCATCGAGCGCGCTGCGGCCAGTCGGTTGCCGGTGCTGCTGCGTGGCGAGTTCGGCACCGAGAAGATGGAGCTGGCGGCTGCACTGCACAGCGGCGGGGCTTCGCGGCATGGCCCATTTGTCGAAGTAAATTGCGTTCACCCGCTGGATGAACCCGCTGACTGGTTCGCGCGTGCGCAAGGGGGGACGCTGTACTTCCATGAAGTCGACGAGCTGCCGGCGAGCCTGCAGGGCCAGCTCTCGCATCGCATGCGTGGCCTGCCGGCAGCGCACACCGAACCGGGCGTGGCCGGAGCGATACGGGTCATTGCTTCGACCAGCGCGGACCTGGAGCAGCGGGTACGGGAAAAGCAGTTCTCGCGTGCCCTGCTGGCTGGGCTGGAGTTCCTCACGGTGGATATTCCACCGCTGCGCGAACGGGTGGAGGATATCGGCGCGCTGGCAGCTCGCTCGCTGGAACTGCATGGGTTCAACCCCCACGTGCTGGGTGAGGACGTGCTGGAGGCGCTGTGCGCGCATGACTGGCCCGGCAATCTTCTGGAAATGGAACGGGTCGTCGTGCGCCTGGCGGTGATGACCGGCGGCCGCTGCGTCCGTCGCGAGGACCTTGCGCGTCACGCCCCGGATCTGGCGGGTCTCGACGTTGCCAACGATGCCGCACAGGACGTTTCACCGCAGAAGTCAGATCAGGCGATGACCTCCGGGTGCGCGCAGGCGGAGGTGCCGCGCACCTCGCATGAAGGCCTGCACGACGGCCTGAAACGCGCCCTGGCTTATCTGAAGGACCATGCGGCCGAGCCGGTCACGCTGGGTGACCTCGCTCGCCAGGCCCATGTCAGCCAGTCGCACCTGGGATTCCTGTTCCGCAGCGAGCTGGGTACGACCTTCAAGTTGCTGCTGCAGCAGCTGCGCATCGAGCATGCCAAGCAGCTGCTGCGCGATGGGCAACGCCTGCGCATCACCGATGTGGCGCTGCAGGTCGGCTTCGGTGACCTGAGCCACTTCGAAAAGAGCTTCCGGCGCGCGGTGGGGGTCAGCCCGCGCAGCTACCGGCGTACGCCGGACCAGTAAAGAGAAAGCCCCGGTGCAGGCCTGGGCCTGCCCGGGGCGCAGGGCGGGCGAAGCGATCGCTATCGTGCGTTCGCTTCGGAAGCGCGCTGTACGGCCAGTTCTGCGGCTTCGTCCGCGCGGCGTGCCGCCTCGGTGGCGGCATCGACCGCGCGTTGCGAAACCTCCATCGCGGCGCGGATGCCTTCTTCACTGGCGGCCATCGCGGCGTCTGCCAGCTCCTGGGCGATCTCCATCGGGGATTTTCCCGCCGGATAGGCGGGGTTGGGTTTGCCGGGAAGCGGGGTCGGGAAGGTCATCGTCGGTGCTCCTGCTGGGGATGAGGGGGGAACGCCGCCGCTGCGTTCCCCAAGGATATGGCGCAATGCCAACTGGGCATCGGCCAGGATCTTCTGTGCCTGTTGTCGGGCCGCCAAGCGTCCGGCGGCGACGGCCACGCCGGCCGCCGAAGCGAGCGCCCCCGTTGCTGCCTGCACGCCATCGGCCCCCGGTGCTGGAGGCGGGCTCACAGCGTATCCGCCCGGTAGCCAACCTGGGCTTCATCGTCCAGGTACTGACGGGTTCGCCGGTAGTCCTGCAGCGTGATCACATTGTCCTCCACCTGTACCAGCGCCTGCGCTCTGGAGCCATCGATCGCGAACTGCACGCTGGCACCATCCTGGCCGAGCTGGCCACGGGAGACCGGGTGTTCGTTGAGGAATTCCTGCGCATCGCGCAGCTGCCACCGCGCGACCTCGCGCAGCCGGCCGTCATCCTGCAGCAGGTCAGGATCATGGTCGAAGCAGGCCGCCATCTGCTGGGCCGCCAGCGAGATGCGGGCATAGCCGATCTGACGGTTCGCGGCCAGGCTTGCGGCGATCGCCTCGCGTACCTGCTCCGGCGACGGCAGCTGTGGCAGCTGCGGCCCGTCCAGGAAGCCGAACAGGATCGGCAGCACCTGCTGCAACGCGCGGGTGGCACGCGTCAGTCGATGCTCGCGGCTTCCGCCACCTGCGCTCACCCGCTGGTAGAAGCGGAAGTAGTCGGCAAACTCGATGGGCCTGCGCGCGTGCAGCAGCGCGAAACTGGCGGCGTCGGCCAGATCATCGCGCCCTGCGGTGGACATTCCCACCTCACCGGCCAGCTGGTGGAGCGCTACCGATTCACGGAAATCCAGCTGCTGCAGCAAGGGAGCATCAGCCACGCCGATCGAGGCCAGGAACGAGCGGGAGGCGCCGAGTTCGGCGTTGGTCAGCAGCCGATGTCTTGCCAGCACGCCCTGTGCCTCGCTGTGCGACAGGCGCGTCTCATCGCCAAACTCGATGTCGCGCAGGGCACCGAGGTCGCTGCTGCCGAGGCTGAGCAGCTTGATCGGGCCGATCTGCAGCCCGATGCGCGGCAACCATGCCATGCGCGAACCGTGCAGGCCCTGCTGCACCCCATCGAGCATCGTGCCCTCGTCGGAGAAGGCGTAACGGTGTTCAGGCGATTCCATGGCCCACTTCAACCATTGCTCGCCGCCGTCGATGAACTGAAGAGCATGCCTGAATGATTGACTGACCAGGTTGGCCTGGGGGATGGAACGACCGGCAATGAAAACGCTCATGCGTGACTCTCCTGGCGGCCTCACTGGGCCGGAAAATCTTTGAGGACGGTCGCAGCGGCACTGCCGACCCGGGTGAAATCGTCGGTGGCCCCCTGCATCATTGTCTGCGCCTGCGTAAGCACCCTCGCATACTTTTCGTCCCCCGTGGCCAGGTACTGGGCCATGGCCACGCCGGCCGCGGTGGTCGCGATGGTTGAGACATTGCGCAGCGCGTCGGCGGCATCCTGCACGGCGATCGCCGCGGACTGGGCCACCGATTGGTAGGCCTTGCCGGCGCCACTGGTCTTCACCACGGTGGCGGACATGGTGGCCGTCTGCACCTGGTTGATCACATCGATGACCTGGGCGTTGACGTTGCTCGGGTCCATACGGGTTCCTTGATGGGCGGGTGCGGCCGCGGGCGGCCTGCGCGGTGTCAGGCCCCGGCGTCAGTGTCGTCTGTTGCCGGGGAGGAGGATGAGTCTGGCGCGGGATCCTGGGCGGGACCTGCGGCCGGATCCGGACCGGACGAGGAGTCGGGCGCAGGACCGGGCGCGGGCGCTGCCGCGCCACCTGCAAGTTCTTCGAGTGCATGCAGGCTTGTGGTAGCGGCCGCAGCGTCGGCAGTGGCACCGTGGGTCTGTGCCTGCAGGACGCTGATGGCGGTCTTTCCTTCTGCGGTGGCCGCGGCAATCACGGCCGCAGGCGAAGGGGGTGTCGGCACCGGTCCAGGCAGGGGGATGACCTGCGGCGGCGGCGGCGGAGGAGGTTCCGGAGCGGGCGGTGGCACCGGCCAGGGAGCGTTGATCATCTTCGCGCAGGTAGCGGTGACCGCGGCGTTGCTGACCATGCCCGCACCCTGCTGGCGAGCGACGGCGTTGTGCATGGCTGTGCCGAGTGTCTCCAGCATCACCATGTCCAGCATGCTGAAGGACTGTGCGGGTCCCTGGGCCACCAGCAGGGTCGAGGCGGCGCTGACGCTGTCGACGATCTGGCTGTTGACGGTGTTCTCACTGCTCATGACGGAACGGCTCCCTTCTGGATGATCAGGGCCAGGACCTGGGCCAGGCTTGCGCCGGCGGTTACCTGGCCGCGTTGCTGGTTGGCCACCGCGTTCTGCATTGCCAGGCCGAGGCTGTCGGCCATCGCCAGGTAAGTGGCGGACATCGCGAACGAGGGGGCGAGGGCGATCGACAGCCCGGCCCCGGCGCTGGTTGCGTCCAGCAGGTAGCCGGTGGCAGTCGATGTGGCCATGGATCAGGGGCCCGACGTGACGCCGCCCTGGGCGGGGGCGCGGCGGTTGGCGTCACGCCGGGCCGACACGTCAGCGCAGACCCAGGATTTCGCGGGTCGCGACACCATTCGAGGCGGTGTCGATCGCATACAACGTGGACACGCCCTGGGTGGTCGACGCCTGCATGGTCACGTAGGACTGCTGCTGGTTGTTGGTGGCGTTGTGCGCTGCATTGGACAACGCCTGGCTGGTGGCAACGAACAGGTTGCCCATTGCGATGGCCGGTGCATCACCAAGCACCTTGGTGTTGACCTGCGAGACCGAATCGGTGATCTGGCTGTTGACGGCGGTGGGAAATGCCATGGTGGAAGCTCCTAGGGTGGACAGCACTACAGGAACGGAGATTGCCGGCACTCAATGGATTCAGCCGAGAATCTTCCGGGTGGCGGCGCCGGTGGCGCCGGTATCGACGGCATAGAGCAGTGCGACGCCCATCGTGGTCGCGGCCTGTGCCGTGACATACATCTGCTGCTGGGCGAGCGTCGCGTTGTGGGCAGCATTGGCCAGCGCCTGTGCGGTGGCCTGGTACAGCGTGCCCATTGCCGTGGCAGGCGCCACGCCCAGCACCTGCAGGTTGGCCTGGCTGACCGAGTCGGTGATCTGGTCGTTGACGGCCGTGGGAAAGGCCATGGCTCAGCTCCTTGCCTGCCGGCGCATCACGCGCCGAGGATCTGCTTGGTGGCCACGCCGGTGGTGGCGGTATCGATCGCGTACAGGGTGGCCACGCCCATGGTGGTGGCTGCCTGCGCAGTCACATAGGACTGCTGCTGGGCGTTGGTGGCATTGTGGGCAGCGTTGGCCAGCGCCTGCGCGGTGGCCTGGTAGAGGTTGCCCATGGCCACGGCGGGGCCGTCGCCCAGCACTTTGGTGTTGACCTGGGTGACTGAATCGGTGATCTGGTCGTTTACAGCGGTCGGGAAAGCCATATCGATCTCCTTGAGGTTGGCGGGTCAGCTACGGAACGACGGATCAGGAACCCAGGCCGCGGACGCGGGTGCTGAGGATTTCCTTGCTCGCTACCGCCGTGGTGGCGGTATCGATCGAGTACAGCGTGGCCACACCCATGGTGGTGGCCGACTGCGCGGTCACGTACGACTGCTGCTGTGCGTTGGTGGCGTTGTGCGCGGCATTGGCCAGTGCCTGGGCGGTGGCCTGGTACAGATTGCCCACCGCCACGGCGGGCGCATCGCCCAGCACCTTGGTGTTGGCCTGGGTGACCGAATCGGTGATCTGGTCGTTTACCGCGGTTGGAAATGCCATGTCCTGCTCCTGCGAAAAGGTGGAAGTGCGTGGTATCCAGCGTCACGGTGCGTTGCCTGCAGCGGCTGGGCTTCACCGTGGGGCCAGAGTAGGAAATGGCGTCGCCGCCGGATTGGCGGAATCGACGGAGAATGCGGGCGGATCGCCGTGAAGGTGCGGTGTGAATACGGCGGAACTGATGATCAACGCCGTCATCGCCCGGCCTGCCACAGTGCCCTGGAGGATGCACAGGTGCCTGCGACGGTCTGCGGAACGGTCGACGGCGGGCTGTGGCCGCGCCGTCGCCATGTCAAGGCCGCTACAACATGTAGGGAATCTTGAACGCCAGGGTGAAATCCGGTGCATCGGGGGTCAGGCCGATGCCGAGCAACGTCACCAGCGTGGTGTGCTGGTTCAGCGCATAGGTGACGCCCAGATTCAGCGACGCTGCATTGGCATCACTGCCGATCACCTTCATCCATTTGCCACCTTCGAAGCGGGTGGACGCACGGGCGCTGATGCGGTCGCTGAAGGACAGGCTGAGACTGGTGCGCTCGTTGAACGCAAAGGCCACGCCCGCGCCGAAGTACACCGAGCCGCCCAGCTTCACGTCGCCGGGGTTGACCGTGTCCGGATTGCTGTCGATGTCGTTGAACCCGCGCGGGATCGAGTGCACATAGCCGATGTTGGCGAACAGGATGGCCGGGTCGGCGGTCTTCACCATCGACAGGCCCACGTTGGCCTGCCACACGCCATTGCCAGTGGGCTGATCTTTCGGCACGGCGAAGCGGATGTAGTCATCGTCGTCGCGTTCGATCACCTTCCAGTCCAGCCCATAGGGCGCTCGGCCGGTGGGCGCGGTAACGCCGGCCGTAAGCACGGTCTCCGGGCGCCAGCCACGTTCCCCGAACAGCCGGTAGTTGGCGCTCAGGCCGATATCGCCCAGGCCGTTGCCGTTTGTCTCTTCCTGCGCGATGGCAGCCGCGGCACCGCCGGCACCGCCCTTCTGGTAGACCGTGCGCCGCGCCAGGTAGGGCACATCCAGGTTCAGGGTCAGGTTCGGGCTGACGCCCCAACGTGCGGCCAGGTTATAGGTGAGCGAATCGGATTCCACGTTCTCGATGGCGATGTTGCCAAGGAAGATCGCGTCCAGCGCGAGGAAGCCGTTGAGGGTGAGCTGTTTGCGGTCGTAGCGGGCGTAGGTGAGGCTGTTTTCGAGGGTGAAACGGCGCGAGAACAGGGCCGATTGCTGCTGCTTCACATCATCCACGCTGCGCCGCGACTCCTGCTTGGCCTGCTGCGCTTCAGCCGCGGTGCTGGCGTAGCCTTCGTTGCTTGGCGATGTCTGTGGAGTCGAGCCATGCTCGACTGCCGTAGCCGTAGCCGTAGCCGGTCCCATCGGGCCAACCCGGCCACTCAGTCGCGCCTGCATGGCCTGCACCTGCATGTCCAGTTCGCGTAGGCGCCGGACTTCCTGGGCGTAGTTGGATTTCAGCTGCTCCAGCTGGTTGGCCAGCGCCTGCACGTCGGCACCATCGTCCGCCGCTGCCGGTGGTGCGGCGAAGGCAGTGCCCGCCAGCGCCGCCAGCGCCAACGGGGTGATCCTCATCAAGGTGTGCATGTTCGTGTCCTGCGTTGTGGAACGCTTCCCCCAACGCCGCGCCGTGTTGCTACCGGCCCGGCCCCATGCCGCGGTTCATCGCAATCGCCTGGACCACGTTCTGGCTCAACGGAAGGTTGCTGCCCACGGTGTCGCGCACCAGTTCCAGCCGCAGCTGGTTGCTGGCGATCTGGCCGTCACCGGCGAGGGCGATGCCCTGGCCGACGCTGCCATTGCGTATCCATTGCTGCACCAGGCCCCGGCCATCCACCTGCAGTTGCAGGCGTACCTGGTTGCCGTCCAGCACGGCCGATGCCGATGCACCGGCGCCTTGTGCACTGAGCGAACGGGGACCATCGTCGTGCAGGGCGGGCACGGCGCCATCGCGTACCGTCAGCGTGGTCACGTTGCGGGCGGCGTTGCCGTCGCCAGCCACCTGCACGCTCTGCACCAGGCCGCTGGCATTGGCCAGTCCGCTGCTGTCGATGTGACGCCCCTGCGATTCCGGCAAGGGGGCGTCCGCTGCGGTCACGTGCACGCTGGGCTGGAAGCTCAACTTCGGTGTAGCACCGCCGCGAAAATCCATCGCCAGAGTCAACGCGCCCTGCAGGGCACTGCCGTTGCCCGCCTGCCACTGGGAAACCATCGTTACCCCGAACCAGGCCACGCTGTTGCCGCCCACGGTGTAGCGGCCCCGCATCAGGCTCAGCTCCGGGTCGGGGATTTCCGTGAGTCCACGCCCGGTCCTGCCGTCGGCGGCCTGCAGGGGCAGGGCAGGGGCCATCAGCAGCAGCGCCATCCATACGTGTTGACGGAACATGGTCGTACCTCCTTCAGAACAGGTCGGCATGGCTGAAACCGAAGTCGACCAGTTCGGCATCGGTGATCGGCCCCTGCCGCGCGTAGAGCGCGCGGGCACTGGGCCGTTCGCTGGGTTGCAGAAGAACCGTGTTGCGATCGAAATCGCTACCGATCACCACGAACACCGCACGCGACGGCCAGGCGGCCAGGAACTCCGGCAGCGCCAGGCTGCGGTTGCCGAGGATCGGGTCAGCCACTTCCACGACACCGTTGCGGACCTGCTTGAGCACCACGAAATGGCGGAATCCACGCACGTCCATCAGCACCAGTCCTGGCACGCGAAGGGTGCGCAGTCGTGTCTCGTCGATGCGGTAGCCACGACCACGCATGCCCAGCGATTCCACGTAGCGCTTGATGTCGAGCAGCGAGAAGCCGCGCTCGGCCACCAGCGCTGGATCGGAGACCCCCATCATTCCTTCGATCACCGTCGCTTCGTCGGTCTGCAGGTGATAGGCATGGCGCAGGATGGTCGCCAGTGCGGCGGCCCCGCAGCTGTAGTCGGTGTGCTGGCGCACCACGTTGCGGTAGCGCCGCTCCTGCATGCTTTCCACCCTCTGCTGCAGCAGCGCGCCATTGGGCAGCACGCCGGCGAAATGGACCTCGCCCGCCCATGCCGATGCCGTGCCCAGCAGCAACAGGCAGGCGAGCAGGCGCATCGATGGCGGGCAACGGATCATCTGGTTTCTCCGGCAGCAGGGGGGAGCCCCTGTCCCAAGGGGGAGGAGGAACAGGGGCTCCCGGGAACCCGGCCATTGGCGGACGGCCGGGGTGGTGCGCTTACTCGCCGTTGCCGCCACCACCGCCGGTACTCGGCTGGGCGACAGCGAGCGCCAGGCTGTTGGCCTGCAGGTTGCCGGTGCCCGCAGCAACGTTCACGCCGATGTTGCCGGAGGCACCCGAGAAGGCACTGCCGGACAACGCCGAGGTGTTGGTCGCGTTGACGTTCACCCAGCGCGTGGTGCTGACCGTGCCGCTGAGGCTGGCATACAGGTCGGCCACGCCCAGTTCGACGAACTGGCTGGTGCCGCTCTCACGCGTATCGAAGCCCAGGCCGCCCACCCCCGGCCGGTTCGGGTTCATCGTGGCGTTCTGGATCTCGTTGTCCAGGTCGATGTGGCCGGTGCTGTTGCCACCCGGGTGCGGCAGCTCGCCATTCCACGTATCCAGGTAGTAGTTGGCCATCTGGTAGGCGTTGCCGGTGCCGCGGTAGGTGCCCGCGCCATAGGCCAGGGTCAGGCCGCTGACGCCGCCACGCATGCCGACCTGCACGGTATCGGTGTAGGACTGCACGAAGCCGGCATTGCTGACCGTGTTGCCGGTGGAGACCTGGTTGGAGCTGATGCTCGACTGCGCCACCGCCGTGGTCGCTACCGAGGCCGCGAGCGCGTTCTTCTGCTCGTTGTTGTTGCCCGAGGCGATATTCACGCCGATGTTGCCGGACGCGCCGCCGAAGGCGTTGCCGCCGAGACCTGCGGCGTTGGTGACGCCGGAGTTCATGGTGACGTTGCCGAAGCCGGCCTGGTTGACGAACACCTCGGCGTCGGCCATGCCGAAGCTGAAGGACGCATCGGCAGCAGACAGCGACGCGGCATTGTCCTGGGCGTTGTTGTCGCCGGATACCACGTTGAAGCCGAGGTTGCCCGATGCACCGGCGCCCACGCTGTCACCGATGGATGCACTGTTGGTGACCAGGCTGTTGCTGGTGGCGTTGTTGCTGATCGACTGGCGGTTGTCGATCACGGCAATGGCCGCCGAGTCGAGGTCGATGTCGCCGGTGATGTTCGGGTCGCCGGAGAAGTTGATGTCGGTGCTCAACCGCAGGTCCTTCTCCAGGTTCACGTCGACGCCGTGGTTGTTCTTCTCCTTGCGCTCGTCGGCCTGGATGTTGCTGTGCTTCTGCACATTGACGTTGACGGTGCGGTTGCGCACGTCGTTGTCAGTGTGGTTGTGCGTGTCGTTGCGGGTTTCGCTGACGGTGTGGTTGTGGTTGATGTTCGCGTTGGCGTTCTGGTTGTCCCAGCCATTGGCCGCAGCGGCGGTCGAGGCAGTGGCAATCGCCATGGCGAGCATGGTCTGTTTGACGGTCGCTTTCATGGTGCCCTCTCTCTCATCAGGTGGTGCATCGGTTGGGTGGTTGTCACGGGCGGTCCTGCACGACCAGGCCCAATACGTTGGCCGTGTCGTTGCCGTTGCCCGCGATCTGATTGAGTTGCAGGACCCCGTCGAATCCCCGCAGTGCGGTGCTGGCTACACCGGCGCTGCGGGTACCCGTCGCGACGCCGCGACCGGTGTCGTCCCGCCCCCCTGCCAACGCGGAACCCTCGGCGGCCAAGGCCGTATCGTCGGTTTCGCGTATGCCCTGTCGGGCCAGCGTCGCGCTGACGACGTTGAGCGTCGTGTTGGCGATGCCGCTGGCCTGGTTGATGGATGCGATGCCACTGGCACCGGCCAGTGCGTCACCGCCGATGAACGCAGTGGCCTGCAGTGGCCCGGACAGCACGCGGTTGCCCTGCTGCAGTTGCCGCGCATTGATCGCCACGTCGGCGCGATCGCCGTTGGCGATACCCCGCAGGTTGGCCTGCACGTTGAGGTCGCCGGCGGCCTGGTTCACAGCGATGGCGCCATTCGCCCCGGCCAGTGCGTGGCCATCGATGCGGGCCACGTCGAGATAGGCGAGCATGCCGCCGTAGTCATCGGCCCGGGCCGTCCAAGGCGCGGCGACGAGCAGCAGAAGCAATCCGTGCAGGGGCTTCATTTTCCACCTGCCGGGGCCGTGCCCTGCAGGGGGAACTGGGCCAGCGCGCCGCGCACCGTATCGGCAATGCTGCGGGTGCTGCTGCCAACCGCACCGAGCGGACCACTCATCGCGCCCCCCAGGTTGCTGCCGACCATGCCATCACCACTGCGGCCAAGCGTGCCGCCCAATGCCTGCTGGGTGACCCGTTCAACGGTGGTGCCACCTGGCGCCGTGATGGACGCTGCCTGGCCGGCGCCCATGCCGGCATAGTCCTCATCACTCAACTCGTCCATGCCGGTCGTCGTGCCGCCGGCACCCAATGCGGTGGCGATCTCGCGCTGCGGCTTCGGGTCGGCAATCAGCGCCAGGCCCGGCGGTGCCATGCGATAGGCCGGCCGCGCGGATACGTCGCGCAACAGGACGATTTCGCCCGGTTGTGCCTTCACGCCCTGGCGGGCGCCGGATGCGGATGCGCCTGCGCCAACCGACAGCAGGGCTGTTGCCAGTGCTGCGGCCAGGCCGCGAATCAGGGTGGTGCCGTCCATGCCGATCTCCCGCGATGGCTGCGGCGGATCCACGCATCAACCGTGCCAACTCCGAAGTGCCCACCCGGTAACGTTGGGACCGGGCAGTACCTGAGCGGGCTGCTGCCATGCTGTTACAGGCACGTCGCGGAAGTGTTGGGATTTCGAAGCCCCAGGCACCGCAGGGCAAGAGCGGCGGGCGACTGTCGCATCGGTGTTACAGGTAGCGCCGCCGTCTGCAACGGTGCCGCTTCAGTTGAAAATTTCTTGACGCACTGCTCATTGCGCCGCCGTTTAGGGAAGCGCTAGGATCCGCCCAACAAAGGCCGCCGCGGTGGCCGTAGAGGTCCCGGCGGGGGGCGGCACGCCGGTGATTGCCTGACAGTCCGCCGACGGTGTCCGGATGCTGGGGGAAGCATGGCAGCGGTCCCGGAGGCTTCTACGTCACGTTGCGTGCTCTGGTTTGGCGAGCCGTTGGCGAACGAGCGCAGTGCGCTGGCGGCAGCGGGCTGGTATGTGCGCAGCATCCATCCCGATCCCGCCATGGCGATTGGCCTGCGCGGGCGCGATCGATTGCTCGCCGTGCTCGATCTGCGCCATCTCGATGCGGCCGCGCTGGAACTGCTGGCACCGTGGATTGAGCAGCACCAACATCTGCCCTGGCTGGCGGTACTGCCACCGGGTGCGGGGTCTACTCCGCCGGCGTGGCCTTCGTTGCTGCAGCACTGTCTGGCGCGCTTTACGTTGCCGTTCGGGCTGCAGGATCTCGTCTGCGCGATGCGCCAGCAGTTCGATGCGGATGATCCGCCTGTAGATCAAACCTGCAATGGGCAGGGACCGCGTGCACTGATTGGCGAAAGCCCTGCACTGCACGCGGTGCGCACCGTTCTGCACAAGTTTGCGCCGGTGGAACTGCCGGTGCTGGTCACCGGCGAAACCGGTACAGGCAAGGAACTGGCCGCACACGCGCTGCATGCGCTGTCGGGGCGCGCCGACAGGCCTTTCATTGCGGTGAACTGCGGTGCGATTCCGGCCAACCTGGTGCAGTCGGAGCTGTTCGGCCACGAGCGAGGCTCGTTCACCGGGGCCGACAAGCGGCAGATCGGCGTGTTCGAGTCAGCCCACGGCGGTACCGTGTTTCTTGATGAGATCGGCGATCTGCCGCCAGAAGCACAGACCAGCCTGCTGCGCGTGCTGCAGGAGGGAACCTTCGAGCGCGTGGGCAGCAGCCAGCCACTGCACGCAGATGTGCGGGTGCTTGCCGCCACCCACGTCCAACTCGAACACGCAGTGGCGCAGGGGCGATTCCGCAGCGATCTCTACTACCGTTTGAATGTGCTGCGCCTGCTGATGCCACCACTACGCGAGCGCGGTGCTGACGTGCAGCTGCTGGCCGAGCACTTCCTGCGCTGTTTCCGGCTGCGCCACAGCGTGCGTGCACGCGGCTTTGCACCGGCTGCACTGCAGGCCCTGCGGCGCTTCGACTGGCCCGGCAACGTACGCGAACTGCTGAACCGTGTGCAGCGTGCGGCGATCATGGCCGAAGGCGAGCTGATCAGCGAACGCGACCTGGAGCTGGGCGCATCGGTGGCGGTCCTGCCCGGGGCGATGCTGCACGATGCGCGCGGCCAGGCCGAGCGCGATGTGCTGCTGCAGACCCTGCGCCAGACCGGCTACAACGTCTCCGAGTGCGCCCGGCAGATGCAGATATCGCGGGTGACGGTGTATCGCCTGTGCCGCAAGCACCGGCTGGAACTGCCTGCGCAGCGCTGATCCGGGTTGACGTGGCGGGGCGCTCCGCCCACGCTTGGGCCAACCCCCTTGTGTGGCCACGTACGCGTGATGAACCAGAGCCCCGAACTGCTGCGGCGCCTGCTGCGTGCCAAGGACCGGATGGATCGGGCCAGCCATGAGGAATGGCCAGTCGCGCGCCTGGCCGAGGTCAGTGCGGTGTCGCCGGCGCACTTCGCCCGTTCGTTCAAGCAGGCATTCGGGCTGCCACCGCACCGCTATCTTCTCAGCCGGCGCATCGAACGGGCCGTGGCGATGTTGCGTGACACCGACCTGCCGGTCACCGAAATCGCCGCGCAGACCGGGTGGAGCAGCCTGGGCACCTTTGGCCGCATCTTCCGTGACATCACCGGTGACAGCCCGGGCAATGTGCGTGAGCGTGAGCGTGCAGCCCAGGCGTCGTCGGCCGGCGTGCCGGAATGCCATGCACGCGGCGCGCAGCGCCCGGATCTGAAGATCGCAGTTTTGGAGAAGCGCCGCCGCGAGGCGGTTGCTAACGTGGATCCCACCTGAGGGAGGTCCCATGACGAACACTGTGAACACGGTCGGCCTGTACGTGCGCGACCAGGATGAAGCGCTCGCGTTCTACGTCGGCAAGCTCGGTTTCGAAGTGCATACCGATGTACGCAACGGCAGCTACCGCTGGCTGACGGTACGCAGCCCGGGTCAGGAGGGTTTCCAGCTGGGCCTGTTCGTGCCGGGCCCGCCCACCCACGATGCGGCCACCGCGCTTTCACTGCAGCAACTGGTGGCCAAAGGCGCAATGCCGCCCCTGGTGCTGGCGGTCGATGACTGCCAGGCGCGCTACACGCAATGGCTGGCACAGGGCGTGGAATTCACCCAGGAGCCGATCGAGCGCTATGGCGCCGTCGACGCCGGATTCCGCGACCCGTCAGGCAATGGCTGGAAGATGATCGAAGCCCGTTCCGAAGCGAGGCGCCGGCAATGAGCCGCGGTGGCTGGGCACGGCCCGTGCACCGTTGGACCTCGATCGTGTTCACCCTGGCGGTGATCGCCAACTTCGTGGCGCGCGGGCTGGGGCAGGGCGAGCCTGCGGCCTGGATCACCTATTCGCCGCTGCCGCCGCTGTTCCTGCAACTGTTCACCGGCCTGTACCTGTTCGCGCTGCACTACGCCGGAAAGCGTCGCAGCGCCACACTGGGCGCTGCGGGCTGAGCAGGGTCAGGCGACGGCGTCCACTGCGTAGGCGGCAAGCAGGGCCGGCAGCTGGTCCATGCGCTGGAAGATCACCTTTGCACCGGCAGCGCGCAGGGCTTCAGGCGTACTGTGGTGCGGGCCACCCTCACTGAAGCCGAACACGGTGGCGCCTGCGGCAACGCCTGCAGTGGCACCGGTGACGGTGTCCTCGATGACTGCACAGCGCGTCGGGTCCACGCCCAGCGCTGCAGCAGCGGCCAGATACACGTCCGGGTGCGGCTTGGTGCGCGGCATGTCCTGGCCACTGAACACATGGGGGCCGAAGGCATCGAGGATGCCGACCTTGCCCAGCTGCAGCTTCACCTTGAGCAGATCGGCGCCGGAGGCGCAGGCGATCTGCCCGCCGGTGGACGCGGCGATTGCGCGCACAGCCTCGGGTGCTCCCTGGATCGCTACAAGGTCACGCTCCAGTGCCCGGTTGCGCTGCTGGCGGAATTCCTCGAGCCACGCCTCGGTGAACGGCTTGCCGGTGCGCTCCTCAATCAGGCCAGCCAGATGGGCTACGGACTGGCCGAGGAAGACTTCACCCGCCTGCGCAGGGGTCAGCGCCCAGCCGCGCGCGGTCAGCATTTCCGAGAGAACGCGGGCGACCAGCGGCTCGGAATCGACGAGTACGCCGTCGCAGTCGAACAGCACGGCATCAAAGGGAAAACGGGACATCTACAGCTCCAGGGGGCAATGCGGTGGTGCAATTGCCCGCCATTTTCCCACAGCCATCCTTGCGTGGCACCCGGGCCGGGTGCCACCCATTCCCAGCAGGCCGGTCAACCCAGATCACATCCGGCCGGCTGCGGCCAGGTGCTGGCCGGCAGCATGTTCTTCAGCGAGGCCGGTGCGTTGATCGCCACGTAGCTGGCACCCAGCAGCTCCTCCAGATCGGCGATGGTCACCAGGTAGCTGTCGAGGCTGCCCAGATTGGCTTCGTTGGGAATGATCCAGCTGATCGCCTTGGCCGTGCCGGTGTTCGGGTCACGGGTGATGATCGTCTTCCAGAAGAACTCCGGTGTCGGAATGCCGTGGCTGGAAAGGAAGTAGTCGTTGGAGGCATCGCCGTAGACCACGCCGCCATAGACATCCACCGGCGCGATGTCGCGGTAGCACTCGGCCACGTTCTCGGCCTTCACCCAGATGCCCTGGTTGAAGCTGGACACCTGCGGGACGATGTTGGTCATGTAGTTGGCGCGGCGGATGTAGGTCGCGTTGTAGTCCATGTGGTTGGACGTCACCAGATGGCCACGGTCATAGCCGGATTTGATGCTGGCGTACGAGGCGGTGCTGTTCTGGCCCACGCAGCCGGCCGGCAGGTCGGGGTCCTTGTAGAAACTGGACGGACGCGCAGCCGAGCCGGTGTCTGCGGTGAGCGTGTACTCGTAGCGGGTCGCGCTATGGATGCTGCAGTCGTAGGTGAGCACGAAGCCGCCCTTGTTGAGGGTGACGACCTGGGCCTGGGCAGCACCGGCGACGGCACTGAGGACGAACGCGAGGAAGAAGCTTGCAAGGCGCATTGCGGTTCTCCAGCAGAAGTTCAGGGCGCAGACGTCCAGCACGACCGTGCCGGAGCGAGGTCATGTGGAGACGTTGCGGAGTCGGGTGCTGCGGAGTGCGGTAGGACGTGACCGCACGGGTGGGGCCATGAAGGCCCTGCCGTGTCGTAAGCGTCACAAGCTGTCGTCTTTCGGTCAACGACGAAAAGACGAAGCTGTGACCGCCCGCAAGCACTGGAGATGTGTCAGATCACGCGGCGCGTGGGTGAAACGCGCGCGTGCTAGGGTGCGGCGATGCCTGTTGCCGCCAGGCTCAGGGCTGTTCCCGCAACACGTAGTCGCCGCGACGCTCCCCGGGTGCCAGCGACCATCCCGGCTTCAGGCTCAGCACCCATCCGTTACCCTGCGGGGGTAGCTCCCCCGATGCGGGTGCCTGCACGAACACGGCCTTCCAGTCGTTCTGCAGCAACGCTCCGTCGGTAACCGTCAACGTTCCCCATACGTCGCTCAGCTGCATCGTGGGATACACCGTGCCGCCGCCAGGCAGCGGCTGCATGTTGCTGGGGTCGAACTGGATGCGCATGCTGCGAAGATCCAGCCGCAGTACCGGCCCGGTGACGAAGCGGGCCTGGTTTCGTTCAAGCTGCGCAAGGCGCTGCTGTTCGCGCTGCACTTCCGTTTCGCGCAGTGCGAGGCCGTCATGGCGCGCTGCTGCAACACGTAACGCGGCTCCGTCGGTGAAAGGAGTGGTGTGCATGCGCTCTGCCAGAAGTGAGCCTAGATCCCGGGCGGGGTAGCCGAGATCGCGATGCCATCCGGGAGAAACCTGGTCCAGCAGCAGGCCATAGGCCGGACCGGTCGCGTAAGCGAACGAACGGACGAAGCTGCGATCCTCCACATGCGCGCGAAGGCCACGAAGTGCCGCTTCGATGCGCGCAGAGGGCGTTGGATTGCCGACGAGAACGCCGGTGTACTCGGCCAGGCCCTCGTTCAACTCCAGTGCGGCTTCCTCCTGGGCGGCGGCTGGGAAGCGACGGTAACGCTCAGCACGGAATGCGAGCGCATCGTTCATCGCGTTGCGCTGCGCGCCGGGGTCCGCCGCTGACAGCGCGGTGGCAAGTGCACGCCATTCCAGCTGCAGCCAATAGCGTCCTTCGAGGGTGTCGAGGTGCTCATTGCCACTTTCTGCCGGCACTGCGATCGACAACGCGGGTTGCAGGCGGTGGAACATCTCGTGTGCCAGCAGCGTGCGTCGCCGGCTTTCATCCTGTGGCAGCGGCCAGAGCAGCTGCGTCCAGCGGGTGCCGGACCATTCCACAGCAGTGTTGGCGATGATCGCGTCGGGCGGAAGCTGGCCGACGAACACCTTTCCACGTACCTGCAGGTTGCCCTGTGCATCTGCATGGGATGCCGTGACCCGTCGGCTGGTCCGGTCTACCAGCATCATCGGCCCACACAGTGAGGCTCCCCAAAGTCGTCCGTTATCGGCCTGGCATACCGTTTGCGCCTCTTCGAAGATCGCGTCGGCGGCCACGTCGGACAGCGCGGGTCCGTCCGCAGACACGGGGCCGACGGCGCCCAGCATCAGGGCGGCAAGTGAGAGTGGCAGGGGACTCATGGCATCCATCCATCCTTGGGAAGGTCCCGTCATAACATCGATCCAAAGGCTGCGGCAATGCAGCAAACGTCATGCTGCGCCGCAAGGTGCCTGTCACCATTCGCACTGGTACGGTCCAACCCGTTGCACCACCACCGACGGGGAGAGACCACGATGCGCAAGGTATTGCTGCTGTTGATCCTGCTGACCGGGCTGGCGCCCACCGCCTGGGCGGCCACGGTCAAAACCACCCATCGCACCATTCCCAGCTGGGATGGAACGCCTCTTGGGGCCTTCGTCATCGAACCGCAGGACGCGGGCAGCGGGCGGTATCCGCTGCTGGTGATGCCCAGCAGCTGGGCGGTGCCCAGTGTGGAATATGTGGGCGTGGCGCAGTCGCTGGCGCGGCGCGGCTACGTGGTCATCAGCTACAGCTCGCGCGGCTTCTGGGAATCCGGCGGCGCCATCGACATCGCCGGGCCGGCCACCGTCGAGGACGTCAGTGCGCTGATCGACTGGGCGCTGGACAACACCCGGGCCGACCCGTCGCGAATCGGCGTATCGGGCATCTCCTATGGCGCCGGTACCAGCCTGCTGGCGGCTGCGCGCGATCCGCGCATCAAAGCGGTCGCCGCACTGAGCGGCTGGGCCGACCTGCAGGCTTCGCTGTACAGCAACGATACCCCCAGCGCCCAAGGCATCGCCCTGCTGGTAGCGGCTGGCCTGGCCACCGGTCGCCCGGGGACGGAGCTGGCCACCATCAACCGCAATGTGCTGGTCGGCAACTACCAGGGCGCGGTGGACACGCTCTTGCCGGTGGCAGCACAGCGCAGCCCCGGGGCAAGCATCGACGAGATCAACGCCAATCAGCCAGCGGTGTTCCTGGCCAACGCCTTCAACGACAGCCTGTTCCCGCCGGGCCAGCTGGTTGATTTCTTCAACCGTCTGAAGGGCCCCAAGCAGCTGCAGTTGCGCCATGGCGACCATGCGCTCAACGAAGCCTTTGGCGCATTGGGTATTCCCAACGAGGTCTACGAATCGGTAGGGGACTGGTTCGACCATTACCTCAAGGGTGAGGCCAATGGCATCGACCGGCAGCCTGCGGTGCAGCTGAAGTCGCAGAAGGGCGGCTGGAGCACCTACCCGAACTGGCAGGCGACCAATGCGGGTGCCGTCAGCTATGCGCTGACCGCGCCCAAAGGCCTGCTGCTGCCGACGGGTGGGCTGGCGGAAAGCGGTAGCAGCACCGGCTGGAACTACCGCATCGGCAGTGGCCTGCTGACCGCCGCCAACTCGGGCGTGGCGATGGCGTCCGGTGCGCTGCAGATGATCAACCTGCCACCGGGTGCCTATGTGCCGTTCGTGGGCCGCAACGCCGCGGGCGTCTGGCAGGGACCGGTGCAATGGAGTGCGAGGCGCCTGGACGGCGCACCGGAAGTGCGTTTGACGGTCACACCCAGTCGCGCCAACACCACGCTGTACGCCTATCTCTATGCGGAGGACGTACTGGGCAACGGCCAGCTGATCAGCCACAAGCCTTACACGCTGCGTGGCGCCACGCCGGGGCAGGCGAAGACCATCAACCTGCGGTTGGAAGCGAGCAGCTGGAACATACCGGCCGGCAGCCGCCTGACCCTGGTGGTCGATACGGTAGATCTGCGCTATGCGGGCATCAGCCAGTTGGGGGGCACGGTGGCCTTCAGCTCGCCAGCCAATGCACCTTCGGTGTTGAAGGTGCCGCTGCATTGATGTGCGTCCGCGCCCGTTGCGGCGGGCGCGGGCTGCCAGAGTGGAAAACTGCGAGACTGGAGATCGATCCGGGAAAGGGATGAATCCATGGTCATTGCATTGCTGTTGATGGTTGCAGGAGTGGCCGCACCGGGCTCCCACACCTCAACAATCGACTGGTCGGACACGCTGCTGAAGGATCTGGACGCTGCCGACGCCGCCATGCGCGGCAGCCACCCGGGCGCCGTGGACCTGCGGAATCCAGGTTTCGGCGCGCAGCTGGACGAAGCCTTGGCGGTTGCACGCTCGCGCGCGGATCGGGTCGCCAGCTACCAGGGTTACTGGTGGGCGATGAAGGGCTATGCGGCGTCCTTCAACGATGGCCATGTCAGCCTCAACGCGCTTGCCGACGCACCCGACATTCCAACGCAGTGGCCCGGGTTCCTGACCGGTTTCGACGGCGATGCGCAGGTGGTCATGACCGTGGACGCTGGTCCGGGCCATCCGCCGCTGGGGGCTCGATTGCTGTCCTGTGATGGCATCGATGCGCAGACGCTGGCTGCGCGCCGGGTGGGTGACTTCAGCGGGCGCTGGAACCTGCAGGCCAGCCGCATTCAGGGTGGCGGCGAAGTGCTGCTGGAGCAGGGCAATCCGTTCGTGCCTACGCTGCGCAGCTGCATTTTCCGTGTGAATGGTCGAGAGCAGGCCCATGCGCTGCGTTGGACGCCACTCGATCCGGGAAGCCGGAAGGAACGCCTGGCCGATACCCGTCGCAGCTTCCGCCCGGCCAATGGCTGGCACAGGATGCCGGACGGTGGTTGCTGGATCACCACCAGCAGCTTCAACGCCGATCCCACTGCGGCCAATTTCAAGGAGCTGACCCGGATGCTGCAGCAGCTCACCGCGGCGGCCGACGCGTTGCAGCAGGCACCCCTGATCGTGCTCGATGTGCGCGGTAACAGCGGTGGTGCGTCGCACTGGAGCATCGAGCTGGCGCGGTTGATCTGGGGGCGCGAGGCCGTGGATGCAGTGCGTGACGGCAGCTGGGTAGAGTGGCGGGCGTCCGAGCCCAACATCGCACAGCTCCGTGGCTTTCTGGAGAAGCTGAAGCAGGCGCCTGACGCATCGCCGGCGCTGCTTCGCATGCTGGAGACCGTGACCGAAGGGATGGTGCAGGCGAGGGAGCAAGGTCAGCCATTGTGGCGCGCGTCCGGCAGTGATCCGGCCGCTGCGGTATCGCAGGCAGAGCAGGTCGGACCTGGACACAAAGGCAGGGTGGTGATCGTGGCCGACGCTTCCTGCGGCTCGGCCTGCCTGGATGCGCTGGATCTGTGGAAGCGCCTGGGCGCGATGCAGGTCGGCGTCGAGACTTCAGCCGACAGCCTCTACATGGACGTCAGGCCGGAACGGCTCCCGAGCGGCATGGCAAGGATCTCCGTACCGATGAAAGTGTTTCGAGGCCGGGTGCGCGGTTCGAATGAGCCGCATGTTCCGGATCGTCGCTACGACGGCGACATGCGGGATACCGCAGCACTTGAAGCGTGGATCTCGGGAAGCGGCAGCATCCCTCTGCGACCCAATCGCCGCTCCGGCGCCGCTGCGGCGGAATGACCGGGTGCGTCCTGCGCTCAGCGCCGGACATCCGCGCCTGCATTGCCCAGCAGGGCCAGCACCTGCGCCTCAGTGACCGGGCTGAAATCGCCCGGAATGGAATGCTTCAGCGCACCCGCGGCCAGTCCGAAGTGCACGGTGCTTTCTGCGTCGAATCCGGACAGCAATCCGTGCAGGATGCCGGCCGCAAAGGCGTCACCACCACCGATGCGGTCAACGATGCCGGGAAGCGGGCGCGGTGGTGCCTGCGCCCTCGTGCCATCCCGCCCCAGCAGCAACGCGCCCAGGATGTGGTGGTCGGCACTCACCACGTCGCGTTGGGTGCATGCCAGCCATTGCAGGTGCGGGAAGGCGGCGAAGGCCGCGGCTGCGGCGGCCTCCGCCTGGGTAACCGCATCTTCCTGCGGAAAGCGCAGGCCCAGCACCAGTGCGATGTCACGGTGATCGGCAAAGACGATGTCGGCCTCGGCGAACAACTCACGAAGGAGGGTGGGTGCGTCGCCTCCCCAGCGTTGCCAGAGCGAAGGGCGGTAGTTGCCGTCGAACGACACGCGCACACCTGCGCTGCGCGCCGCACGTGCAGCGGCCAGTACGGATTCGGCCACATTGGCGCCGAGCGCTGGACTGACGCCGGAGAGGTGCAGCCACTGCGCGCCACGCAGCAGGATCGACCAGTCGTAGTCGGCAGCGGTACTGGTTGCGAACGCCGAACCCGCCCGGTCATAGACCACCTCGCTGGCCCGCTGCAGCGCACCGGTGGCCAGGAAGTACAGTCCCATCCGGTCGCGCTCGACCAGATGTACGCCGCGCGTGCCCACCCCGTGCCGGCGCAGTTCGGCCACGGCGTGCCGCCCCAGCGCGTTGTCCGGCACCGTGCTGACCATTTGCACCTCGTGCCCGAAGCATGACAGCGACACGGCAACGTTCGCCTCCGCCCCGCCCACGTGAACCTGCAGCTGCGGCGACTGCAGCAGCAGCTCACGTCTGGGCGCGCCCATACGCAACAGCAACTCACCGAAACACACAATGCGATTCATCGGTTATCTCTCAGCGCGGGGACGGGCAGCCCAACATGCCCAGGTCGATGGCATCGGCCATGCGCCGGTAGCCTTCATCATTGGGATGCAGGTGATCGCGGGTGATGTTGGCCGGCAGTGATTCGGGCGCCTTCGTATCGCGCAGCGCGGCATCGAAATCGATGATGCCATCGAACCCGGTCTTCCCACCGCGTGCCCACTGGTTGATCGTGGTGCGGGTGGCTGCGGACACGGGCTCGTAGCGCTCGGAACCGCCGAATGGGGTCAACGTGCCCAGCCAGGCGCGGATGCCGTGCGCATGCAGTCGCGCCGCAACCTGCTGATAACCCAGCAGCATGTCCGCCGCATTGCGTCCAGGCAGCGGCTGCGCGCCACCACCGTGGCGGATGTCATTGATGCCCTCGAACAGGATGACCTGGTCGGCATCGGCTACCGCGATAACATCGCGATCCAATCGTGACAGGGCGCTGTGGCTGCGGCCATGGTCAAGCAGCTTGTTGCCGCTGATGCCCTGGTTGAGCACCACGAACCGGTCGGGGCAGGCCTGTTGCAGGCGCTGCGCCAATCGCTCCGGCCACTGGTTGAAGGTGCCACGACGGGCGGTCGCACCTTCCGTGATGGAATCGCCCAGCGCCACGATCACCTGGGGAGGATCATCACGCTGCACCATCACCGCCGAGAACACGTTCTGCTGGTAGCTCGGCCGCACGCTGTCGGCAACGGTTGTCTGCCTGCCGTCGGCTACCCGCAGCTCGGTGCGGCGCACGGAGGGGCGGGTGGGCTGCGGGAAATAGGCACTCACGCTGATCTCCTGCAGCGCCGCCACCGGCATCCGCACCGGGTCGCTCAGCAGTGCGGCACCCACCGGCACTTCGATGACCGCGCGGCCATCCACCGTCACCGGCAGCGGTGCGGCCTTGCCGTCCTTCAATCCCACGCGCAGGTCCTCGACCCGCAGTGGCGCTGTGCCGAGCTCGTTGCTGATGCGTAGTCGTAGTGCATCGCCACGGCTGCCGATACGCATGTCCTGGCGCACGGTCTGCGCGGCGAACTGTACCGGTGCCTCGGCGGTGCCATCCTTGCGGTCCGGCGCCGGCGAGGCAGTCCACGCGGTGACCCAGACCGGTGCAGCCAAAGCGGCAGGCGCGGCCACAGCGGAACAGATCGTCAGTGAAAGCAGGAGCGTCCAGCGCTGCATGGGCAGGATTCCAGTCAGGAGAAGTAGGTGCCGCCGTTGACGTCCAGATTCGTGCCGGTGATGAACGCCGCCGCATCCGAGGCCAGGAACACAGCGGCGTCGGCGGCTTCGTCCGGCGCACCCTGGCGGCGCAGCGGGGTGGCGCCGGCAATGGCCGTGCGTACTTCCGGCTTGGTGAACTCGTCGTGGAAGCGGGTGGCGATCATGCCGCAGCACAGCGCGTTCACGCGGATGCCCTTCGGCCCCAGCTCCTTGGCCATGGCACGGGTGAACGTCATCACCGCCGCCTTGGCGGTGGCGTAGATCGATGCGCCGGGACCGCCGCCATCACGACCTGCCTGTGAGGCGAAATTGACGATGGCCGCGCCTTCGCGCATGTGTGGCACCACCGCGTGGGTGGTGAGATAGGTGGAGGTGATGTTGAGGTCCATCACGCTGTGGAAGAACACGGGATCAATCTCAGCCAGTGGCCGACGCTGCACCATGCCACCGGCCACGTTCACCAGCAGGTCGATGCGCTCGCCGAACGCAGCCTGTGCTGCAGCGACCAGGCCAGCGACGGCAGCGGCATCGGTGACGTCGGCGCGATGCACGATGGCCTGGCCACCGGCCGCCTGGATCTGTGCCAGCGTTTCCTGGGCACTGGCTTCGTCATTGGCGTAGTTGATGCAGACGCGTGCACCGGCGGCAGCCAGTTTGATCGAAACGGCGCGGCCGATATCGCGGCCACCGCCGGTGACGATGGCCACCTTGTCCTGGAACGACATGCGGGAAACTCCTTGTTTTGCAGGGGAATGAATGAGGAATGCAGGCTCAACCGCCACGGCGGTCGAGCTTGTGGATCGGGCCGGTCCACCACCACAGGGCGACCAGCGACAGCGGCACCAGCGCAGCGACGAGGATGAAGATCGGGGCATAGGAGTGGCGGGTCAGCACCGGCACCAGCCAGGTGGTGATGAGGGTGCCGGCGACCGCCGCCAGTCCCCCCAGGCCCGCCAGCGTGCCCACCGAGCGGCCGTCGAACAGGTCGCCGGGTAAGGTCTGGATGTTGCCGATGGCCACCTGGAAGCCGAACAGCACCGCGGCAATCGCCAGCACGGCAAACAAGGGCTGGTTGGCCAGCACGGCACCCAGCAGGGCAGGGGCCATGATCACGCAGCCGAGCGTGATGGCCAGCTTGCGGGCGCGGTCTACGCTGTGCCCGGCGCGGATCATCCTCCCGGACAACCAACCGCCGCTGAGGCTGCCCAGCATCGCGCCGACAAACGGCACCCAGGCGAACAGGCCGATCTGCTTGATGTCGAAGCCGAACGTTTCAGCCAGGTAGATCGGCAGCCAGGACACGAACAACCACCAGATCGGATCCAGCAGGAAGCGGCAGGCAAGCATGCCCCAGCTCTGGCGGTGGGCCAGCAGCTCGCGGACGCTGGCCTTCGGCGCCACCTCTGTCTGTCGCCCGGCCTGGTCTTCCTGGATCAGCCGGCGCTCGGCATCGCTCACCCACGGATGCTTGTCCGGCCCGGCGCGGTAGACGAACAGCCACGGCAGCAGCCACAGGAAACCAATGGCACCGACCAGCACGAAGGTGCCGCGCCAGCCCAGCCACAGGTACAGGCCAGCGATGGCCGGTGCGGAAACGATCGCGCCGATCGACGCGCCCGCGTTGAACACGCCCTGCGCCAAGGCGCGCTCGCGTGCCGGGAACCACTCGGCATTGGCCTTCACCGCGCCCGGCCAGGCACCTGCCTCGCTGATGCCGAGCATTGCCCGCACCAAGCTGAAGGACAGCATGGAATGCGTGATCGAATGCAGGGCAATGGAAATCGACCACACGCTGATCGACAGGGCGAAGCCCAGGCGCGTGCCGATCATGTCGAACAGACGCCCGAACAGGAACTGGCCGGCCGCGTAGAACAGCATGAACACCGTCACCAGCAGCGCGTAGTCATCCTTGGTCGCGCCTACTTCCTTGGCGATTTCCGGCCACATCACCGCCAGTGCGTTGCGGTCGATGTAGTTGATGACCGTAGCCACGGCGATCAGGCCCACGATCAGCCAGCGCACCGCCGAACGCACCGGCACCCTGCGCAGCGTGGACAGGGGAGAAGGGCCATTCATCGTGCATCACCCTTGCTGCGGTCCATGCGCGCATGACTGCCGTTCCAGCGGTAGGCATGGCCATCGACGGTCACGCTGTGCTCACCCTTGGCGTTGCTGTCATCGGCCACGCCCAACGCGATGCGTGCACCACTGGCCAGGCGCAGTTCGATCACCTCGGCATCGCTGCCGCGGGTACGCACGATCTCCCTGATGCGGCTGTCAGCGCCGTGCACGTACTCGGCGGTGCCGTTGTACTCGCCATGCGGCTCCAGCACGCTGAAGAAGGTGACGTCTTTCTGGCCTTCCACGCGCTGCAGCAGGGCCGGTTCACGGCGCAGGTTGAATTCCGGATCGTTCGCACCGCTTTCCACCAGCAGCGCCTGCGCGGGCGCACTGCTGCCGAAGCGGTAGGTGTAGAAGCGTCCATCCAGCAGCCACGCCAGCGAACGCGGCTCGCTACCGGGTTTGCTGCGTGCATCCAGCCACAGGTGCTGGTAGCCGTTGTCCTTGCCCAGCACCGGGCGCTGGGCGGGGAAGTGTTCGGCCTCGAAGCCGGTGGTGACGATGTGGCCGTTGAAGTGCAGCGGCAGGTCGTAGCGCGCGGCCTTGTCGCCGTGCACCTGCAGCAGGTCCAGTACCACCGGCAGGCCCATCTCGGGGTGGCGCAGCAGCGCCTGGGTACGGGTGAATACCACGCCCGGATACGCATCGCGCATCGTTGCCGAGGCAATCTGGGTATCGGCATCGGCCTGGAAGAAGCGCACCTGCGGGGCATGCTCCTCGCCGCGCTTCCAGTCGCCCTTGAAGTGGCTCTGCTCGTCCACCACCAGGGTGTTGTGGGCCACGGTCTGCTTGGCCCAGCTGCGGTTCTCGGCCAGATAGATGCCACCACGCTTGGCTTCCACGTTGAGGAAGCGGGCGGCACCGTAGTCGGTCACCACCGGATTGCCGTTGTCGTAGAACAGCCAGTTGAGCTTGTCGAAGTGGCCGTGTCCCATGCCCTGCATCGTGTCCTTCTGCACCAGCGCCTGGCCGCGTTCGCCGTTCATGCGCAGGATCGCCAGGCCGCCACGGTCGCCGTCTGGGCCATCGCGCAGCAGCATCGGGCGGTAATCGAAGGGCTTGGCCTTGTTCGCGGCCAGTGCCTGCGCCACCTGCAGGCCTTCGGGTGAAAGCAGCAGGCGTTTCTGCTGCTGGGCCACCGACAGCAGGCGGTCATCGCCGGTACGCGCATAGGCAATGCCGATGCCGGCTACCAGTTCCTCGGTGTCGATACCCTTGTCCAGGATGGCATCGTTGATCGGGAAGAACAGGCCGTCGTAGCTGGTCTGCACCAGCACATCCACCGCCTTCAGCAGTACGCCGTCACGGCGCGCGAAGATCTTCCGCTGCGGCTCGTTGCGTTCGATGGCGTTGGCGAACAGCAGGAACGGCGCCAACGCATAGCGCTGGTAGTAGGGGCCTTCCTCGTAGTAGCCGTCGGGCGAGAACAACAGGTCGATCTGCCGAAGGAAGCCGAACCGGTCATCTTTCTGGCTGCCGCGCAGGGACTTCTCCACCAGCTCAGGGTCGCGCAGCACGTAGCCGGCCATGCCGGTGGCGGCCACCGCCCAGGTGGCATGGTTGTGGATCTGGTCGTAGTTCTTCGGCTCGCTGACGAGAAACTCGGCCATCGGCCGGAACACCTTCGATTCGATGGTCTGCCGGTCCTGCGCGGACAGCGCGTCACGGATCGCGTCGTAGCCCTGGATGGCGTTGACCAGCCACACCGAATCGTTGAGCACCTGCCAGAACACGCGCCCGGGAATCTGCCCGCGTCCTTCCGGGTGCGGGCCCAGCGTAGGGTACAGCTTGGCGTACTGCAGCAGCATGTCGCGCGCGTAGTCCACGTAGGCCTTGTCGCCGGTCAGCCGGTACAGCGTGCCGGCGGCCAGCAGCGCCTGGTAATTGCGCTTGTGCTGTTCATGGGTGCGGCCACCGCCCTTGTCCTTGGGCACCGGCACATCGATGCCGGCCTTCATCATCTTCTTCAGCGTTGACTCGGTGCGCGCCTGTTCTTTGGCAAACCACGGGTAGCGGCTGCCTTCGCTGGCCATCTGCTGCCACTGCGCAGCGGTGGCCAGCACCGGCGCGGTGTCGGCCTGCCGCGCAGCGGCAGCGGGGGCTGCGAACAGCGATGCGGTCGGCAGCAGGGCGAAGGGGGCGGCCAGGGCCAGGGAAACGAACAGCGGCTGCAACCTCATCGATCAACTCCATTGCGGGTGCGTGACAGGGCAACTTCGCCCACCTTGGGATACCAGTTGACGCCGGTCGCGTCGCGCGCGGTCATCGCCAGGGCAGGATCGGCGCCCACGGCGGGCAGGGCGGGCGTGGCCACCCACAATCCGCTGGCAGCCTGCTGCAGGCTGACGCCACGGCCCTCTACGCCTCCCGGGAATACGGTGCTGGCTGCCGGCGACTGCACATTGCCGCTGAAGCCGATTCCGGCCAGCGAACTGGCGGCATTGGGCGGGTTCCTGCTGCTGCGGTTGACGATCAGGTTGGCGTTGAAGCGGCTGTTGCTGGCGGCCACCACGATGCCCTTGGTCTCATCGTGGCCCACGCCGAAACTGATCTTCGCCACGTCCACGAACGTATTGCGGCTGATGGTGGCATTCACCACCGGCGCATAACCGGACAGTGGCGGGCTGGCCTGCGCATCCATCACCGCCAGCGCCGAACGGTTGCTGGACCCGGCCAGCCGTTCGAAGTAGTTGTTGCTGACGGTCTGGCCGGCGTTGATGATGCGTACGCCGCCGGTACCGGCCTTGTCATCGCCGAGGAAGACATTGTCGATCACCCGGTTGCCGTTGCCATGGCGCAGGGTCAGTGCTCCGGCCGAACGGTAGAACACGTTGCCGCGGAAGGTATTGCCGCCGGACTTGTTGGAGACGATCTCGGTCTCGCCGTCGCAGCCTTCAAACCAGTTGTTCTCCACTGTGCTGTTGGAATTGCTCAGCGAGGTGTCACTGGTGCCGACGCGAATCGTTTCACCGCCATTGACGCCCAGCGCTGGGCGCGGGCCGAACCAGTTGTGGTCGATGCGGTGCTGGTTGTCCAGGCCCTGGGTGGCATCGCGCACCACCACTACCGTGGGTCCAGCGTTGGTCTTGCCGCGAAGCTGACTGTGATCCAACCGGTTGTGGCTGCCATACAGCGATACCCAGTAGTCCTGGTCGCTGGCATCGGGGTTGGTGTAGTCATCGATCACCAGGCCGGTCACCCGGCTGTGGCTGGCCACCGCTTTGCTGGATTCGCGGAATGCCACCACCGCATCACCGGGCGTATAGCCGTTGCGGAACACCAGGTTGGACACCTGCAGGTAGCTCCCCGCCAGACGCAGGTCCGAGCGTCCGCTGAGGACGACTTTGCCGGCGGTCTGCGCGCGCAGCACGATCGGCGCGGCTGCCGTGCCTTGGCCCTTCAGCAGCAACCGGGCGTCGGTCCAGATGCCGTCAGCCAACACGATCTCATCGCCGGGCTGCAGCGCCGAGGCGGCGGTAGCGAACTCAGCGACGTCGTGGACGAGCCAGCTGGCCGCACTTGCGGCTGAAGTGGTCAGGCACATTGCCAGGCCAGTGGTCAGGCAAAAAAGCGACGAACTAGTGGTCGGTTGCCGCGAGAGTGAGCGAATGTGCATGAAATCCTTCCAGAGACGGCCGGGCCGTCGTTTCAGGGTGGGCCTGCATACCACTTTCGGGTCTGTTGTAAGCCAGCTTCCGCGCAAAGTCATGCTGCATAAGCACATTAAAGTGCGATCAACTGGTATGGAGCAAAGGCATTTGAACAATCGCATACCAATTGGTTGACATTTTCATGGCGCCGTGCCGAAGCTGCGTCCCACGCCTGGCATGCAGGCGATCCTTTGGGAGGAGGAAACCATGCGGCGACCCGCCGGAGCAGTGCACAGCATCTCGTTGTCCCCCACACCTCTGATCGTGGCGCTGCTCGCCGTGCTGGCGGGCCTGCCCACGGCCCAGGCGCAATCCAGCAAGGACGCGGCAGGGCAGGATCCCACCACGCTGGACCAGGTGCAGGTCACCGGCATCCGCGAATCGATGCAGAGTTCGATCAACAAGAAGCGCGACGACACCGTCATCGCCGACGTGCTGTCGGCCGATGACATCGGCGACCTGCCGGCACCTTCACTGGCCGACGCGATCGAGACCTTGACCGGCGCCGCTTCGACCCGCGACAAGACCGGCGCCTCGGAAATCTCCATCCGTGGCCTGGGGGCCTTCCTCAGCAGCACCAACTTCAATGGCCGCGAGATCACCAACGGCAGCGGCGACCGCTCGGTCAACTTCAACATGTTCCCCGCCGAGCTGATCAATACGGTGGCCATCTACAAGACCCAGCGCGCCGACATCATCGAAGGGGGCGTGGCCGGCACCATCGGCCTGGAAACAGTGCGCCCACTGGAGTACGGAAAGCGCTCGGCGCAGATTGATCTGCGTGGCAGCTGGGCCGAGTATGACAAGAAGTACCGCGACGACGATGGCATCGGCTATCGCGGTACCGCCAGCTACATCGACCAGTTCGAGTTCGGCAACGGGCAGAAGCTGGGCATCTCACTGGGCTTCCAGCGTCTGGACGGAACCGACCCGGAAGAGAGCATCACCAGTGGTTCCACCTGGTATGCCTGCGACGGCACGCAGAACGTGGGCAATGCCAACTGCAATGAGGTATCCGCACAGGCCATTGCCAATGGCGCGCCGTATTACCTGGTGCCAAGCAGCCGCATCTACCGGCTCAAGCAGGAGCGCAACGATCGCCAGAGCGAGTTCGCTGCACTGCAGTGGCGGCCCAATGATGTGGTTGAAGTGAACCTCGACTTCGAACACACCGAGCGCAACTGGTATGAGAACCGCAGCGATCTGAGCCTGTCCAACGCACGGCGCGGCATCACCCAGCGCGATGTGGACGCAGAGGGCATCGTGCGCCACCTGCATGGCAGCACCTCGATCGATTCCACCTCCAACCGCTACTGGCGCGGCGAGGAATACACCGGTGGCGGCCTGAACCTGATCCTGCGACCGACCCCGGCCTGGGAACTGTCCACCGATCTTTCGTACTCACACACCAATCGCCTCGACAGCGAGCGCATGACCCGTCTGCGCGCCAATCAGCGCGACGTCAACAATGCCATCGTGCCCGGCATCAGTAGTGGTGCCACCGGCTACGTGGACTATGACTGGGACTGGCATGGCGAAGTGCCCAGTGTTGCCCTGGCGCCGAACTTCGACCCCAACAACTGGGACGCCTACACCGGCGCGGCGCGCGTCACCTCCAGCGCAACGGAGAACGACCACAAGATCAAGGCCGGCCGCTTCGATGCCAGCTTCATGCCCGAGTCCGGTTTCTTCACCCGCATCAAGGGCGGCGTGCGCGCCAGCCAGGCCGATTACCGCCTGCGTGACAACACCCTGGTGACCGACTACGACCAGCGCGTGGCGGCCGACAAGGCGAAGATCATCGCCGCCAACCAGGCCTGCCGCGCGCCGTTCCCGCAGGATGACTTCATGGATGCCGCCAGCGGCAACACGATCTCCTCGTGGGCGTACTTCGATCCGAACTGCCTGTACCAGTCGTTCCGCGGAAGCCTCGACAGCGGGCTGGATCCGGGCTTCCAGGATCCGAACAATGTCGATATCACCGAGAAGACACGCGCGCTCTATCTGCTGGGTGAGTTCAGCAGCAGCCTGTTCGGCTTGCCGGTGACCGGCAACTTCGGCCTGCGCTGGGTCAAGACCGATGTCCGCTCTGAAGGTGTACGCACCGGGCTGCGTATCGAGGACAACGGTGACGGGACGATCCGCCTGCAACCCACCGGCGAGTACAGCACGCAGGTGTTCAATGCGGGCAACGACAAACTGCTGCCCAGCCTCAACGCGGCGTTCGAACTGCGCCCGGACGTGCTGCTGCGGGTCGGTGCATACCGCGCGATGTCACGGCCGGACATCGCCGCGCTGGGTGCCGGGCGCACCATCAACGTGAGCAGTGATGCCACCTACGGCAATCTGGCCGACGCGCTGGATGACATCAGCGCCAGCGGCAACCCCGCCGCGCAGCCGCTGATGTCCTGGAACGGTGACCTTTCCCTGGAGTGGTACCCGAACCCGGACACGATGCTGGCCGGCGCGGTGTACTGGAAGCAGTTCAACGGTGGCACTGCCACCGCGCTGGTACCGGAGACCTACACTATCGACGGCCAGGGCGTGACCGTGCCGGTTCGGCAGCAGGCGACCACCGACGAGGACAGTACGCTCACCGGCTTCGAGCTGACCGCCACCCATCGACTGTCGTACCTGCCCAAGCCGTTCGACGGGCTGGGCTTCAAGGTCAGTTACAACTACGCCGATGCCGACTATCAGACCCAGGACTCACGACTGGGCGAGCAGCTGGCCAGTGACGGCACGGTCATTCCGGCGATCGTGCCGCCGGCCGGCCTGAGCGGCTTCTCGCGGCACGTGCTGTCCGGTTCGATCTACTGGGACGTCGGACGCTTCAACATCCAGGCCATCGGCAAGTTCCGCTCGCACTACTACCAGGACTTCACCGGCAACACCGCGCAGCAGAACCGCTATTACGATGACAACACCAGCGTCGACCTGCGCCTGCGCTACCGGGTGAACAAGCAGTTGTCGCTGTCGCTGGAGATGATGAACCTGACCAACGAGCCGCGCGTGGCCTACCAGCCGCTTTATGGGAACTTCCGCGAAGTGGTGACCTACGGGCGGCGTGCGTATTTCGGTGTACGATACAAGTTCTGAACAGGGCGGCGCGGCCAGTGGTCGCGCCGTCGCTCCAACCGGACCCTTGCCGGCCGCGGTGGCAGGGCAGGGACCCGGAAGGAATCGCCAAGGGTCAGCCGCATGTCCGCCAACCGCCTTTACCAGACCATCGCTGCCAAGCTCCGCAAGCTGATCGAGGACGGCGAATTTCCGCCGGGCTCGCGGCTGCCAGGCGAGCGTGAACTGGCCGAACGGTTCGGTGTCAGCCGGGTCACCATCCGCGAAGCCGAGATCGCACTGGAAGCACAGGGCTGGATCGCGATCCGCATCGGATCGGGCGTGCATGTGAAGCCGCGCCCGACGCAGGCGTCCGGCGGGCTGCCGGATGTCAGCGCCTTCGACCTCACTGCCGCCCGCGCGGTGTTTGAAGCCGAGGCGGCGGCGCTTGCCGCCAGCAATCTGGATGACGACGGTATCGCCGAACTGCAGGTGCTGGCCGAAGCGTTGTGCCGCCGCGACTTGAGTGATGAGGAGGCGGGTGAGTACGACCGCCGCTTCCACCTGGCCATCGCTCGCCTTTCCGGTAATCCGGTGGTGGAGTACTTCGTGCAGCAGATCTGGCGCATGCGCAGCGAACTGCCGCGGGTGACCGAGGTCTATGCGCGGGTCTGCCATGATGATGGCGCCAGCCGTGCCGACGAGCACATGGCCATCTTCGAAGCACTGCGCGCACGCGATCCGGTGGCCGCACGCAATGCCATGCGCCATCACTTCCAGCGTCTGTTCGAAGCCATGCTGCAGGCCACCGAAAGCCAGGCGCTGGAGGAGATCCGCCGCCGCACGCAGCAGGACCGCGAACGGTTCATGGCGACGACGCGTATCTGAAAGGCGGTCTGATCCATCAGAACAGCTGGAACCAGCGCACCAGCACGCGGTCTCCCTCGCTGCGGTTGGCGGCATCGAACTCCTTGTAGTAGTGGAGCATGATCCGGGTCCTGCCGGTGCCGAACTGCACAGCAGGCCCCAGCGCACTGATACGTTCCATCGAATCGGCGCGCGTCCTGCCATCGACACGTTCGGCGCTGATCTGCTTCAGTGCATAGCCGGATACGCCCAGGCGCCAGTGCTGCCCGACGGCACGCGATACAGACACATTCGCATGCAGCGCCTGGCCCGGCTGGATGTAGTCGACGGCGATCGCAGGGTTCGGGTCGGAATTGCGGCCCGTCCACAGATAGTGGATGCGTGAACTGAGCTCCCAGTTGTCGGCAAACTCCCAGGTCAGCGCGTAATGCGGGTTGAAGGCCCACGCATTGCTGCTCGGGTTGATGGCCCGGTCACGGCGATAGCTTCCCGTCGGCAGCTGCACCTGCAGGTTCAAGCGCTGGAAGTAGGGACGCCCAAACAGTGTCTGTGCGGGCCATTGCAGTACCACGGGGCTGACGCTCAGGTTGCCGAGCCCATTTCCAGTGCGCACCGCCGGCGTGTAGTCGGCGTCCACCAGTAGTATGGGTTGCAACGCCTCGTATCCGTACCAGGCGCCGAACACCTTGTGCTCGGTGATGCGGCCAACGAAGGTCGCCAACACGAGCGTCTGCAGCTCATTGTCGACCGGGCGCGGCCGACCATGTGCATCCATGAACCGGTCCGCCTCGTAGACGTTGACGAACTGCTGGAACAGATCGCCTGGCTTTGACTTGCCGTCGTTGAAGGAGGTGAGGCCCAGATTGCCAGAGGGCAATGCTGCGTGGGCCGGCATGGCCGCCATCGCGGTCAGCAGGGTCGACAGGCACATCGCAGAGCGGGCTGTCCAGCAATGGCCAGCCTGGGGATGAAGGGTCATGCGATCTCTCCCGGGAACACATTGGTGATGAAGTGCCAGCCGATGCCTGCGGCGGGGACTGACGAGCTTTACGGGCGATGGTCGGGTTGGCGCTCCGGCGCTGCGGCCTGGAACGCCGGATGGGACAGGCAGGCCGCATGGATCTGCTGCACGCGTGGGTAGGGCGTCAGGTCACACCCCATGCGCAATGCGTTGGCCACCTGCGGTACAAGGCAGCAGTCCGCTGCGCCGGGCGTATCACCAAAGCAGTACGTCGACGATCCACGGCGTTGCAGCAGTACCTCGGCGGCGCCCAGCCCTTCCGCGATCCAGTGCGCATACCACGCCGAACGCGCCTCAGGACCCACCGCCAATGGATCGGCGAGGTATTTCAGCGCACGCAGATTGTTGAGTGGGTGGATGTCGCAGGAAATCAGCAGCGCCAACTCCAGCACGTGCGCACGCTGAACCGGATCGGCCGGGTACAGCGGAACCTGCGGGGCAATGTGGTCCAGATAGTCGAGGATGGCCAGCGACTGGGTGATCACCTCGCCCTCGTCGGTGACCAGCACCGGCACGCCTCCCACGGGGCTCAATGTGCGGTGCGGCCCGGCGTACTGTTCGCCTGCGCGGATGTCGACGGTGCGGAGTTCGTGCGCAAGTCCCTTCAGCGCAAGGGCGATCCGCACCCGGTAGGAGGTGGAACTGTTGAAGAAGCTGTAGAGGATCATGGCAGGCTCGTAGCGGAGAAGTCAGTGCGCCGGAGCCGCGGCCGGTGGCGCGGCGCCAGGGCGGTAGCGTCGGCCCATGCTGAAGATCAGCAGCGCAGCGAGGGCCGCCGGAATCATCAGCAGGCTGAAGATGCCGTGCATGCCCCAGCCCAGGCCGAGCATTGCGCCGCCGCTGAGTGAACCGACAATGGAACCGATGCGGCCTGCCCCGAGCGCCCATGAGACGCCGGTGGCACGGCTGGCAGTGGGATAGAACGACGCGGCGAGTGCATTGGCCCCGACCTGGGAGCCACTGATGCAGAAGCCCACGCCGGCCACGAATGCACCCAGCAACCAGAAATCGGTGTAGTAGCGTGCGATCGCGCCGATGCACAGTGCGCCTGCCAGGTACGCCAGTGCCAGCACCCGGTAAGGGTTGACCCGATCCATCGCCGCCCCCAGCAGAACCGAGCCCAACGTGCCTCCCAGCTGGAACAGGGCCGTCAACAGCGCCGCCTGGCTGAGGCTCAGGCCCGTGCCCTTGATCAGCGTAGGCAGCCAGTTGGTCAGCAGGTAGATGATCAGCAGGCTCATGAAGAACGCGCCCCACAGCAGCAGCGTTCCGGTGCGCAGTTCCGGCGCCATCAGGCGCTGCAGCGGCGAGCGCCCGGTGCCCGGGGAAGGCGCTGGATCGGACGCATCGAAGAATCCCCCGGTCCAGCCCGCCGGCAGTGGCGCGATCGCGCGCAGCAGGCGAGCCACCCGCGCTTCGTTGCCAGGGGCAAGCAGCAGGAACCGCGCGGATTCGGGTAGCCACAGCGCCAGTGCCGGCAGCACCAGAATCGGCAGGATGCCGCCCAATGCGAGGACCGAGCGCCAGCCATGCAGCGGCAGAAGATGCGCCGAGACGACCCCGCCCAATGCCGACCCCAGCGTGAATCCACAGAACATGGTGGTGACCAGCAGCGAGCGCCGCCGCTGGGGGCAGTACTCAGAGGTAAGTGTCACCGCCTGGGGCATCGCGCCCCCCAGGCCAAGGCCAGTGAGGAAGCGCAGTACGCTCAGCTCAGTTACCGAACCGGCCCACGCCGAGGCCAGGCTGAATCCACCGAACAGCAGCACTGACAGCATCAGGATGCGCTTGCGACCGAAGCGGTCTGCCAGCGGCCCGCAGGCAAAGGCGCCGACCGCCAGCCCGCCCAGTGCAGCCACCAGCACCGGATTGAGCTGCCCCGGACTCAACGACCAGTCGTGGCTCAATGCCGGTGCGATGAAGCCGATGGCTGCGGTGTCGAACCCATCCAGTGCAACCACCAGGAAACACAGTCCCAGTACCCGCCATTGGAACCCACTCAGCTTCTGCGAATCGACGAATGCGCGGACATCGACAGCGCCTTTGTGCAGGATTGCGGACATGACCCTCCCCTTGGCCGCGCGCAGCGCGGCCGTATCTCGTGGAATGCAGGCCCCGTCAGGGGCTGTTGCAGGCAACGCAGGCTATTCGCCCACGCGCACCCTCAGTTCGCCCAGGCCGGCGACGCCGCCGACCATCAGGTCGCCCGGAACGACGGCACCCACGCCCTCGGGGGTGCCGGTATAGATCAGGTCACCGGGCTGCAGCTCGAA
The DNA here is from genome assembly GCF_051861585.1 of Stenotrophomonas sp. ATs4. NCBI lineage: Bacteria > Pseudomonadati > Pseudomonadota > Gammaproteobacteria > Lysobacterales > Lysobacteraceae > Stenotrophomonas > Stenotrophomonas sp. ATs4. The sequence goes on along the minus strand of NZ_JBLYPK010000002.1, from coordinate 94,561 downwards.
GAAGCGCGACAGGTAGGCGATCGTCTCGGCCACGGACCAGATCAGGGCGGCAGTGGTGCTGCGCTGCCGGTCTTCACCGTTGACCTGCAGCCAGAGCTCGGCCCGTGCGATCGCACCGCTCTGTGCTGCCGGAAGCAGGGGGCCGATCGGTGCCGATTGATCGAATGCCTTGCCGATTTCCCAGGGACGGCCCATTTCGCGCATCTGCATCTGCAGGTCGCGCCGGGTCATATCAAGGCCTGTGGCATAGCCGAATACGTGGGACAACGCCTGCTCCACCGGAATATCCGAACCCCCGGTGCCGATCGCGGCCACCAGCTCGATCTCGTAGTGGTAATTGCGGGTCTCGGTGGGATACGGGAGCAGCAACTCTTCACCGTCCTGCACCGGGATCACCGCATCTGCGGGCTTGCAGAAGAAGAACGGCGGTTCGCGGTCCGGGTCGAAGCCCATCTCCCGTGCATGAGCGGCGTAGTTGCGCCCGACGCAATACACGCGACGGACAGGGAAGCGATCGGCGCTGCCGACGATCGGCACGCCAACCACCGGCGCAGGTGGGAACAGATAGGACATTGACACCACTCCTGGTACGGAAAGGGAAGAAGATCGGAAACCGGCAGCCGACGGCAGCCGACGCCTCAGGCGGGTTCGCGTGATTCGCGCAGCAGGCCCAGTGCCTCGTGCAGGGGGCGGTCGGAGAAGCTGAACAGCGTCGTGTCCTCGCTGGCATGCAGTGACAGGCCCGCCCACGATGGCACCACGAAGGTGTCCTTCGGTTCGAAGGCGAATCGCTGGCCGCCGATGATGGCGTCACCGCAGCCTTCCACCACCGAGTACACCGTGGCATCGGTACAACGCCAGGTACGGCCCTGGAAGCCGCCCGGCAACAGCTGCATGCAGGTGGCAATGGAGGGCATTGCCCAGCCCCCGGTCGCGGGATTGGCGTAGCGCAGCTTGATGCCGTCCCAGGGATCCAGCTCACCGTTGCGCAGCAGCGCATGCAGTGCGTCCCGCGTGCGCTCGTAGGGATAGTGCGACAGGGGCGATACCGGCGAGCGGACGCGGTGGCGGACCGGCAACAGGCTGGCACCATAGCGGGCCAGGCTGCTGCCATCGACCTGCGTCAGCGGCTGCTCCTCACTGGCGTGTTCTTCAGCGAACTGGGCTCCAAGGAAACCGAGCAGGGGAATATCCAGTCCATCCAGCCAGACTACCGGCTCTCCGCCCTCGGCGTCCTCCCGATTGCCGTGGTCGTGCCAGGTCCACGAAGGCGTGATGATGAAGTCGCCCGGCGCCATCGGAATGCGCTCGCCATCGACCACGGTATGGGCAGAGCGGCCCTCGATCACCAGGCGCAGGGCCGACTGCGTATGGCGATGACTGGGCGCAACCTCACCTGGCAGGATCAGCTGCAGGCCGGCATACAGGCTCTGGGTGATCGATGCACGGCCGCGGATCGCCGGATTCTCCATCACCAGCACCCGTCGCACTGCTTCGGCGGCGGTCAACAACCGCCCGGCGCGCATCAGGTGCGGTCGCAGTTCGCGGTAGCGCCACAGTGCCGCCTGGATGGTGCTGGCGGGTTCGCGCGGCACCAGCGAGTGCAGCTGGTCCCACAGCGGCACCAGGTGGTCCGCGGCGATGTCCTGATTGAACGCGGTACGCGCGTCGAGGGAAGAGATCGAATGCATCGGAAACTCCGTCCTGCCGGCACCCGGAGCGGTGCCTACGACGCCAAGACTAGGAGATTGACCTACAATGCGAAAATGATATTTGCGTATTGATCCATATAGGATTGAACATGCCAGAAATGCTCGATTGGTCCCGCCGCCTGCACATGCGGCATCTGCAGTGGCTGCTGTTGCTGGAGCAGGCCGGCAGCCTGTCCGAAGCCGCGCGCACAGCGCACACCACGCAGCCCGGCCTGTCCAAGTGGCTGCGCGAGCTGGAAGATGACGTCGGCACGCCGCTGTTCGAGCGCCACGCGCGGGGCATCAGCCCGACACGTGCCGGGCATCTGGTGCTGCTGTACGCGCGCCGGGTCCTCAACGCGATGCAGCGTGCGGAAGAAGATGTGGAAGCCGTGCGTCATGGTGGGTTGCGCCGGGTCATGCTGGCGACGTCGCCGGCGGCAACATTCAACCTGGTTCCCGATGCCATCGTCCGCTACATGCGCCTGCAGCCGGAGATCCAGATCGGCCTGCGCGAAGGCCCGATGGACGAGCTGCTGTCACAGCTGGAGCGGGTGCAGGTGGACGTGGCGGTTGGCCGGCTGGGGAGCAGCAGTCCTCCTCCTGGCCTGCAGTACGAGCTGCTGTATGTGGAGCCGATCGTGCTGGTTGCACGACCGGGGCATCCGCTGACGCGCAGACGATCACCCAGCTGGCAGCAGGCCTTCGGGTATCCATGGATCGTCTGGCCGACAGGCACGCCTATCCGAAGCAATCTTGAGTCCAGCCTGGCGGAAATCGGTCTGGCGCCACCGCCGTGCACGGTGGAGTCTTCGTCCATGCTGGCCAGCATCTCGCTGCTGCGCGACAGTGATCTGCTGCTCGCGGTATCGGCGCACGTGGCCGACCATTTCGTCCGCCTGAAGCAGATGGCGCGACTGCCGTTGTCGATGGGCACCGCAGGTGCGCTGGGCATGTACTGGCGCGAAGCAACGACGAGCGACCCTGCCATAGCGGGCCTGATCGAAAGCCTCCGGGAGGCGGCGCGCCAGATCCGCGAGGCAGGGTAGGCAGAGGCCGAGCACCGACGCCCGGCCTGCGCTTCCTCAGGGGCGACCGGCCATTGCGCCGCCATCCACATCCCAGATTGCGCCCGTCACCCATGACGCCTTGTCCGACAGCAGGAAGGCGACCACCTCGGCCACGTCCTGCGCGGTGCCCACACGGCCAATCGGATGGAAGGCGTTGAATCCCTCAAGCACACTCTGCACCTCTTCGCTGGGAATGAACGCTTCGTAGATCGGTGTCTGCACGACGGCCGGGGATACGGCGTTGACGCGGATGCTGTTTCCCGCCAGTTCCATGGCCAGATGCTGGGTGAGCGCGTGGAGTCCCGCCTTGGCCATCGAGTACGCGGACGATGGCGTGGCCGCGATGGCCTGCCGCGCCCACATCGAACCGATGTTGACGATGGCACCGGGGCGATCATTGGCAATCATGCTCGCCGCTACCTGCTGGGTGATGAAGAAGAACGCCTTGTTCAAACGCATGTACTGCTCATAGTCGTCAGCGCTGTGGTGCAGGAACGCCTTCGGGGCGAACACGCCGGCAGCATTCACCAGCAGGTCCACGTCCGGGTGCGCGCTGGCGATGCTGGTCATCAGGTTGTCCAGGCCCTCGTCCGTGGCCAGGTTGGTCGATAGAGCATGGGCCGTTCCGAATCGTGCCAGGTCGGCCTGTGCCTGCTGGGTCTTGTCGGCGCGGTGGCCAACGATGACCGCCTGGCCGCCGCCCTGCAGGACCTTGCGTGCCGATTCCAGGCCGATGCCGCTGGTGCCACCGATGACCAGAACCTTGTTGCCTTTGAAGATGTCGTTCATCTGGAGTGCCTTCGTATGCGTGGCCGATGATTGCCGGCCGGGGAGAGGAGGCCGATCCTCCGCCCCCGCAGCGTGTCCCTCAAATGCTTTATTCTTGGCCGGACGCAAAGAAAAACCATCTTGCTGATGAAGGCCCATCTGAACTTCACCGCACTGCGTGCGCTCGAGGCCGCGGCAAGGCATCAGAGCTTCAGTGCTGCAGCGGCAGAACTGCACGTGACCCCGGCTGCGATAGGCCAGCTTGTCCGGTCACTGGAGGACGTGCTGGGCGTGCAGCTGTTCACGCGGGAGAAGAGCGGTGCTCGTCGGCTGATCCCGACCGACGCCGCCGAGCGCGCCCTTCCGGACATCCGCGCAGGGCTGGATCGGCTGACCCGCGGCCTTTCGCGGCTTCAGGAGGATGCCAACGGCGGGTTGCTGACAGTGAGCACCAGCCCAGCGTTTGCCTCCAAGTGGCTGTTGCCACGGCTGGAACACTTCCAGAACGATTGGCCGGATACCGACGTGCGTCTGCATACCGGCTTGAACCTGGTGGACTTCGAGCGTGACGGCATCGATATCGGCGTGCGCTATGGCCACGGCCAGTGGCCTGGGCTGACTGCGGACAAGCTGATGGAGGAAGAGGTGTTTCCGGTCTGCGCGAGCGAGTGGCTTGACGCGCACGGGCCGCTGGACCGCCCGGCGCAGCTGGAAGGACATCGGCTGATCCACGATCTTTCGGTGGACAGCCATGCCGGCTTCATGGGCTGGAGCGAGTGGCTGCACCGTGCGGGCGCCGGTAATGTGGACCCCACCCGCGGCCTGCAGGTCAACAATTCCGCAGCCGTACTGCAGGCCGCCATCGAAGGCAGGGGCGTGGCATTGGCGCGCAGCGTGATGGCCCAGGACGACCTGGCAGCAGGCCGGCTGGTACGGCTGTTTCCGCAGATCGCCGTTGCCGCGGCACTGGCGTACTACATCGTGTACCGGCCGGCCTGCGCCGCGCTGCCGAAAGTGATGCAATTCCGTGACTGGCTGCATGCCGAAGCACGGGCCACTGGGGACCTCACGCAGGAGCAATATTCGCGTTGAAGCGAAGCAGGTTCGACGGGTCGTAGCGGCGCTTGATCTCCCGCAATCGCGCCAGTTTCGCTTCGCCGTACACGTCCGGAAGTCGCGACGGACCCTCGTACTCGACGTAGGTGAAAGGCACGCCACTGTTGTAGGGCGCCAGCTGCCTTGCCAGCCCGGACACCTGCGCCTGCGCCCTGGCCACGGCGGCGGCATCGCCTTTGAAGAAGGCACGACCATTCAGCAGCCAACTGGCATTGCGGTGCGACACCGCCGTCGTGTCTTCGTCGAGGTGGCTCCACGCACCGCCGCGGTAGTAGCTGAACAACAGCATCATCATCGAATCCGGTTGCTCCACGGTTGAGCACAGGATATCGACCACCGGGTCGGTCAGTTCGTCGATCAGGACGCCATGCCAGTAGTTCCGGAAGCCATAGCCGGGATCCTTGACGTCATTCTCGAAGTACGAGAGGTAGCTCTGCGCCTTGACTGTGTTGCTGATGGGCTTGACGTCGGCCACCAGCGCATCGACGAGCGGCCGTCCTTGTTCGGGATCGCCGAAGTAGACCAGAGCGAGCGTGACCACCGGGCGCGGCGTGCCGGTAACGGACTTTGCGAAGAAGCTCAGCGCCATGGTCATGTTGTCTGGAATTGTGTCATCCCACCTGCGCAGGCTCGAAACCAGGCGGCGTGCATCATCGATGTCGTAGGTAAGTACACCGGACAACACCTGCTTGACCGGATGCAGGCGCACCGTCATCGACGTGACCACCGCAAAATTGCCGCCGCCACCGCGCATTGCCCAGAACAGGTCTGGACTGTCGGTCTCACTGACGCGCCGGGTGCTGCCGTCCGCGAGCACGACCTCGGCCGAGATCAGATTGTCCGAACCCAGGCCGAATACCCGCGGAAGGTCGCCATAACCGCCAGAAAGCGTGTAGCCGGTCATTCCAACGAAGGGCGAAACAGCCGTCGGCGCGGCCAGTCCGTGTGCCTGTGCGGCACGCAGGAACTCGATGGCCACCACGCCGGGCTCGAAGGTGGCAGTACGGCGCTCTGCATCAACCACCAGTCCCTTCATGCGCGATGTATCAATCAGGATCGCATCATTGCCGGCTGCCTTCAGGGCACCATGCCCGGTCGCCTTGATCGCGATACCCAGGTTGTGTTCACTGGCGAACTTGACCGCAGCGATGATGTCTTGCCTGGAGCGCGCCTGCACCACTGCGGCAGGAGACTGCTCGATCGTTCCATTCCAGGTGCTGCGGCTGCTGTCGTATGCCTTGCTGCCTAGCGCGAACACCGCGCCGGGGAGCAACAGCGACAGGGCCTGAAGGGCGTCGGGTGACATGGGACCTCCTGTCTGGGGAGCGGGCAGCGCCGCAGCGGCGCGACCGATGGTTGCGGTGCTCAGGCCAGCCCCCAGCACGGTTGCTGCAGCGGCATACAATCCGCCCTCGAGCAGGTGACGACGGCTGGGACTTTTCGGCGTGGTTGAATTCTCGCACGTGTCCTTCATGACGCGGCTCCTGCGTTGCGTTTGGCATCCAGGCTGAATGCGCCGGCACCGAATGCGCAGACCTGCAGCAGCCCGCCGGCCATCGCCAGGTTCTTGAGGAAGTGGAACAGCTGGTTCTGGTCACTGACGTTGGCGTGGAATCCGATCGCCGTGGCCAGTGCGAAAAGTGCCATCAACAACGCCACGGAACGTGTCTGATAGCCGAGCACCAGCAGCAGGGCGCCGCCAAGCTCGACGGCCAGCGCTGCCACGTAGGCCAGCTGCGGCAGGGGAAGACCGCTTGATGCGATGTAACCGATGGTCCCGGACGCATCGGCGAGCTTGCCGATGCCGCTGACCAGGAAGATCGCCGAGAGAAGAAGTCGCCCGAGCAATGCCGCGGACGATGTGATGGGAGAGGGAGAGTGGGGCACGATGCATTCCTTGGGAGGGGGCGATATCGCACCAAGGCAGATGGCTGAACCTGCGGGACTGGCGCGGACGCCAACCTAAGGCGCTGAAACCACAGCGACTAGGCCGCTAGAATTGGTAGCAGCTTCCCACCCATTGGACGACGATGCTTCTGGACCTCAACGACCTCCAGTACTTTGTTCTCGTCGTCGACCACGGAGGCTTCTCCCAGGCCGGGCGCGCATTGGGCATACCCAAATCCAACCTGAGCCGCAGAATCTCACTGCTGGAACAGCGTCTGGGAGTTCGCCTGATCGTCCGCAACACCCGGCACTTCAGGGTCACGGATATCGGGCACACCTATTACAGCCACTGCCGCGCAATGCTGGTCGAAGCGGAAGCTGCCGAAGAAGCCATCGAGGTGATCAGGGCGGAACCCCGCGGCGTGGTCAGGATCACCTGCCCAGTGACGCTGCTTGAAGAACGCGTGGGCGACATGGTTACCGATTTCATGGCCCTCCATCCGTTGATCGACGTTCACCTGGAATCGACCAATCGGCGGGTGGATGTGGTGGGCGAGGGCATCGATGTAGCGCTGCGCGTGCGTCCGCCGCGATTGGAGGACTCGGAGCTCGCCATCCGCGTTCTGTCAGGGCGCTCACAATGTCTGGTGGCCAGCCCCGCTTTGCTGGAGCACTGGCAGACGCCGCGCGAGCCCTCGGAGCTGGGGCGCCTGCCGAGCCTGCACCACGGCGCGCCCCAGCAGGACTACGCCTGGACGCTGTTCGGGCCCGACGGCGCGCAGATTGATGTGCCGCATCAGCCGCGCCTGGTCACACGCGGCATGCCCATGCTGCGATCGGCTGCGGTGGCCGGCATCGGCGTCGTGCAGATGCCGACGAAATGGGTGCATGCATATCTGGCCCGGGGCGAACTGATCCAGCTGCTGCCCGAATGGACGCCGCGTACGGAGATCATCCACGCGGTGTTTCCCTCGCGCCGGGGCCTTCTGCCGTCCGTTCGGGCACTGATCGACTTCCTTGTCCTGCGGTTCAAGGACGAAGGACTTGAAGCCCCGGCGGATGCGGTGCCCGGGGAAGAATTTCCTGATCATCCAGACTGAGCCGTCCTTGCTGGGCGGCAGGCACTACAGCGCCGGAACCGTGATTCTCTGCAGATCAAGCTTGGCCCTGAGCGCATAGTGCTTGCGGGTAACCGGCACGCTGCAGGTCAGGCGCGGATCCAGGTAGTCCTTGAACATCGGCGGTCGCGAAGCGCCCAGATAGAACGGCCGATCCTGCTTGACCGCGGCTGGCAACAACACGTCGGAGAGATCGCTGTCGGATGCATCGGTCACCAGGCAGGGCGCATGGCGGAAGCCGAGCCTGCGCAGCAGGTACAGCCGGTGCGAGCCGTTGGTCAGGATGATCCGGCGGCCAACGCGTGTGGCACTGATCAGGTTGTCGCTGAAACCGAGGTAGATCACAAGGGCGTGGCTGGCCGCGCCGAACGGCTCGTAACCGGCGATGGTGCGAGGGTCGATCGTCGCCACGTCGAGGAACCGCAGGTCGTTGGACGCAGATGCAAAGGTGTAGCTGCCATCGGACTGGGTAAAGCGCACATCTGGATGTGCGTGGCGTCCGCTTCGTGCCACCAGCTCCATGATCTCGCGCGCATCGGGTGACGCGGCCGTGGCCGCCGCGAGCTGATCGATGTGGCGCAGGTTGATGCATTCCTGGAAGACCACCAGTCGGTCGATCTCCACCATCTGCCAATTGCGGGGCACCACGCTCGTCATGCGGTGCATCGATGGCTGACGGAGGGCCTGCTCGGCCAATGGCCGCATCTCTTCCGGCAGGGCGAGGACATCCATCGCATCGGCGTCATCTGCTTCGTCCTGGTGGAGGTGACGCACCAGGGCGCGGGCGTTCCGCCACTCCTCCACCAGCATCGCTTCGTCAAAGCTTCCTGGCGGGCAACGCTCCCTGACGAAGCGGATGAACTTCGGCAGCGGAAACAGGCCCTTCAGCAGAAGGGTGGGATCAAGGCCATCGTCATTGATCTCGGTGGGCATCCATCTCGCTCTCTTGGGAGTCGCTGCAGCGACGTCCGATACGGTCGGTCGTCACACCAAAATAATATGTTATATCGTAACATTTGAGTGCCTTGGCGGCAATCGTCCTGAAACACGCAGGGCGACGCCGGCTTGGCCGCTGTGCATCCACTGCATCGCGTGGGTGCATCCACTGACTAGAGGAGATGTTCATGAACGAACTGATTGAGCTGGGCGTAGTGGCTGGAGAGCAGAATCACGAAGACCAGGGTGAACTGATCGAGCTGGGCTCGGTGGTTTCCGAAACGAAGGCGCACAACCACGGCACGTTGTGGGATGGCGTCTTCCCGACCACCTCGCCCTGATCCATCGCCCCTTGCATGACCTGCGGTGCATGCCCCCCGCATGCACCGCTCTGATGCCTGCAGCAGCATGAGATCACGCTCGCGATGGACCAGCCTGAAGCCCCTTACTTCCTTTCGAAGCACGCACATGTCTGTGTGACCGGCGACGCGATGGTCATTCTTGACCAGGCCTCAGGCAGCTATCTCTCCATCGATCGGCGCGGGGCGGCGGGGCTTGGTGGGCTGGTGCTGGACTGGCCCCTGGCCTCCGATGGGGCGCCGAGGCCGAGGATGCTGCAGTCGCTGCTTGATCGGCGCCTGATCACTCAGGATCCGCTTCGTGGCAAATCCGCAGCAAGCGCCGCGATCGCATTGCCCCGGCACTGGGTGCGTGAAGGCGAGTCCCGAGGATGTCCGCCGATCACGGCCCGCGATGTACGCCGCTTCCTGGCCTCGGTCACGCGCGCGGCCTGCAGCAGGACGTTCCTGCCTTTCAGCTATACGGTTTCGGCAGCGCGCAGGCGCGGCCAGGCATCCACGCCGGGCGAGGTGGACCTGCAGCAGCTGGCCCTACTGGTCCGGGTGTTCGATTGGTTGCGACCGATCGCCTTCAGGAAGACCGATGAGTGCTTCCTCTACTGCCTGGCCATGCGCGAGTTCCTGTCGCGGCACGGCATCGTTCCCGCGTGGGTGTTCGCGGTGCGCACCCAGCCGTTCGCAGCGCATTGCTGGTTGCAGCACGGCGACCAGGTCCTGACCGACATCCCCTTCAACCTGCGCCGGATGACGCCCATCCTGGTGCTGTAACCGGCCTGAGGCATGTACCGATACATCGCTCTGTTCTGGAACGATCATTCCGAATCCGCCCGTGCGCAGGCCCTGCAGGCAATGGAACGAATCGAAGCGGGCCGCCCCGGAATCGCCTGCGTGATGAAGGGCAGCGGCGGCGCAATCTATGCGCAGACTGACAACCCCGGCTACTTCGAATACAGTCGGTCCGGCTCGCTGGTGATACTCGGCAAGCTGTTCCACAAGGTGTTCGGCGCCGATACCGTTCCCGCACAGGCATTTCCCGATGCTGACTCGGCAGAGACCGCCTGCAGTACGCAGGGCAGGAGCCTGGTTGAACAGTACTGGGGCCGCTACGTTGCCGTGGGCTACCAGCCGGATACCGCCAGCTGGTTCGTGCTGCGCGACCCGACGGCGGAGATACCATGCTACTTGACCACGGTCGATCAGCTGACGGTGGTCTTTTCGAGCATGGAAGACTGCCTGCTGCTGGGATTGGGTGATTTCAACGTCGACTGGTCGTTCCTGTCCTACTCGTTGCTGTTCCCGTTCCGTGACGGCCTGCAGACAGGTTTCGAGGAGGTCACCGCGCTCGAGGCGGGCGAGGCGGTGACGATCCGTGATGGCCGGCCGGTTGACCGGCACTACCAATGGGATGTGGTCCGCCAGGCCAATGAAGCGCCCATCGAAGATCTGGAGGAAGCCGTGCGGCTGGCACGTGCAACGCTGCTGGGCTGCATCGGTGCGCTGGCGAGCCAGCATCGTTGCATCCAGCTTCAGCTGTCCGGCGGGCTGGACTCCTCGATTGTCCTGGCCGGCCTGCTGCATGCGTCCTCCGCACCAGAGGTGAAGTGCGTGCATCACTACGATGCCGGCATTGGTGCTGATGAGCGCCTGTTCGCGCGCATGGCCGTTGCCGGTGCCCGTGAGTCCTCCGGAAGAAGCTGCGAGTTCGTCGAGTACCAGCGGCAGCCGCACTGCTCGCTGGAAGAGATCATGCACTTCCCGCGAACTGCCCGGCCTGCGCATTGCTCAGGCTACCTGCTGCATCGACGCGACGTGGATTTCGACGCGGACACGGTGCAGTTCACCGGTGTCGGCGGCGATGCGGTCTTCCTGCGCTTCAAGGGCAATGCCGCTGCCATCGATCATGCGTGGCGACGTGGGATCGACCGCGACTTTTTCCGTGTCGCGTTCGAAACCGCGCAGTCGGGCGATTCGCTGTACGGGGTATTCAAGGATGCCTTCGTCCATGGCGTGTTGAAGAAGCCAGGCAACATCAACGGCCGCTGGGGCAACCCGTGCGAATGGGTGAAGGTGGATGCTTCCGAACAGGATGGCACGCCGCCGGCCTGGCTGCGGCATGCGCGCGCACAGGGGCACAGGCTCTCTCCGCACAAGCTGGCGCACATCGGCCGGATGATCTTCCCGACCAGTGTGCTCGATCCCTTCGAGGGCGCAGGACGCTGGCACGGCGTATCGCCGATCAGCGCACAGCCTGTGGTGGAACTGTTCGCCCGTCTGCCGCTGCGCCTGCTGATGGCCGGCGCGGAAGACAGGACGATCGCGCGTCGTGCATTGCAGGGCCTGTTGCCGCAGGCGCTGCTCTCGCGCAAGGTGAAGTCCTACCTGGACGATCACTCGGTGGCCGTCACCCAGCGGCATCAGCAGTTCATCAGGGGCCTGCTGGTGGATGGCCTGCTGGCCCGGCGGGGCTACATCGACAGCGCATCGGCCGACGCGGGCATCCGCAGGGTCAGCCCGGATCACTCATCCCAGGTACTGGGCATCTTCGGCCCGCAGGTCAATATCGAAGCCTGGCTCAGGCGTTGGATGGGCAGGCCAGGCGTGCCGGCGACCGGCGCCGCCTAGGCGCTCCGGCTCATTTCCTCAAGGTAGAGGCTCTCCAGATCATTGGCGGTGATCGTGCTGGCATCCAGCGTCCTGCGCAGCCTGCCGGCCTGCATCAGTCCGATGGTGGTCGCCACTTCGCGGGCACGGAACAGATCGTGGGTGGCCATCAGGATCGCCGTGCCGCGGTCGCGCTGGCGCACGATCAGCTCGTGGAACTCGGCCGAGGCGGTCGGGTCCAGGCCGGAGGTCGGTTCATCGAGGAGCAGCGCCCTGGCTTCCTTGATGATGGCCAGCGCGATGCCCACCTTCTGGCGCATGCCCTTGGAGTAGAGGCCGACGCGCCGCCCGAATGCCTCGGGCGCCAGCCCGGCGGACCTGAGCGCGTCCTTCAGCCGTGCGGGCGAGCGCTGCTCCACCGCAGCCAGGCGCGCGAAGTAGTCCAGGTTCTCATAGCCGGTCAGTTCGTCATACAGCGCCACGTTCTCCGGGATGTACAACAGGCGCCGGCGCACCTCCTGTGGCCGCTGCCAGGCACTGAGCCCATCAACCTCGGCGGATCCGGAGGTCGGCTCGAGGAAGCCCAGGAACAGCTTGATCGTGGTCGACTTGCCGGCCCCGTTGGCACCCAGCAGGCAGAAGATCTCGCCGGGACGCACCGTGAAGCTCACATCATCCAGCGCCCGATGCGTGCCGTGTTCCTTGACCAGATGCGTTGCAGTCAGCATGTGTGATGTGCCTCAGGGGGTGGCCAGCCGACGCCGCATCGACCAGGACGCGATCAGCAGAAGGAAAGTGGCGACGGCCAGCGCGGCCAGGTCGATCAGTACGCCGCGTTGCAGGGCGCCCGCCGTTTCCTGGAATTCGAAACGGGGCAGGGCGTCGTACTCGGCCAGCGTCTGTGGCACGTCACGGTCCAGATAGTCCTTGTGCAGCTGTCGACGAGCCTGCCAGTACGCGAGGACCTGCTGCTGGAACGCCAGCGCCCGATCGGCGTCGGATCCGGCGAGGCGGTCCAGTGCATCCTGCACCGCGACCGACGGCAGGAGCAGGCGCGCCCGGTCGAGTGCCCGGCGCCGCGCATCCTCAGCCTCTGTATGTGCGGCGATCAAGGGCGTGATGGCTTGGTCGGCCTGGAGCAGATCGGCATAGGCCGCGCGGACGGCATCAGCAATGCGTGGCGACCGCGTGGCGGGCGGTTCTGCCGCGTGGCGCAGCTGCTGCTGGCGGGCAGTGTCGGCCAGCTGCGCCTTCAGTCTGGTGGCCAGCTGCATCTGTGAGGGCGGTGGAACCATCAGGTTCACTGCTGCCAGGACCAGCGACGGGGCCATGACAACGATCAGCAGCCACAGTGCGCCAGCGGCAATCGCGGCCTCGGTGGTGCGCCGGGCGAAGCAGCCGATAAGCATCGCCAGCGCCAGCCAGAAGCTGCCGTAGGCGAGCACGATCAGGGCAAGCACAGCCAGGCCGGAAGGACTCGTTGCCCCCGAGCCAGCGGCAACGGCAAGGATGATGGCCAGTGCAGGCAGCAGCACGATGGCGCCGCGGGCCGATGCCTTCACCGCGATCAGCCGTCCTGCCGCGATGGGCTGTGACAACACCAACGCTGTGATGCCGCGCTCGCGTTCGCGCGACCAGAGATCGAAGGTGGTCGCCAGGATGACCAGAGGCAGCAGGAACACAATGACGAAGGCCAGGTCGAATCGGCCTGCGGCCTGCACGGCGGGATTGCCGATGTCGGACCACACATGCCTGAGCAGCTGGGTGCGGTCACCCAGCGCAACCACGTCGGCGGTGTAGGGATAGGCCTCCGCCTGCCCAATCGACAGCGCCGCCATCGCGCCGGGCGGAAGCACCGGCTGCACGCGAGGCAGTACCGAGGGCGCCTTGCCGACAAATCCACGGCTGCGGTCCCTGGCATCCTGCTCTTCCGCGTTGATCAGGCCGATGGCTGCCTCGCGTTGCCCGACCCACGCACTGCCATTCCATGCTGCATAGGCCGCCAGCACCACCAGCAGGCCAAGCAGCACCGGCAACGCCCGGTCACGCAGCAGCCGACGGATCTCATGCCCTGCGATCGACAGGCTGCTCATGGGGCACTCCCGAGATGCCGCGCCGAGGTGAACACCAGCCCCAGGGACAGCAGCACCCAGGCCAGCAGAATGGCGAAGTTCACCGACTGTGCCGCAGCGATGTGAGTCAGCGGCGGCGGTCGCGGGCTGTACGCCACGGAGCGGGTAAGGGTCGCGATATCGGCCAGATGCTTGCTGCCGTTCGCGGTCTTGTGCTGTTTCACTTCCAGGTTGAGTGCCTGGATCAACCGGTAGCGATAGTCTTCAACGCCGCGCAGGAACGCCAGATGTGCAGGGAAGTCGGTGCGCGCCAGTGCCCGTGATGCGGCCTGCAGCGCAAGGGTGGGGGACAACGCCGCGAAGGCGCGTTGCGTGATCTCCTGCCGCTGGTAAGTGGTGTAGATGCGTTCGAAGTGGCGGTTGTAGGTCTCGGTGGAATTCGCTTCGGCGAACTCCAGCGCCACACCGCGGAAGTTGACCGGAAGATCGTCCACGTCCTTCACCTGGTAGCGTGCCAGCATCTCTGCTTTCAGTGCGTCCAGCCGCCTGTCCGCCGGGTCGTGGCCATCGGCACCGTTCTCTGCGTCCTCGGTGACCGCTGCGCGGAACGCGGGTGCAGTAGGCGTGGGATCCAGCGATTCGGCCAGTGCGGGGGCCACCCGCGGCGCGAGCAGGGTGGCCACCACCCAGAAGCCGAGCAGAACCACCAGGGACGTACGTGCTGCGCTGAAGCGCGCCGAGACACCGATGGTGATGGCGCAGAACACCATGAGATAGAGCGCATACGCCGCGATCATCGCAACGAGCGCCATGATGTCGGCCATGCCGAGGGTGCGTCCGGCCATGCTTGGAAGACCGACCGCCAGCAGGGCGACCAACAGCAGCAGCGATGCCGTCGCCAGCGCGATCAGCCGCCCACCGATCAGCACCTGGGCCGATGCACCACTGCCGAGCTCCTGGCGGAGGGTTTCGCGGGCGACATCGCCGGAGAGGCTGGCGAATCCGGCAAGGATGATCAGCAGGGGCGCCACGACCTGCAGTGCCCATGCTGCAGAGAAGCCATCGAACCGGCTGAGCGCGGCGCCGGCCTCGACGGGTCGGTGCCGGGCCGGATTCTGCGCATGACCTTCGATGAACACCGAGGTGCCGACGAAATCCGTGATGCCCGGGTCGAGCGCCGCCAGCGGCCGCACCGGCGCGGGGATGGCGCGGCCGACGTGCGCGGCGGCATGCGGGTCGATCGTGCCCTGGCTGTCCCACAGCCCGGCCTCCTGCTCCGCTACGATCTGGCGCTCCTGTGTCTGCTGGGCCAGCCGTGCTGTACCCGTGGCAACCGACGCTCCCGCAAGCAGCAGCAGGGTCAGCGCAAGCCACAACAGACGCCGCTCGCGCCACATCAGTTTCAGCTGGGTCGCGGCAACGGCCAGCGTCTGGCGAAGGGCCGATGCGGGTCTGGAGAGGGCGGGAGAGGCATCGCTCATGGTGGGCGCCCTACCAGCGATGGGTCAATGTCATGGACAGGAAGCGGCCGAGCGCCGTTGCATTGGTCGGGTCGAAACCGGTGTTGATGCTATTGACGATGAAGGGCGGATTTCTGTCCAACAGGTTCTGCACGTTGAAGGCCAGCGAGGTGCCCTGTCCGGCACCGGCAGAACCGCTGAAGTCATACCTGAGATTGAGGTCGACCGTTGTCCACGAGCTGACATGGGGGTCGGCGCGGTTGGCCAGATCGCGATAGCTGTCCACGTAGTTCACGAACAACCCGCCGGCGACTTGCCGGTGGCTTACGGCGAGGCCACCGCGCACCTTCAGGTCGACCGGGAAGTACACCGCGTTCACCGCGTCGACCTCGGGCGAGGTGGCGGTCACGCGGCGCTTGGAATCGATGATGTACTGGCCGGCAAGGTTCAACGCGATGCGGGTCTGGCCGGCGTCGAAATCGTAGGAGGCATTGAAATCGACGCCGCGCTGCGAAGTGAACGCATTGTTGCGGAAGCGGTTGTCGAGGATGACCTCGCTGCTGGTTTCATCGGTTCCTGGTGTCAGGGCATAAGGGCCCACCCGCGATACGAACAGGCCCAGGCCGGAGGCGCCCAGCTGACGCGCCTGCTGGATCTGCTGAGGCGTCGGGTTGACGGTCAGCAGGTCCGCATAGGGCGCGGTGGACTGCAGGAACAACGACGGGAAACTGCCGCCGAAACCGCTGCCGATCCGGTCGGCATACTCGATGTGATAGTAGTTCGCGTCGACCTTGAGGCCCGGCAGCGACGGGGGCGCGAACGAGAAGCCGCCGGTCCAGGTCTTGGCACGTTCGGGCCCCAGATCCGGGTTGCCGTTGGAGAGCATCATCAGCACCGTGCTTCCGTTGGCCGCGCTCGGGTTGGGTACCTTGGCCACCACCACGGTGTTGTTCAGCTGCATGTCCTGGTAGACCGGCGCCCGGTAGGAGCGGCCGTAGCTGGTGCGGAACGAAAGTCCTTCCGTTGCTTCCCACAGCAGGCCCAGCTTGGGATTGAGGGTTGAACCGAAATCGCTGTAGTCGTCGTAGCGTGCGGCCGCAGTCAGCGACAGCCGACGAACGCCAGGCATGTCTGCCAGCAGCGGAATGTTGAGCTCAGCGAAAGCGGAACGGATCGTGCGATGCAGGTCGAGCGGCTTCTCAAGCCCGCGGTGGTCGAGCAGTTCATAGCCATCGCGGCGGTAGCCGGCACCGAATGCCGCGCGTACGCCGCCGGCCGGAAGACTGAAGAGCTCGCCGTCGGCGATCACTTCCAGATAGCGCGATTCGGAGTTCGTATCCGTCGGCGGTGCGGTGCTGACCGAGCTGCCGGTGATGGTGGTTCTTTCATAGGAGACGTCGCTCCTGCCGAATCCGGAATTCAGGCGGGCCTGCCACTGGCGCGGAAGCTCGAGGGTAAGCCCGGCGAACACATCGAACTGCCGCGTGTGTGGGAACAGGCGGGTCTCGTCGGCGGTCCCCGAAATGGTGGTGTCCATCTCGCGCTTGGCAAAGGAGCCGGTCAGGTTGAGCGTCAGCACATCGCTGAGTTCCTGCACGCCGTCCAGATACAGGCTGTGCCGCTTCGAACCGGGATAGATGTCGTAGGGCTTGACCGTAACGTTCCGGGAAAAGTCCTTGTCGACAGCAGCAAGGTTGGACTGCTTCAGGAACTCGTAACTGGCCATCAGATGGCCGCCCTCCCAGGACCAGCCAGCCGACTGTGATGCCTGGTCTTCGTCCATGTTGCCGCGGGTGACGCTGCCATAGCGCAGCGAGGTCTCATAGCCGGTGAAATCCCGGCGCAGGACGATGTTGACCACGCCGCCAACGGCATCGGTGCCGTAGATGGCCGAGGCGCCATCGGTGAGGATCTCCACGCGCTCGATGGCACTCAGCGGAATCAACGAGATGTCGACGTACTGATAGCGGTTCGAGGAAGTCACACGGTGGCCGTTGATCAGCGTCAGCGTGGTGCCGGTGCCGAGGCCACGCAGGTTGATGGCAGTGCCCTGGCCGAAGTTGTTGCCGGTATCGCGGTCGACGCCGAGGTTGCCGACATTGGCGCCGTTGGCGCCGCCACCGAAGTTCTGCGGCAGCTTCTCGAAGAGCTGCTGCAACGAGGCCACCCCGGTTCGATCAATGGCCTCCCTGTCGATCACGATGACCGGGGAGGCGCCGCTGCCGATGGCATCGCGGATGTTGCTGCCAACGACCATCACCTTGTCCAGCGTGGTGGTATCGGATCGCCGCTCGCCCTGGGCAGGGCTGCCGGAACTACTGGCATCCTGCGCCATCGCCGGCGCGTTGAGCTGCAGTGCGGCGGCCAGGCTGGCGACCACCAGTGCCGCCGGCCTGGCGGTGGATGCGTTGTTCATGCCCCGGTCCATCGATCTCATCGGATGTTGGTCTGCGGCACGAGCCATCGCGCCTTCAATGGCGATGTTATATCATATCATTCAATATGCGCGACGACCTCTTGCTGTGCCGGGAAGCGAGGGCAGGCGCACCGCTACACAGGAGCCACTGCACCGATGCCGGACCGACGCTGATGAGAATGTTCGCGCTGCCGCCGCCGGTCACCGAGATCCTCGCCGCGTACTGGAAGGCGGACCGCAGGCTGCTGCTGTCGATCGCCGCCATCGTCGTGCTTTCCAGCCTGGCCACGGTGGCAGCGCCGTATCTGTTCTCGCGCCTGATCGACCGCATCAGCACCGAGGGCATCCGTGAACTGGCGGGATGGTTCCTGCTCTACGCGGTGATGCTCGGCGCCGCCAGCATCCTGCAGAACACCGTGCAGTACCTGTCGTTCCTCAGTGGCGAGAACCTGGGTTTCATCACCGGCACCCGCTATTTCGCGCGCCTGCTGAAGAAGACCCACAGTTTCTTCCTGGATTACAACGCAGCCGAACTGCAGGTGGCCGGGGAGAAGGGCCGCAACGCCCTGAAGATCGTGGTGCAGCTCGGCCTGGTGGTGTTCATTCCCAGCGCACTGCAGATCCTGCTGACCTTGGTGACACTGGGCGCACTGATCAACCTGCAGATGGTGGCGATTGTGTTGGGCTACGGTTCTGTGGCCGTCACGCTCTCGGCCATCGCCACCCGGCGAGCACGGATCCATCGTGAGGCGGCCGTCGAGGCGGGCCAGCAGAATGCGCGCTTTGTCGGCAATGCGATGAACGCGATGGAGACGTTGCGCCAGTTCGGCGGCAGCGCGTGGATGATCCAGCGCTTCGAACAGAAGGCCCAGGAGGTCCGCGACAGCTGGCGCGCCTACGTGCTGCAGCGGATCGGCTTCATCGGGCTGCTTGGTATCGGCCTGGCGGTCGAGTTCATCGTCACCTTCGCACTGCTGCTCCCGCGCTACCAGAGCGGCGACCTGAGCGTCGGCGATATCGTGCTGTTCAACCTGCTGTTGCTGCAGCTCAACATGCCCTTTGAAATGATCGCGCGCTCGATCGATGACGTTGCCCGTTCGTGGACGCTGCTGAAGCCGCTGTCGGCACTGTGGGCGGCACCCGAAGAACGGCAGGCAGCGAACGCCGGCCGATTGCACTGGGAATGCGGCCGGATCGAGTTCCAGCATGTCAGCCATAGCTACGGCAATGGCCGCGGCGTCCGTGATGCGTCCTTCCACGCCGGGCGTGGCGGCATCAACTTCCTGATGGGGGAGACAGGGGCAGGGAAGTCGACGCTGTTCAAGCTGGCATTGAAGTCGATCGAGCCCCAGCACGGTCGCATCCTGGTCGATGGCGCCGACCTGGCCCACATCGACCGTGCCGCGTGGCATGCCGCCGTCGCTGTCGTTCCCCAGGATGTCATCCTGCTCAACGAGAGCCTGGCCGACAACATCCTGCTGGGGCGCCCGCGCGACGATACCCGGTTGCGCCACGCGACCCACAAGGCGTCGATCCTGGCCTTGATCGACGCACTGCCCGAAGGCTTTGAAACCACGGTGGGCGAGCGCGGCCTGAAACTTTCCGGCGGTGAACGGCAGCGCATCGCCATTGCGCGTGCACTCTACGGCGAGCCCGCCATCCTGTTGCTGGATGAAGCCAGCTCGGCGCTGGACGAGGCGACGGAGCGCGAGATCATGGGCCACATCCGCGCGCTTGCCGATGATGTCACCATCGTGGCCATCACCCATCGCCGCAGCGTGGTGACCACGGCCGATCAGGTGATCGTGCTTGCGACGGGCTGACGGGACCTGACGGACACCAGTGCCTGCAGCTGGAGCGCGATGCTTCTGGGGTACGCTGTGCGCGACCGTTCCCGGTGCCTCCCGTGCTGTCGATGCATGGCCCGTGACCCCGCACCGACTCACCCCAGGAATCCCGCATGTCCGACACCTCTCCGCCGCTGAACATTCTGGCGTTTGCCGGCAGCCTGCGTGGCAACAGCTACAACCGGCGTCTGATCAGGGCCGCGGCAGGCGTCGCGCCTGCGGGCCTGCTGCTGACCGTGCATGACTCCATTGCCGATATTCCGCTGTTCGACGAAGACCTGGAAGCCGCCGATCCGGCCGGTCCTGCCGGGGTCAAGCGCCTGCGCGCGGCCATTGCAGCCGCTGACGGCGTGCTGATCGCCACACCGGAGTACAGCCAATCACTGCCCGGCGTACTCAAGAACACGCTCGATTGGCTGTCCCGCGACGATGCCGAATACCGCACGGTTCTTTCAGCGAAGCCAGTGGCGATCATCGGCGCCACGCCGGGTCACTGGGGCACCAAACTGGCGCAGTCGCAACTGCGCCATACACTGACCGCCATGGGCGCATTGACGATGGCGTCGCCGCAGCTCTATGTGGCCGAAGCAGCGGCGGCCTACGACAACGAGGCGGAAGATTTCGACGCCGCGACGCGCAAGCGCCTGCAGCGCTTCCTGGAGGGATTCCAGAGCTGGGTCCAGCTGCTGCACGGCGGGGCGTCGCACGGTTGAGCGGCTGAGCGGTGCCGGCAGTGGGCGTCAGCGCCCGCCGGTGCCAGCGCCCGGATCATGCAGCCCGCGCAGTTTCTTCTTGTTGATCTTGCCCACGCTGGTCCGCTCGATCGCATCCACGAAGCTGACACGCTCCGGAATCGCATAGCGTGAGATGTCTCCGGAACGGCTGCGCGCTGCGACCAGTTCGATGATCTCCGCTTCTGACACATCACTGCCGGGCTGCCTGACCACCAGCGGCAGTGGCCGTTCGCCCCATTTCGCGTCGGTGATACCGATCACCGCGACCTCGCTGACCGCCGGGTGCAACGCGATGATGTCTTCCAGCGCGAGCGAGGAGATCCATTCGCCACCGGTCTTGATCACGTCCTTGATGCGATCGGTGACGCGCAGGTAGCCACCTTCGTCAATGTTGCCGATGTCGCCGGTGTGCAGGTAGCCGCCGGCCCACAGCGTTGCCGAAGCGTCTGGATCGTGCAGGTAGCCCTGGGTCAGCCACGGTGCACGCGCCACCACTTCGCCGGTGGCGACGCCATCGTGGGCGACATCGCCCATGTCCGGGTCGACGATGCGCAGGTCCACCAGCGGCACCGGAATGCCGGCCTTGGTGCGCAGTGACAGCACTTCGTCGGCATCGGTCACGGTGTCCACGTCGATCTGCGCGATGGTCAGCAGAGGGCAGGTCTCGGACATGCCATAGCCGCCGAAGATGTCGATGCCCCGTGCCAGTGCACGCTGCGCCAGGGCACGGGGCAGGGCGGCACCGCCGATGATCACCTTCCAGCCCTCCAGGTCGGTCTGCGCCGCGTCCGGGTGTTCCAGCAGCATGTGCAGGATGGTCGGCACGCAGTGCGAGAAGGTCACTTTCTCGCGGGCGATCAACGCCAGCAGCTTTGCAGGCAGGTAGCGCCCCGGATAGACCTGCTTGATGCCCATCGCGGTAGCCACGTAAGGCAGGCCCCACGCGTGCACATGGAACATCGGGGTAATGGGCATGTAGACATCGTCACGATGCAGGCGGCCCTGGCGGGGTGCGCCGCCGAGCGCGGCCATCGCCGCCAGCGAATGCAGCACCAGTTGCCGGTGGCTGAAATAGACGCCCTTGGGCAACCCGGTGGTTCCGGTGGTGTAGAACACCGTGGCACGGGCATGCTCGTCGAAGTCCGGGAAGCGGACGACCGGCGTGGCATCACGCAGGCCCGTTTCGTACTCGGTGGCGAAGCCTGGTGGCAGCGGGCCACCGGCGTCGTCCAGCAGGATGCGCGTGCGCAGGTCCGGCAGCTGCTCGTCGATGGCGTCCAGCAGCGGCAGGAACTCGCGGTTGGCCAGGATCACCCGTGCGCCGCTGTGGTTCAGCGTGTACGCGATCTGCTCGGGGGCCAGGCGCACGTTCACCATCATCAGCACCGCACCGATCATCGGCACCGCGAAGTAGGCCTCAAGGTAGCGGTTGCTGTCCCAGTCCATCACCGCCACCGTGTCGCCGTGGCTGACGCCCATCGAGGTCAACAGGCCGGCCAGCTGGCCGATGCGCGCCTGCAGGGTGCGGTAATCGAATCGGACCTGGTCGCCGTAGACGATTTCCTGTCCAGGGCTCACCGCCAGCGGCATCAGCAGCAGCTGCTTGATCAGCAATGGGTAGGCATGGGCCTCGGGAGTGGGGGCGGATGACATGGCGTTTCCTCGTGGGCGGCGTTGCGGTCGCCGGCCTTCTCCGCACCACACTAGCAAGCCCTTCATGCTGCGCCAGCGTACCTAGGTACCTGTTCGCGCGCGCACCCTATTTGATAATCTCGCCAGAACATGCCGACCCTGCTCATCGCCGATGATCACCCCTTGTTCCGCGCGGCACTGCATCGCGCGGCGGAAGAGGCGGTCGCCGATCTGCAGATCAGCGAGGCTGATTCGCTGCACAGCGTGCTGGAGGTGATCGAGAGCCAGTCGATCGACCTGATGCTGCTGGACCTGCACATGCCCGGCAACCACGGGTTGGCGGGGCTGGCCACGATCCGTGCATTGCAGCCGGGCCTGGCGATCATCATCGTCTCTGCCAATGAGGAGCCGCAGGTCATCCGGCGTGCCATCGACCTCGGCGCCGCGGGCTACCTGCCCAAGAGCTCGGGCTTGAACGAGCTGCAGTCCGCGCTGCAGTCCGTGCTGGAGGGCGAACGCTGGATTCCGGCGCTGCTGCGCGAGCCGGTGGCGCGGGTGGCACCGTTCAGCAGGGATGCCGACCTGGCCGCACGCCTGGCCAGCCTGTCCGCACATCAATACAAGGTGCTGGGGCTGGTGGCCGAAGGCCTGCTCAACAAGCAGATTGCCGACCGGCTGGGCGTACAGCTGCGCACGGTCAAGGCGCACATGACACGCATCATGGAGCGGCTGGGCGTACGCAACCGCGCGCAGGCCATCCGCGTGCTGCACGAAATGGGGTTGGCCGATCCATCCCGGCAGATCGAAGAGCTGCGCGAGCCCTGACCGGTCAGGGCGTGTTGGTGGCCGCCAGCAGGTGGTTGATCGCCCAGCGCAGCGCCAACGGCTTGAACGGTTTGTTGAGCAGGGAAAGCCCAACGCCGCGCACCGCCTCGCGTGTATCGCTGCCGGTATCCGCACTGAGGATTACCGTCGGCCGTGGCCCATGCTCGGTGACCAGCCGCTGCCAGAGCGCCACGCCGGTATCGCCGTCATCCAGGTGGTAGTCGAACAGCCACAGCGCCGCCGAATGTGCTGACGCGCCGACCTCGGCGCCGCCTCGCACCGCGATCACATCGCAGCCCCAGGCCAGCAGCATCTGCCGCATCGCTTCCAGCGCATCCGTATCGTTGTCGACCACCAGCACGCGCAGGCCCTTGATGGTGCTGGTACCCGCCGGCGGTGAGCTGCGCGGGACTGCGGGTGGTGGTGCGCGTTGCACGCTGATCGAAAAGGCCGAGCCGTGCTCCAGCACGCTGCGCAGGTGCAGCGGCGCATGCAGCAGGCCGGCGATGCGGTGCGCGATGGTCAAGCCCAGGCCCAGTCCTTGCCCGTTGCTGCGATCGACCCGATGGAACTCCTCGAACACCACCGCCTGCTGCTCCGGAGCAATGCCGGGCCCAGTGTCATGGACACCGATCAGCAGTGCCTGCCCCTGGCGGCGCACACCCAGCAACACACCGCCATGGCGGGTGTAGCGAATGGCATTGGCCAGGAAGTTCTGCAGCACACGGCGCAACAGCAGCGGGTCACTGTGCACCCAGGCGTGGGTCCGCACGTAGCGGAACTGCAGGCCTCGCGCGGCGGCCAGTACCGTGAACTCCTGCGCAAGCGGATCCAGCACGGTCGACAGTGCGAAGGGGCGCGGATCGGCCACCAGCCCGCCGGCTTCCAGTCGCGAGATGTCCAGAAGCCCCGACAGCAGGTCATCGGTGGAATCCAGCGCACCCCGGATCTGGCACAGGAAACTATCGAGGAATTCTGATTCGATGTGCTGCGACATGGCATCGGTCAGCAGCTGCGCCGCATGCAGTGGCTGGATCAGGTCGTGGCCGACGGCGGTCAGGAAGCGGGTCTTGGCCACGTTCGCGCGCTCGGCCTCGTGCACTGCCTGTTCCAGGCGGGCGGTGCGGTCCTGCACCCGGCGTTCGAGGGTTTCATTGCTGCGCTTGAGCGCATCTTCCGTGCGGCGGAACGCCGTAACATCGGTGAAGGTGGCGACATAGCCACCGCCCGGCATCGGGTTGCCGCGGATCTCGACGATGGTGTCATCGGGGAAGATGCGTTCGGAAAGATGCGGCGTGCCACGGCGCATATGCGCGACGCGGCGCTGCAATGCCTTGGTGGGCGTGTCGCCGGGGCCGTCGCCGATCTTCAGTTCCCCCAGGGCCCAGGCGGTGAGATTGACCACCGGCTGCCCCACCTGCAGCAGCTCCGGCGGAAACTTGAACAGCGCGGCGTAGCGACTGTTCCAGGCCACCAGCTGCAGCTGCGCATCGACCACGCTGATGCCCTGGCTCATGTTTTCCAATGCAGCTTCCAGCAGGCGCTGGTTGAAGCGCAGCACTTGGGTGGCTTCGCCAACGGCACGGGTCACTGCATCCAATGGTGCGGCGCCGCCCTCACGCGCGGCCTCCACCAGCAATCGCGCCATGCCCGCACCGACCACGGCGGTCAGTTCGCGCTCGACGGCGGTGACCCGGTCATCATCCAGCAGCTGCCCGGCATGCCCGTCCATCAGCTGCCGGGCCCGGTCCTGGCCGAGGAAGCGTCCGGCGGTTCTGCGCAACGACGCTGCGGCCACCGCTTCCCTTCGGCGTGGCAGCGAGGGACGCACTGCACGCGACACCAGCGCAACCGTCAGCAGGTTGACTGCCAGGCTGGCGCCCATGCTGATGGCGATATGACCCGGCTGCACGCGCAGCGAGACCATCGCCGACCAAAGGAGACCGTCGGCGCTGACCGACGACGTTGGGGCCGGGATCACCATTGGCAGCAGTACCAGCCACAGCCAGGCCAATGAGCCCAGCACGATGCCGGCCATGATGGCCGGGGAGGGCGTACGTGGGCGATACACCGCCAGCAGCACCGCCGGTGCCAGCTGCGAGAGGGCGGTGAAGGACATCAGGCCGAAATCGCTGAGTGCCTCGGTGCCACTCATCGCGCGGCTGTACAGCCACGCCATCAGGAACACGGCGAGGATGCCGGCACGGCGGAACGCCAGCACGCGCGGTCGCAGGTCGGCGTTGGCCACGCCGCCCTCGATGCCGCCGAGCAGACGCGAACCGAATCCATGGTTGCCCAGCATGATCGACAGGGTCAGCCCGGACAGGATCATCATGCCGGTGGCCGCGCTCAGGCTGCCCAGATAGGCCAGCAGCGCCAGCAGATGGTGACCACCGGCCTGCGGCAGCGCCAACACGTACAGGTCCGGCGGTACCGAGGCGGGCAGCTGCGCGGCACCGGCCAATGCCATTGGCACCGACGGCAGGCCGATCAGCAGCAGGTAGACCGGGAACATCCAGCGTGCCGTCTTCAGGTCCGAGGTCTGGCGAAGCTCGACCACGCCGACATGGAACTGGTGCGGCAGGGTGAAGGCGGAGATCGCCCCCAACGCAACCATGGTGAGATAGTCCGGCACGATGGCCGGTGGCGGCAGCTGCGCCATTTTCTCCAGCAGCGGTGTGCCGGCCTTGTGCACGGACAGCGCCGCATACAGTCCAATGGCCAGCAGCGCCACCAGTTTCAACACCGACTCCAGGCCCAGTGCGACCACGATGCCGCGGTTGGGCTCGGTGGCCGAGGCCTTGCGTGCACCGAACAGCAGGGTGAACGCGGCCATCGTCAGCGCGAACCAGAACGACATGTCCAGCTGCGCACCGGCAGGCGCGAACCGATCACCGAGCAGGGCGCCCAGTCCCTGGCTGACGGCTTTCAGCTGCAGTGCGATGTAGGGAATGATGCCGAACAGCGCCACCAGGGTGATGGTGAAGCCGAGGCCGCGATCGGCACGCAGTCGCGCGACGACCAGATCGGCGATGGTGGCACTGTTGTGCTGCTTGGCCAGCCGCCCCAGGCGGAGCAGGAACGGCAGGCCCAACGCGAAGATCAGCGCCATTCCGGCCAGGGTCGGTGGAATGGGGAAGCCCCATTGCAGCCCCTGCGAGGCCGCGCCGTAGTAAGTCCACGCGGTGCAGTGCACAGCCAGCGACAGTGCATAGATGAGCGGCCATGCCTTCGAAAGCCGGTGCCCCCGGCGCTCGCCCCACAGCGCCACGCCAAACAGCAGTGCGGTCCATGCAATGCAGGCGAAGAGGACGATGGAGGGCGTCAACATCGCTCCAGTGTAGGGAGAGAACCGGGCAGGGTGGTGCTAGGAGGCGCTCACGATCAGTGACAGCTGCTCAGCGACCAGTGCCAGCTCGCCATCGGCAACCCGCTCGACGGCCTTGCGCTGGGTCAGCAGCCACTGGCCGGGCTGGCGCGCGTCCAGTGACACCAACTGCGAGCGAACCCGCACCTCGGACCCGCTCGGCACCGGCGCCAGGAAGCGGACCTTGTTCAAGCCGTAGTTGAGCACGTGCGTGATGCCGGGGAACCCGGCGAGGGCGGCCACATCGTCCTCCACCGTCAGCGAGAGCAACAGGAAACCATGTGCGATGGTGTGCCCGCCCGGCATCTGTGCCTGCGCCCGCGCCGGATCGACATGGATCCAGTTGTGGTCGCCGGTGGCGTCGGCAAAGGCATCGATGCGTGACTGGTCCACGCGGGTCACGCCACTCAGCCGTTCACTGGCCGCCCACTGCTGCAACGCCTGCAGGGCAGGAGGCAGCCCGCTGTCCGTACTCACGCCACCCGCTCCAGCAAGGCCAGGATCGCGTCACGTGCCTCAGGCTCGGACAGCATCGGTGCGTGCCCCACATCGGGCACTTCCACCAGGCGGGCGCTCTCCGAGGTGGCCGCCATCTGGCGGGCGACATCGGCCGGCAGGATGTCGGACAGCGCGCCGCGTACCACCAGCACCGGCACCCGTGCGGTCAAGCCGCGAACCGCACGCCACAGCACCGGACGCAACAGCCACAACAGCCATGGCCGGGTGGTACGGATCACCGCCGGGTCGTAGTCCAGTTCCAGCAGGCCATCGCTGCGCGGGCGGAAGGTGCGCACCGCCATCTGCCGCCAGTCATCGGTGCTGAAGCGCGGGAACGCGGCCTTGCCGATCGATGCCACATAGGCCGTGGCCTGTTCCAGATCCATCGGCGGCACCGGCTTGCCCGCGTACTTTCCGATCCGTGCCAGCGCCTCGCGTGGCACCTTGGGGCCGGCATCGTTCAGCACAGCGGCAGCGATCCGCTCAGGCGCGCGGGAGGCGAGGGTAATGGTCACCAGCACGCCCAGCGAGGTGCCGACGAACACTGCCTTGTCGATGTTCTGCGCGCGCAGCAACGCCACCATGTCATCCGCATAGGTGCGCGGGTTGTAGCTGGACGGATCATGTGCACGTTCAGAACCTGCGCGGCCACGCAGGTCGACCGCAATAACACGCCAGCCCTCGGCGGTGAGCGCATCGGCAAGCGCATCGAAGTCGGCACCATTGCGGGTCAGGCCGGGAATGCAGACCACCGTGCCGCGGGCTGTCTGCCCTGCACCCGGTGCATGGTCGCGCGCGTGCAGGCGCAGGCCATCGTCGCTGTTCCAGTACAGATCTACGTAAGACTGCATCATTCAGGGGCTTCCTGGAAATCGTAACGGATGCGCTAGAAATCGTAACGGACGCTGAGGCTATATTGGCGCGGCGGGCCATAGAAGCCAATCAGCGTGCCGACGGCCGGAATGTTGTAGCCGGTGGTGCGGTATTCCTTGTCGGCCAGGTTGGTGCCCTGCAGCGAGAAGGTCCACGCATCATCCAGCCGCCAGATCACGCCGGCATTGACCAGCCCATAGCCCTGCTGACGGATCACGGGGCTCAGGTCAGTGGTCGGCCAGACCTCGCTCTGATAGCTGTAGCCCACCCGGGCTGACAGGTTGCTGCCGTTGGCCAGGTCGGTGCGGTACTCCACGTTGAACGCACCCGAGAATTCCGGCGCATTGGTGAACTTCATCTGATTGGCCACGTTGATGCCGCGGTCCATGTACTCGTCGTACTTGGTATCCAGCCAGGCCAGGTTGCCGGTAATCAGCCAGTGCTGGCTGGGCAGGTACTGGTACTCCACCTCCAGGCCCTTGACGGTACCCGCGCCGGCATTGGTGAAATCACCGAAGAAGGAATCATCGATGCCATCGCCATTGGTATCCAGGCCGGTGAACACCGACAGCTGGATGTCCTTGTACTTGTTGTAGAACGCCGAAAGATTCAGGAACAGACGCTGGTCGAGGAAGGCCATCTTGCTGCCGACTTCGTAGCTGTCCACGGTCTCGTCATCGAACGGCTCCGCCGAGCGCGGCACTGCTACCGCGTTGGCGCGGATGTTGTAGCCACCGGACTTGAAGCCACGGGTCGCCAGGCCATAGACCATGATGTCCGGGGTGATCTGGTAGTCCAGCGACACCTTGGGCGAGACGTTCTTGAAGTTGGTCTTCTTGTCGAAATCGGCGGTTACCGCCACCGGCCGGCTGAAGCCCGGGTCGGCGTAGAGACGGTTCAGCACGATCGCGCGCTTGTCCTCGTCGGTGTAGCGGGCGCCGACGTCGAGCTTCAGTCTGCTGGTCAGGTCGAAGGTCCAGTCCGCATACAGCGCGATGCTGTCGGTCAGCACCTTGCCCTGGTTGTCGGCGAACTGCGCACTGAAGTAGTTGTTCTGGATCTGCCCGCCGGCCTCGCCACTGAACTGGTACAGGCCGACCACGCCGCGCACCCGGCCGCCGGCATCGTAGTTCAACTGCACTTCGTTGCTGACCTGGTCGTCGTGATAGGTGCCGCCCACGTCGGCGAGCTTGACCGGCGTGGTGTCGAAGTCGATGTTGGCTTCGCTGTCCGATTCGCGCTTGGCCACCACGTACTTCACTGCAATATCTTCGTTCGGCCGCCAATTCACCGTGGCCGAGGCGCCCTTGGTTTCCACGTTGTTGAGGTTGCGCATGCCCGAACGGATGTCGTAACGGCTGTCCATCGGCGGGTAAGCACGCAGGAACGGGTTGGGGGCCAGCATCTTCGAGCCGCGCATGCCGGACTGGTCATCGATCCAGTCCAGCGCGAACTGAACATCGAAGTCGTCGCCGGCATAGGCGCCCAGGTTCAATCGCGCCGCGTTGACCTGCTTGTCGCTGACCGGTTGGCCATTGAAGGTATTTTCGCCAAACCCATCGTGGTTCATGCTGGCCACTGCCACGCGGGCGCGCAGGCCACTGTCGGCACCGCCAATCGGGCCGCCGATGGCCGCTTTAGCATCCAGCTGGCTGTAGTTGCCTACGGTGATCTGGGCAAAGCCCTCCGTCTGGGTGGGCAGGCCGCGCGAGATGTACTTGATCGCACCGCCAATGGTGTTCTTGCCATACAGCGTGCCCTGTGGGCCGCGCAGCACCTCGATGCGCGAGACGTCGAACACGTCCAGCAGCGCCCCCTGCGGACGGGCGATATACACATCGTCCAGATAAATGCCCACGCCCGGGTCTGCGCCCCAGGTGGGATCGGACTGGCCGACGCCGCGGATGTAGGCGGTGACTGTACTGCTGGCACCGCGTGCGGCGTAGATGGTCAGGTTGGGCACCTGCGCATCCAGGTCGCTGATGTCCTGGACATTCATCCTGTCCAGCGCCTCCGAAGTGAAGGCAGTGACTGCCACCGGCACTTCCTGCAGGGTTTCCTCGCGCTTGCGTGCAGTGACCTTGATGCTGTCCAGATTGGTGGGTGAAGCGGCCCTGCCTGTCGTTGGCGCAGCCTGTGGCGACTCCTGTGCCAGTACCGGCCCGGTGGCCAGCAGCGCACCGATCATCAGACTCAAACAATTCCGATTCATCCTTTCCTCCCCCAAGGCATGTCCATTGCGGATGGCCCTCTGCCACCCCTGCAGCCAAGGCTAGCGGTGTCATCAGGCGGCGGCGAGTGGACCTAGGTCCAGTCGGCAGCGGCCACCGGATGCGGATACTGGGCGCGCCCCCAGCCGGAAACGCTCCCCGGTACCCCTTCATCCACGACTCACGCATGAGGATCTGGCCATGAAATCCGGAATCGATTCGATCAAGGTTGTACTGCTGGCGCTGTGCGGTTGGTTGGCGATGGCGGGCAGCGCCCTTGCCGCAGGCCCAGCCGGGCATTGGGATATCGACCTCTACGGCAATCTGTTCGGCGCCCGCGAATACCAGGTATGGGTGCCGGCCGGCTACGACGACACACACCCCCTGCCTTTGCTGCTGGTGCTGCACGGCTGCGTGACCGGACCGAACCTGATGGGCGAGGCCTCGGGCTTCAACGATGTGGCCGATACCGAGGGCTTCATCGTGGTGTATCCGCGCCAGAACGTCACCTCCAATCCGGCCCGCTGCTGGAACTGGCAGCTGCCGATCAACCAGGCGCGCGACAGTGGTGAGCCCTCGCTCCTGGCCGGTATCGTGGACAAAGTGAAGGCAAGTTACAGCGTTGATCCGCATCGCGTGTACGTCACCGGCATTTCGGCGGGCGGGGCGATGACCTCGATCATGCTGGCCTGCTATTCGGACGTGTTTGCCGCCGGTGCCATTCATTCCGGTGGCATGTTCAAGGGCGCGACCACCATCTCGGGCAGCGCTTATGCGCTGCTGGCCGGTAGCATCTATTCGCCGGACAGCAACGGTCGTCTGGCATGGCAGTGCTCGGGCTCGCCGTCACCGCGCCCGCTGCCGGTGCTGGTGTTCCATGGCAGCGCCGATCTCACCGTCAATCCGGTGAATGGTCAGCAGGCCGTTCGCCAGTTCCTGCAGACCAACGATCTTGCCGATGACGGCCTGGACAACGATTCGGTGAAGTACGTGCCGACCAGCACCTATCACGGCCAGGTGCCGGGCGGCCGCGCGTATACCGTCGACACCTATGCGTACGGCGGCAGGACGCTGGTCCAGCACTATGTGGTGCAGGGCATGGGACATGCGTGGAGCGGCAGCCAGTCCGGCTTGCCGTTCACCGACCCGAAGGGACCGGATGCCACGCTGATCACCTGGTTGTTCCTGAAGGGCTACCAGCGCTGAGGGGGTAGAGAACTGCCAGGGAGGGACGCGGCTGGAGGTGCCGGATGGCACCTCCAGTCGCTCAAGGCAATCGATTATCGTGAGCGCCCGTTCCCACGTCCTTCAAGCGCTGACGCATGGAATCCATGTCAACGACTGCCCGAAACTGGCAATGGCTCATCGCCGTCGTGCTGTCCGCCGTGCTCCTTGCCGTCGGCTGCGAGGGCAGGAAGATGCCGCCGAAAGATGTAGGGGCAGCGGTCGACGAGGTGGCCCAGACCCTGATCGAACAGCCTTTGCTGCACTCGGCTTCCATCGGCGTGGCGTACAGGGGCCAGACCTTCATCCGTCATCGCGGCGAAATGGTGGCCGGCAGACCCGGCATGCCGAACGACGCAACGCTGTATGAGATCGGCTCGCTGAGCAAGACTCTGGCGGGCACGTTGATGGCCCGTGCAGTACTTGAAGGCAGGCTGGACCTGGAGGATGACGTCCGCACGTTCCTGCAGGGCGACTACCCGAACCTGCAATACCAGGGCCAACCCATACGGGTCCGTCACCTGCTGTCGCACACCAGTGGCCTGCCGAACATGTTGCCGGAGCGGGCGAACACGGTGCTGGAGGACTTCAGCGATCACCGCGTGCCCGGTGAACTCAATGCCCTCTATGCGCACTACGGCAAACCGGATTTCCTGCGGGATCTGCACGCCGTGCAGATCCCACGGATGCCCGGGAACGAGTACGCGTACTCCAGTGCGGGGACGGAGCTGACGGCGCACATTCTGGAAAGGGTCTACAAGACCGACTACGCGTCATTGCTGCGTGGTTTCTTCAGCGATTCCGCTGCAATGACCAGCATCAGCATCAGGCTGGAGGATTCGGAAAAAGACCGTCTTGCCATCGGCTACCACAGCGACAATCCGGTGCCGACCACGCCGATGCCACAGTTGCCGTGGGGCGCTTCCGGCAACGTCAAGGCAACGGTGCCCGACATGGTGAAGTACCTTCAGTTCCAGCTGGCCAACGGTCCGGTGGTGAAGGAGTCGCATCGCACTCTGGCCAGATTCGACGACGAGTTCAGCATCGGCTATTTCTGGAACATCGTCGCCGGCGATCACCAGAAGGGTGTCTACTACGCCCACCACGGTGGCGTGCCACGCTCGCAGTGCTACATCTACATCATGCCGGAGCACGATCTGAGCATCTTCGTGATCACCAACCAGAGTGGCGACCAGACCGCGAGTGCCATGGAAGCGGCGGTCGATACCCTGGTCGGGAGAATCGTCGCGCGTTGAACTTCATGGATAGCCACGGCCGGGCGGTCCCGGCAACGGCAGCCATGTACGTCGGACCGCCTGCGTGTTTCGCGTGGTGGTGGTCCTGTGCCGCTGCAGACGCATGACTTAAGGCACTGCACCATGACTACACCTGTAGTCACTCTGTGCTGGCATTCACTGGATGAGGTGCCCATGAAATTCACACGTTGGTTATCCTGCACCATGGCCCTGATAATGGCCGCCCCTGTCATCACGAGCGCAACCACCACCGCCGAGGCCATTGCCACGATCGAACGCAACGCTCGTGCTGCGCATTCCGATGCCGTGCTGGTCAAGCGAGCTGGCCAAACCCTGTTGGAGCGGAAGTCCACCGCCGATCAGGAGGTGGTGCATCTGATGTCGGCCACGAAGTCCGTGGTCGCGTTGGCCATCGTCCTGCTGCTGGATGACGGAAAGCTGGCCTCGATCGACCAGCCCGTCAGCAGCATCTACCCCGAATGGAAGCAGGGCCGGAAGGCGGACATCACGATACGCATGCTGTTGGACCACACATCAGGCCTGCAGAACGTGGCCAATGCAGGTCAGGAACTGGAAGGCGCCCCCGATCTGGTCAAGCTGGCGCTGGCGGCCGAACTGAGCAGCGACCCTGGCGCGGTCTTTTCCTACAACAACAAGGCCACCAATCTGCTGCCCGGAATCGTCGAGCATCTGTCCGGGCAGCCATTGGACGCCTACCTCGATGCACGGCTGTTCAAGCCCTTGGGCATCACCCGCTACACGTGGATGAAGGACGAAGCCGGTACGCCGCTGGGCATGGCCGGGCTGTCGATGCGCGCGGAAGATCTGGCGGCCATCGGCCAGTTGCTGCTCGATCGAGGCTTGACCCCGGACGGCGTGCGCCTGCTCAGCGAGCGCTCGGTGGCGTTGTTGACCGCAGAGAGCGCGCGTTCGCCGGAGGTAGGTCTGTTGTGGTGGCGCATTCCCGCCTCGGAACGCTATCAGTTGAAGGCGCGGGCGAGTGCCTGCCTTGCCGAGCGTGGTGTCAGCGCTCCCGTCCGGCAGGCGCTGCTGGCCACGGAAGGCCGATCATTCGACAGCAAGGCCGCATTGGTCGCTTTTCTGGCCAAGCAACTGGGGCCCGACTGGCCGCAACAGTATGGCACTGAGATCACTGGTCGCGGATTGAAGCTCGCCGACCTGTTCGATATCCGGCGCGGCCAGACCGTCACCTACGCGGCCAATGGATATCTGGGCCAATACCTGATGATCGTTCCGGAGCAGCGTGTGGTTGCGGTGCGCCTGATTCACCGGCGCGACAGCCACAGCGCGCCACTGGATGACTACGCATCTTTCTTTGCGGACGTGCTGCAGTTGGCCCAGACCCTGCAGTGAACCACAGCGCCCGGCCCGTGCCATCAATCGCTATCCGATGACGTCCGGGCCCGCGCGGCCCGGTCCGTGCACCAAAGTGGCTTCGCAGGATGACGTGGCGGATAGGCATGGAGCCGATGCGAATAGGCGGCTCGGCCCCAGCGGCTGTCGGCCGCAAGGCTTCGCGCTCGGATTCCTGGCATTTGTCGCTGCATGCCGTCATTGGTCGCATGTTCTCCACCGCGCGGATGCCCTCGGCTAGGCTGCAGTGATCGACCACAGGGATGACGACTCCATGATTCGCTGGCTTTTCCTGGCACTTGCTGCGCTCCCGCTCACTGCCGGTGCCGTGGTCATCCGTGATGACGTTGACGACGCAAGGTATCAGATCGATGCCTCTGTCTTCCCGGCGCTGGCCGACATGCCAAGTGAGGGGCATGGCGTTCTCATCGCCCCGCGCTGGGTGCTGACCGCAGCGCATGCGGCACCCATGGAAGGAATGGGAGAGACCATCTCCATCGATGGACGTGCATATGCTGTCGAGCGCGTTTTCGTGCATCCTGGTTTCAGAAGAATGCCAGAAGCCCTTGGCAAGCAGGCGCTGGCGACCGGGAATCCCTCCAGGATTCACGCGTTCCTGGCGGCCTCGGATGACATCGCACTGATCAGGCTTGCCACTGCCGTAGAGGGTGTACAGCCCGTGGCGCTCTATCGCGGCGCTGCCGAAGTCGCGCAGATCGCGGCCCTGATAGGGAAGGGCGCCACCGGCAACGGCGCCATGGGTCTGGTGCCGGGCGGCTCGCATCGCACGACCCTGCGGCGGGCATACAACGCGATTACCGACGGCAACGAGCGGTATCTCTGGTATCGGTTCGATCCGCCACCGCGGGCCCTGCCACTGGAGGGTGTTCTCGGCAACGGCGACAGCGGTGGTCCGCTGGTGATTGATGATCACGGAACGCCGCAGTTGGTGGGGCTTGGTTCGTGGATCACTGCGGTTCCCGAGCATGCGCTTGAGGCGGGCTTCTATGGCCAGGTGGTCTACAACGTCCGCGTATCGCGCTACATCGACTGGATCGAAAGCATCAGCCGTGACGCATCACAGTAATGGCCTTTCCTGAAGGCGCAGCGGTGCACAGGTGGTGCTGCCCGGATCTCAGCCGGTGCGACGGGCGTTCGTATGCTTGCCGTCATGGGCTCATCATTTCATCGTCCAGATTTCATGAACGTCAGCCGGCCGCCCGGCTGGGTGCAGAGTGGCGAGCGCTGGGATCTGTGGTGGAACGGCCGTTCGGTGGCCAACATCGTGCCGCATGCCGTACTCGGGTTCCGCCTGTGCCTGGACGCACGCGGGATGTCACCGACCAAGGTCGTGCCTGCTGCCAGTGTCCGCCAGGCGAAGCGATATGCCGAGCGCTGGTGCGCGGCGCGGCTTTGCCCACAACTACCACTGCGCGAAGCCGTTGCGCGACTGATTGGTGCTGCGCGCGAGCCGAGCGCCGTGCCGCCGCCGGTACTGACGCGGGAGCAGCGGCAGCAGGCCCGGCGCCTGGCCGAGGCCGGGGCAAGGGAGATGGGCCGGATCAAGGAGGCCCTGGCGCCACGGCAGTCGCCGACGACGGTCAGGCCCGAAGTGCAGGGGCGGAACGGAGCCTGGTCGATACCGGACCGGGCCCCGTCAACTCGACGGCCAGGTGGGAACGCATCCCCAGCCAGGCTTATGCCGAGAGCTCCTCGCGGACCATCTTCGCCCCTTCGCTGAGCGCACGCAGCTTGCCTCTGGCGACCTCGCGCGCCAGCGGCGCCATGCCACAGTTGGTGCTCGGGTAGAGTTTGTCGGCATCCACGAACTGCAGTGCCTTGCGCAGGGTGTTGGCCACCTCTTCGGCGGTCTCCACTGTGCTGGAGGCCACGTCGATCGCGCCCACCATGACTTTCTTGCCGCGCACCAGCTCGATCAGGTCGATCGGTACGTGCGAGTTGTGGCATTCCAGCGAGATGATGTCGAGGCTGGAGGTCTGCAGCTTGGGGAACGACTCTTCATACTGGCGCCATTCCGATCCCAGCGTCTGCTTCCAGTCGGTGTTGGCCTTGATGCCGTAGCCGTAGCAGATGTGCACCGCGGTCTGGCACTTCAGCCCTTCGACTGCGCGTTCCAGGGTGGCCACGCCCCAATCGTTCACTTCGTCGAAGAACACGTTGAAGGCCGGCTCATCGAACTGGATGATGTCAACGCCGGCCGCCTCCAGCTCCTTTGCTTCCTCGTTGAGGATCTTCGCGAACTCCCAGGCCAGCTTTTCACGGCTCTTGTAGTGCGCGTCGTACAGCGTGTCGATCATCGTCATCGGGCCGGGCAGCGCCCACTTTATCGGTTGCGTGGTCTGCCGACGCAGGAACTTCGCATCCTCGACGAACACCGGCTTCGGACGGCTCACGGCACCGACCACGGTCGGCACGCTGGCATCGTAGCGGTTGCGGATGCGCACAGTCTCGCGCTTTTCGAAATCAACGCCGTTGAGGTGTTCGATGAAGGTGGTGACGAAGTGCTGCCGGGTCTGCTCGCCGTCGCTGACGATATCGATGCCGGCATGCTGCTGTTCCTGCAGGGACAGGCGCAGCGCGTCCTGCTTGCCTTCAGTCAGGCCTTCGTCCTGCAGCTTCCAGGGCGACCAGAGCTTCTCGGGTTCTGCCAGCCAGGACGGCTTGGGCAGGCTGCCGGCGGTGGAGGTGGGGAGCAGTTTCTTCGTCGACATTGCGTCTTGTTTCCTGGGGGCGAATGGAAAATCGATGGATCAGCGGGCAGCCCACTGCTCAAGCACGGCGCGGTACGGCTTGATGAAGTGCTCTTCGGTGAACTTGCCCTGCTTGACCGCCAGCTGGCTGCGCTCTTCGCGGTCGTAGACGATGCGGGTGGACGAATAGTCCTGGTGCTTCAGGCTGGGCTGGTAGACCTTGCCGGCCACGGAGTTGGCGTTGTAGATCTCCGGTCGGTAGATTTTCTGGAAGGCCTCCATCGTGCTGATGGTGCCGATCAGTTCCAGGTTCGAGTAATCGCCCAGCAGATCGCCCTGGAAATAGAATGCCAGCGGCGCAACGCTGCCCGGCGGCATGAAGTAGCGCACCTGCAGGCCCATCTTGTCGAAGTACTGATCGGTAGGCGAGAACTCGCCCTGGCGGTATTCCACGCCCAGGATGGGGTGGTGGTTCTCGGTGCGGTGGTAGGTCTTGCTGCTGGACACGCTGATGCAGATCACCGGTCCCTTGCTGAAGCTGGCGCGGTACGCGTCCGATTCAAGGAAGTGCTTGAACAGCTTGCCATGCAGGTCGCCAAAGCCCTCCGGAATGCCGAAGGTGGCCTTGCCCTCGTTGCTGGCCGGCAGCACCACGCTGAAATCATAGTCGCGCACATAGGACGAGAAGTTATTGCCGACGATGCCCTCGGTACGCGCGCCGGTCTGCGTGTCGACGATGGTTGGCCGCAACACCTCGATCAACGGAAACGGATCACTGCCGTCGGTGCCATCGATGTGCATCTCCACCGAGATAATGTCCAGTTCGACCGCATAGCGGTCCGCATTCGGGTTGTCCCAATGCGCGAGGTCGTTGAAGCGGTTGTTGATCATGCTGATCGTGTTGCGCAGGTTTTCCTGCCGGGACGCACCACGGGCCAGATTGGCGAAGTTGGTGGTGATGCGCGTGCCGTCGGCGGGCTGGTAGTTCTCGTTGAAGGGGATGTGCGTGATGCTGAAGGTGAAGGTGTCGGTTGTCATGGGCGGCGTTCCGGTTTGCGGGGTGACGTCCGAATGCAGACTGCTGGCATCCGGAATTCAGAGAATTGCGGCGGTCTCGGCGATGGCGGGCGCCGCGCGATGGGACAGGGCGAGCAAGGGCATTGCCCGCTGCACCGCCAGCCGTGCGCGCTGGATCAACGCCTCGTTGTGGATGCGGCCCTCGGCGAAATCGCGGTCGGTGGCGTAGACGCCCAGGGGCAGGGTGCGGGCCTGGAAGAAGCTGAAAAGTGGCCGCAGCTGGTGGTCGATCACCAGTGCGTGGCGCTCGCTGCCGCCGGTGGCGGCCAGCAGGATGGGGGTGTCGACCAGTGCGTCCTGGTGGATGAAATCGAAGAAGTGCTTGAACAGTCCGGTATACGAGCCGCGGTAGACCGGCGTGGCCACCACCAGTACGTCGGCCTGTTCGACGGCGACCAGTTGGCGCTCCACAGCCACTGGCAGCTGCGAGCGCCAGAGTGCGCCAGCCAGCTGCGGCGCCAGTTCGCCCAGTTCGATCAGGTCCTGCTCGCAATGAACGTCTTCGCCGATCAGGCCCAGCAGATGCTCGGCCAGGGTGGCGGCCCTGGAAGGGCGTTGCAGTCCACCGGAGACGGCGACGATACGGAGGGGGCGGGTCATCTATTCGCTTTCAGCAGGGGAGGGGCGGCTTCGGCGCGAGCTGCGGGGGCGCAGTCCTGCAGGCCGGCTGGATCAGCAGGCTGGCAGGCAACCGAAGGCATGACCCGATGCTAGCCACGCCTTTCCATGACGTAAAATGGTATTACTTCACCAATCCATGAGTGAGATTCATCGTCATGCTGGAACGGATCCACCTCAGCATCGTGCAGCAGGTCGAGCAGCAGGGCTCGCTCACCGCCGCGGCCGGCGTGCTCAACCTGACCCAGTCGGCGCTCAGCCACAGCATGAAGAAGCTGGAGCAGCAGCTCGGCACCGATGTCTGGCTGCGTGAGGGCCGCAGCCTGCGCCTGACCCAGGCCGGGCAGTACCTGCTGGCGGTCGCCAACCGCGTACTGCCGCAGCTGGACCTGGCCGAGGAGCGGCTGGGCCAGTTCGCACAGGGTGAGCGTGGCGCCCTGCGCATCGGCATGGAGTGCCACCCCTGCTACCAGTGGCTGCTGAAGATCGTCTCGCCGTACCTGGCCGCGTGGCCGGACGTGGATGTGGACGTCAAACAGAAGTTCCAGTTCGGCGGCATCGGCGCGTTGTTCGGCTACGAAATCGACCTGCTGGTCACCCCCGATCCGTTGCTGAAGCCGGGCCTGAAGTTCATCCCCGTGTTCGACTACGAGCAGGTGCTGGTAGTGGCCAAGAGCCACGCTCTGGCCAAGGTGGATTACGTGAAGCCCCGCCAGCTCAGCCAGGAAGTACTGATCAGCTACCCGGTGCCGTTCGAGCGCCTGGACATCTACAACCATTTCCTGCTGCCGGCCGGCATCACGCCGCGCCGCCACAAGGCCATTGAAACCACCGACATCATGATGCAGATGGTGGCCAGCGGCCGCGGCGTGGCCGCCATGCCGCGCTGGCTGGTGGAGGAGTACGCCGCGCGCATGGGCGTGGTGCCCGTGCGCCTGGGTGCCAAAGGCATCCCCAAACAGATCTATCTGGGTGCGCGCGAGGCGGATACCGGCATCGACTACCTGCAGTCCTTCATCGAACTGGCCCGTAACAGCTCGCCGCTTGCCGGCAATGCAGGCGGAGCCCGTTGATGCCCGCACCTGGATCACTACGGGCGGAAGCCTTCATCAACACCTTTTCACTGGAAGTCAGCGCGAAGGCCATGTCTGCGCTGCGCGCCGAGGCCGCCCGCATAGCGCGTGGCACGACGATCTCCATCCCCTACCTGGCCAGTGAGGATGACGACGCACGCCTGGCCGCCGCGCGCACGGTGCGCGCGCTCGGCTTCGAGCCGATGCCGCATCTGTCTGCCCGCCGCATCGGCTCGCATGCGGCGCTTGAGCGCTTCCTGGAGCGTGCTGCCAGCGAGGCCGGTGTCGAGCAGTGCCTGGTGATCGCCGGTGACCTCGCCACGCCTGCCGGACCGTTTGCTGACAGTGCTTCGATCATCGAGACCGGACTTCTTGAGCGTTTCGGCGTCAGAGTCGTGGGTATCGGCGGGCACCCGGAAGGCCATCCGGTGATGAGCAGTGACGATCGCTGGCAGGCGCTTGAACGCAAGTGCCGGGCCATCGAATCGCGCGGCATGGCACCCTTGATCATTACCCAGTTCGCCTTCGATGCCGATATCGTGCTTGCTTGGCTGGCTGTACTGCGCGCTCGTGGCATCAACGTTCCAGTGCTGGTCGGTGTGCCGGGGCCGGCCAGCATCAGCAGGTTGCTGCGCTACGCCGCGATGTGCGGCGTGGGTGCCAGTGCATCGATGCTGGCCAGGTACGGCGTCTCGATCGGTCGGCTGCTCGGCACGGCGGGGCCGGAGGTGTTTGTCGACCGTCTCGTGCAGGGGCTGACCGACGCCCATGGTCTGGTCAGCCCGCACCTGTTCCCGTTCGGTGGCATTGCGCCGTCACTGGACTGGATAGAGCGGCACCGGGTGCGTGCTTCCACTGCCGGCAGCGTAATCGGCGATGGCTGACAGCTGTCACTGGCTGCAACCGGGGTGAAAGCGAATAGTGAGCGCCAAGGCGAGGGCACCTCGCCGCCACTCAGCAAGGGGATCGCTCATGAACATGCTCCAGCAACTTGCCTCGCAGACGCCGCTCTGGGTCTGGCTGCTCCTGGCCTTCCTGATCACCCGTGGCATCGCCGCCATGAAGCCGGCCGAGACCTCACTGCAGAAGCTGGCGATCGTGCCTGCCCTGTTCGCCGCATGGGGTGCGTGGTCGATCAGCCATCGCTTCGGCGCGTCGCTCACGGCTTGGAGCGAATGGCTGGCCGGCATCGCCACGGGGGCCGCGCTTGGTTGGTTGCTGCTGAATCGGTTGAAGCTGACGTTGGACAGCGGTACCGGCAAGCTCTGGCGCAGCGCGGACTTCAGCCTGCTGCCGCTGCTGCTGGTCACCTTCCTGGTGAAGTACGGCTTCGAAGTCGCATTTGCGGTGTCGCCTTCGCTGTCCGCCAGCGCCGGTTTCAGTGCTGGCTACCTGCTGCTGGCCGGTGGATTCATTGGCATCTTCGTGGGCAAGTACTGCCGCTATCTGGCCTCGCTGCGGTTGGATGCGGCGGGCAAGGGGCTGGAAACCGCAAGCTGATCAATCGGGTAGTGCCGGCCGCTGGCCGGCTCCGCAAGTCACCGGCAATCGAGTTCGGCGTTGCCATCAGATACACATTAAGTGCACCGACCAAAAGCCAAGCGTAACGCAGCGCCTACATCAGAAGGGAAACTGCCGCTGGGGATAATGACATAGTCACTCTCACTTATGCCCTTGCCACTCCAGGCCTCCAGCCTTTCGTGATGACTGGGGCGAATAGTTATCTGTCCCCCCTTACTTTCGATGGCGCATTTTTTCATATCTTTAAATAATGCACGCTTGGTCTTGTAGCCATAGCGCTCCAAACTTCTGCCAACCCATTGATCATATCGCTGATTGGTCAGGTTG
The DNA here is from genome assembly GCF_051861585.1 of Stenotrophomonas sp. ATs4. Taxonomy (NCBI): domain Bacteria; kingdom Pseudomonadati; phylum Pseudomonadota; class Gammaproteobacteria; order Lysobacterales; family Lysobacteraceae; genus Stenotrophomonas; species Stenotrophomonas sp. ATs4. Next base: position 53,900 of record NZ_JBLYPK010000002.1, on the reverse strand, counting down.
TAGTCGTAGAGCTCCATATCAAAAGTAGCTTCAGGATGAATCCAAACATCCTCTCGCTGCTCGGGAAGCACAAATCGGCTATGAGCCAAGGCGTCAAGTACAGCGAGGCCTAGGTCTTTATCGCCAGCGTCAGGGCTGAAAAAATGCTCCACACCCTGCGGATCTGCCTGGCTACTTCGATAGCCAGAAAAAGTTCTTACGCAAATAAAATCTTTATTTATTTTCGCATCTGCCCAAGCTGTTTTTACGACATCGCTCATCTTGATCTGCCTTGGTAATTTTCACCGCAACACCCCTGCTTTGACCGCACTCAATAGCTCTATTAATTTGATCCCGCTGAGCACCGTCATAACCTTATCACTGTGCGCCTGCCAGACAGTGCCTCAAGCTTCCCCGCGCCACTGGCTCATCAGCATCTGAAGGAACCGCTCGGCGGTGGGCGAGAGCAGGGCGCCCCGGCGGCGGACGATGCCGATCGTGCGCGATACCACCGGGTTGCCGATGGCACGTGTCACCAGGGTGGGATGATCCCCGTCCGGCGTGGCCATCTTCGGCAGCACCGACACGCCGATGCCGGCCTCGACCATGCCCAGCGACGTGGACAGGTGGGTCACTTCGTAGTGCCAGCTCAGCTTGAGGTTCTCGCGCGCCAACGCGCCGTCCAGCAGCGTGCGGTTGCCACTGGTGCGATGCACGGTGATCAGCTGATGCTCGGCCAGATCGGCCCATTCCACCTTGCGCTTGCGGGCCAGCGGATGATCGCGCCTGCACGCAAGCACAAACGGATCCTCGGCCAGTACGTCGAAGTCGAGATTTGGATCGTTGGCGCCCATGAAGTTGATGCCGAACTCGACTTCGCCGCGTTCCACCGCCTGTAGCCCCTCTGTGGCAGGAATATCCAGGATGCGGAAGCGCACATTCGGGTGCGCTTCGTGGAAACGCGCCATCACGCTGGGCAGGAAGTAGAACGCCGCCGTAGGCAGGCACGCGATGGTGACGGTGGCGCCGCGGGTGTCCTCCCGGCCACGCAGTGAGAACAGCGAACCATCGAACTCTTCCAGCATGCGACGCACCAGCGGCAGCAGGTTCTCGCCGACGGCGGTGGTGCTGACGCTGCGCGTGGTGCGCTCCAGCAGCGGCGAACCCACGGCCTGCTCCAGTTTCTGTATCCGTCGGCTGAGCGCTGGCTGGGAGACGTGCAGGATTTCAGCGGCGCGATGGAAGCTGCGTGTCTCCGATACCAGCAGGAACGCGCGCAGATCCAGGATTTCGCAATTGATGCTCATCAGGTATCAATCATCCAAAAATCAGCAATTCACAGATCAATTGGGGTCATGCCAGTATCGAATCACAGAGGGGTCATTCATCCCATATACGCATCAATCTAGCACACGTATGTCCAACGATCTGCTCAGCATTCCCTGCGTACTCATGCGCGGCGGCACCTCCAAAGGCCCGTTCTTCCTGGCCAGCGACCTCCCGGTGGACATCGCCGAACGCGATCGCCTGCTGCTGGAAGTGATGGGCTCGGGCCATCCGTTGCAGATCGACGGCATCGGCGGAGGCAACGCGCTGACCAGCAAGGTGGCCATCATCGACCGCTCGAGCCGGGCGGACGCCGACGTGGATTATCTGTTCGCCCAGGTTCGGGTGGAGCAGCAGGTGGTGGATACGTCCCCTAACTGCGGCAACATGCTGGCAGCAGTGGGCCCGTATGCCATCGAGCGTGGGCTGGTGCAGGCGCAGGATCCGCAGACCGAGGTGCGCATCCACAACGTCAACACCGGCAAGCTGATCATTGCCACCGTGGAAACGCCGGGCGGCAATGTGGTCTACCGCGGCGATACGCGTATTGCCGGCACGCCGGGCTCGGCCGCGCCGGTCAGGCTTTCCTTCCTGGATGCGGCAGGCGCCCGCACCGGCAAGCTGCTACCCAGCGGGCACGCGCAGGAAACCATCGATGGCGTGCCGGTCAGCCTGGTGGACTGCGCCATGCCGATGATGCTGGTGCGTGCCGAAGACCTGGGCGTGCGTGGTGATGCCTCGCCCGCCGAACTGAACGCGGACGCCGAGTTCATGCGCCGGCTGGAAGTGCTGCGCATCGAGGCGGGCGCCCGCATGGGCATCGCCGATGCCGGCAACAAGGTCATCCCAAAGCCGGTGCTGCTGTCGGCACCGCAGCACGGGGGCGATCTGCAGGTGCGCTATTTCATGCCGCACCAATGCCATACGGCCCTGGCCATTACCGGTGCGGTCGGCCTGGCCACCGCTGCCGTCACGCCGGGTACGTTGGCCCACACTTTGGTCGGATGCCTGTCCGTTCCCGGCAGCATTACCCTCGAACATCCGAGCGGGACCCTGGAGGTGGGTCTCAGCCGCAGCTCGAGCGACACGCCGGTGATTGCCAGCGTCGTTCGCACCGCACGCCGCCTGTTCGAGGGACGGGTGTACGCGACATCGCCCGCACCGGCCACGGCCAGTACCACCCAAGCCCGCCAATGGACGTCAGCGGCATGATCTGAAACCGGATGGGTCGGCACAGGCGTGCCCGCCCACCACCACAACGTAGATGCTTCACTCCTGGGAGGGATGATGTACAAGCAGTTCCTGATGGTCGCGCTGTGCGCGGCCGGGCTGGCCGCGGCCGGCTGCAGCAACGGCGGGCGCGCGGAAGGCGCTTCCACCGGCGGTGGTGACAACGCACCCGTGCGCATCAGCGTCGGTTCCTACAACCTCAACAACCTTCCGTTCTTCATTGCCGACGCCAAGGGCTATTTCAAGGACGTCGGTCTCGAAGTGAAGACGGAGAACTTCGCGCAGGGCGGCTCCAAAGTGTTGCAGGCGCTGGTGGCCAACTCCACCGACGTGGCCGTCGGCTTCTACGACCACACCATCCAGATGCAGGCCAAGGGCAAGGACGTGGTTGCCTTCGTACTGCTCTCGCGCAATTCGGGCCTGGTGATGGCCGGCCGCGAGGATGCCACCTTCGATCCTGCACGACCGGAAACCATCAAGGGCCAGAAGGTCGGCATCACCGCACCGGGCTCCTCGTCCGACTTCTTCGTCCGTCACTTCCTCGCCCAGCACGATATTCCGGCCGACAGCATTTCGCTGATCGGTGTCGGCTCCGGTGCTGCTGCGGTCGCCGCGCTGGAGCAGGGCAAGATCGACCTGCTGGTCAATTACGATCCTGCCGCCACCCTGATCACCGAGCGCAAGGTCGGCAGGATCCTCCTCGATGCGCGTAGCGACGACGGTGCCCGCCAGGTCTATGGCGGGCTGTACCCGACCTCGGTGATGTACGCCAACCAGAGTTTCCTGGACAAGCGCCCCGAAGCGGCCGAGAAGATCGCCCGCGCCGAGCAGATGGCACTGAAGTTCATCGCCGACAACAGTGCCGAAGAGATCGTTGCCGCGCTGCCCGACAGCTACGTCTCCGGTGACCGCGCAACCTATGCCCGCGCGGTGGAGAACGCCCGCGCGATCTTCACCCGGGACGGCCGCTTCACGCCCGCCGATCTGGAGACGCCGTTGAAGGTGCTGCGTGAATTCAACACGGATGTGGCCAAGGCCAACATCGACCTGTCCAGGACCTACACCAATGCCTTCGTCGAGCGTGCCAACGCTGCGGCGCCGGCTGCCCAACGTTAAGCGGAGGTAACCCCATGGCCCTCAATGCCACCGTGCGCCAGTTCAATGGCGCACCGCAGCTGGAGCCCGCACAGACCATGGTCGCCATCAACAAGGTGACCATGTCCTTCGGCGAATTCACCGCCGTACGTGATGTCGACATCCAGGTGGGTGACGGCGAGTTCCTTGCCATCGTCGGTCCTACCGGCTGCGGCAAGAGCACCATCCTCAATTCCGTTGCAGGCCTGCTGAAGCCGTCTTCCGGCCAGGTCAGCATCGACGGCCGCGCCGTCAGCGGTGTGCAGGAGTCGGTGGGCTACCTGTTCCAGCAGGACGCGCTGCTGCCGTGGAAGACGGCTTACCAGAACGTTGAACTCGGCCTGCGCTTCCGCGGCGTGCCCGAGGCCGAACGCAAGGCCAAAGCCAATGCGTGGCTGGCCAAGGTCGGCCTGACCGGCTTCGAGCATCGTTACCCCCACCAGCTGTCCGGTGGCCAGCGCAAGCGCGTGCAGATGGCGCAGGCGCTGATCGTCGAGCCGAAGGTGATCCTGATGGATGAACCCTTCTCGGCGCTGGACATCCACACCCGCCACCTGATGCAGAACGAGCTGCTGCGGCTGTGGCAGGAGGACCGGCGCTCGGTGATCCTGATCACCCACGATCTGGAAGAGGCCATCGCCCTGGGCGATCGCGTGGTGGTGCTGTCCTCCGGCCCGGCCAGCCGCGTGGTGCGCAGTTTCGATGTGGATCTGGAGCGGCCGCGCAACGTGGCCGAGATCAAGCTGGATGACCGTTTCACCGACCTGTACCGCGATATCTGGGCCTGCCTGCGCGGCGAAGTGGAGAAGAGCTATGCACGCCAAGACTGACAAGTTCATCCAGCTGGCCCTGGTGGTCGCCGTGTTCGGTGGCTGGGAAGGCGGCATCGCGCTGGGCGTGATCGATCCATTCTTCTTCCCTGCGCCGACGGCGATCGTGCAGCAGGCCTGGACCTGGCTGTCCGATACCTCGTTCTACCAGCATGTGTACATCACGCTGACCGAAACCGCGCTGGGCTACATCATCGGTACCGGCCTTGGCGTGGCCGGCGGTGTCTGGCTCGGCCTGAGCCGGCGCTCGGCGCGCATCCTGGATCCCTTCATCAAGGGCTTCAACGCGATTCCGCGCGTGGTTCTGGCGCCGATCTTCGTGCTGTGGCTCGGCCTGGGCCTATGGTCGAAGGTGGCGCTGGCGGTCACGCTGGTGTTCTTCACCACGTTCTTCAATGCCATGCAGGGCGTGCGTGAGGTGAACCCGGTGGTGCTGGCCAATGCCCGCATCCTCGGGGCGAGCCGCAGCGACCTGCTGCGCCATGTCTACTTCCCGGCAGCGGCGAGCTGGATCCTGTCTTCGCTGCGTACTTCGGTCGGCTTTGCGGTGGTCGGTGCGATCATCGGCGAATACCTCGGCGCCTCGGCGGGCCTTGGCTACCTGATCGCGCAGGCAGAAGGCAACTTCAACGCCGTCGGTGTGTTCGCCGGCATCATCATCCTGGCCGCCTTCGTGCTCGTCATCGACGCCCTGCTGGACGTGGTTGAGAACAAGTTGATTACCTGGCGTCCCAACGCCCAGGCACAGGCCACCAGTTGACCGGGCCAGGCTGAGCCCGCCTGCCGCGCCGCCGGGGCAATCCGGCGGCGTGAGCTTCCTCGCCCGATCTTCCCCCGCACCACCGCAACAGGCCAGCGCCAGGCCAGGGGGCCGGCTGGCCGGAGAGAGCCCATGAATCATTCCACCGTGCTGCCGATGGCAGCGCTGTCGGTCGCGCTCGGCCTGCTGTTGGCCAGTGGCCATGCCGACGCCCAGTCCACGTCCTCGCTTCCTGCGCCGCTGAGCCAGGCCGAGCTGTCACGCCTGGTGCAGCAACAGGCGCTGCAGATCCAGCAACTGGAAGCCCGCCTCCGCGCCGTGGAGGGCGGGCAGGGCACCGCGGCCGCACCGCCCGCGCAATCCGTGCCTGCGCTGGAGACGCGGGTGGCCGCACTGGAATCCGGACAGTCCAAGCTGCCCAAGGTTTCCTGGGCCAAGGGCGCACCGGAGTTCAGCAGCGCCGACGGCAATACCGTTTTCCGTCCCCGCGGCCGCTTGTTCGTCGACGCCTCCAGCACTGACGGATCCGCAGTCAGCGACCGCAACGTTTCGGGTACCGAGATCCGTTCGGTGCGACTGGGTGCCGAGGGGCGCTACGGCACTCTGGGCTGGGTGGTGGAGGGCGACTTCGCCGACAACGCGGTGGCCTGGAAGTCGGTCTACGCCACGCTGGACCACACGCTGTTCGGCCTGCCGGCCGATCTCACGATGGGCAACCGCTTGAACGATCGCGGTATCGATGGCTCCAGCAGCACCTCCAACACGCCGTTCCAGGAGCGCAACGTGGTCGGCACGTTGATGCTGCCGCAGCGAGGCCTGTTTGGTGTCGGCTTGACCGAGCGCGTGTATGGAAAAGGATGGCATGCCAGCCTGGCGGTGGCCGGCAACGATCTCAACAACGCCGGTACCGACAACGACAGCCAGACCTGGGCCACGCGCGTCCATTGGAATCCTGTGGACACCGCTGCTGCCACGCTGCATCTGGGGGCATGGGCCTTCCACGAGAAGATTCCTGCAGGAGCCAGCGGCGTGGTGCGCAGTTCGGCCATCGCCGGGCACTTCAACGATCTGGTCAAGATCACGCCGGGCACGCTGCTGGGCGCCGAGCGCAGCACCGCCTACGGTGCGGAACTGGCCGGCTTCTTCGGCCCGGCGTGGGCAACGGGCGAGTGGGGTACGCGAAGCCTGCGCGGGGCCGATGCCAGCGGTCGCTACGATCGCGACCACGAGGCGTGGGCGATCTCGGCCGGCTGGTTCCTGGCGGGCGCGCTGCCCTCCTATTCGGGCAAGGCCGGCACCTGGGGCAAGGTGAAGGTAGCCGATCCGGTGACGCGCGGCGGCAGCGGCGCGTGGGAGCTGAAGGGCCGTTACGAGGACGTGGACTATGCCGAGCTGCCCAGTGGCGGTACCGGCCACGCGTGGACACTGGGCGCAAACTGGTACCTCAACGATTTCAGCCGGGTGATGTTCGAAGCCGTGCGTTGGCAGACCCACCACCGCAGCGGCAGTGCGGCGGGCAGGGATGAAGGCACCACCTTCAATACCCGCCTGCAACTGGTCTTCTAGGGCCGGGGCGCCGCCTGCATTCTGGTCACAGCAGCAACAATGCTGCGATGAGTGCAGGCGGCATCACCAGCGCGCCCACGCGCAGGAAGTCGAGCGCGCTGACATGCTCGCCCTCGCGGCGCAGCGCCACCAACCACAGCATCGTGGCCAACGAGCCGGTCACCGACAGGTTCGGCCCAAGGTCCACGCCCACCAGCAGCGCGGCGCGGGTCTGTGCCGGCAGGTCGGCCATCTGGCCCAGCGAGCCTGCGGCCAAGCCGACCGGCAGATTATTGGCCACGTTGCTCAGCAGTGCGGCCACACCACCGGCCAGCCAGCTGGCCTGGTGCGGTGACATATTCGCCAGCGCCTGCAGCGCGCTGGCCGCACTCTGGATGACACCGGTCTGCGCCACCGCTTCCACCAGCACGAACAGTCCGGCCACCAGAGGTAGCACGCCCCAGGAGACATGTCGCAGCAGCGGCAGCGGGCTGCGGCGCTGGCGTACCACCACCACCGCCACGCTCAGCGCGCCGGCGCAGAACGTGGCCAGACCCAGCGGTCCGTTCAGTGCGGACGTCACCAGCAGCACGCTGCCGGTGAACAGCACGCCCAGTGCGCTCAGCCGTCCGCCGTCCGTCAGCGGGCGATGCTCCGGCGCGGCTACCAGCGGTTGCGCGATCTCGCGCCGATGGACCCAGCGCAGCACCAGATACGTGGCACCGATCGCCGCCGCGGAGGGCAATGCGAACTGCACCAGCCACTGCAGCAGCGGCGGCATGTGCTGTCCGTAGACCACCAGGTTGGCCGGGTTGGAGATGGGCAGCACGAAACTGGCCGCATTGGCGATGAACGCACAGACGAACAGGTAGGGCAGGGGATTGGCGCGGGCCGCCTTGCAGGCCGCGTAGACCGCCGGCGTCAGCACCACGGCCGTGGCATCGTTGGACAGGAACACCGTCACCAGCGTGCCGACCAGGAAAACCAGGTCGAACAGGCGTCGCCCCGACCCGCCCGCATGGCGGACCGCATACAGCGCCAGCCAGTCGAACAGCCCTTCGCGGCGGGCGAGCTCGGCCAGCACCATCATGCCGACCAGGAACAGGTAGACGTCACGCCCTTCGGCGACTGCGTGCCAGGTAGTGCCGAACGACACGATGCCGCTGAGCGGAAGCAACGCGGCCGCACCGAGCGCCCACACATACTCCGGGATGCGGAAGGGACGGAACAGCAGGCCGACAGTGGCAACGGCCACCGCCATCCAGATGATGAGCGAAGAATGGGAAGCGAGCATGGAGTAGGGGCGTGCGCGGTGCCGTCCATCGACCCTGCCGCCGGTTCTCCGGTGCATTTGATCGGCGTGCAGGCGCCCGCTGCGATCAGTGCAAGTGCCGGGGTTGCGGCATCATACCGTGCCGGCCGCCCAGCGAATGCCCTGGCGCGGTGCGTTCCGTGACGGCCGCGCCAAGGCATTCAACACCGCGCCTACTGCGTCGCACACTCCACCTTGCGGTCGAACTCGGTGCCCAGTACGACCGAGGTGATCGCAAGCGTTGTGCCCTTTCCGGCGCGCAGCGCAAACGGCACGTTCAAGCGGCTCATGTCTGCCCCGGCCTTGGCCAGGCACTTGAGGGGAACGCCCAGCCTGACCCACTCATTGCGCGGCGCCGCCGACAGCGCAGGGCCCAGCGCAACCTCGCCAGCACACGTCGCCCCGCAGGCGGTACCGAGTGTCACTGCGGATTCCGCCGGGAGCTGTTCGACACGCACGGTCGCTACCACGGAGAGCTCGCCGTTGGTCTCGCGCGTGAAATCCAGCGGAGTATTGGCCTGCAACGCCACCGTGGCCGGCGCCCGGAAACTGAACTGACGCGCGCCCTCCTGCACATCGGTATTGATCGCGACCATCGCCAGTGACTGGTCGGCAGTCGTTGCATTGGGATGCACGACATCGGTCGATTCGCCATTGGCGGCAGTCAGGCGAAGCATCAGGCCGGTGCCGGCCACACCACGATCGAACAGGGTACCGCTGCCCGTGGCGTCCGGATCAATGCCCGCGTCCTCGGAAAGAGCAGGCAGGTTTCCCTTGTCGGCATAGGTCAGGCCGTATCCGAAGGCGAACTGCGGGTCGTAGTCCTTCTGCCCCACGTTGTTCTTGTACTGGTTGGCGCGGCGTGGCCAGGAGTAGCTCAGCTTTCCGCGGAAGTCGTGTTGCACGCGCCCATCGACCCCACGCAGCAGCACATCGGCCACGCCTCCACCTTCCGATCCCGGCAGCCACGCAGCCACGAAGGCATCGGCGGCGTTGATTTCGCGGTTGAGCCACAGCGGGCGCCCGCTCAGGAAGACCGCAACAACCGGAATGCCGTCGGCCTTCAGGCGCTGCATCAGTTCCAGGTCGCCGGACTTGCCGTTCTTGAACATCAGGTTCGGCAGGTCGCCCTGGAACTCGGCGTACGGCTCTTCGCCGAACACCACGATGGCCACATCGGGTCGGCTGCGGTAACGACCATCGGTCACCAGCTCGGCCTGGCCGCCGCCCGATTTGACTTGGGCTGCGATTCCCTCCCAGATCGTCTCCGCATTCGGGAAGTCCTCGCGGCGCGTGCCATCGCCCTGCCAGCTCAACGTCCAGCCGCCGGCTTGGCGGCCCATGTCGTTGGCACCATCGCCGGCCACCAGCACGCGCTGCTTCGGCGACAGTGGCAGCAACTGGTTCTGGTTCTTCAGCAGCACCAGTGATTCGCGCACGGCCTGCCGCGCGATCTGGCGATGCGCCGGCGCGCCGAGCAGCTCGAACCTTCCGCCCAGTGCGCGCTCGGAGGGCTTGGGCTTGTCGAACAGGCCCATGCGCACCTTCACCCGCAGGATGCGGCGCACCGCGTCGTCCAGCCGTGCAACTGGCAGGCTGCCGTCCTTGACGTGTGCCAGCGTGCTTTCGTACATGCCTTTCCAGCTGTCCGGCGCCATGGCCATGTCCAGGCCGGCGACGTAGGTCTTCGCGCAGTCGGTGTTGCTGCAGCCCTTGATCTGTCCGTGGCCGTTCCAGTCACCGACGACGAAGCCGCCGAAGCCCATCCGGTCCTTCAGCACATCGGTCAGCAACGGCCTGTGCCCGTGCATCTTCTCGCCATGGAAGCTGTTGAACGACGCCATCACCGACTGCGCCCCCGCATTGATCGCCGGCAGGTATCCGGCCGCGTGGATGTCGCGCAATGCCGCCTCGCTGACGGTGGTGTTGCCCTGGTCCTTGCCGTTTTCGGTTCCGCCATCACCAAGGAAATGCTTGACCGTTGTCATCACATGGTGGTCGTCAAGGAAATCGGCTGCGCCCGCCTTGCCCTGCAGGCCTTCGACGAACGGCCCTGCATAGCTGGCCACCAGCGCAGGGTCTTCCGAGTAGCCTTCATAGGTGCGGCCCCAGCGGTCATCCTGCGGAACCGCCACGGTTGGCGCGAATGTCCATTCCATGCCGGTCACACGGGTTTCGGCTGCGGTGATCCTTGCGATCTCGCGCAGCAGTTCCGGGTTGCGCGCCGCGCCCAGGCCGATGTTGTGCGGGAAGAGGGTGGCGCCCACCACATTGCTTTGGCCATGCATCGCGTCGATGCCCCAAATGATCGGGATGGCCTTGCCGCCATTGCGCGTGTCCATCGAGGCTTCCCAGAACGCGTCAGCCAGCGCCAGCCACTCAGCGGGCCTGGCGTTGTAGCGGCCACCCGGATCAGATGCGCCACCAGCAAGGATTGAGCCCAGTCGATATTTGCGCACGTCATCAGGCGTGACGCTGGCGATATCGCCCTGCACGATCTGGCCGACCTTCTCCTCCAGCGTCATCGACGCGATCAGGGCGTCGATGCGTCGCTCCATGGCCGGATCATTGGCCAGCGGCCAGGCCGCCTTCGGCCAGTTTGCAGCTGTGATCGTGCCTGCTTCGTGCTGCGGGGCCGGGGCCGCGCCGATAGCGGGTCCCAGCGCCAAGGCGAGGGCGGCGGTCAGCATCAGCTGGTGTGGACGGAAACCGGGGTTGCGCTTCGCACGATCGGAATGACGGAAGTTCATGGGAACGATCATCTCGGATGGGTGGCTTGAAGAGGCGTGCAGACCAGAAAGCAACCTGACAGCGTTGTCAGTCGAATTCGAGCATACCCAGCCCTTGGGACGATTGCTTGCTGCACAGCGGCATCGGATTTGAGGATAAAGTTGCATCTGCATCCACATCCCGTGGTGCAGGGTTCCGGTACTGATGGTGAGGCTATGACGGGCAGAGGGCGGGGGATGCCGGGACCTGAACAGGTACTTGCAGGCAGGCCGGGGCGCGTGCGCATCGAGGATGTTGCGGCTACGGCCGGGGTCTCCATGAAGACCGTATCGCGGGTGCTCAACAACGAGCCGAACGTCTCCAAGAGCACGCGTGCCCGGGTTGATGCGGCGGTGGAGAAGCTGCGCTATCGCCCCTTGCCCTCGGCGCGGGTGCTCGCCGGCCGGCGTTCCTACCTGATCGCGATGCTGTTCGATAATCCGTCCTCGAACTATCTGATGGAGATCGAGATGGGGGTGCTCGATGCCTGCATGGAACAGCACTACAACCTTATGCTGGCGCCGCTGATCTACGACGCAGCCGATATCGTGGAGAAGGTCGAGTCGTTGATCATGCAGTCGCAGCTCGACGGCGTGGTGCTGACGCCACCGCTGACCGACGACAGCGCCCTGCTGGAGCGCCTGGTCGACCTGGGCATCCCGTATTCCAGCATTTCGGCAAAGGAACAGAACCGGAACGTGGGCGTGGTGGTGGATGAAATCGGCGCGGTGGTTGCGTTGATCGCACACCTGGCCTCGCTCGGCCATACCCGCATCGCCCATATCAAGGGGCACGCCGCGCACGGGGCAAGCATGTGGCGCCTGGCGGGCTACCGTGAAGGCCTGCGCAGGGCGGGGTTGCGCTACGACCCCAGCCTGGTGCTGGAGGGCGAGTTTTCATACGAATCAGGCTACAACGGTGCCAACGCGCTGCTTGATCGGCCTGATCGGCCGACCGCCATCTTCGCCGCCAACGACGACATGGCGGCGGGGGTCATCTGCGCGGTCTTCGAGCACGGTCTTTCGGTGCCGGGTGATATCTCGGTCTGCGGTTTCGATGACACCCCGATTGCCCGCCAGATCTACCCGGCGTTGACCACCGTCTGCCAGCCCACCCGTGAGATGGGCCGGCGCGCGGCCATGGAGCTGATCAAGGAGGTGCGCGAGCTCGGTAGCGGTGGTGTGGTCGATATTGACTACGCCCTGCAGGTCCGGCGATCCACGGGACCGGTCCGTCACGATTGAACGCAAGCCAACGACCTGCCGGCGCGATCAGCAGGCCGCGCTGGCAGGGCGGGGGCGCGGCTCAGTGGCCCCCTTCGGTCGCCAATCGCTCCAGGTCAACGCCCTGGCGACGAAGCGTACGGCCGGCTGCCCAGGCGTAGAAAGCGAGATAGCAGAAACACAGCACGCCGATGATGAAGCTGTAATGCACGCCGACCTTGTCGGCCAGTGCACCCTGCGCCCAACTGACGATGCCGCCTCCCATGATCATCATGATCAGCAGGCTGCTTGCCTGGTTGGTGTGGCGGCCCAGGCCGCTGATGGCCAGGGTAAAGATGCACGGCCACATCGTGCTGCAGAACAGCCCGACACTGATGAAGGCGATAACACTGGTCATGCCGGTGGTGAACATGCCGATCAACTGCGCCGCAATGCCACACACGGCGAAGTACAGCAGCATCCGCGACGGATTGCCCTTGCTGGCCAAGGTTGCAATGATCATCAGAGCGATCACCGGTGCGTAGTGCAGGAACTGTGCGGAGTCGTGGCCTGATACCGCGTTCACAGCAAGGTAGATGGCGAACGCGACGAACGGAAGCACCAGCATCAACAGCTTCCGGGTGCCTGCGCGCACATCGAACGCGCCTGCGGCGCCGCCCCAGCGACCGATCATCAGGCTGGCCCAGTACAGCGACACGAACGGGGCGATCACCGAAGTTTCCAGGCCCAGTCCACCCTTGCTCAACGGCTGTTCAAGGTAGGCAGGAAGATTGTCGATGGTCGATACCTCCACGCCAACGTAGAGGAAGATCGCGATCATGCCCATGACCAGCTGCGGGTAAGCGAGCGCAGATCCGGGGCTTCCTTCCTGATCAGCTTCAGCCACACCTGCCGGGATGGCCGCATGCGGCTGGACATGATTGGGTACGGACGAAAACCAGAGCAGCACGGCCACCAGCACGAAGGCGGCGCCCAGCACCAGATAGGGAATCTTCACGCTCTCGATGCTGGCTTCGGTATTGCCCGCAGACACACTGCCGAAAATGGCGATGCTGACCAGCAGCGGGCCTACCGTTGCGCCCAGATTGTTGACGCCGCCGGCCATGGTCAGGCGCTGCGATCCGGTAGCCGGGTCACCCATGATCACTGCCAGCGTATTGGCCGCGATCTGCTGGAGCGAGAAACCCAGGCCCACGATGAACAGTCCGGACAGCATCAATGCGAACGAGCCGGTATTGGCTGCAGGATAGAAGAGCAGGGCGCCCAGTGCCGAGACCAGCAGGCCGATGCAGATGCCGTTGCGATAGCCCACCCGATGCAGCAGGTCGTTGCCGATGGCACGGGAAACGGCGATGTAGATCAGCGAACCGGCGGTGTAGGCAACGTAGAAGGCCATCGCCACGTACATGCTCTGCGCCTGGCTGAGATGGAACGCCTTCTTGAACACCGGAATGAGGATGCCGTTGCTTGCGGCAACGAAGCCCCAGAAGAAGAATACGGTGATGAGTACACCAAACTGCGACCAGCGGGTTGTGTGTTTCATGATTCTCATGTCATGTCGGACAGGGCGACGCTCTGCGCGTTGACGCACTGGGCGGGAACAGGTGATCGCGCGTGGAGGGCCGGCGAAACCGGCCCTCCTTCATGGCGGCGTTGCTCAGAACTGGTAACGCAGACGCAGGCCGTAGCTGCGCGGGTCGTTGAGGAAGCGAACGTTGATGCCCGATCCAACCAGCGCCTTCTGCGAGACATCGTTGCCGAGCAGGTTGTTGCCCCATGCTTCGACCCGCCAGTTGCCGCTCAGTGACGTAAAGCCGATGCCGGCGTTCAACGTGGTCTCGCCGCGCTGACGGTCCGGGAAGCCTGCAGCAGCAGCGCTCTGCGTGCGGTCATGAACCAGTTCGCCACTGACCGGATCCTTGCGGATGAACTCCACGTCCCGGTTGTTGTACTGAGTGAGGAAGAAGGCCGAGCGGTACGAGGCCAGCAGTTGCCAGTCGAACGTGCCAAAGCGCAGTTCAGTCGTATGCTGCAGACGCACGTTGAAGGTGAGCTTCGAGGCCAGCGGCAGTTCATTGCCGGACAGGTCGATCAACGAGGTGGCGCCACCGGCGTCGTAGTTCTGGCTGCGGACGTCGGCCACCGTGCCGCGTTTGATCTCGCTGTCCATCCAGAGTGCGTTGATGTTGACCATGAAGTTGTGCGGGAAGCGCAGGCTGCTCTCCGCCTCCAGGCCATACACCGCCGACTTGCCGACATTGCGGTTGACCAGGGCATAGCCGGTGGCTTCGCCGGTGGTCGGGTTGGTGGCGATCACCGCGAGGTCCTGGAATACCTGGTCGCTGTAGTCGTAATAGAAGCCGCTGACGTTGAAGGTCGAGGTCCGGCCCAGCATCTGGAACGCGTTCTTGCTGCCGATCTCGTAGGCGATGATCGATTCAGGCTTGAACGTCTCCGGAATCTCCTTCGGATCGAACGTATCGTTGAACCCACCCGCCTTGTGACCAGTCGATACCAGGCCGTACAGGAGGCTGTTGTCCGAAACGTCGTACTCGAAGCCAGCGCGCCAGTCGGTGAAACTGAACTTGCTCTTGCCGAACTGCTGGGCGGGAATCGCGCTCACCTGGGCCCAGCTCTGGTAGGGGCAATTGACGGTGTCCCCGCCGATATCGGGACGGTCTACGCAACCAAACGGTCCACCATCGGGTACCGCCCCGATCTGCTGCAGCAGGGTATCGTTACGGCCGTGACGCAGTATGCCCTGCAGCAGGAAGCGGGCCATCTCGGCTTGCGAAGTGATGTTGCTGACATCAAAGTTCGGACGGCTCATAAAGGCCGGCTCGAAGCCCGGAGTTCCCAGGCGCGTGGCGAAATCGCCACCCTGGCCGGGCAGGCCCAGCGACCAGTTTCCGCCGATGCCGTAGCGCGACTTCTTCTCTTCGGAGTATCGCAGGCCGCCCTTCAACCGCAGGCGATCGGTGACGTCGAAGGTGCCGTCGGCAAATATCGCCGAAGATTTGCCGTTGACCTTGGGCATGGTGAACTCGGTGCCCGAGTACCAGCGTCCCTTGTCGACCAGCGAGAGATAGCCGACCCGCTGGTCCTCATTGAAATGGAACAGGCCGGTGGTCCAGCGCAGCCGCGCGTCCTGGTCCGAGGTGAAGCGGAGCTCGTGCACCTGCGACTCCGACTCGGTCAGCCAGTACTGGGTGGAGTAGTTGTCGTAGTCGATGCCGCCGGGGTTGCTCGGCGAGACTGTATCGATGTTGCGGTCCGGCCAGAGGATGCCTTCGCTCTGCGCATTGGTCTGGCGGTAGTCCACGTTGCGGTAGCTGCCGTTGTATTCCACCGCCACCTTGCCGAAGTCGTAGGAAATGCTGGTCTGTGCGCCCCAGTTGGTGCTGTCCAGCTTGCCCTGCGCGCCGCGGTAGATGATCTTGCGCAGATCTACATCGTCCGGCATGTGGCCGGCTCTGGCGGCAGTGTAGACGTTGGCGCCGGGATAGCCGGTACCGCCTTCCTTGCCGATGTCGGCCATGGCAAAGACCGACAGCTTCTCATCGGGCTGGTAGAGGAACGACAGGCGCGCGCCACGGTCGTCCTGGACGCCGGCCGGATCCAGATCCTGCGCGCGGCCCGCATTCTTGAAGGGCGAATCCTTCTCCACCTTGTAGCCGGCCACACGGAACGCAGCGCCGCCGCCGATCGGCAGGTTCAGGGCGAACTCGCCGCCGCGGTGGTCACGATTGCCAACCTCAGCCTGTACGTACCCACCAAACGCTTCCAGATCGGGGCGCTTGGTGATGATATTGAGCGTGCCGGCCAGCGCATTGCGACCGCGCAGCGTGCCCTGCGGGCCCTTGTTGATCTCCACGCGTTCGACGTCGTAGAACATGCCCCCCAGGCCGCGGGGACGGGCGATATACGCGCCATTGATGTGCGGCGCAGCGCCCGGATCACCCAGTTCGGTGTTGTTCGAGGAACCTACGCCACGGATGAAGATCTCCAGGTTGCCTTCCTGGTTGGCCATGCTCATGCCGGGCACCAGGGCCTGGATGTTGCGCAGTTCATTGTTGATGCCCAACGCGCGGGTGTCGTCTGCGGAAATCGCCTGCGCGGTACCTGCGTATTTCTGCAGATCCTGCTCGCGGCGCTCAACGGTGACGATGACGGCATCCAGCGTTGACGCCTCCCGCGCCTCGCTGGCGGTTGTCGTGCTGCTGTCCTTCGATGACTGCGCTGCAGCTGGCAGCGCCCACGCGGCGGCGACTACAGCGGCAAATACTGCCTGTGCGAGTGCGTTCTTCCTGATATGGCCGGTCATAGGGTCCCTCTCTCCCCATAGGTGATGTCTGCACGTTCCGACGCCAAGCGCTGGACGTGGGCCCTTGTAAGCGCCGCCTGACAACGCTGTCAATCAGAATGAACGCTGGATGACCGGATTCTTTTCAAATCAGAGAGTTGAGCACTCAGCAGCGCCTTGTGGCCTGCAGCAATTGCTGCGCTGCGAAACGATTCCGGGCGCTGTCGCGCACCGTCGTGCGGCTGCACAATGACCGCATGTCGAAATGATTGGACTGAACGTGGCCGGGCGCCGGGTAACGGCGTTGGGGGGGGCTACCGGAATGAATGCGATGGCGAGAACAGCAGGATCATCGGACTGGGTGCGGTATGCCGCCCAGCCAGGAAGCATCGAGCGGATCGAGGCCTATTTTGGTGGGCACGGGTATGCACCGCATCGGCACGACACCTATGCCATTGGCCTCACGCTGGCCGGTGTGCAGAGCTTCCATTATCGCCGCAGCCAGCGGTACAGCCTGCCGGGTACGGTGATGGTGCTGCATCCCGATGAGCTGCATGACGGGGAGGCAGGCACGGCAGCCGGGTTCCAGTACCGGATGGCATACATCGAACCGTCGCTGATCCAGAAGGTCCTGGGAGGCAGGCCACTTCCCTTCATCGAGGGAGGTCTCTCCGCTGACATGAGGATCCGTGCCGCGCTGGTTCCGCTGCTGCAGGACATGGCGACCCGTATCGACCCACTGGAAGAAGAGGACGGGCTGCATGCGCTGGCGCAGGCGCTCGTCGATGCCGCCGGGCAAAGGCGTATCCGGCACCGGCCCGACTTCGTAGCCCTGGAGCGCGCCCGGGCCTGCATCCATGATTCGCTGGAACAGGCCATCACGATCGAGGCGCTGGTAGAAGCCAGTGGCCTGGATCGCTGGGAGCTGAGCCGGGACTTTCGTGCGCTCTATGGCACCAGCCCCTATCGTTATCTCACCCTGCGTCGGCTGGACCTGGTACGCCGGTTGCTGCTGGCGGGTCAGAGCATCAATGCGTCGGCGCTGATGGCTGGCTTCTTCGACCAGAGCCACATGGCGCGTCACTTCACCTCCACCTATGGCGTTCCACCGGCGCGGTGGCTGAGGCGGATGAAGAGTTCGCCGTAGATACCCGACAACAGGTTGCACGATCGTACAAGACGTGGAAGCAAGGCCCGCTGCACCATGCGGCCTTCTGCTTGCATCAGGATCCCAACGTGTCGGAAATCTCCAGGCCACGCCAGCGCAACGCCATCAATCTGGAAGAAAAATTCAGCCACTTCAGCGAACAGTGGGCACCCAAAGTCATTGCCGAAATGAACGACTACCAGTTCAAGGTTGTTCGCCTGCAGGGTGATTTCATCTGGCACAGCCATGCGGAAACCGATGAAGCCTTCCTCGTTGTCGAGGGGGAACTGCGCATCGACTTTCGTGATGGCCATGTCCTGCTGCGGCAGGGGGAGCTTTATGTCGTCGCCAGAGGCGTCGAGCACAAGCCCCATGCCGAGCAGGAGGTGAAGTTGATGCTCATCGAGCCCAGGGGCGTTAGGAATACGGGCGAAGCGGGTGGGGAGCGTACAGCGCCGAATGACCAATGGATCCAGGAATTCTGATTCCTCTGCGAGGGGGCGGCGCACGAGGTCAACTAGATCCTGCCCCCCTGGGCAGGATGGGCTGATCCTTGCTCACCCACTCGCACGCCTCTAAAGGCTCCAATCGATCCGCATGCCTGCAATCAGTGCATTCGGCAGGTCATGCTGGCGTGCGGGTTCATTGAACTGGTCGGGATGCACGATGTAGTGCAGGTTCGGAGCGACCCGAAGCTGCGGGGTGACCTGGATGCCATAGCCCAGCTCCATCATCACCTGGCTGCCATGAGGGGTGCCACTGCCGCCCGCTGCGGCACGGGCAAGGCGCAGGTTCTCCAGCGCGATGCCGCTGTATTTCTGCTGGGTCACCACGAAAGCAATGCTGTCCTGCGGTCGGCTGGCCCACGTGCCTTTCTGCACCAGACCCGCCTGCAGGAAATGATCCTCGATCAACTGGCCGGAGGTGCCCTTGAGCGCGGCGCCGAACAGGGTCAGGCCACGGCCGCTGCCATCACTGGTGAGCTGCTGCTCGAAGCGGGCGAACGCGCCGGAGCGACCGTGACGTGTCGCGTACTCCTGGCCACTGAGCCGCGCGGGCATGCCGTTGGCATCGCGGAGCGGATCGCGATAGGTCGAGTTGTCCTGCCAGCCACCGAGCTCGTACTTGGCTTTCAGGCGCGCCGACGCGGGGCTGCGCCAGCCGATCGTGTAGGGCACGATCCAGCCGGTGGCCTGGTTCGTATTCCACTTCAGGCCATGCTGGCCGTCTTCGGCCTGACTGGGATCGACCTGATACGCGCCCACGCGCACGTAGACATCCGGCGTCACCCAGGCCGTGGCATCGGCCATC
The DNA here is from genome assembly GCF_051861585.1 of Stenotrophomonas sp. ATs4. Lineage (NCBI taxonomy): Bacteria > Pseudomonadati > Pseudomonadota > Gammaproteobacteria > Lysobacterales > Lysobacteraceae > Stenotrophomonas > Stenotrophomonas sp. ATs4. Next base: position 35,031 of record NZ_JBLYPK010000002.1, on the reverse strand, counting down.
CAGCTCGATACCGGCCACCAGGTGAAACTGCTGGTGCGGAACACGTAGGTCGGGTTGCCACAGGCCGAGTTGCCCTGGAAGTACTGGCACAGCTCCGAACCAAGGTGGTGGATGTTGGCGACGCTGCGCCCGGCTTCCAGCACCAGTCGGTCGTCCAGCAGTTTCTGCTCAAGGGTCAGGTTGGCCAGGCGCGTACCCTGGCCACCGTAGATTTCCTGCACCGAGGTGCTGTTGCCTGTGCTGCTGTTGGCGAGGTTGGTGCCATGGCGGTTGATGCCGTAGGCCTTTATCGTCGCGCCTCGCCAACCGAACGCAGCGTCCAGGTTTACATCGGCGCCGAACATCAACTGGCCGGCATAGGCCGTGCCGCTGCGCTTGCCGCCGTCGAGCGTGGCGGCCGCTTCGCCCGTGTAGGCAAGCTTGGGGGTGAAGACGTCGCTCGCGTCGGCGGCCGTGGCCAGCGAGGGCAGGGCCGGCAGAATCGCCACCAGCAACAGGCGGCAGGAAGGGGAGGTCATGGGCGGGGCTCCTTTTACAGGGTGGGGGCCGTGACCGGCTTCTTGAGAACGCGCAGCGCGACCGCGGTGACAGCCACGCCGACCACCAGCGCCAGCAGGTAGATGCCAAGGTGGGTGACCGCGTTCGGGATCGGCAGCACGAACACACCGCCGTGCGGAACCTTCAGTTCAACACCCGCTGCCATCGAAATCGCACCGGCCACAGCAGAGCCGAGAATCAGCGGCGGAATGGTGCGCAGCGGATCGCGTGCGGCGTAAGGGATCGCACCTTCGGTGACGAAACTGAGGCCAAGCACGCCTGCGGCACCGGCGGTGCCGCGCTCCTCGGCGGTGAAGCGGTTGCTGAACAGCCACGTTGCCAGCGCAATGCCCAGCGGTGGCGTCATGCCGCCGATCATCGTCGCCGCCATCGGCGTGTAGACCTGGCTGGAAATCAGCGCGGTGGAAAACGCATAGGAGGCCTTGTTGACCGGCCCACCCATATCCACCGCCATCATTCCGCCCAGCAGCAGGCCGAGCAGAATCGCGCTGCTGCCCTGCATTCCGCGCAGCCAGTCGGTCAGCCAGGCCAGCAGTCCAGCCACCGGCGTACCGATCACATACATCATCAACAGGCCGACCAGCAGCGTGCCCAGCACCGGCAGGATCAGCACCGGCTTGAGGCCATCGAGGCTGCGCGGCAGCCGCAGCGCACGATTGATCCAGTGCACGCCGTAGCCGGCGATGAAGCCGGCGACGATGCCACCAATGAAGCCCGCATCCATGTTGACCGCAACCAGTCCACCGATCATGCCAGGCGCGATGCCCGGGCGGTCGGCGATGGAGTAGGCGATGTAACCAGCCAGCGCCGGCACCATCAGCATGAAGCCGGACTTGGCGCCGATCTGGAACAGCGACCAGGCCAACGTGCCCTTGTGTGCATCGTCGAAGGCGTAGATGCCGCCGAGCGCGAACGCCAGCGCAATCAGCAGGCCGCCGGCAGTGACGAACGGCAGCATGAATGACACGCCGGTCATCAGGTGCTTGTAGGGGCCGGTGACCTTGCTCTTCTCGGTGGTACGGCCGGAAACCGCCGTACCCGCGTGCACGCCGGCCTCGGCCAGCGCCTTTCGGATCAGGTTCTGCCCGTCATTGATGGCTGGCTTGGTGCCGCTCTTGAACAAGCGCTTGCCGGCAAAGCGCGACAGATCCACTTCGCGGTCGGCGGCAATCAGCACCAGATCGGCAGCCGCGATTTCCTCGTCGCTCAACGCGTCCTGCGCGCCCACCGAGCCTTGGGTTTCCACCCGGATCGCATGGCCCAACGCCTTGGCCGCCTGCTGCAGGCCTTCGGCCGCCATGAACGTGTGGGCGATGCCGGTCGGGCAGGAGGTGACGGCGACGATGCGCTTGCCGGTGTCTGCCGCGGGTGCGGCCGCCAGCGGTGCCAGCGCAGCACGCGGATCGTCCAGTACTTCGCCGAGGCTCGCGCGCACGATCCGGGCGTTGCCGAAGCGGGAGCTGTCCGCTTCACCGTCACCCACCAGCAGCAACTGTGTCGCGGCAGTGGCATGTCCGGCGGGCAGCGCGCCGGTCACGCCCTGGTCGCTGCGGATTTCGATCATCAGCTCGAGCCCGCGCTGGCGGGCGGCGCGGCGCAGCGCTTCGGCGGCGAGAACCGCTTCGATGCTGCGATCGCCTGCGGCGATGACTACAGTGGAAACTTGCATGGGAACTCCTGGAATGCTTCGGGTTCGTCCTTGCAGGAGGCGCTGTGCGCTGCCCTAAGCCAGCAACAGCGCCTCCTGCAGTCGTCTCAATCCAACCGCTCGATCACTACGTCGCCGCTCCACTGGCGCACCTGCGCCGGATCCAGCCGTCGCGCGTCACCGCTTTCCAGGCGGCTCATCGAGAACGCCGTGGCCAGTCGTGCGCAGCCAGCCAGATCGAAGGAGGGCTCCAGCAATGCGGCAGCGATGCCGGCGACCATGGCGTCGCCTGCACCGACCGTACTGCCCTGCGCCAAATGCGCTGGTCGCGCGACCAGCACGCCGCTGCGATCAATGAACAGCGCGCCGTCGATGCCCATCGAGATCGCTACGAGCGCGACCCCGCTTTCGACCAGGGCCACGCCCGCCGCCTGCAGGGCGTTTCGATCCGGCAGCGGCGTGCCGGTCCAGGCCTCCAGTTCATGGCGATTGGGCTTGACCGCGTAGGGCAGTGCACTCTGTGCGCCGCTCAAGGCAGCGGCAAGCGCGTCGCCGCTGGTGTCCAGCAGTACGCGCGCACCGGCGGCACCGGCCTGAGCCTGCAATCGCGCCCACGCATCGGCCGGCAGCCCGGACGGCAGGCTGCCCGACAGCACTACCGGCAGGTTCGGCTGCAGCAGGGCTGCGAGTCGGCGCGACACCGCGTCCAGATCGGCGCTGGCCAGCGTCAGCCCCGGCAGGTTGATGTCAGTGGTTTCGCCGTTGTCCTCTTCGACCAGCTTGATGTTGGTGCGGGTATGGCCGGGAACGCGCAGGCAGCGATCCACGATGCCCCGCGCCGAGAACAACGCACTGAACACGCCGTCGTTGCCATCGCCGAGCACGCCCAGCGCCGCGGTCGGCACGCCCCAGTCGGCCAGGCACGCGGCCACATTGACGCCCTTGCCGCCTGCATCGTCGCGGCTGCTGCGGGCGCGGTGCACCTGGCCCGGGTGCAAGCGCGCCAGTCGCACGGTCTGGTCGATCGCCGGGTTGAGGGTGATGGTGACGGCGCCGGCGTTCATGCGCGGGCTCCGTCGAGGGCGCGCACCTGCTCGGCGGTCTCGCAGTCCAGCGCGGTGCTGGCAAGCGTTTGCAGATCGGCCAGCGCGTTGCCGCGCAGGCGTGCCTTCACCGCCGGGATGTCATTCGGGGTCATCGATAGTTCGTCCACGCCCAGGCCGGCCAGCAGCATGGCGCCGAAGGGATCGCCGGCCAGACCGCCGCAGACGCCGACCCAGCGTCCATGCTGGCGCGCGCCTTCCACCGTTGCGCGGATCGCGCGCAGCACCGCCGGATGCAGGCTGTCGGCCTCCGCCGCAAGTTCCGGGTTCTGGCGGTCGATGGCCAGTACGTACTGGGTCAGATCGTTGGTGCCGATCGAGAAGAAGTCGGCGTGACGTGCCAGCACATCACTCTGGGCAGCGGCTGCCGGAACCTCGATCATGATGCCGACCGGTACTTCGGGCGCCTCCAGCTCTGCGCGCAAGCGCTCGCAGATGGCGCGCAATGCGATCAACTCCGTTACCGAAGTAATCATCGGGAACATGATGGACAGGCGTGCGCCGTCCTTCGCTGCGCGGTACAGCGCACGCAGCTGTGGTTCCAGAAGGTCCGGACGGCGCAGCAGCAGGCGCGCGCCGCGCACGCCGAGGAACGGGTTCTCCTCATGCGGCAGTTCCAGGTGTGCCACCTGCTTGTCACCGCCGATGTCGAGCGCGCGTACGATCAACGGACGGCCTTCCAGCGCATTGGCCATCGCCATGTAGGTTATGTACTGCTCATCCTCGCTCGGCGTGCTGCCACGCTCGAGAAACAGGAATTCGGTGCGCATCAGGCCGACACCTTCCGCGCCCTGTTCCAGCGCCAATGACACCTGCTCCGGCAGGTTCACGTTGGCGCCGATGTCGATGCGATGGCCATCGGTGGTCTGCGCCGGCTGCGCGCGTTGAGCGGCTTCGCGTGCGCGGATCTTCTGCTGCTCGGCGATCCAGGCGCGTGCCGAAGCAAGATCGGCGTCGGAAGGGGACAGATAGAGCCGCCCGCTGCTGCCGTCGATGATCGCCTCGCGGCCGGCCTGGATCGCCAGCAGTTCGGCGCCACCGGCAACCAGCGCCGGCAGGCCGAGCGTGCGCGAAAGGATGGCGGTGTGCGAGGTCGGCCCGCCCTGCGCGGTGGCCAGGCCAATCACGCGGTTGGTGTCCAGGTTGGCCGTGTCTGATGGCGACAGGTCGGCCGCGAGCAGGATGCACGGGTGCGCGGGCAGGTCGGACAGGCCACCACCGGCGGCAGAAGGATCCAGCAGCGACAGTACGCGGCGGCCAACGTCACGCAGGTCGGCAGCGCGGCCGGCCAGCACCGGGTTGCCCAGCGCCGCCAGGCCCGAGGCGATCTGTTCGATGGCCTGGTGCCAGGACCACGCGACGCCATGGCCTTCGACCATCAGCTGGCAGGTGCGGGTGATCAGGTCGGTGTCGTCCAGCAGGGCCGCGTGGGCCTTGAAGATCGCTGCATCCGAGGCGCCGAGCCGGCGCTGGGTGTCATCCTGCAGCGCGGCCAGCTGCTGGCGGGTACGGGAGAGCGCGTCCTGCAGGCGCGCCCCACCTTCTCCGAGCGGGGTGGGCCGGTCGGCCACTTCGGCCTGCGTGCTGGCCAGTACATGCACCTGGCCGATCGCCAGCCCGGGGCTGGCGCCAATGCCCACGATCGCCACCTGCGCTTCGGGCGGATTCCAGCCCGCGACGGGCGCGGCCTTGCGCTGCGCCGCGCGCTCGGCATCGGCCTTTTCCTGGGCCACCAGCCCGTCCATGACCTTGCGCAGTGCGGCCAGCAGTGCGGAGGCATCCACCCCCTCGGCAGACACACTGACCGCGTCGCCATGGCGCAGCCCGAGTTGCAGCAGCGCGACCAGACTCTTGGCATCGGCCGCCTGATCGCCCGCGCGGACCTGGGCACGGGCCGCGAAGCTACGCGCTGTCTCTGCCCAGCGCGTGGCCGGGCGCGCGTGCAGGCCACTGGGGTAGGCAATGGTCCAGTCGAAGCGCTCGGCCAGATCCGTTGCCGGAATCTGGGCGGTGGTGATCGCACTGCCGCCGGTCAGCGCGTTGACGATCTCGCTCGCGTCGGTGGTCGCAAACAGGCGCTGCAGCGTGGCGTCATCCTGGATCAGCCGGGTCAACCGGCGCAGCAGCGTGATGTGGGTATCGGACTGGGCAGCGATACCGACCACCAGCCGCGTCACCTGGCCCGGATTCCATTCCACGCCTTCCGGCAACTGCAGCACAGCGATGCCATCGCGAAGCACCAGATGGCGGTCCTCGCCAAGCCCATGCGGGATCGCCACGCCGTGGCCGAGGAAGGTGTTGGCCAGTTCTTCGCGACGCCCCATGCTGGCCTGGTAATCCGGCGACACGCAGCCGGCGGCGACCAGCATCTGTGCGGCCTGGGCGATGGCATCCGCCTTGTCGCGGGCCTGTGCGCCGAGGCGGACCAGTTCGCGGCTGACGGGGGCGGGGGAGGGCAGGGGCGACAAGGCGGGCTCCAGGAAAGGTGTGCTGCGGCATATTGGGAACGTTCCCACCGCCTATTTCAATGTGCACTGCACAAAAAGCCAATAGTGCTTTGGCGTTAGCATTGTCCTGAACAGCCGTCTGGCCACGGACAGCACCACTTTCCGGGAACGTTTCCAATGAGCATCAGCATCAATGACGTCGCGCGCGTGGCGGGGGTGTCCAAATCCACGGTTTCGCGGGTGCTCGGGGGCGGCCCGGTCAGCGAGGTGGTGCGTGGCCGGGTCGAGGCGGCGATCCGCCAGACCGGCTATCGGCCGAACCTGCAGGCAAGACGGCTGCGCTCCCGGCACACCGGCATCATTGGATTGATCGTGGCGGACATCCGCAACCCGTTCTTCACGGCGCTGATCCGCGCCGTGGAGGAGGTCGCGTATCGGGAAGGTCTTCGGGTCACCCTCTGCAACACCGACGAGGACCCCGAGCGCGAGGCGCTGTATCTGCAATTGATGCACGAGGAGCGCATCAGTGGACTGATCTTCGCACCCACCCGGACCACGGTGGGTCGCCTCGAACGGCTCACGCTGGACTATCCCACGGTGCTGGTGGACCGCGCCGCACCCGGCGGGTCGATCGACAGCGTGGTGCTCGACAATCCAGCGGCGATGGCGGGCCTGGTCGAACACCTGGTCGAGCGCGGCTATCGCCGCATCGGCGGCCTGTTCGGCAGCACCAGCACCACGGCGGCCGAGCGCCGCGACGGCTATCTTGCTGCGATGCGCACGCACGGGCTGGAGCCGGATTACCGCGAGGTCGAGCCCACGGCCGAGGCCGCCATCGCAACGACCGACCAGTGGCTGGCCGGCCCTTCGCGTCCCGATGCGCTGGTCACCAGCAACAGCCTGTTGCTCATGGGTGCATTGAAAGCGGCCCGCAGCGCGGGGCTTTCGATTCCAGGAGAGCTGGCGCTGGCAGGCTTCGACAACGAACGCTGGACCGAGCTGGTCGAACCCGGCATTACCGTGGTTGAACAGCCCGTTGAAGACATGGGGCGGGCTGCGATGTCGCTGTTGCTGGAACGCCTGCGCGCACCAGAGCTGCCGGTACGCAGACTGGTGATGACGGGGCGGTGTGTGGTGAGGGGATCAACCGCCTTGCGATGAACCGTCAGTCGCTGGGCGTCACGGCCGCCCTGGTCTACGACCAGGCCCAGCGCATCCAAGACGAACAAATATCCGTGCCGCTACCGGGCGCGGTCAGCGTCCTCTTGACGATCCTAATCATATTAGGCATACTCCTATTATGAGTAGGATTGTGACATGCGTGCAGGTCTGACGGTCGAACGCCTCGTCGAGGCGGGCGCGTGCGTGGCGGATGAAGCAGGCTTCGACGCGGTCACACCGACCGCGTTGGCAAGGTTGTTCGATGTGAAGGTGGCCAGCCTCTACTCCCATGTCGCCAATGCGAATGATCTGAAAGCGAGGGTTGCCCTCTTCGCGCTGGATCGACTTGCGGATCATATTGCGGAAGCCATCGCGGGCAGATCGGGCAAAGAGGCTTTGGTCGCGCTTGCGAATGTTCATCGTGACTTCGCAAGGCAGCACCCCGGCCTGTTTGCGGCCACCCGCTACCCGCTTGAAGCCGCGACGGCTGCGCGCAGCGCGGGTGCGAGAATCGCCGTGCTAACGCGATCTGCCTTGCAGGGATACCGCCTGGACGACACTACCGAGGTGCACGCCATCCGCTTGCTGGCCAGCGTCATGTTGGGCTTCTCGTTGCTCGAGCTGACGGGAAACTTCGATCATAGCCAGCCACCGCCCGACCTGTCGTGGCGGGTGTCGATCGAAGCCCTCCACGCCATGCTGTGCCGGCTCTCCGATGACGCAGCTAAAACTAAATCAATAGGAACTTGAGATGTCAGATTCTCAGGCTGGTCGGTTCAGGACACCAATCTCAGCCGCTTTGTTGCGTGGCTGGATCGAACTGGAGGAGACGCCATCGGGCATCCTGCCGCACCGGTTGCCGCAATGGGCTCGGACACAGTGCGAAGACAAGCAGCTTGCAATGGTCGAGCAACAGCCGTCGGGTGTGCGCCTATGTTTCAGCACCGAGGCCACGACGATCGAACTCGAAGCCTTGCCAACAAAGCGCCTCTATGTAGGTATGCCGCCGCGTCCCGACGGAATCTACGATTTACTGCTAGACGGAGCCATTGTCGCTCAAGGCAGCATCGCGGAAGGTAACCTGCTGCGCGTGGATCTGGCGAAGTGGGCAGCCGATGCAAAGCTCTCAGGCGAGATGGAGCCGGGCTCGCCCGGTCGACTGCAGTTCGCAGGTTTGCCCGGCGGCGAGAAGGCGATTGAGATATGGCTGCCGCACGACGAAATTACCGAGCTTGTCGCCCTGCGCACTAACGCACCTGTCAGGCCAGCTCCGCCGTCGGGGCATCGGCTCTGGTTGCACCACGGCAGCTCGATCAGCCAAGGCTCCAATTCCGCTCATCCGAGCGGCATCTGGCCAGCCGTCGCCGCATCCCGCGGGCGCGTTGACTTGATGAATCTCGGCCTTGGCGGCAACGCGTTGCTCGACCCTTTCCTCGCTCGCATCATCCGGGACCAGTCCGCCGATCTAATCAGCCTCAAGCTCGGCATCAACATCGTCAATATGGACCTGATGCGGCTGCGTGCATTTGGAACAGCGGTGCACGGCTTTCTCGATACGATCCGCGATGGCCATCCGACGACACCGCTGTTGATCGTTTCGCCGATCTTCTGCCCCATCCATGAGCAGACGCCCGGCCCCGGCGCACCTGACTTCTCGGACGGGCAACTCAAGTTCCGCGCGACGGGAGACGAAAGAGATGTTGCCAAGGGCGCCCTGACGCTCACCGTGATCCGTGATTCCCTTTGTGCAATCGTTGCACAAAGGAGGGAGCGCGATCCCAACATCCATTATCTGGACGGACGACATCTCTACGGGGAGCAAGACCATGAGCTGCAACCTCTGCCCGATCGGCTTCATCCGGATTCCGCTACCCACAGGCTGATCGGCGAGCGATTTGCAGCGACGATTTTTGGTGGTGATTGTCCGTTCGGCTGATTGCGAAATGGCGACGATGCATCAACAGGTAGATCTGCCGCGCTGATTTCAGGTAAAGGTGGCCCGGCAAAGGGACATGGCGATGGGTGGTGGTAGGAGCATAGTCATTGGACGCATTGGCAGGCCAATCTGGTTCGTGTGCGCATGACTGTCATTTTTTGCTGCCGCCTTGTGCAGCTCCAGATCTGAGCGATCAGCGAATGTATGAGCAATACATGCCATTCATCGGAGCGGCAATGCTTGCTTTCTTCATTGGGATGGCAGTTCTGATCGTCCGTCGATCTGCCTGCAGCGGCGCCTGAAGCGTGGGACAAGAGCGCTTCTATTAGATCCTTCTACTGATCCTCACCCTCGCTGCCATGCGCCTGATTTACCACTTGACTGTGGAGCCGATCCTGTCACTAGAGGGCGCAGATCGATGTTGCAGTGCACGCAGAAATGCTCGCTACGGCTAGTCCCATCCGGCTATAGGATGCCAGCGCGAATCGACGCACACTTCGCCCCGTAAAGGCCGACGGGAGGCCGTGATATGAGTCTGCATGTGGGGAAACTGCGCGGGCTGGCAGTGCTTCTGTTCCTGCTGAATCCTCTGCTTGCCGGCGCGGTGCCGGCAGCGCCACCTGCATCGGCACCCGAGGTGATTCCGCTGTGGCCGCAGGACCACTGGCAGCAACGCGCGCGTGGCCCGGAACGGATCGGCGCCGAAGGCAGCGCGAAAGGTGCTGTCTCGGGAATCAGCAATGCGCGCATGGATATCTACCGACCGCTGAAACCAAACGGAACAGCCGTGGTGATCTTCGGCGGTGGCGGATACTTCCGCATCCAGATTGGCAGCGCCGCCAAGCCGACGGCGCAGTGGCTGCAATCGCTGGGTGTCACTGCCGCCGTGGTGTACTACCGGCTGCCTGCAGATGGGTGGGCACCGGTTTCGCCGTTCCAGGATGGCCAGCGCGCCCTGCGGCTGCTGCGTGCGCAGGCCGCAAGCCTGGGGGTCGATCCGCAGCGCATCGGCGCATTGGGCTTTTCCGCTGGCGGCAATCTGGCCGGTATCGTTGCCACCCGCTTCGATGCCCCGTTGTATCCGCCGGTGGATGCCGCCGACCAGCTGTCAGCGCGTCCGGACTTCCTTGGCATGATCTATCCAGTCGTTTCGATGCGCGCGCCACTGGACCACACCCGGTCGAAGCGGGAACTGGCGAGCCAAGACGACGCACAGCAGGCCTATTCGGTCGAACAACACGTCCGCAAGGACATGCCGCCGGTGTTCCTGGCCCAGGCCGTGGATGATCGCACCGTAGATGTCGGCCACAGCGTCGCGATGTACCAGGCCGCGCATGCGGCAGGCATTCCCGTGGAGCTGCATCTGTTCGAAGCTGGAGGTCACAGCTGGGGATTGGGCAAGCCCGGAACATTGGTCGCGCAGTGGCCGCGGCTCTTCGCCAACTGGGCACGCAGCCACGGCTACCTCGGTCCGCCGCCTGCGCGGCTCCCACCGCACGATGCCAGCGTGATACCCGCGGCTGCGGCTCAGCCACCGCGCTCGCTGGACGATGACGGCGCAGGCGACTGAGTGAAGGGATGGGAGAGATGGAGGGCCCTGCCGATGGACTGGATGTGGCCTTCTCCCGTGTCACCGGCGCCGGCAGTCACACCCACCTGATCGAACTTGCGCGGGGGCGTGTCGGCCAGCGGCGGCTACCATTCTGGCCCATGCGTTGCCTGTCCGTCACTGCAGATGAGCTGCGCGTGATCTCATGCGCTGACTGGACCCGCTTCATCCAGCGGGCAGCGACCGAACAGGCCGATGACACGGCGATGGACAAGCTGCTACTGATCGTCGAGCCCTACACGAAGGCCGCCTGAGCCCGGATATGCGTTACCGCGACGTGCCGCCGGGAGAGGTCCCATGCCCCGGGCGGCGAGGACTCAGTGCGCGGTCGGCGGTGCGCAGACGTCTCCCACCACCTGCTGGACCGCTTCCTGCAGCCGGTCGATATGGAAGGGCTTGGCGACGAACGTCGCACGTCGGTGGCGCACCGGCACCAGCTGGTCGTAGACCGCAGAGACGAACAGGTAGGGGATGCCGAGTTCAGCCAGCCGATCGGCGACTGGAAAAACCACGCCGTCGCGAAGCTCCACATCCAGCACGGCGCCATCGAACCGTTGCGTATCCAGCAGTCCCAGCGCATCGAACACGCTGTAAGCGTGGGTCACCTGGCCACCGCCGTCTTCAAGCGCCTGCTCCATCAGCGCAGCCAGGTCGAGCTGGTCTTCAACCAGCAGCAGGTTGCATCTGCGCTGGCTCATTTCCGATTGCATGCGCGCATGCCTGTGTTGCCTTGGGAACTGCAGTGTGTGCTGTGCTGCATCAACGGCGTGCGTGTGGCGCGTCAGCCCGGCGCGAAGCGGCCTGGGTCCCAACTGCCAGCGCCATGGACACAGCGTGGAAAGCGGTGCGGCGTTTGTTGACGGCGCCTTGGCGGCCGCTATGGATACTGCCGCCGTCCCCGTACTGGAGCCACTGCCATGCTTCGATCCACAACCGATCCCGCCTCACCCTGCGCACTGCGCGTGGAGTGCATGTCACTGGACTGCGGCGGCGCTGCCATCGTGGTGGAGCTGGACCGAACGCCCGCACGCGCATGGATGAAGTCGCTGAAACGAGCCCTGCAGGAGGACGACATCCTGGAGGGCGCCCAGGCCAGGTTCGATGGCCGCTTCGTCTATGTTGTCGGCGTGGAAGGCCGCGCGCACCGGGCCCAGCATCGAGTGCTCCAGGCACTGAAGGCACCCGACGGTGCGCTCGCCCCCGCGGCTGATCCTCGGCGCCCCGCAAGCAGCACGGCACTGTCAGACGCGATGATGGCCTGAGCGCGGAAGGAAAACCGCTCCGCCTCGGCGGATGTTATGACCACATCAGCGTCAGGTGCAGCGCGCACGCGCGGCAGCTCACGCCGGGCGACGAGGAGGTCATTGCCGCCTCGCCACCATGGTCTCCGGAGGCATGTCGCCTCACTACGGGAGATCGAGATGGCAGACCCGAACAACGCCCGAAGCGAGCGCCTGTTGAAGTGGCTGCAGGATGCCTACGCCATGGAGCAGGAGGCGGAGACCATGATGAAGGCCATGGCTTCGCGGATCGAGAACCATCCCCAGCTCGCTGCACGGATCAGCCAGCACGTCCAGGAGACGCAGGGGCAGGCAGCCTCCCTGCGCGAGTGCATTGAAGCGCTTGGAGGAAGCGTGCCGACCGCGAAGGGGTTGTTCGCGGGCATGACCGCAGCCATCCACGCCGCCGGCAACAGCCTGATGGAGGACGAGATCGTCAAGAGTGTCGGCATCGCGTTCGGCTTCGAGAATACCGAAATCGCGACCTACCGGGCCCTGGTGATCGCGGCCGAGCGTGCCGCAGCACCGGACATCGCCGCGGTCTGCGGCCAGATCCTGCAGGAAGAAATCGCCATGGCGCGCTGGCTGGAGGATCACCAGGACGGCCTGGCCGGTGCGTTTCTCAATCGTGACGAAATGCCCGGGGCCCAAGCCAAGCGTTGACCGCGAAGCCAGCCCATGCCAGCCATAGGAGAAACCCCATGTTCTTTCATCACAAGAAGCTGATGTACACCGTACGCGTGCGCGAATCCAACCCGCAGCTCGCCAGCCTCATGCTTGAACAATTTGGCGGCCCGCAGGGCGAGCTTGCTGCCGCCATGCGCTACTTCACCCAGGGACTTGGCGAATGCGATCCTGGCCGCAAGGATCTGCTGATGGACATCGCCACCGAAGAGATCAGTCATCTGGAGATCATCGGCACCATCATCGCCATGCTCAACCGCGGGCCGAAGGCTATCCAGTCCGAAGGGCTTGCCGAGGCCGAGGATATGCGGCTGCTGGGGCAGAACAGCACCAGCCATACCGAACAGATCCTGTACGGCGGCGGCCCGGCGCTGGTCAATTCCAGCGGGGTGCCCTGGACAGCGGCCTACATCGACTCGATCGGGGAGCCTACCGCCGACCTGCGCTCGAACATTGCGGCCGAAGCGCGTGCCAAGCTGGTCTATGAGCGCTTGATCAACGTCATCGACGACCCCGGCATCAAGGATGCGCTGCGCTTCCTGATGACGCGAGAGATCGCCCACATGAAGTCATTCGAGAAGGCGCTGCACAGCATCCAGCCCAACTTCCCACCCGGCAAGCTGCCGGGGGACCCTGCATTCACCGATCTGTACATGGACATGTCGCAGGACGACGGCGCCGACGATCTGCAGGGCAGCTGGAACAGCGGGGAGCTGTGGGAGCGGGTCAGCGACCGCGAGGCACAGGCCGCTTTGGACGGAGGCGACGGCAGCGGAACGGTCGATCTGGACGCGCGCGAGCAAGCGGCGGTGCAGGCCATGACCCTGCGTACGCTTTCCGACCCGGAAGCGCGGCCGACAACCGGTGCCGAGCTGGGCGCAGGGCCGGGGGCCGGCGCGCTGGATCTGCCACCACGGGAGCCCTGATACCGGTGGAGGCCCGGGCGGGTTCCCGCCTCAGGCAGCGTGCGAAAGAAGGTGGGCGGACAGTGTCCGCCCACTCGGGGTGCACAGGGCCAGGGATACTCTCCTTGGAGTGAGCCGCCCGATTGGCGGCGGCGACCATCTTCCAGAGCCGCCAACATGGCTTCATGTGCAAGCGCGTACTTCCTCATGCCTTCTCCACGAATGGACATCCGGCAGAAGGCGTCACAGTCGCGGCGCTGCAATCGGGCGTCAATGCGGTGCGGCGTTGGTGCGTCCAGGTTCGACGCCGCCTCCACACCGGTGTCACCGCGCGTTTGACCCGAATCGCTAAGGTAGCGCTGTCTGCAACAACCCGGTGCTGTCATGCCTCTTCGTGCGATTGCATATGTAAGTGAAGCCACCCGAAACCTGACTTCAGATCGACTGCAGCAGCTTGTCACCGACGCAATGCTGTTCAATGAATCGGTAGATGTGACCGGTGTCCTGTTGTTCGATGGCACCCGTTTCCTGCAATACCTCGAAGGTCCGGAGGCCGGCGTCAACACGGCCTATACGCGCATCCTGGCGGCCGGCAGCCACAGCGGCCTGGTCGAACTCAACCGGGGCAGGGTGGGGCGGCGACAGTTCCCGCACTGGCGCATGCACAGCGTGCGGGTGGATGAGCTGGCGCTGGGAAAGATCGCCATCTCCGACTGGACTGGTTTCGTACGCAGCGCGTCGGCGCTCGCCTCTGGCACCAGTGCGCTCGATCGACTGCAATCGGTAGCGCAGTCTCCGACGGAAGCGGGCGCCGGCCGGTTGTTGGAAACGGACGACCCGGTGGCACCATGAACGCAGCCGCTTGTCCGAACGTGCCAGGCCCGGTAAGCATCGGCTGCGCCGGATGGTCCTTGTCACGGGCAGGGCAGGCAGCGTTCGGCACGGGCGACAGCGTGCTGCAGCGCTACGCGACCCGCTTGCCCATGGTCGAGATCAACTCCTCGTTCTACCGCCCGCATCAAGCCGGCACGTATGCGCGGTGGGCCGCGAGCGTGCCCGAAGGCTTCCGCTTCGCAGTGAAGCTCCCGCGCGCGATCAGCCATGAACGCCGGCTGCGCGACGCGATGCAGCCGCTGGAGCAGTTCCTCGGTGGCATGATGGCCCTGGGCGACAGGCTGGGTCCGTTGTTGCTCCAGCTGCCGCCCAGCCTCGCGTACGAGCCGGCGACCGTGGCGGAATTTCTGCACGACCTGCGCGCACGCACCCAGCTTGATGTTGCCTGCGAGCCGCGCCATCCCTCCTGGTTCACTGCGGACGTGGATGCCCTGCTGAGCGACCACGGCATCGCACGGGTCGCGGCTGACCCTGCCCGGGTACCCGCCGCCGCGGTTCCGGGCGGTGACCGCACGTGGAGCTACTGGCGCTGGCACGGGCAGCCGCAGGTCTATCGCAGCGCCTACAGCGAGCAGGCGCTGGCGGAGCTGGCCCAGCACCTGCAGCGTGAAGCCGCCTCGCAACGCCGTGCCTGGTGCGTATTGGACAACACCGCGCTGGGTCACGCGACCGGCAACGCCCTGCACCTGCAGGCACTGCTGCAGGGGAACGCGCATGCCTGAGGGCCCGTCCATTGTCCTGCTGCGCGAAGCCGCGAGCCACTTCAAGGGTCACGTAGTGCGCGGCGCCTCCGGCAACAGCCGCATCGACCTTTCACCGCTGCAGGGCCGCAGGGTCAAGGCCGTTCGCAGCTGGGGCAAGCACTTTCTTCTGGAATTCAGCCACCACACGCTGCGCATCCATCTGATGATGTTCGGCAGCTGGCGCATCGACGAACGGAAGCCGGCCCCTGCAAGGGTGTCGCTCGCATTCGACAACGGAGAGTTGAACTTCTATGCGTGTTCGGTGCGGTTGATCGACGAGCCGTTGAACGATGTCTACGACTGGCGGGCGGACGTGATGAACGACGCTTGGAATCCGAAGCTGGCCCGGCGCAAGCTGAAGGCGCTGCCGGACACCCTGGTCTGTGACGCGCTTCTGGACCAGACCATCTTCGCCGGCGTCGGCAATATCATCAAGAATGAGGTGCTGTTCCGGATCGGCGTGCATCCGGCCACGCGACTGGGCGACCTGCCACCGCGCAAGCTCACCGCCCTGATCACCCAGGCCCGTGCCTACAGCTTCGACTTCCTGGAGTGGAAACGGCGCTTCGAGTTGAAGAAGCACTGGCAGGTGCACACGCGCAAAGTCTGCCCGCTGTGTGGCGGGTCGATCAGCAAGCTGTACATGGGTACGACCCGGCGGCGCACATTCTTCTGCCCAAACGATCAGGTGCTCTATCAACCCTGAGGCCGCCTTCCGTGGCGGCCGGGGTGCGTGCAATTCGGCTCAGGCGGCCTGCGCGGCCTTGGCATTGCCGCTGCCCTTGGCCAACAGGGTCAGCTTCTCGTCGGTCGCCTTTTCTTCGTCCAGCGTCTCCAGCAGCAACGGCAGGGCATCCTTGTAGCCCAGCTGCTTGGCCAGCGCGGCGATGGTTCCGTAGGAGGCAATTTCGTAATGCTCGACCTTCTGTGCGCCACCGATCAGGGCGGCATCGCGCACAGGGCCCTTGTCGATGCTGTCGATCACTTCCTTGCCTTCCTCTACCAGCCCTTCCATCGCCGCGCACTTGATGCGCTTCAGCCGGATGCCAAGAACCTCCACCACCTGGTCGATGCGCTCGATCTGGCCCTGGGTTTCTTCCAGGTGCGTTTCAAACGCGGTGGCAAGGTCAGGGTTCTCGGCCGCACGGGCCAGGCGCGGGAGGGCCTTGGTCAGCTGCTTTTCGGCGCTGTAAATATCCGAGAGTTCATGGATGAAAAGGTCTTCCGCTGTCTTGATAGCCATGCTGATCTCCGTAGTGGGTGGAGCGCTCAGGGTACGTAGCGCCCGGTTGCGATCAGGCGGGCGCCGGGTGAAGGCAGCATGTGAGCGCCCGTAGGAATGCTGCGCATGGTCTTCACGAACGTGCGCCTGCCTCACACGGCATGCAGCGCTCCTTCTTGGACTTGATGTCGGCGGCCGTCTTCGCCAGTGCCTCGTAGCGCTGCCGAATTTCTTCGAGGTTGGCCGGCTCCATCGACTCCAGGTTCAACAGCTCCTGGTTGGCGTCTTTGGTAACCCGGATCAATTCATCCAGCTTGATGTGCAGCGCGGCAGTATCGGCGTTCTGCGTATGCTGGATCAGGAACACCATCAGGAACGTCACGATGGTCGTGCCCGTATTGACCACCAGCTGCCAGGTGTCATTGAAGTGAAAGGCCGGCCCGCTGGCGGCCCAGGTGATGATCACACCCAGCGCCGCGACGAACGCCCCAAGACTGCCGGACAATCGTGCCGTTGCGGCCGCGACGCGCGCGAAGCCGCGCCGGATCACTGATCACCTCCGGCGGCCTCCTTATCCGTTCCACCGTCTGGCAGCTTGACCCGTTCCCCCAGACGCTTGGCCTGTTCCTCAGGCGTCGGCGCTGCGATGAAGGGCGAGATCGGGTCACTGGCAGGGAATGTTTCCTGCAATGCCTCTTCATGATTGCGATGGTTGTGCCGCTTCGCCTGCAGCGGGCTGACCGGGTCGGGGCTCTGCGCTTCGGGATCTGGGTGGGGAAGGTCTTTCTGATCGCGTTGCATGGTGAATCTCCAGGTTGGGTATCGCTGCCGTGGTGGCGGTCCCAGCATAGGAGCCGCGGCGTGGGCGGCCACATCAAAGGTGCGGCAACGTGGCGTCAAACCTTCAGGCAAGACGCGTTAACAATCAGCCGCATGGCGCGGTTGGCGTGGGCAGCTTGGCGTTCCGACGCTGCATGCAAGCAGACATCCCCTCACACCATTCACTGCGCAGCAGCGAGAATGGCCTACCGCCATGCGCGACCCGCCCACCGAATCCAGGAATGCTGAGATGTCCACCCCCCCCTTTGGCGAGTCGTCATGCGCTGCCGCAGCCAGCGGTTGCATTGAGGTCCGCGGTGCGCGTGAGCACAATCTCAAGAATGTCGATGTGTCCATTCCGCGCAATGCGCTGGTGGTGTTCTCCGGCGTGTCGGGTTCCGGCAAGTCATCGTTGGCCTTCGGCACCATCTTCGCCGAGGCGCAGCGGCGCTACTTCGAATCCGTCGCACCGTATGCGCGCCGCCTGATCGACCAGGCCGGCGTGCCCGACGTGGATGCCATTGACGGGCTGCCGCCGGCCGTGGCCTTGCAGCAGCAACGCGGCGCCAGCAATGCACGCTCATCGGTGGGTAGCGTGACGACGCTGTCCAGCCTGGTGCGCATGATGTATTCGCGTGCAGGCGCCTATCCGGCCAACCAGCCCATGCTGTATGCCGAGGATTTTTCGCCCAACACGCCACAGGGCGCCTGCAGCACCTGCCACGGCCTGGGGCACGTCTACGAGGTGACCGAAGCGCTGATGGTTCCGGACCCGTCGCTGAGCATCCGTGAGCGCGCCATCGCATCCTGGCCGCCGGCATGGCATGGCCAGAACCTGCGCGACATCCTGGTGACGCTGGGCTACGACATCGACGTGCCGTGGAAGAAGCTGCCGAAGAAGGACCGGGACTGGATCCTGTTCACCGAGGAAGCGCCCAGTGTGCCGGTCTATGCCGGCTTCACGCCCGCCGAGACCCGTACTGCACTCAAGCGCAAGCAGGAGCCCAGCTACATGGGCACGTACACCGGCGCGCGCCGCTATGTGCTGCATACCTTTGCCAACACCCAGAGCGCATTGATGCGCAAGCGCGTTTCGCGATACATGGAAGGGCGGTTGTGCCCGGCGTGCCACGGAAAGCGCCTGAAGCCGGAGGCGCTTTCGGTCACCTTTGCCGGTGTGGATATCGGCGAGTTCATGCGGTTGCCGCTGGATCAGCTGGCGGAGCTGCTGGAGCCCATCGCGCAGGGTGATTTCGGTGCACACAGCAAGGGCGCACGTACCAGCAGGCGTGCGACACCACGCGATCGCGCCCGGCGGGCCGCGAGTGGCCGCGCGACCCACGAGGGCGCCCCCGACGTGCGACTGACCTCGGCCCTGTCGGAGGAAAAACGCTTGGCCGCACAACGGCTGGCAGACGGAGTCATGGCGCGGGTGCGTCAGCTGCGTGGACTGGGCCTGGGCTATCTCTCGCTGGATCGCGCCACGCCCACGCTGTCGGCCGGCGAACTGCAACGCCTGCGGCTGGCCACCCAGCTCAGCTCGTTGCTGTTTGGCGTGCTGTACGTGCTTGATGAGCCCTCAGCCGGCCTGCATCCGGCCGACAGCCAATCGCTGTACGACGCACTGGAGCGGCTTCGCGACGGCGGCAACTCGGTATTCGTTGTTGAACACGATCTGGAGCTGATGCGCCGCGCGCAGTGGCTGGTGGATGTGGGACCGCAGGCGGGGGAGCACGGCGGGCGCGTTCTCTACAGTGGCGAGCCCGACGGCCTGCGCCAGGTCCAGGATTCGCGTACGGCGCAGTATCTGTTCGACCAGGTGCCTGCACCTGCCAGCCGACAGCGCAGCGCCAACAGCTGGCTGGAGCTGAAGCGCATCCATCGCCATAACCTGCAGGGCGTGGACGCGCAGGTGCCGCTGGGCCTGCTGACAGCAGTGACCGGCATTTCCGGATCAGGCAAGTCCAGCCTGATGGCGCAGGCGCTGCCTGAGCTGATGCTGCTGCACCTGGGGCACGAGACCGTAGACGACAGCGCCGACAGCGCGCCCACCGACGGGCCGACCGTGATCGAAGCCACGCGAGGCCAGCTGGCCGGCGACGTAGACGCCATTCAACGCGTGGTGCAGGTGGACCAGAAGCCCATCGGCCGCACGCCACGCTCCAACCTGGCGACCTATACCGGCCTGTTCGATCACGTGCGCAAGCTGTTCGCCGCAACGCCCGATGCACGCCGCCGCCGTTTCGATGCGGGCCGCTTCTCGTTCAACGTGGCCAAGGGCCGATGCGAGACCTGCGAAGGCGAGGGTTTCGTCAGCGTCGAATTGCTGTTCATGCCCAGCGTCTATGCGCCGTGCCCCACCTGTCACGGTGCCCGCTACAACGAGGCCACGCTGAAGGTGTTGTGGAACGGCCGCAACGTCGCCGAGGTCCTGCAGATGACGGTCGATCAGGCGCACGCGTTCTTCGCCGAAGAAGATGCCATTGCCCGCCCGCTGCAGTTGCTGCAGGAAATCGGCCTGGGCTACCTGCGGTTGGGCCAGCCGGCCACGGAACTTTCAGGTGGTGAGGCACAGCGCATCAAGCTGGCGACCGAGCTGCAGCGCAGCCAGCGCGGGCGCACGCTGTATGTACTGGATGAGCCCACCACCGGCCTTCATGCATCGGACGCGGACAGGTTGCTGGTGCAACTGCAGCGGCTGGTGGAAGCAGGAAACACGGTGGTGATGATCGAGCACGACATGCGCTCTGTCGCACAGGCGGACTGGGTGATTGATGTCGGGCCGGGCGCAGGGGGTGCAGGTGGCACCATCGTGGCGAAGGGCACGCCGCAGCAGGTGGCACGCGCCAAGGGAAGCAGGACGGCGCCGTTTCTTGCGCGGGAGCTTGCTTCTCTGTAGAGCCGAGCCATGCCCGGCTGACGAAGAATCCACGCACGTGGTTCCAGCGCTGCACTCATCAACAGTTGCGGGCTATGGACAATCAGGGCATCCACTGCAGTGCAGGTTGTACTCAACTGGATCTGCAGTGATTCCTGATGCGTCCTTCAGCGTGACCCGCTCCCTCCAGGTCAGAGGCGGCGGTGGGATGACGGGGGGCGGGTAGAGCACGATGGGATAGAAACAGGTCCATGTGTAGTGGAGCGGGGAGGGGGCCTTGTCCGGCACCATTTCCGTCGCCGGTTCGCAGGGCCCACTTGGGCACACGGGTCGCTCCAGCGTCAACTCTATCGGGAATTTCGGAACCCCCTTGTATGCAACCGGAACGGAGAATGGCCTGAAGTAGTTCTCAGTACGATCTGTGATGCCCGTAATTTTAAACGCCTCGGTCAAAATGGATAGACCAAGGACTGACACGCGCTCGATGGGCATGTAGAACAAGTCGTTTTCAAACCCCGTGTCTTCACCGCCCCGGCCGTGAATGACGCCGACGGCTGCATTGTTCGAAAAGACGGGCCCACCGCTGTCACCTTCGACGCTGAGAGGGCCTGGGACAAGGTTGCGCGCACGAATGTACCTGCCTATGGCTCCATTGTGATCGGACCTTGAGTTCATATCCTCAATGGTCCCGCATGCGTAGTGGCCATGAATGCCACTCTTGCAGATCACATCCCCCACATGCATCGAACTGGAGGGGAGTGTGCTGGTTATTTCGAGCGTCTGCGACGGACCATTGATCAGGGTGATTTCATTCTTCTGCGCCTGGCGTGGGCCTCTGGACGGCTCTTTATGCCACTGGACGTCGTAGTCGCCTACGTTCTGCTCGCCCTGGAAAACGAGAGGCGCGGCAATTCCCTGGTAGGTCAGCGTATTGTCACAGTGCCCCGCAGTGATGACGCCAAGCTCACGATCTGCGTCGAAGACGTTGAAGCCAGTGGTGCAATTGAAGACAGTGCCGGTCAATTTATGGCCGCCCGAGATCGCGGTAGTGACCGTAAAGCCCTTCACTTGCTTGATCGCCACGAAATCAACAGCGCCCAGCAGTGGCCGGAGTGCGCGTCTAGCGGCCGCCTCATCCTTCACGTAAAAGGTCACAATGGACCGCTTGATATCGACGCCCGACTCGAACCCAACCTTCTTTGCGAGAAGCTGGGCCTCCGCCTCGGCCTGGGTCGCCAAGAGCATCTCGAGCGATTGAGCGGAAGTGCGGCCGGTAAAAACAGGATCCTGCGTGTACTTTGCCAGAGTCTCTGTCGGCTTCTCTGTGAACAGCACTACGATCTTGAATTCTGGCTTATGCTCAACGTACAAGCCACCAAACGTATCCGGCTCGGATGTCTGAATCCTGGCCTCCAGCGATGCCGCAGAGATCGATTTCATCGACCTGTATTTCGCTTCGGCCTCAGATACATTGAAGGTTCGCGAGTAGGTGTGTGCCGTGGGGTTGCCAGTCATCGGCTGGCCGTGCAGGGAGAATGTAATCGCACCGAGGGCGGACAATGCCAAGGCGCGCGTGGATATCTTCGTGCGCAAACGGATCATGGCTGCTCCTTTGCCTGACGTATCAAGTGAATCGTCATGAGTGGGCCCGTACAGCCCGCCGGAATGGTCGCGGCAAGACTCGAACGGAGCAGTTCGCCTCCATGCCCCCCTCCGAATGATGCGGCGATCCCGAATTCCATTATTCCGCCGGATCGTACGTCCTGCACCCCTATGGGAGCGTCTCCCTTCATGGCCAACGTGTAACCATGCGGCCATATTGCAAGATATGCCGTGCCACCCGGGGCCACGAAGTAGACACAGCCATTGATTGGTCTCAGTACCCCCCTGAGCAGCCCAGTTGCAACAACCGTACTTTGCGCAGGCGAGAGCGTGACAAGCGCCAGTGATCTGGACTCCTTGGCGCTTGCCGACGGGGTCGCGGAGGCGCCGGAGGCAGTCATCAAAAAAAGCAGAGCCGCAAGCTTTACTGAAGGCCTGCCAGATACCATGCACATCCCCCACCTCCATGTCACAACCGATTGTTGGTCCGGCTGGAATTCATCCGCGGTATCATTAATTAAGTTGCAGCGGACTTGAAGGTATTGACTTCCCCTGCCATTAACCGTGACCGCCTTCACGAACGCGCATTTTCACCGTACCCCTCCATCCCTGCAACGCAGATTTATTATGCGAAGCAAGGATAATGGGTTGCGGGTAGGGGGCGAGGTTCTGGTGCGGCTATTTCCGAGCCCTTGCTACTGGACCCGGATGAAATCCTGCACCTCCCGAATCCGCAGGGTCGACTCTGGCCGGGAAGGAGCACGCGCCAGGGTAGAGACACTCTGGTATGGGATTGGCTCCGGCGCGATGCCGGAGCCCTTGCCACTCACTTTTCCTGCAGGAACGTCAGCAGATCCCGGTTGACCTTGCCCTTGTGGGTGTCGGTCAGGCCGTGCGGCGCGCCCGGGCAGACAATCAACTCTGCAAGACGGCGTCTTGACGCTGCTCGACAAACTGGAAGCCCTGCCGTGGCCGCGCCTCTACGAATTGCATGGCTTGGCGGCGAAGCTGTGAAAAGCGATCGGCGGAAATGCTCTGGAACGCAAGCTGCGCAGGCACCGGTGGCACTGTCCACTGAATCTGTGCCGCAGCACCGCTGCAAGACACAGCGCCGTGATCGCCCAGCGGCACCGCGCCACTCAGCCCTCCGGATGCGGCCGGGTACTGGCGTGAGCGGTGAGCCCCAGTCCGGCCTTGATTCACGCCCGCCTTGCCGGATCCACAAAGTTCCGCTGCAGCAGCCGCTCCCGCACCTTGTCATACACCAGGTTGTAGACATAGGTGTAAGGCAGGAAGAACGCGATCAGGCCCAACTCCAGCAGGAACGCGTCCCAGTAGGAGATGGACAGCCACCACGCGGCGAGCAGCACCACAACCACCACCAGGCCGCCTTCAAACCCCACCGCATGCGCAATCCGCACCGGCACGGTTCGCTTGAACCCGATCTTCTTCTCAACCCGCTCGAACAGCGCGTTATAGATCATGTTCCAGAGCATCGCGCACGTCGCCAGAGCGACGGTCAGCACGCCGGTTTCAAACAGCGATTTGCCCAGGAAGTAAGACATCACCGGAGCGCACAGGCACAGGGCAATGGCTTCGAAGAGGACGGCGTGGAGGAGACGGTCCCAGAGGGTCTTTTTGGAATTCATGCTGCAACACCTGATGTTCACCGCCGGAAGTGCCGAGCGGATGTAAGAGCGAATCGAGAGGGGGTAGGGCAGAGCGGCGATCCACGCTCGTAATGTGCCCGGGCGCCATGATATAAGCTTCAAAAATGAATCAAAACACCCAATAACGCAGGCGCCCGTTTCATCCATGAAACACTTTCCCTGGGACAACCTGATCGTGCTGTTGGCCGTGATCCGCGGCGGCACCCTGCGCGAGGCGGCGAAGGCGGCCCGCATGAGCACGGCCACGCTATCGCGCCGGCTGGATGCGCTGGAGGAGCGACTGGGAGGCAAGGTGGTAGAGCGCACGTCAACCGGCTGCGTTCCCACGGAACTCGGGCAGCGAGTGTTTGCACTGGCGGAGCAGATGGAAGAGGCCGCCGACGAGATCGCTCGGCAGGTTGATACGCCCAGGGAGCTGGTGGGCACAGTGCGCATCAACGCCGATGAGTGGGCCAGCTTCATGCTGATTACGCTGCTTCCCGGCTTGAACCGCCAGCACCCGTCGCTGGATGTGGAGGTGCTCACCTCGCGCGAGCCTTACAACCTGGCCCGCCGCGAGGCTGACGCCCTGCTGCGCTATGGCCCACCCGACACCGGTGATCTGCGTGGTGACCGCGTGGGGCAGATGGATTACGCGCTGTACGCCAATCAGGCCTACGCTGCGCGGCGGCAGGCGGCGATTGCCAGCCTGGCATGGCATGAGCTGGAATTCGTGGGCCTGGATGAGCCGCGCGTGGAATTTGAGGTGGAACGCTGGATGCGTTCACTGCCCGGTGCAAACCGTCCTTGGCTTCGCTGCAACTATTCAGTTGGGGTGCTCGATGGGGTCACCTCAGGCGCCGGGCTGGGCGTCATAGAATGCGCGGTTGCCCAGCATGTGGGCGGGTTGATACGCGTGCGCGATGCGCCGGCACTGAGCAAGGAAGTGTGGCTGTGGACGCACCGGTCGCTGTATGACACCCCGCGTTTCCAGGCCCTGCGGGATTTTCTGAAGCAGACCTGGCTCAGTGGCACGACCGGGCGCCAGCGGGCGGCAAAGTAGGCCGCACTGGTCCTGTTGCAAGACGAAGCAGAACGGATCCTGACTGAACGCATCGGCCGCATTGACGCGGCAGGCATACCGCGTATTATGCGACGAACTACTCCGTTAATTAATGGAAGCCACGATGCGCATCGCCACTGCTGAAGCCGGGTGTACCCGTCAGACCCGCCAGTCCGGCTCTTCTTTCAAGAAGAGGGTCGGCCTGGTACTTCTGGCGCTGGTAGCCGCCTACTGGGTGTCCTTTCCCTTCGTCGCATTGCTCGACATCCCCTACAAGGCCCTGATCATCAGCAGCCTCGTGGTGCTGGGCGAAGCGCTGTTCCTGATCGCAGTCGCCTTGCTCGGAAAAGAGTACTGGGGGCGAATCAAGAGTGGAACACGTACGCTGCTGGCGCGTGTAGGGGTAGGGCGACGCCGCTAATATCGAGCCTGGCACTTCGAATGCCACTGCAGCGACCACCTGCCCCAACCCCGTTTTGAAAGAAGTAAACCATGGCACGAATCCGTAACGACAAACTCCACGAAGAGCGCCGTGCTCAGATCCTGGAGGCCGCCGCCCATGTCTTCCGCGAAAAGGGCTTTCATGCGGCACGTACGGAAGATATCTGTACCCAGGCCGAGATGAGTGCTGGTGCAGTATTCCGCTACTTCAAGGACAAGCGCGAGATGATCGATGCGATCGTCTCGCGTGAGATCTCCAGCTACGCAAACGACGCCAAGGCGCTTGTGAGTCGTGAAGGCCTCGAGTGGCTGGCTCGGGCGAGCTCGGAGGAACTGGAGGAGCGCTGGAGGGAGTCTGACAACGGTCTCGGCCTGGACGCCTGGATGGAACTGGTTCGCGATCCCGACCGTCATCGGGAGATGCTGGCGCTGGATGTGGCGACGCGAAAGGAACTGGCACGCACGCTGGAATCGGGCATTGCCGAAGGATGGGTCCGGCCCGGAATCGACCCCGAAGGCACGGCGTCACTGATTGTCACGCTGACAAACGGGTTGTGGCTTGAGCAGTCGTTGAAAAAGACCGCGGACGTCGAACAGTCGGCCAAGGCAGTCCGCGACTTCCTCAGGAACCACGTGCTGAAAACATGATCATTCCCAGAAGTTCTTCCTGAAGGGGAGGGCGCCAGGTTGCGCCCTCATTTTTTGCATAAATATGCGACGAAGTACTCCATCCAATAACATCAGAGCAACCACCCATGCGCTTTACGACCCGCCCCCCTCAATGGCCGCGCCAACTGGCGACAGGCCTGCTCGTGATCGGCCTTGCTGCCTGCTCGCCTGACGCACCCCAGAAAACGCAGAAGCCCACCGCGCTCACCGCGAGCGTCAGCTTTGTCCATCGTCACGAACTGACGCCGGAAGTCCGCATCGTCGGACAGCTCGTGCCGCGGGAGATGGTGCGCGTCCAGCCGCAGGTTGATGGATTGATCGTGCAGAAGGTGCTGGTCGAGGCCGGGCAGCACGTGCGTTCTGGCCAACCCCTGCTGGCGCTTGATGTGACCACGACCAAGCTGCAACAACAACAAGCTGCCGCAGAGCGCCTACGGGCGTGGGCGGATGTGGAGCGCATGCGCCGCGAGCTGGAAAAAATGCGAGCGGTTGCCGACATTGGAGGCATCTCGCGCAACACCATTGAAAGCAACACGCTTCAGCTGAAGGCGGCCGAGGCGACCGCCCATGCCGCCGACGCTGCGGAAGCGCTGGCGAGTACCCGGCTGCAGCAGGCGGCCTTCCGCGCTCCCTTTGATGCGCTGGTGCTTCAGCGAAACGTAGAGGTGGGCGACCGGACCGGCGCCGCCGAAACACCGTACTTCGTTCTTGCCAAGGACGGCGGCGTGGAGTTCGAAGCGTTCGCCAGTCTGCGCCAGCTGGACCAGATCAAGCCTGGCATGGCCGCACGTGTCCTGGTTGACGGCCAGGTGCCGGCCGCAGGTCAGGTCAAGAGCGCTGCAGTCGCCGTTGATGGCCAGACCCGCAGTGGTCGCGTACGTGTCACTGCCGATGCCTCTGTGCTCGGCGCAAGTGGCGCGCCCGCATCGATCCTGATCACCTTGCCCAGCCGCCAGGCGGTAGCCGTGCCGGTCGATGCACTGCGCTTTGACCCAACCCCCTGGGTATGGAAGGTCGACGAGCGCAACGTCGTGCGCCGCCAGGACGTGGAGCTTGGCGTTGCCAACGGCGACCACTACGAGGTTATCCGTGGGCTGAAGGAAGGGGATCGCGTCGTCGGCGATTCCGGTGCGCTGCTCGTCGAAGGTGACCAGATCACGGCCGTCGATCCGCGCAGCCCGGTTGCTGCTCCGTCAGCGAGGAAGTCCAAGTGAAGATCGGCATTTCCGAATGGGCGGTCAAGCATCCCACGCCCGTCATCCTGCTCTTCGTGCTACTGACCCTGATGGGCATCGGTGGCTATGTCGGCCTTCCGTTGGCCGGATCCCCGAAGGTCGAGCTTCCTATCGTCGAAGTGCGCGTCGATCAACCCGGTGCCACCCCAGCGGAGCTTGAGGGAAACGTCGCCCGCCGTATCGAAGATGGACTCAGCGATATCGCCTCGCTCAGTCATCTCAACACGGTCATCAGCGAAGGCTCCGTGGTCATCACGGCAGAGTTTGCCTTTGATGCGAACCTGGATCGTGCAACGCAGGACGTGCGCGAGTCGGTCTCGCGCGTCCGTCCTCAGCTGCCGGGCAATGTCTCCGAGCCAGTGATCAAGCGCGTCGATGTTTCCGGTGGCGTGCAGCTGAGCTACGCCGTGCGTTCGGACACCTTGTCCCAGGTGGCGCTGAGCCGCTACATCGACGAGGAGGTGCGCCCGGCACTGCTCGCCGTGCCGGGCGTCCAGGAAGTCACCCGCCGCGGCGGTGCCCGTCGCGAGTTCCGTGTCGAGCTGGAACCCGAAAGGCTGGCGGCCAGTGGCCTCAGCCTGGCCGAGGTCCATCGGCAGCTCATTGCCAGTGAAGCCAACCTGCCGGGCGGCAGTGTCCGCAACGAGGTCGGCGACCGGTCGATCCGCATCACCAGCGCAAGTGCCTCGGCCATTGCGCTGGGCGAAAAGCTGATCAGCCTCCCGGCTGGTGGCAGCATCCGCCTGGACGAGGTCGCCCACATCCTGGACGCCGGCAACGCAAGCGAAGGCTACGCAATGCTGGACGGCCGTCCGGTCACCGTCATCGAACTGCGCAAGAAGCGCGGCGCCAGTGAAACCGGCATGGCCGATGCCGTGGCCAAGACGCTCGCTGACATGCAGCGTTCCCCGCACCTGGCCACCTTCGAGCTGTTCAATGACGGTGTGCAGACCACGCGCGAGAGCTTCCATAGCGCACGCAGCACGCTGCTGGAAGGTGCCGCACTGACCGTTCTCGTCGTGCTGCTGTTCCTGCGCAGCTGGCGCGCCACACTGGTCGCTGCGCTCGCCATCCCGTTCTCGCTGCTGCCTACGTTTGCCGCGATGTACGCGCTGGGCTTCTCGCTCAACGTCATTACCCTGCTGGCCTTGATCCTGGTCATCGGCATCCTGGTCGATGACGCGATCGTCGAGGTCGAGAATATCGAGCGTCGCATTGAACAGGGGGATAGTCCTCGCCAGGCGGCACTGCTCGGTGCCGACGCAATCGGGCTGGCCGTGATCGCGATCACGGCCACCATCGTCGCCGTGTTTCTCCCGGTCAGCCTGATCCCCGGCATGATCGGCCAGTTCTTCAGGGAGTTTGGCTTGACCGCCAGCATTGCGGTGATCGCCTCGTTGATCGTGGCGCGACTGCTGACCCCGCTGCTCTGCGCCGTGCTGCTGAAGCCGCGCCCGCATGCGCAGGCCGGCACCACCGAATCCGCGCTCACCCGCCATTACGATCGATTGCTGACCTGGACGCTGCGCCATCGCAAGACCAGCGTGCTGGCCGCCGTGCTGGTGATGGTTGCCACCGCCGGGTTGCTTTCGATGATTCCGTCCGGTTTCATCCCCACGCCACAGCCCAATGCCTACCAGGTGCGTTACCAGCTCTCGCCGGGCATCACCTACGAGCGCGCGGTGCATCGCGCCGAAGCCATCCGCCGGGCGGTGGATGGCGTTCCGGAGGTCAAGCACGTGTTCCTTTCCGATGGCGGAAGCGCCTTTACCGGCACGGCCCTGCTTGTACTGAAGCCACGCGGCGAGCGCTCGCGGCCGAACGCGGCGATCGAGCAATCCATCCGCGAGCGATTGGAGGGACTGAAGGACATTCGTCCGGAGCTGCTGCTGGGGGAGGGCAACAAAGAAATGTCGCTGTCGTTCCGCAGCCGGGATACCGCTGCACTCGATGCGTTCGTGACCCAGCTGGGGCGTGAGGCCAAATCGATCCCGGGCCTGCGCGATGTCAGCACCACCATTCCGTTGCCGCGTCCGGGCTACGACCTGAAGATCAATCAGCAGGATGCCGCCCGGCTGGGCGTCCTTCCGCAGGATCTTGCGTCCATGCTCAATACCGCCAGCTACGGTGGCCTGGATACGTTGCTGCCACGCGTGCCGGTTGGCAATGAACAGGTTCCCGTCCGCGTCCGGGTAGCCGGTGGTACGCGTATCAGCGCGGAACAGATCCTGGATCTTCCAGTGCAGACCAAGTCCGGAAAGACCGTTCCGCTGCGTGCATTGGCGACCCTTGTCCCCACTGAAACGCCTGCCAGCGTGCGTCGCCTTGACCGCGAGCGGGTCGTTGAGCTCACCGCCAACCTGAACGGGCTGACGCTCAGCCAGGCGGTCGAGCAGGTCCGCCAGCTGAAAACGTATGCGCAGATGCCCGCCGCTGTGCGCTACACGGAGTATGGCGACACCAAGTACATGACCGAAATGTTCACGCAGTTCGGTGTGGCCATCCTGCTGGGGCTGGTAGCCGTCTACGCCGTGCTGGTGCTGCTCTTCAGTGACTGGCTGCAGCCGATCACCATCATGACGGCACTTCCGCTGTCTCTCGGTGGTGCGGCGCTCGCGCTGCTGCTTACCGGCCATTCGCTGACTATTTCCACGGTGATTGGCTTGCTGATGCTGTTCGCAATCGTCGGCAAGAACTCGATCCTGCTGGTGGACTACATCGTTGAAGACCGCGAGAAGGGACAGGACCGCGAGCAGGCTGTTCGTAGTGCGGGCCGTGAACGTATTCGCCCCATCCTGATGACGACCGTCGCCATGGTTGGCGGCATGTTGCCGGCAGCCTTTGGCTTTGGCGGCGACGACGGCTTCCGTGCTCCCATGGCGATCGCGGTGGTCGGCGGTCTGCTGGCCTCCACGTTGCTGAGCCTGCTGTTTGTCCCGGTGGCCTACACCCTGATGGATGACCTGGAGAACCGATGGCTGCGCCGTCGCAAGAGCCACCCCGTAAACAGAGAGACTGCCCCGTGAAGTACATGACCCTGCGCCGCCGATTCATGGCCATCACCATCACCGTCGTGTTGGGGATCGTCGGATCTCCTGCCGGTCTTGCACAGGCCAGCCAGCCCGCCTGGGCGCATTGGGAGGATCCGGAACTGGAGCGGCTGCTGTCGCTCGCGTCCAGAAGCTCACCGACGTTGGCACAGGCGGCTGCACGCGTGGAAGAAGCGCGTGCCGCGACAGCCGGTGCGCAGGCCAATCGCTGGCCCGAGCTGACGGCCAACGGCGGCGTGCAGCGCACTCAGCGGCCGGAGTCGAGTGCCCTGGTGAGCAGCACGGCATCTCCACGCTACTTCACCCAGAGCAATCTGGATGCAACGCTGCGGTGGCAGATCGATCTGTTTGGCCGAAAGCGCGCCGCCCTGGCCAGCAGCGCTGCCCGCCAGGAAGCGGAACGCCTGGAGTTCATCCGCACGCGAGCCCGGTTGGCCGCCGAGATCGCGCGGCAGTACATGATGCTGCGCGCGGGTGACCAGCAGCAGCGGGGGGAGGAAGAGCTTGCGATTGTCCTCAACGAGATTGCCAGCATCGATGAGGCACTGGAGCAGGCAGGGCTGCAGTCGGCTGCAGAAACTGCGCCCCTGAAAGTGGAGATTGCCAGTCGCCAGGCCAGCCTGCAGGAGGGCCTGCACAACCGTGCGTTGGCCATGGCCAGGCTGGCGACCCTGACTGGCGTCAGCCCGCCGCTGCTCGACGATATTGCCTCGCGCTATCGACCGGCACCGCAGTGCGCCAGCCCCGAGCCAATTGCCATTCCGATCAGCGTTGTGGCCAGTCGTCCCGAAGTCATGGCTGCGGAATCATTGCTGCGCGCTGGTCAAGCGGACCGCTTCATTGCCGAACGCGCAAATTGGCCGACGCTGACACTGTCCGGAACGGGGGGATGGGCGAGAGAGGGCAGTGGTGGCGGCCTGATCGCGGGAAGCAACCTGGCCAGCCAGCTGCTCGGATCCCTGGGCCTGCAACTGCTCGACTTCGGCCGGGCCCGTGCAGAGAAGGACGCCGCACAGGCACGCCTTGACCGGGCCGGCGCCACCTATGCAGAGGCAATTCTGCTGGCAGCAGAGGACGTCGACGCTGCCGTTGCAGATGTCTCGCGTGCCTCGAAGTCCCACGAGCAGCAGATGGTAGCGGCGAGCACTGCCGATCGCGCCATGCTGATCGCTGACGCGAGGCTCGAATCCGGCCTGATCAATCGACGCGAAGATCTGGCTGTCAGGCGAAGCACGCTTGAGGAGCGTCTGAGGCTGATCGCAACGGTCCAGCAGAAGTGCGAGGCAGACATCCGCCTATCGCTGGCGACAACGTCCGGACGCCCGCGCGCTGTGAATCAGATCAGCAGTCGCTGACGGAACATTCAAGGGTGGAGCTGCGATGCAGCTCCGGAGAAGCGCTACGGAAAAGGTTGGATCCAACATGGCACGACAAAGGAAAGAGGACGCTGAGGCGACGCGGAAGCGCATTCTCGACTCTGCACGCAGTTGCTTTCTGAGGTTTGGTTTCTCCAACACGTCGATGGAGATGATCGCATCGCACGCGGGAAATACCCGTGGTGCCATCTATTGGCACTTCAAGTCGAAAGAGCACATCCTGAGCGTGCTGACGGAGCTGGAGCTGGCCCCCTGGCGCGGCAGGCTGCGCTGGGAGACCGTGAGGAAGTCGGATAGGCCACTGGCGCTGCTTCGCGCCGAGCTCATGAAGTCCCTGGGTGAGTTCGCACGGAATGTTCGACTTCGGGATATGTTCGAGGTTCTTCTCCACGCGGGACCGTCGGCCAATCTTGATGGTGTGCGCCTGCTTGCCCAACGCGGCGCGCTGGTGGAGCTGGATACGCTGGAAAAAGTACTTCAACGCGCGGATGAACTTGGCCAGCTGATCGCAAGAACGGACATCACCATCGCAGCCCGTTGCCTGTATACCGGTATTGCAGGCGTTCTTTATGGAACGATCCTGGACCCGGAGGAATTCGACATGGAACGCGACGGGGCGCAGGTACTGGATTCGTTCTTGCTGCTGTATGCGCCGCTGCATGCCTTGGGTCCAGCAGAATCTGCAGTCACGCAGTAATGCCGTATGCCGCCCTGGCCAACCTCGGCGGGTCAGGCGGCGGATTCGATCCATTCACAAGTCCGAATCCTCGCAGCTAGCGCTTTTGTCGAGTCGAGCGATGCTCGACTACTGCGTGCCACGCCGCGCCCCATCAAGCACCTCGCCAGCAAGAATCCCCAGCACCCGATCCATCAAAACAGGCTTGGGCACATCAGCCAGTACCTGCTCCAGGTTGAAGGCCGAGTCAGTAGCCGGCGCACTACTGCCCTCCAAGATCACCGGTTACTCTAGGCATGGGCTGAATCAGGCGATCTCTCGCGATGGCGTGGTGTGGCGGCGGGCGCAATACTTGATGCAGTCAGGAACCCGCTGAGCGTCACCGGACAAAGTGGCGGGCGCTTCATGATGACAGGGAAAGATGCCGTGGTGATCGTCAATGACCAAGGTAAGGCGATTACCACCTGGGCAACAAACACAGCGGGGGCTCGATGACCAGGCGTTCTGCGAAAAACGAACAACAGATGTTGTCCTTGGCCGAAAAGGTTCTTGCCGCTCGACATGCCGCACATCTGCTTGCAGAGCGATTGGCAGGTGGTCACGTTACGTCGGACGACCGCAAAGCGATCATCGAAGTGATTGCGGCCGAATTGTGCGAAAAGGGCTTCGATGCCGAGTCGGAGCCCTCTGTGTACGGGGAAGAGCTTGAGGCGCTGATCGACTACTTGAACAGGCCGAACCTGGAGTAGCGCGCCGCGCTCAACTCTCCCGTTCGAAGATGCCCGCTCTGTTCGGGCATTGCATCGACTGACAGCAGATCGCCACCCATCTTCACGGCATGCTGCGGGTGGTGGTCTCAATCCGACCGCCGCCGGCATCGGTATAGCTCGCAGAGGCCGCTTGCGCACCCGGTTGGATACCTGCGCCGCCCTGCTTGAGACCTCCACCCAAGAACCCGACCCGCCTCAGCCAACAGCTTTGTAGAGTCGAGCCATGCTCGACTACCGTGTGCCGCATCGCACCCCATCAGGCACCTCGCCAGCAAGAACCCGCCGCACCCGATCCATCAAAACAGGTTCCGGCACATCAGCCAGCACCTGCTCCAGATAGTCCATAGGTTCCATATGCCACTGAAGGCGTGCACGCAGCTGCAGAACGGCGGGCGCCCGTTGCCGTGCGTCCAGTGATGCCTGTAACAGCACGTACTGCGAGCGCCTCTCCAGCCACAGCACTGGAACGCCACGGCAGTGAATCTGTAAGGCGGCGTCTTGACGCTGCTCGACAAACTGGAAGCCCTGCCGTGGCCGCGCTTCCACAAATTGCCTTGCCTGTCGGCGGAGTAGTGAAAAGCGATCGTCGGGGATGCTCTGGAATGCGAGCTGCTCAGGCACCGGTGGCACTGGCCACTGAATCTGTGCCGCAACCACCGCTGGTAGGCAAAACATCGTGGTCGCCCAGCGCCACCACGCCACTCAGCCCTCCGGATGCAGCCGCGTACTGGCGTGTGCGGTGAGGCCGAGTCCGGCCATGATCAGGCCTTCCATAACGCGCGGGCCAACGTATTGCTCCAACTCGCCGTTCTCGCGGGCGCGCTCCGCGGCCAGCAGAATCTCCAGCACCACGCGAAGCCCGGCCAAGGAGCAGTCGGTATCCGCCAGGGCGATGCGTCGGCCGGGCATCTGATGGCGTTCCGGCCACGGCTGACCATCGGAGGCGGCGCCGGAGCCGATGCTGTGCAGCAGGGCGATGAGGGTGTTCGGATCAAGCGCAGAGCCGTTTGCGGGCGCGTCATTGATCGGGTGCGGGGCAGGGGAGTGGGGCTTGGTCATGGCTGGGCTCCTTGCGTGCATGCAGAAGCCGCCACCGATAAAGGTGGCGGACGGTGCGTGGTTCGAAACCCGGTGTTCGCTAAACCGGCAGGCACAAGGCCTCCACGCACCGCCCGCCATAGCCGGCCGACGGATTGCCAGCCGGCACCACACAGGGTGATGCCGGCTGGCAAGCGTTTACTTCAGCGAACTACCGGGGTTTCGAATCCCGGCCACCTGTTTTCGGTGGCACGGAAAGGAATACGCCCGGCTGTGCGCGATGCCAATGCAGTAAGGCCGATGCCGTCACCACATTCAACATTTTCAGAATCGTTGCATACAGCACAATGAGGCTGGTGCCTTGGGCCGCAAGGCTATCGGACATGTCGCTGGTACAAGCCTGACGAGTGTCGGCATCCGCCCGGCGAGGCTGTGACCGGGGCGAATGCGACAGGATTGCCAAAGCCTGCCAGGCGTCAGTAGCCCTTCAACGCGACCTTGCTCCGCTCCAACCACGCGGCATTGTGGCTGCGCGCGTGGCGCGACCAGTGCTGCGCATCGTCGATGATGCTGGCGAACAGGGTGCGGGCCTGCTTGCGGTCGTCGGGCTGGGGCTGTGCCATCAGCCATTCGGCGTACAGGCAGCGGGCGGCCGCACCGTTTCCGCATTCGACGGCGCGCTCGAACGCGGCGCGGGTGTCGGGCGCTTGGGTAGCCGCCAGTGCCTGCGCGTAAAGCAGCGTCTGTTCCGGCTTGCGGCGCACATCCGGGTGGCGGGCGAACAGGCCGCCCAGCGTCTCCACCGCAAGCGCGGGCTGCCCGGACTCGAGGCGCGCACGTGCCAGGCCGGTCAGGATGTAGGGATCGTCGCCCAACGGCGAGCTGGCTGCCTGCTCAAGCAGGGCTCTGGCTTCCTCGGCCTGGCCGGCATCCAGCAGCGTCATGCCCAAGCGAACCCGATTCTGCACGGTGGGCGTACGCGCCAGTTCGGCACGGGCGTTGCGCAGGTCCTGGCCCGGGTCCATGAGCTGCTTGGCGGAGCGGACGACCTGCCGGGCACCGCGCGAATGGCGGACTTCCGGGAAGTAGATCGCCAGGAAGTAGACGACGCTGCCGAGCAGCGGGAACGAGAAGAGCAGGATGAGCCAGTAGAGGCTCTGGCCTGAGCGGATGGCGTGCACCGCGAAGTAGATGGCCGCCAGTACGTGGAGTCCGATTGCGATATAGGGCATGTGGGGTGCCTCGTCCTTGTAAGGGGTGGAACTATAGTGGGGGAGGGGTGGGGCGCCAATGGGCTGCTGCCGAATGGGCGTGACGCGTCACGTTAATGGGGGCGATTCCTGCGACGCACCTTGCTGCATGTCACTATCAGATGGGACGGCACATCGCGGAACTGCACCTCCAACTTATCAATCCATTCTCTAGCCTCGATCGACCTTTGCCCGGAGATGATCAAATGAGGCCGTACAACATCGCCCTTTCGGCGGTCGAGTCCTTTTACTCAGTCGAAACCGGTGATTGGCCCGGAATGATTGAATTGTTCGAAGAGCGGCTCGAACAGGTACAGGTGTACAG